>CAZPAV010000015.1:0-55849 GCA_964584755.1 uncultured Acidimicrobiaceae bacterium
CCTCCCACCAGATGCAGACGTGGCGGATCAGGCGGCCGCAGCATGGGTCGAGCCGAGACAGTAGGCGGGCGGCCCGGTGCCCGCCTCGCCCACCAGGACCGCGCGCGCCGCCCCGCGGGGGACCCGCCCGGGCGGCTGCCCGCCCCGGGGAACGGTCGCCACGGGCCGGAGGCCGACGCGCTCGAGGTCGTCCAGCCCGGAGACGACACCGAGCCGGGCCGCGAAGTGGGCGCCCGCGGCCGCCCGGAGCGCCTTCGGGCTCCAGGGATCCGCCGTCCCCGCGACGATCCCGACGTCGAACCCGAAGGCGACCGCACTGCGGATGAGCGTGCCGACGTTCCCCGGGTCTCCGAGCTCCCAGAGGACGAGGGTCGGGACGTTTCGGAGCGGCCGCCACGCCGGTCGGACCGCGACGGCGACCGGTCCCCGCGGATGCTCGCTGCCCGCGATCGCTCCGAGGACCTGCGGCGTGACGGCGACGACCTCACACGACGCCGCGGCGGCGAGTCGCCGCCCCGCGGCGTCGTCGGGGAGCACGAAGACGCGCACGAGCTCGGTCCCCGCCTCGACGGCGCCCCGCACGACGCCCGGGCCTTCGAGGAGCACCCGTCCGGTCTGCTCGCGTTCCCGTCGTCGCCGGAGCCGCCTCGCCGCCAGGACGCGTGGATTCCGCGTCGAGGTGAGGAGGTCGGTCACGGCGTGCCGGCGTCCGTCCGCGGGCGACGCGCCGTCTCGAGCCGAGCCTCGCGCCCGCTCACCCGGCGGCGTTCGCCACCTCGACGAGCGCCTTGAACGCCCCCGGATCGTTGACCGCCATCTCGGCGAGCATCTTTCGGTCGACCTCGACCTCGGCCGCCCGGAGGCCTGCCATGAGGCGGGAGTACGTCGTGCCGTTGGCGCGAGCCGCGGCGTTGATGCGCATGATCCAGAGGCGCCGGAACTGGCCCTTGCGGGCGCGCCGGTCCCGGTACGCGTACTGCATCGAGTTCATCACCTGCTCCCGCGCGGTGCGGTAGCGGCGGCTCCGGGCCCCCGTGTAGCCGGAGGCCCGTTCCATGACCTTCCGGCGCTTCTTCCTGGCGTTGACCGATCGCTTCACTCGAGCCATGGCGCCTCCTAGCGTCCCAGCATCCGCTTGACACGCTTGGCGTCGCCGCCGCCGAGCACTCCCGTGCCCTCGACCCGTCGCCAGCGCGCGGCGCTCTTCTTGTACCGGTTGTGGCCCCGCCAGGCGCGGCGATGCCGGATCTTCCCCGATCCGCTCGCTCGGAACCGCTTGGCGGCTCCCTTGTGGGTCTTCATCTTCGGCACGCTGTCACGCTCCTACTCGGACACGGTCCCCGGTTCCGCCTCCGCCGCCGGCTCACCGGCCGGGGCGGGTCTCTCCGCCTCGGGCCGCTGCGCCCGTTTCACGGGGGCGAGGACCATGGTCATCTGTCGGCCATCGAGCCGTGGCGGGGTCTCGACGACGCCCTCCTCCGCCACGCTCTCGACGAGTCGTCGCAGGATCTCGTGCCCGATCTCGGGGTGGGTGACCTCGCGGCCTCGGAACCGCATGGTGACCTTGACCTTGTCGCCCTCGCGGAGGAACTTCTCCACGCGCTTCTGCTTGACCGCGAAGTCCCCCGCCCCGATCTTGGGGCGGAACTGGACCTCCTTGATGGTGGTCCGGGACTGCTTCTTCCGAGCCTCCCGCGCCTTCACGGACTGCTCGTACTTGTACTTGCCGTAGTCCATCATCCGGACGACGGGTGGTCGGGCGTCGGGGGCGACCTCTACGAGGTCGAGACCGAGCTGCTCGGCGAGCCAGCGGGCCTCCTCGATCGACTTGATGCCGATCTGGCCGCCTTCGGGATCGACGAGCCGCACCTCGGGGACGCGAATCCTGTCGTTGACCCTCGGTTCTCTGATCGGGGGACCTCCTGTTCGGTGTCCATCGCGGGGAGGCGCCGCCCGATGCGCACCGGCGGCATGCGTCCGGTGCTGCCTGGGTCGCTCGACCCGGTCGCACCTACGAGACGGTGGCCGGGTGGGAAGCAGGCGCCTCCGCTTGCGTCGTTCGTCGCCGGCAGGATACCCGCCGTCGTGGGGTAGACACAAGGCGGGGCCGCGGCGGGCGGTCCCTCAGGGGCGCCCCTCGAGCGAGCGGAGGACGGAGACGGTGCGCACCACGGCCGCGGCCGCCTCGGCACCCTTGTTGTCTCCCCCCGGGGCGCTACGGGCGAAGGCGTGCTCGGCCCGTCGCACCGTGAGGACCCCGAAGCCGACGGGCACCCCGGTGCGCACGGCCACCTCCTGGAGACCTCGCGACGTCTCGCGGGCGATGTGCTCGTAGTGGTCGGTCTCCCCCGCCACGACCGCCCCCAGGGCCACGACGCCGTCGAAGCCCCGTCGGGCGAGGGCGTCCGCCACGACGGGGAGCTCGAACGCGCCGGGGACGTCGACGACGAGGACGTCCTCGGCGCCGGCCCGCTCGAGGACCCGGCGCGCCCCGGCGAGAAGCCCGTCCGTCACCGGACGGTTGAAGACGGCCCGTACGATGGCGAGGCGCATGCCCCGGGCGTCGAGCGCCGCGTCGGAGTCGGCGATGCCGCTCATCGTGGGCCCTCGCGGTCGTCGATGTGGCCGAGCTTCGCCGCCTTCGTCCGGAGATAGAACGCGTTGTCGGGGTTGTCCTCGACCCACAGCGCCTCGCGTCCGGCCACCTCGACCCCGAACCGCTCGAGCTGCCGGATCTTGTCGGGGTTGTTCGTGAGGAGACGCACGCTCGACACCTTGAGGTCGGAGAGGATCTGCGCGTCGACGCCGTAGTGTCGAGCATCGGCGGCGAGTCCCAGGGCCTCGTTCGCCTCCACGGTGTCGAGCCCTTGCTCCTGGAGATCGTACGCGGCGAGCTTGGCGACGAGGCCGATCCCCCGCCCCTCGTGCTCGGGGTTGTAGACGACGACTCCCTCGCCCTCGACCGCGATCCGGCGCAGCGCGGCCCGCAGTTGCTCTCCACAGTCGCAGCGGCGACTCCCGAAGACGTCCCCGGTCAGGCAGGCGGAGTGGACCCGGGTGAGCACCTCCTCCCGTCCCGACACCTCGCCCATGACGAGGGCCACGTGCTCGGTTCCTCCCGGCGCCGCCCGGTACCCGTAGATCCGGAACTCACCGAACTCGGTCGGGAGCCGCGACGCGGCCACCCGTTCGACGAGGGCCTCGCTCCGCCACCGGTACGACACGAGCTCCGCGATGTTGATGATGGGGATGCGATGCTGTTCGGCGAAGGCGACGAGGGTCGCGCCCCGGGCCATCGTCCCGTCGTCGTTGACCACCTCGGAGAGGACCCCACCGGGGTACAACCCGGCGAGTCGGGCGAGGTCGACCGCCGCCTCGGTGTGTCCGGGTCGGACGAGCACGCCGCCCGGCTGGTACCGCAGCGGGAAGATGTGACCCGGTCGGTGGAAGTCCCCGGCCACCGTGCTCGGGTCGGCGACCGCCCGGGCGGTCGCCGCCCGATCGGCGGCCGAGATGCCGGTCGTCGTCCCCTTCGCGTAGTCGATGGAGACGGTGAATGCGGTCTTGTGGGAGTCGGTGTTCTCCGCCACCATGAGCGGGAGCTCGAGCTCGTCGAGGCGCTCTCCGACGACCGGGAGACAGATCAACCCGCTCGTGTACCGCACCATGAAGGCGAGCTTCTCCGGTGTGGCCTTCTCGGCGGCGAGGATGAGGTCGCCCTCGTTCTCCCGCTCCTCGTCGTCGACGACGAGGACGAAGTCCCCTCGTCCGATCGCCGCCACCGCCTCCTCGACCGACGAGAAGCTCATGTCCGTGCCTCCATCCACCGTTCCACGTACTTCGCGATCACATCCACCTCCAGGTTCACCCGATCACCCACCCGCTTCGTCCCCAACACCGTCGTGGTGAGGGTGTGGGGGATGAGGGCGACCTCGAACCAGGAGCCCTCCGCGCCGTCCGCGGCCGAGACGGCGGTCACCGTGAGGCTCACCCCGTTCACCGCGATCGATCCCTTCTCGACGACGTACCGCGCCAGCCCTGCCGGCACGTCGATGCGCATCCGGACGCCGGCACCCTCGCTGCGCACCGCGGCGACCGTGCCGATCCCGTCGACGTGACCCTGGACGATGTGTCCGTCGAGCCGCCCCTCGGCCGGCACCGGTCGCTCGAGGTCCACCACCGCGCCCACCTGCAACTCGCCGAGGGTCGTTCGCCCCAGCGTCTCGGGAACCGCCTGCACGCTGAAGCGATCCCCGGCGATCGCGACGGCGGTGAGACACACGCCGTCGACGGCGACGCTGGCGCCCACCTCGAGGGTGGCGCTCGTCGCCGGCGCGCTCACCACGAGGAGGCGACTCTCCCCTTCCGGTATCACCGCCGCGATGCGTCCCATCTCGGTGACGATTCCGGTGAACATCACGAGACCTCCATGGCGACGTCGATGCGCAGGTCGTCGCCGAGCCGCGTGACCGCATCGATCCGCACCGGACGGGCGGCGGCGATGGTGGGGAACCGGCCCTCGAGCACGGGAAGGCCCGTTCCGAGGCCGAGCCGCGCGCCCAGGTAGAGGACCAGTCGGTCCACGACGCCGGCGTGCAGCCACGCCGCGGCCAGGGTGGGGCCTCCCTCGAGCAACACGTCCAGGAACCCCCTGCTCGCCAGGTCCTCGAGCACCGTGGCGGGGTCGGGAACGCCGTTGCCGGCGACCACGACGAGCTCAGTGCCCGCCGGGACCTCGCCCTCCTTCGCGCGGTAGACGAGCGGGTGTCGAGCGTACAGGGCCCGGCCGGCGGGGAGGTCTCCCCCGCCGGCGACGACGACGGGACGGGGTTGGGGGCCCTCGTACCCCTCGAGCCGCACGTCGAGGCGCGGGTCGTCGGCACGCAGGGTTCCGGCCCCGACGAGCACCGCGTCGACCGCGGCGCGCAGGAGGTGGGCGTCGCGGCGCGCCGCGGTGCCGGTGATCCAGCGGGAGGTCCCGTCCGCCGCGGCCGCCTGTCCGTCGAGGGTGGCAGCCAGCTTGAGGGTGACCCGGGAGCGTCCGTGGCGCCGCTGGTGGAAGTAGCCGGGATCGTTCGCCTCGACGACGTCGGCGAGCACCCCGTCGTGGACCTCGATCCCGGCGGCACGCAGCCGTGCCACGCCACGGCCTCGCACCCGGGGATCGGGATCCGGTGCCCCCACCACGACACGGGCGATCCCGGCGGCGACGATGGCCGTCGTGCACGGCGGGGTGCGTCCGTGGTGGTCGCAGGGCTCGAGCGTGACGACGAGGGTCCCGCCGCGGGCCGCAGCTCCGGCGTCGGCGAGCGCGAGGACCTCGGCGTGGGGGAGACCGGCGGCCTCGTGAGCCCGCGCCGCGACGATCCTGCCTTCGGGGGATACGACCACGGCGCCGACCCTGGGGTTCGGATGCGGGCGGGTCCCGGCGGTCTCCGCCAGGGCCAGTCGCATCAGTTCCTCGGCACGGCGCACGTCGACCGGTTTGTCGTCGGCGCGTCGCGGCACACCGCCCTCCTTCTCCCATCCGGACTCTCACCGTCGGTCCCGGAGTTCCACCGGGTCGGGCCCTCGCGGGCTTCGCGGACTGTCACCGCCGGTCGGGGATTTCACCCTGCCCTGAAGGGGGCTTCTCTGGAGCACAGGATAGCGGGCCGCGACGGCCTCGCGTCACGTGCGACGATCGATCTGGAAGTTCGAGCCGGGGACCCGCTTCGCGTACTCCTTCATCTCGGAGGCGATCGCCGAGGCCTCCCACTCGGAGGAGAGCGTGCGATGGCGGTTCGTGGCGACTCCCATCGAGATCGAGGCGATCGGGAACGCGTGTCGCTCGCCACGTCGGTCCGTCACCTCGATGTAGCCTTGCAGGGCGTCCTTGGTGTCGTAGAAGTCGAGGATCCCGTCGTCGTACCGTGCGATCGCCATCCGGCAGAACTCCTCGACGTACTCGGGGTCGATGATCGCGACGAAGTCGTCGCCGCCGACGTGTCCCACGAACGCGGCCGGGTCTCCGCACTCGGCGGCGGCCTGGAGGAGCGCCTGGGCGGTGAACTTGATGACCTGGTCGCCCCGCATGAAGCCGTAGTGGTCGTTGAACGCCTTGAAGTTGTCGAGGTCGGCATGGACGACGGCGATCGGCGCGCCCGACCGGACCCGCTCCTCGAGCTCGGCGGAGATGCGGAAGTTCCCGGGAAGTCCGGTCAGCGGCGACAGGTCCCGCATCTGCTGGGCCCGCCGCAGGACCGTGCGGAGTCGCGCCACGAGCTCCTCGAGGTCGAACGGCTTCGTGATGTAGTCGTCCGCCCCGAGGTCGAGCCCCCGCACCCGATCCTCCGCCAGCACCCGGGCGGTGAGGAGGATGACCGGGACGTTCGCCGTCCCCCGGTGATTTCGGAGCTTCCGAAGCACCGTGAGCCCGTCCATCTCCGGCATCATCACGTCGAGGAGGACGATGTCGGGGGGGCGCTCCCGCGCCAGTTCGAGCGCGGCGCGTCCCGTCTCCGCGGTCGAGGTCTCGAAGCCCTCGAGTCGGAGATTGGTCGCGATGAACTGGAGGATGTCGGGGTCGTCGTCGACCACGAGGACGTGTTCGCGGCGTTCAGGCATCGGTACGGGTCACCCTTCGTAGCTCGGCGACGGCGGCCACCGGATCGGGGGCCCCGAAGACCGCCGTGCCCGCCACGAAGACGTTCGCTCCGGCGGCTCGCGCCCGCCGCGCCGTGTCGGGTCCGATCCCTCCGTCGATCTCGATATCGGTCGGGAGACCCGCGGAGTCAATCGACTTTCTCAGGCGCTCCACCTTGCCGAGCACGTCGCCGATGAAGGCCTGGCCTCCGAAGCCGGGGTTGACCGACATGACGAGGACGAGGTCGCACAGCTCGAGGAACGGCTCCACGGCACCGACCGGCGTCGGGGGGTTGACGACGAGGCCGAACCCGAGACCGAGATCGCGGGCCTGGCGTGCGACGTGTCGCGGATCCGGGAAGACCTCCATGTGCACCGTCACGAGATCCGCCCCCGCCGCCCGGAAGCGGTCGAGGTAGGCGTCGGGGTTCGTCGTCATGAGATGACAGTCGAGGGGGAGGTCGGTCGTCCGGTCGATCGCCTCGAGCACGGGGATCCCGAGGGAGAGGTTGGGAACGAAGTGGCCGTCCATGATGTCGACGTGGAGCAGGTCCACGTGACGCTCGATCCGGGCGATCTCCTCGCCGAGGCGGGAGAAGTCGGCGGCGAGCACCGACGGGGCGATCTTCACACGGGTCTCCATGCCTGGGGAGTGTATCCGGCTCCCCTCTCCCCTATCGCTCGACGACGGCGAGGAACATGCCGTCGGTCGCGGTGAGGTGGGGCGCGAGGAGGAGCCCGTCCCCCCAGCGCCGACCGGGCAGGCCCTCCGGCGGATGGGCCCCCATCCCGGCGACGACCGCCACCGTCTCCTCCGGGAAGACCGTGCAGACCGAGTACACGAGTCGACCCCCCGGCCGCACCAGCCGGCGCGCGGCCTCGACCATGGCCCGCTGCCGCTCCCCCAGCGCGGCGGGTGCGCCTGGCCGGAGGCGGTGACGAATCTCGGGCCTTCGGCGCAGCGTTCCCAGGCCCGTACAGGGCGCGTCGAGGAGGACGAGGTCGAACGTGTTCTCCGCCAGCGGAGGCCGGCGCGCGTCCCCCACGACCCAGGGGACCCTCACCCCGAGGCGGGCCAGGCGGGTGCGGCCGGATCTCGCCCGTCTGGCATGCCGGTCCATGGCGAGGAGCACTCCCCTGCCCTCCATGAGGTCCCACAGGTGCAGGGTCTTTCCTCCGGGGGCCGCGGCGACGTCGGCGACGACGTCACCGGGCCGCGGGCCCGCGGCGAGACCCACCGCGACGGAGGCCGGATCGGCGATGACGACCTCCCCTCGTTCCCGTGCCCGGCGGACCTCGGCGGGGGCTCCGCCGGTGAACGCTCCCGGGATTCCGGGGACGGGGGCCCCCGCGGCCGGAGCGCCCGGTCGGGCCCGCACGCCGATGGGCGCACCGTGGTTCGAGGCCTCGAGGAAGGCGCGGGCCTCCTCGATCCCCCAGGCTGCGGAGAGCCGCCGCAGGATCCACTCCGGGACACCGAGACGCAGGGCGTCGCCGGCGATCCCCGCGGGCAGATCCGGCTCGCCTCCCGCCGCGACGGCACGCAGGGTCGCGTTCACGAAGCCCGCGGCCCGCCCCCCGCCGCGCTCCCGGACCGCCGCCACCGCGCCGTCGACCGCCGCGTGGGGCGGTGTGGTGAGGAAGAGGATCTCGGTGACACCGATGCGCAGGCCCGCGAGGGCGACCGCGTCGATTCGGGCCGGCGGCCGGCGTGCGTACGCGGCGATGGTCCGGTCGATCCGCCGCAGCATCCGGACCGCGGTGAGGACGAGCCGTTGGATCTGCCGTCGGGACCGGTCCTCGAGCGCGGAGACCCGGTTCGGAACCACGACGTTGGTGTACGCCCCCTCGAGCAGGATCCGGTCGAGGAGCTCGGCGGCGGCGACCCGGGAGGCGACGCCGGGTCTCACGGGGCGATCGTGCCGCCGGCGCCTCGTCGACCGTTCAGCCACGAGCGACCGTCCTGCGGGGTGCGGCCCGCCGGCTGGACGGTTCGCAGCTCCAGCCCTCCCCCCACCAGCCCGAGCACGGGCCGCCCGTCGCGGGCCACGATCCGTCCGGGTTCCGTCGCGTCGGTCACGAGACTCGCCGCGAGGATCCTCAGGGGCCGACCCTCCACCTCGACCCATGCTCCGGGTCGGGGATGGAAGGCGCGAACGGCTCGTTCCGCATGCCGCGCCTCCCACGAGGGGGTGATCCGTGCCTCCTCCCGTGACAGGGGCCGGGCCCGGCTCGTTCCCGTGGAGAGCTGCGGGACGGGAAGTGATCGTCCCGCGACGTACGCGGGGAGACGCTCGTCTACGAGCAACGCCCCCAGATGGGCGAGGCGGGCGGTGAGGCTTCCCCGGGTCTCGTCGGGGGCGATGGGGGTCCCCACCGCGGCGATCACCGGTCCGGTGTCGAGCCCGGCGTCGATGAGCATGAGACTCACGCCGGTCTTCTCGTCCCCGGCGAGGATGGCCCGGGCCACGGGAGCCGCGCCCCGCCACCGCGGGAGGAGGGAGAAGTGGACGTTCACGAACCCGAGCCGGGTGGTGGCGAGGACCTCCGGGGGCAGGATCATTCCGAAGGCCACGACGAGCGCGAGGTCGAGGGAGAGCGGAGCGAGGAGCCGCTGCAGGGTCGCGGCGTCCTCCGGTTGGGCCACGGGGAAGCCCCACTCGAGCGCGGCGGTCTTCACGGGCGGTGGTGTCGGCCGGGCTCCGCGCCCGCGGCGGCGATCGGGACGTGTGACGACGAGGACGACGTCGGCCACGTCGGCGAGCGCGGCGAGCGAGGGAACGGCGCTGGCCGGCGTCCCGAGGAACGCCGCCCTCATGAATGCGGTCGCGAGACGTCCATCGTCTCCTCGCGGAGCTCCCGGAGGGCGCGCTGACGGACCCGTCGCGGCAGCCGTGTCAGGAGCAGCATGCCGCGGAGGTGATCGGTCTCGTGCTGGAGGACGCGTCCCATGAGCTCGTCCCCTTCGTACTCGACGGGGGCGCCGGTCGGGTCGAAGCCCCGGGCCTTGGCGTAGCCGGGCCGCTCGATTGCCCAGAATCTGCCAGGAACCGAGAGGCACCCCTCCTCGAACGTCCAGGACCCGGATGTCGCCACGATCTCGGGATTCACCATCGCGAAGGGCCCGTCGCCGATGTCCGCCACGAAGATCCGCTTCGCGATGCCGATCTGAGGGGCGGCCAGCCCGACGCCCGGCGCCTCGTACATCGTCTCGAGCATGTCCTCGACGAGACGGCGGAGCTCGTCGTCGAACTCGGTCACGGTGGCGGCCGGGGTGCGCAGCACCGGATCCGGGAAGGTCCTGATGGGGTAGATCGTCATGGCGGTCCCCAGGCTACCGTGCCGGTGGTGCGGCGGAGGGCTAAGGCTCGCGTGGGTCGACGTCGATCCGGACCCGGATGTCCTGATCGCGCAACCGGCCGACGGCGGCACGCAGCCGAACCCGAACCCGGGAGAGGTCGCCGCCGCGGATGAGCCAGCGACTGCCCGGCCCCGCCGGAGCCGGGCCGAGCAGCTCGCCGTCGGCCCCGACGGCGGCACGCAGCGCACGGTCCACCGCCGTCGTCGCGGTCTGGGGACGACACTCGACCGCCACGAGCTCCCCCACCGGCGGGAGTCCCAGTGCGCTCCGTTCCTCCAGCTCGTGGCGGATGGCCGCGACGGGCCGACCGCCGCGCAAGGCGACGAGGACGGGATGCGACGGAGCCGACGTCTGAACGAGACAGCGACGCCCGCGCCCGCGCCCGACGGTGGCTGCCAGTCGCGCCAGGAGCCGGAGGGCCTCCTCCCCGGCGCGATAGGTGGGAGCGAACACGAGGCCGTCGGTGTCCACGGCCACCGCGAGGTCCAGGTCGCGCATCCCCACGAGGTCCCGCTCCGTTCCGACGAGGACCCGGCCTGCGCCCCCCGGCCCGGTCACCTCGTCTCCCAGGACCCCACGGAGCTCCTCGACGACCCGTCCCACGCCCGCGCCGACCGGAACGAAGCGCCGGCCGCCGCACCCGGAGCAGCCGCCGCGCTCCGCGTCGCAGCGGGGACAGCGGCCCTCTCGATCGACCGCGGCACCGCAGACCGGGCAGCGGCGCAGCTCGCCGCAGGAGGTACAGCGAAACGCGACCGCGTACCCGCGTCGCCGGGTGAGGACGAACGCCCGTCCTCCCCGTCGCACCGTGGCCCGCAGGGCGACTCGGGCTCGCTCGAGGACGACGCCGCCTCCCGGCGGCTCCTCGCGCCGGTCGGCGATCTCCACCAGCGGCCACGCCCTCCCGGGCGGTTCGACGACGACGCACCCGCTCGCCAGCGCCTCACAGCTGGGAACGACCGAGACGAGCACCAGTCGGAACCGCTCCACGCCGGCCCGGCGCCGGAGGACGGCCCGGGCCTCGAAGGTGGGCGTCTGCGGGGAGCGGAGGCCGGGCCGGCCGTCGCCGGCGACCACGGCGAGGTCCACCTCGCCGGCGGGCCAGAACGCCACCTCGCGCGTTCCCACCAGGAGGTACCCGGCTCCGGTCGCGGCGGTGCTCCAGGAGCTCGTCTGGACGGCCGCGGGAGCCGCGGAGGTCGCCAGCAGCACCCGCGCCCCGAAGATCGAGCCCAGACCGGCGGCGGCCTCCTCCGCCTCCGCCACCGTCGCGGCGACGACGAGCACGTTGCGCCCGGCGGCCAGCACGGGCGCGGCGAGGGGCGCCACCACCCGATGGACGGGACCGCCCCACACGACACAGCGGGTCCGCCGGCCATCCTCCTCGAGACCGGGAAAGGGAGGCGTCACCGCCGGGACGGGGGGGAGCGCGGAGTGGTGGAGTCGCTTCGGTAGGCGCGGCGGCGCGCACCGCGACAAGATGACCGACAGCGGAGCGACGTACCACGCCGCGGCCCATCGCGCCGTGGCGAGGAGCCGACGGTCGAACACCGGCAGGTCGCCGGAGACCCGCAGCACGTCGCGCAGCGGGCGGGACGCCTCCGTGTCCCGCACGTCGGTGACGTAGCCACGCACCCGGCGTCCCCCCAGCGGCACACGGACGATGCTCCCGACGTCGACCCCCTCGAGCGTCTCTGGGACGCGATAGGCGAAACCGTCGTCCACCGCGAACGTCGGCAGGTCGGGGACGACCTGCGCGACCCGCGTCAGGACCGGGCCTCCGGACGCCGCAGCTCCTCGATGCGATCCCAGAGGCGCTCAGCGACGACCCGCTTGGGAAGGACCTCCCATGCCTCGGTCCGCCCATCCGGATAGACCAGGGTGACCTCGTTCGTGTCGGTCCCGAACCCCGACCCGGCCCGGGTGACGTCGTTCGCCACGAGCAGGTCGACGCCCTTGCGGCGGGCCTTGGCGATGGCCTCGTCGAGCCCCCCGGTCTCGGCGGCGAAACCCACGATGAAGGGGCGATGCTCGAGGGTGGCGACACCCCCGAGCACGTCGGGTGTCGGCTCCAGGGCGACGGCCTCGAGCCCGGTGGAGCGCCGGAGCTTCGCCGGCGCCGGCGACGCCGGCCGGAAGTCGGCGACGGCCGCGGCGAACACCGCGACGTCCTGATCGGGAGCCTCACGCCACACCGCCTCGGCCATCTCCGCCGCGGTCTCCACGGAGACGACCCGGATCCGGGGATGGGTCGCCGGTGGTGCCGTCGTCACGAGGACCACGTGGGCGCCGCGCTCGGCGGCGACCAGCGCGATGGCGTTCCCCATCTTCCCGGACGAGCGGTTCCCGATGTACCGCACCGGATCGATGGGCTCCCTCGTGCCCCCCGCGTCCACGAGCACGCGCCATCCGGAGAGGCGCTCCGCCGCGGCGAGGACTCGCTCCAGCTCCGCGACGATGTCCTCGGGCTCGGCCATCCGCCCCGCTCCGACGTCGCCGCCGGCGAGCTCCCCGGTCTCCGGCCCGACGAACCGGACGCCGTCGCCGAGCAACGTCGCGACGTTGCGGCGTGTCGCCGGGTGCTCCCACATCTCGGTGTGCATGGCCGGAGCGAGTAGCACGGGCGCCGTCGTGGCCAGCACCGTCGCCGCCACCGCGTCCGCGGCCAGTCCGTGGGCGAGGCGGGCCAGCGTGGCGGCCGTTGTGGGGGCGACGACGACGGCCTCGGCCCAGCGCGCCAGCTCGGTGTGCGGGCTCACGGATCGGTCGCCGAAGAGGTCGACGACGGGGTGCGTCCCGGTGAGCGCGGCCAGGGTCTGCGGCCCGAGGAAACGAGTGGCCGCCTGTGTCATCACCGGTCGTACCGTGGCGCCCGCCTCAAGGAGGCGGCGTGCCAGCGCCGCCGTCTTGTACGCGGCCACGCCTCCGGTCACGCCGAGGACGATCCGCCGCCCGGCGAGCACGATCAGCCTTCGGCCGGGGCCGGGACGACCTTGTCCTCGAAGATCTCCTCGAAGGCGATGGAGAGCGGCATCCGTGACAGGGTGTGGACCTGTGGAGGAACGTACCCTCCGAGCCCCTCGCCGAGCTGGTTGAAGTACGCGTTGATCTGCCGGGCGCGCCGTGCCGCGAGAACGACGAGGCCGTAGCGCGACCCGGCCTTCTCCAGCAGCGCTCCGATGGGCGGTTCGACGAGCATGGGAGGGACTCCTGGTTCGTGGTCGAGGCGCCGGACGTGCGCTCAGGCCTGCTGGTCGCGGCCGGCGCGCTCCAGTATAGAGACGACCTGGGCGATCGCGTGCCCCAGGTCGGCGTTCACCACGAGGTGGTCGTAGATCTCGGACGCCTCGGCGATCTGCCGGTCGGCGACGGCGAGGCGGCGGGCGACGTCCTCGGGATCGGTGTCCCCCCGGGCGCGCAGGCGCTCCTCGAGGTCCTCGCGGGAAGGGGGCAGGAGGAAGACGAGGATCGCGTCGGGCCGTAGCTCCCGTATCTGCCGGGCCCCTTCGTTCTCGATGTCGAGGACGACGTCCTCGCCCGCGGCGAGCCGGTCGTCCACCTCGGCGCGCAGCGTCCCGTACCGGTGTCCCCCGTACTCCGCCCACTCCAGGAGGGCGCCCTCCTCGAGCAGCCGGTCGAACGTCTCGTCGTCCACGAAGTGATACTCGATCCCCTCGCGCTCCCCGACCCGGGGAGCCCGCGTCGTCACCGAGACGGAGAACCGCGCGCCGGTCCGGGCGAGGACCCCGTGGACGACGCTCGACTTCCCCACCCCCGAGGGTCCGGAGACGACGAGCAGCCGCCCGTCGGGATCAGGAGAAGCGCTCGAGGAGGGCGGCACGCTGCCGGTCTCCCAGTCCCCGGATGCGACGATTGGGGGCGATGCCGAGCTCCTCCATGAGCCGCTTCGCCCGGACCTTCCCCACCCCCGGCAGCGCCACGAGGAGCGCACCCACCTTGGTCCGGGCCACGACGTCGTCGTCCTCGGCACGGGCGAGGACCTCGGCGAGCGTCAGGCTCCCGGTACTCAACAGGACCTTCATCTCGGCCCGCTGCCGGCGGGCCGCGGCGGCCTTCTGCAGCGCCGCGTCGCGCTCGGCGTCGCTCTGCTCGAACATCGTCCACTCCTCTCGGCTCGGATGCTACCCGTCCTCCTCCCCGACGACCGCCGCGGCGAGGGCCGCCGCCGCGGCCACCGGATCCGGGGCCCGGACGACGGGCCGTCCCACGACGAGGAGATCGGCGCCCCGTCGACGCGCCTCCGCCGGCGTGGCGGTGCGTCGCTGGTCGTCATCCCCGGGCCGTAGACGCACGCCAGGGGTGACGCGCAGCAGCCCGGGTGCCACGTCGCGTGCCACGTTGAGCTCCTGGGGCGAGCACACCACCCCTTCGCATCCTGCGGCGGCCGCGGCCCGCGTCATCGCCGACACGAGCTTGCCGGGACTCCGGTCGATCCCCACGCGAGCCAGGGCCGCCCGGTCCAGGGAGGTGAGGACCGTGACGGCGAGAACACCGGCGCGCGCCTCGCCGGCGCCGGCGGCGACCCCCCCGACGGCCGCCTCCATCATCTCCACCCCACCGGCGGCGTGCACGCTCACCCACCGGGCCCCGGCACGTCCGAGACGCCGCGCCGCCGCCTCCACCTGCGTCGGGATGTCGTGCAGCTTCGCGTCGGCGAACACGGGCCGGCCCAGACCCACCAGGGCGGAGACGACGGCGGGTCCGACTCCCAGGAGCAGCCGGAGTCCGACCTTGAACCCCCCGACGTGAGGCGCGAGTCGCATGGCCAGATCCACCGCCTCCTCCGCGGTCGGGAGGTCCAGGGCGACGAGGACGGGAGGATCGGTCACCATGGCCGGCAGGCTCCCACGAGGCTCGCCGCGTCCTGGACTCCGGACCGGTCGAGGTAGTGGAGGAACTCACGGAGAACCCGTCCTCCGGCCCGCGGCTCGGCGAAGTGCACCGTCCCCAGCGCCACCGCGCTCGCACCCGCCAGGAGGAACTCGACGACGTCGAGCCCGGTCCGCACCCCGCCGCACCCGACGATGGGCACCCCGGGAAAGGCGTGGGCGACCTCCCAGACACAACGGAGTGCGATGGGTTTGAGCGGAGGTCCCGAGTAGCCCCCCACCGGGGACGTCAGGAGGGAACGGCGCCTCCAGGGGTCGATCGCCGCGCCCCGGGCCGTGTTCGTCAGGACCACCCAGTCGGCACCCGCCTCGAGCACGGCGCCCGCCACCGCGACGATGTCCCCGGCATCGGGCGACAGCTTCGCCCCCACGGGAACCGCCACCGCCTCCCGCACGGCCGCCACGACCCGCGCCGAGAGGTCCGGATCCAGGGCGAAGATCCCGTCTCCCTCGAGGTTGGGGCAGGACAGGTTGATCTCGATCGCCGCCACGCCCGCCGCCTCGAGACCGCGACCCACGGTGGCGAACCCGTCGGTGCCGTGCGCCACCGCCGACCCCCACACCGGCACCGGGAGAGTCGCGAGCCGTGGAGCGACCTCGCTCCGCCAGCGGTCGATTCCGGGATTCTGGATCCCGACCGCGTTCAACATGCCCGTCCCGGTCGGGGCGAGGCGCGGCGCCGGCCGGCCCGACCACGGCTCCGGGGCCACCGATTTCGCGACGACGGCGCCGTAGGCGCTCAGGTCGGCGGTGCGGGCGAACTCCCAGGCGGATCCGAACGTCCCGGCCGCGGCGACGAGCGGCGTGTCGAGGAGAACGGGACCGAGCCGTACCGCGAGGCGCTTCACCGCCACCCGGCCCTGCGATGGTGGTCCTGGAGGCTGGTGACCTCGAACACCGCGCCGTGGCCCGACCGGATGCTCCGGGCGACGGCCAACCCGCCTTGGACCGTCGTCACACACGGGATCCCGTGCCGGGTGGCCGCGATGCGGATGAGGCGGCCGTCGCCACGGGCACGTCCCCCCCGGGGGGTGTTCACCACGAGATGGATCTCCCCGGCGTCGATGAGCCGGATCGGGTCGTAGGGACCCTCCCCCACCTTGTCCACGTGGGTGCTCGCGATGCCGTGACGGGCGAGGTGTCCCGCCGTCCCGTGGGTAGCGAAGATCTTGAACCCGAGCTCCTCGAAGAGCCGGGCGGCCTCCACGCCGAGCGCCTTGTCCCGGTCGGCCAGGGAGAGGAAGAGCCCTCCGCCCAGCGGGATGTGGTGCCCCGCGGCGAGGAGCGCCTTGGCGTACGCCACGCCGACGTCGGGGCCGATGCCCATGACCTCCCCCGTGGCGCGCATCTCCGGACCGAGCACCGTGTCCTCCCCGGGGAAGCGACGCCAGGGGAGCACCGCCTCCTTGACGGCGACGTACGGCAACTCCGGGGTCGCCGCGGGGACCACGCCGGCCCGTCGCAGCTCGGCCAGGGTCTCCCCCATCATGACCCGGGTGGCGACCTTGGCGAGCGGCACCCCGGTCGCCTTCGAGATGAAGGGCACCGTCCGCGAGGCCCGAGGGTTCGCCTCGAGGACGTAGACGTCGTCCCCTCGCACCGCGTACTGGATGTTGAGCAGCCCCTGGACGCCGAGCCCCCGCGCCAGCCGCTCCGTGTACTCGACGACGCGGCGCCGCGCCGTCGGGGACAGCGTCGGGGGCGGCACGACGCACGCCGAGTCTCCGGAGTGGACACCGGCCTCCTCGACGTGCTCCATGATCCCGCCCACGTACAGCTCCACGCCGTCGTACACCGCGTCGACGTCGACCTCCGTCGCCGCCTCGAGGAACCGGTCGATGAGGAGCGGAGCCTCGGAGAGGTCGACCTCACCGCCGGGCACCGCGCCGTACAGCTCGGAGAGGTACCCGGAGAGCTCCCCCACCGTGTAGATGATCCGCATGGCGCGCCCACCGAGGACGTACGAGGGGCGAACGAGCACCGGCAGCCCGATGTGGTCCACGACGTCCTCCGCCTCGACGACCGAGGTGGCGATCCCGTGCGCCGGCTGGGGGATCCCCTCACGAGTGCAGAGATCCGAGAACCGCTCCCGGTCCTCGGCGGCGTCGATCGCCTCGGGCGAGGTCCCCGCGATGCGAATCCCCGCCGCGGCGAGGGCGGGGGCGAGACGGAGGGGCGTCTGTCCGCCGAGCTGCACGATGACCGCCTCCGGTCGTTCCGCGGCGACCACCGCCAGCACGTCCTCGTCGGTGAGCGGCTCGAAGTAGAGGCGGTCGGAGGTGTCGTAGTCGGTGGAGACGGTCTCCGGATTGCAGTTCACCATCACCGCGTCGTACCCCGCCTCCTGGAGGGCGAAGGCGGCGTGCACGCAGCAGTAGTCGAACTCGATGCCCTGGCCGATGCGGTTCGGACCCGAGCCGAGCACCACCACCGTGCCCGGCCGCGGGGGCGCCGTCTCGTCCTCCTCCTCGAACGTCGAGTAGAAGTACGGCGTGCGCGCCGCGAACTCGGCCGCGCACGTGTCGACCGTCTTGAAGGTGGCCGCGATCCCCTGCTCGGCACGGTGCCGCCGTACCGTCGTCGCCTCGATCTCCCAGAGGTGGGCGAGTTGCTCGTCGGAGAACCCGAGCCGCTTCGCCTCCACGAGACCCTCCGGCGTGGGCCCGGCCGCCTCGAGCCGCTCCCGGCTCTCGACGATCTGGGCGATGCCGTCGAGGAACCAGGGGTCGATGGCGGTCCGGTGCGCCAGCTCCTCGACACCGACCCCCCGGCGCAGGGCCTCCGCGACCTGGAAGATGCGCTCCGGGGAGGGGACGGCGACGGCGTCGAGGAGCGCGTCGGTGGCCATGGCGCGGAAGGGCCGCTCCCCGCCGTCGCCGTTGAGGCCGCTCCGGCCCGCCTCCAGGCTGCGGAGGGCCTTCTGCAGGGCCTCGGGGAAGGTGCGACCGATCGCCATGGCCTCCCCGACGCTCTGCATCGAGGTGCCGAGGACCGGCGCCACGGAGGGGAACTTGGCGAAGTCGAACCGCGGGACCTTCACGACGACGTAGTCGAGTGCGGGCTCGAACGAGGCCGGGGTGGCCCCGGTGATGTCGTTGGCGATCTCGTCGAGGGTGTATCCGACGGCGAGCCGTGCCGCGATCTTCGCGATCGGGAATCCGGTGGCCTTCGAGGCGAGCGCCGACGATCGCGACACCCGCGGGTTCATCTCGATGATGATCCGCCGGCCCGTCCGCGGGTCGACGGCGAACTGGACGTTCGAGCCCCCGGTGGCGACCCCGACGATGCGCAGACAGGCGATCGCCTCGTCTCGCATCGCCTGGTACTCGCGGTCGCTCAACGTCATCGCCGGCGCCACGGTGATGCTGTCGCCGGTGTGCACCCCCATCGGGTCGAGGTTCTCGATGGAGCAGACGACGACGGCGTTGTCGAGCCGGTCGCGCATGACCTCGAGCTCGAACTCCTTCCACCCCAGCACCGACTCCTCGACGAGGACCTCGTGGACCGGGGACGCCTCGAGGCCGTTGGCGACGACGGCGCGGAGCTCCTCCTCGTCGTGGGCGACCCCGGTGCCTCCGCCACCGAGGATGAAGGAGGGTCTGACCATGACCGGGAATCCGAGCTCCGCCACCGCCTCGATCGCCTCGGGCACGTCGTGCACGTAGCGGGAGCGGGCGGTGGCGATGCCCGCCCCCTCCATGGCTCGCTGGAATCGGCCCCGGTCCTCCGCCGTCTCGATCGCCTCGAGCCCGGCGCCGATGAGCTCCACGCCCAGCTCCTCGAGGACTCCTCCGCGGGCGAGCCGTCGCGTCACGTTGAGGGCCGTCTGGCCGCCCAGGGTGGGGAGCAGGGCGTCGGGACGCTCCTTCCGCAGCACCGCCTCGACCACCTCCGGGGTGATGGGCTCGATGTACGTCCCGTCGGCGAACTCCGGGTCCGTCATGATGGTCGCCGGGTTCGAGTTGACGAGGACGACCCGGTACCCCTCGGCGCGCAGGACCTTCACCGCCTGGGTGCCGGAGTAGTCGAACTCGCAGGCCTGTCCGATGACGATCGGTCCGGACCCGATGACGAGGATGCTCTCGAGATCGTCGCGCCGGGGCATCAGCCCGCCTCCCGGATCACCACGTCGAGGAAGCGGTCGAAGAGGACCGCGGCGTCGTTCGGGCCCGGTGCCGCCTCGGGGTGGTACTGCACCGAGAAGGCGGCCACGTCACGGCAGCGCAGACCCTCGAGGGTGCCGTCGTTGAGGTTCTGGTGGGAGCTCTCCACCTCCCCGTACGGGGTGACGACGACCTCGGGCAGGAGCTCCGGGCCGGGCATCCCCCGCAGCGGGGGGGGCTCCTCGCCGCGGAGCGACCAGAGGTCCACCGCGAAGCCGTGGTTCTGGGAGGTGATCTCGACCCGGCCGTCGTGGAGCCGGCGCACCGGATGATTGCCGCCGTGATGACCGAACGGGAGCTTGAAGGTGCGCGCCCCGAGGGCGAGACCGAGGACCTGGTGGCCGAGGCAGATCCCGAAGACGGGCACGGCTCCGAGGAGCTCGCGCACCGCGGCGATCGAGGCGGTGAGCGGCTCGGGATCGCCGGGTCCGTTGGAGAGGAACACTCCGTGCGGGCCGCGGGCGAGCACCTCTGCCGCCGAGGTGGTGGCGGGAACCACCTCGACCTCGATCCCGCGGAGGTTCATGGCCGCGAGGATGTCCCGCTTGATCCCGAAGTCGTAGGCGACGACCCGGGCGACCGCCGGCCCGGTCGGCGTGGCGGTGTACGGGACCTTCGTGGTCACCTCGGCCACGAGGTCGCGACCCGCCATGGAGGGCGCCGACGCCGCCAGGGCGCGCAGCTCGGCGACGTCGACGTCGGTGCCGAGGGCAGCCGGCATGGCGCCCCGGGTCCGGACGTGGCGGGTGAGCCGCCGGGTGTCGACGTCGGTCAGGGCCACGATCCCCCGTTCCCGCAGGTACGCGGTGAAGCTCCCCTCGGCTCGCCAGGAGGAGGGGATACGGCTCATGGCCCGGGTCACGAAGCCCCGCAGGTAGGGCCGGTCGGCCTGATCGTCGGCGGCGTTCACCCCGTAGTTCCCGATGTGGGGTGCGGTCATGACCACGACCTGTCCGGCGTAGGAGGGGTCGGTCACCACCTCCTGGTAGCCGGTCATCGTCGTGTTGAACACGACCTCCCCGGTGACGACGCCCCCGGCCCCGACGGACCGTCCCCGGAACACCTCGCCGTCGGCCGTCACGAGGATGCCGACGCTCATCGGGTCACCGCCACGGGGCGACCCTCCCGGGCGGTGACCCGCCCGCGATGGATCGTCGCGACGACCCGTCCCCGCAGCTCCATCCCCAGGTAGGGGGTGTTCGTCGCCCGCGACACGGTCCCCTCCGGGACCCAGGTCCGTTCCGGGTCGAAGACGGTCAGGTTCGCCGCCCCCCCGACCCGAACCGGTCCGCCCTGGTGCTCGAAGCCGGCGAGGCGCGCCGGGGCGGTGGAGAGCCGGTCGAAGAAGGCCTCCGCGTCGAGACCCACGCAGGTGCGCACGATCGCGCCCGCCCACTCCAGACCGATGACCCCGTTGGGCGCCTCCTCGAAGGGCACGTCCTTCTCGTGGGAGGCGTGAGGAGCGTGGTCGGTGGCGACCATGTCCACGATCCCCGCCCGGAGGGCGCTCCGGAGCGCCGCCACGTCCTCGGGGGCGCGCAGCGGCGGCATCATCTTGAAGACCGGATCGGTCTCGAGGACGGCGCGATGGTCGAAGGCGAGGTGGTGCGGCGTCACCTCCGCGGTCACGGGGAGCCCCGCCTCCTTCGCCGCGGCGACGAGCTCGACGCCCCGGGCGGTGGCGAGATGCTGGACGTGGTAGCGCGTCCCGGTCCGGGCGACGAGCGCGAGATCCCGGGCGAGGACGATCTCCTCGGCCTCGGCGGGGATCCCCGGGAGTCCGAGCAGCGACGACACCGCTCCCTCGTGGAGGTGGCCTCCCGCGGCGAGCCCCGGGTCCACCGCGTGTTGGGCGAGTACGCCCCCCCGCTCCCCGAGGTACTCCAGGGCGCGTCGCATCAGCCCGGCGTCGGACACCGCGTCCCCGTCGTCGGTGAACAACCGCACCCCGGCGTCCCAGAGGTCGTCGAGGTGGGCGAGCCGCCGGCCCGCCCGCCCCTCCGAGATGCATCCGGCGCTCACCACCTCGACGAGACCGGCCTCGGCCCCGCGCCCGGCGACGAACCGGGCCAGGTGCCCGGCGTCGATCGGTGGGGTCGTGTTCGGCATCGCGACGATCGCGGTGTACCCGCCGGCCGCCGCGGCGGCCGAGGCGGAGGCGACGTCCTCCTTCCACTCCTCGCCCGGCTCTCGTAGGTGGGCGTGGACGTCGACGAACCCCGGCCCGATCCACGCACCCGTGCAGTCGATGATCTCCCCGGCCGGACCGGGGTCCGGGCCGACGGAGGCGACGACCCCGTCGACGATGCGCACCTCGGCGCGCCGAAGGCCGTCCTCGGTGAGGACCCGGCCGCCGCGGAGGAGGAGGTCACGCATCGACGTTCCCTCCGAGGAGGCGGAAGAGGACCGCCGCCCGCACCGCCACCCCGTTGGCGACCTGATCGAGAACCAGGCATCGCGGGTCGGCCGCGGCCTCGTCGCAGATCTCGACCCCCCGGTTCATCGGTCCCGGGTGGAGGACGACCGCGTCCGGTCGGAGCGCACCGAGCCGCTCCCGGGTGAGACCGAACCGCCGCACGTACTCCGGCAGCGAGGGGAACACCGATGCGCCGCCCCGTTCGGTCTGGACCCGCAGGAGGTACACGACGTCGAGCTTCTCGAGCGCCTCGTCGAGGTCGGTGGCGACGTGGACGGGCCACCCCTCGGTGGTCACCGGCAGCAGGGTCGGGGGGGCGATGAGCACCACCTCCGCGCCGAGGGCGGCGAAGGCGAAGACGTTGGAACGCGCCACCCGCGAGTGGCGGATGTCCCCGACGATCCCGATCCGTCGCCCGGTGAGGTCCCCGAGGCGCCGGCGGAGGGTGAGGCAGTCGAGGAGGGCCTGGGTGGGATGTTGGTGTGCCCCGTCCCCCGCGTTGACGACGGGGACGTCCACCCAGGAGGCGACCCGCGCCGGTGCACCGGCACAGCGGTGTCGCACCACGAGCAGGTCGGCCCCCATCGCCACGATCGTCGCCGCCGTGTCCCGGAGACTCTCCCCTTTCGTGACCGAGGAGCTCCCCGGCGCGAGGGAGAGCGTCTCCGCGGAGAGCACCCGGGCGGCCCGGGTGAAGCTCAACCGGGTCCGCGTCGAGGGTTCGAAGAAGAGGGTCGCCACCGTCCTGCCCCGCAGGGCCGGCACCTTCGGGATGGGCCGGGCGAGGACCTCGAGGAAACGCTCGGCGTCGTCGAGCAGGCCGGTGATCTCGTCGGCGCCGAGCGCCTCGGTCGAGAGGAGATGTCTCATGGCGTGGCCTCCTCGATCCACACGCCCTCGCGCCCGTCGGTCTCCGCGAGCTGCACGGTGACGCGCTCGGTGAGCGCCGTGGGCAGGTTCTTCCCCACGTGATCGGCTCTGATGGGGAGCTCCCGGTGACCGCGGTCGACGAGGACCGCGAGTCGGATCCGGTGGGGCCGTCCCAGATCGGCGACCGCGTCGAGCGCGGCCCGGACCGTCCGGCCCGTGAAGAGGACGTCGTCGACGAGCACCACCGTCGTCCCGTCGAGCGCCACGGGGATCCTCGTGGGACCGAGCGGCGTGCGCGGCCGGCGGTCGAGGTCGTCCCGGTACATGCCGACGTCGAGGCTGCCCACCGGGACCGTGCTTCCCTCGACCTCGGCGAGTGCCTCCCCGAGACGGGCGGCCAGGGGAACACCTCGGGTGGGGATCCCGAGCAGAACCAGGTCCGAGGTACCGCGGTGCCGTTCGACGATCTCGTGGGCCATCCGTTTCAGGACCCGACGCACATCGTCGGCGTCCATGACGCGGCGCGCCGCTGGACTCATGCTGCCTCCCTTGCCAGCCTCTCCGGACCGGCTTAAAGGTCGGTGGGGTACCGGGGCGGAACCTAGCAGACCCGGGGTCACCCGGAATCGCCCTCCCCGCCCCGGACGTCGACGGCGATTCGACCGAGGACACCGTTCACGAACCGGCCGGAGCGCGACGTGGAGAAGCGCTTCGCCATCTTCACGGCCTCCGACACGATCACCCCCACCGGGGTGTCGGTGTGGAGGAGCTCGAAGGTGCCGATGCGGAGGATGTTGCGATCGACCGCCGGCATGCGCTCGATCCGCCACCCGCTGGCGACCTCCCCGATCCTCCGGTCGAGGCCGGCACGGTGCTCCCAGACGGCGGCGGCGAGGCGGCGAGCCCGGCCGGGGAGGTCGGAGACGTCGGGGACGTCGGCCCCGGTGCTCTCCGCGGCGTACAGCGCGGCGAGCGCCTGGGCGCGGGCCTCCTCTCGGGTCACGAAACGCGCGTGAGGTAGTCCCCGGTGCGGGTGTCGACCTTCACCCGGTCGCCCTCCTCCACGAAGAGCGGCGCCTGGACGACGAGCCCGGTGGAGAGCGTCACGGGTTTCGTCGCCCCGGAGACGCGATCGCCCTTCACCCCGGGCTCGGCGTGGACCACCTCGAGTTCCACGGACGCGGGGAGCTCGACGGCGATGGGGTTGCCCTCGAACATGGCGAGGCGCACGGTGGCTCCCTCGACGAGGTACCGGGCCGCCTCTCCCACCACGCCCGGCGGGACGCAGAGCTGCTCGTACGTCTCCTGGTCCATCACGTGGAATCCGAGGTCGTCGCGGTAGAGGAACTGGTGGTCGCGGCGATCGATTCGGGCGTGCGGGACGTTCTCTCCGGCGCGGAACGTCCGGTCGAGGACCGCGCCGGTGCGTGCGTTCTTCAGCTTCATGCGCACGAAGGCCTTGCCCTTCCCGGGTTTGACGTGCTGGTACTCCACCACCTGGAAGATCCCGTCGGGGAGGTTGAGGGCCATGCCGGGTTTCACGTCGTTCGTCGAGATCATGCCGTCGCGCGACTCCTTGCTCAGCTCCGGGTCGGGGCGATCCCCACCGCCGCCAGCCCGTAGCCTACGACGGCATCGTCCACCGGCGTCACCCGGGGAACCCCCACCGCCTCGAGGAGGACCATGCGCACGCCTCCGGCGTCCCGCTTCTTGTCGAGCGCGATCGCCGCCCGGACCCGGCCCTCGTCGAGACCGGGAGCCGCCACGGGAAGGCCCAGCCGGGTGAGGACGCTCCGCACGCGCTCCTCCTCGGCGAATCCCAGGACGTGTCGGGAGATCGTGGCCGCGGCGACGAGCCCGATCGCCACCGCCGCTCCGTGGGAGATCCCACCGACGTGCTCCACGGCGTGACCGATGGTGTGTCCCAGGTTGAGGATGGCCCGCCGACCGTGTTCCCGGGCGTCCTCGCTCACCACCTCGACCTTGATCCGGACCGCCCGGTCCACGAGGTCGGCGAGCGGCGCGTCGAGTCCCCGCTCCTCGTAGCGCGCCAGGATGACCGGATCGGCGACGAGCCCCGCCTTGAGGACCTCGGCGGCCCCCTCCGCGAGGAGTCTCCGGGGCAGCCCGGCGAGGACGTCGAGATCGACGGCGACCGCGGCCGGGTGATGGAACGCGCCGACGAGGTTCTTCCCCCCGACGTTCACGGCCGTCTTCCCCCCGATCGCGGCGTCGACCGCGCCGAGGAGCGTCGTCGGGACCGCGGCGAACTCGATCCCCCGCAGGTACGTCGCGGCCACGAAGCCCGCGGCGTCGGTGAGCGCTCCCCCGCCGACGCCGACGACGGTGTCGAGCCGGGTGAGACGCGACCGGTTCATGACGGCGTACGCGTCCTCCAGCCCCGTGAGCGTCTTCGCCTCCTCCCCGTCGGGCAGGACGGCCACCGCGACCCGGAGTCCGCGGCGGCCCAGCGACGCCGCGACGCGGGCGGCGAGCTCATGCGTCGACGGCTGGGCGAACACGACGACGCTCCGCCGGCCGGACCGCTCCGGGAGGAGTCCTCCCAGCTCCGTCGCCGCCCCGGGACCCACCGCCACCACCGAGACGGGACGGCCTCGCTCGGTGATCACGTGTCGATCCATACCGCCTCCACCGCGTCCGCCACCTCCTCCGCCGGCCCGTCGGCGGCAACGACCCGGTGCGCCGCCCGCCGGTAGGCGTCTCGCCGGCGACGGGCGAGCTCGGCGAGGGTGACGCGCGGATCCTCTCCCAGGAGCGGACGCCCCCGTCCCCGCCCGCTTCGCCGCGCCAGGACCTCGAGGGACGCGTCGAGGAGCACGACGAGCCCGTGATCCCGCATGTGACGGACGTTCTCCGGGTCGAGGACGGCGCCGCCCCCGGCGGCGACCACCCCGGCGGGCTCCTTCGAGACCGCGACGACGGCGCGCCGCTCCCGGATCCGGAATCCCTCCTCCCCCTCGGCGGCGAAGATCTCGGTCACGGTCCTCCCCGCGGCGGTCTCCACGAGCCGGTCGAGGTCGTAGAAGGGTCTGCCGTGCCGGGCGGCGAGGATCGCCCCGACGGTGCTCTTCCCGGATCCCATCATGCCGACGAGCCACAGATGGGCCATCAGTACGCCGCGAGCCGGGCCCGGTAGGCGGTCACCGCCGCCTCCAGGTCGCCCACCGTGTCCCCGCCGAACTTGCGTTGCAGCTCCTGGGCGAGCACGAGCGCCACCATGTGCTCCGCCACCACCCCGGCCGCGGGAACGGCGCAGACGTCGGACCGCTCCCGGATGGCCGAGGTGGGTTCCTTGGTGACGACGTCGACGGTTCGCAGCGGTCGCATCAGCGTCGAGATGGGCTTCATCGCGGCCCGCAGCCGGATCGCCGCCCCGGTGGAGATCCCCCCCTCGATCCCACCGGCGCGATTCGTCTCCCGGCGGAAGCCGCCGTCCTCGGCAGGCAGGATCTCGTCATGGGCGGCCGACCCTCGCTCCCCGGCCACGGCGAAGGCGTCGCCGAGCTCGACGCCCTTGACGGCCGGGATCGAGACGACCGCCGCGGCGAGACGCGCGTCGAGTCGTCGGTCGTACTGCACGTGGCTCCCCAGACCGGGGAGCACGCCGTACGCGATGACCTCGACGACTCCGCCCAGGGTGTCCCGCTCCGCCTTCGCCGCCTCGATCGCGGCGATCATCGCCGCCTCGGCCGTGACGTCCAGGGTACGCACCGGCGAGGCGTCGACCGCCGCCAGGTCCGCCGGGCCGGGCCGCCGGGCGTCGTCGGCCCGCACCGGCCCGATCGCCACGACGTGGCTCACGACGGTCGTGCCCACCCGAGCGAGGAGGCCCTTGGCGAGGGTCCCCGCCACGGTGCGCGCCGCCGTCTCCCGTGCCGAGGCCCGTTCCAGGACGTCCCGCGCGTCCTTCGTGTCGTACTTGAGCATCCCGGCGAGGTCCGCGTGCCCCGGTCGTGGCGCGGTCAACGGCCGCCGCGTCCCCCCCGGCTCGGGGGACATCTCCTCTCGCCAGCGCGGCCACTCGGTGTTGCGCACGAGCACCGCCACCGGACTCCCCAAGGTGACGCCGAAGCGCACCCCGCCGAGGATCTCGACCTCGTCCTGCTCGACGCGCATGCGCCCTCCCCGACCGAGACCGAGGCGCCGGCGGGCGAGCTCGTGGGAGAGATCGGCGCGCCGCACCGGGATCCCCGCGGGGAGACCCTCGACGATGGTGACGAGCCCGGGACCGTGCGACTCCCCGGCGGTCATGAAGCGCAGCATCGCCCCGGCAGGGTAATGGCGTGTCCGCGGCACGGCACGGCGGTCACTTGAGGATCTGCTGCCCCGTGGAGAGCTGGAACACGGTGTCGCCGTACATGAGAACCGCGGCGTCCGCCGTCAGCTTCACCACCGCGAAGGCGTCGGCGAACGTCTCGCCGGGGGCGACGTCGTAGGTCACGCCGTTGACGATGATCGTCGCTCGCAGCGTCCCGTTCACGTCGCGGATCTCCACGAGCGTCACGGTCTTCCCGGGCACGACGCCGCCCCCCGCCTCGCCGCCACCGCCCGGAAGCGCCGGTGCCGACGACTCCGGAGTGACGAGCGGGCGGAACGGGTCCCGCGGCTGGGCCACCTGGAAGGAGGCGTTCGGCTCGATCCTGCCCCGCCCGGCGTGAGGGGCCACGTTCGCCGCCACCGCCGGCGTCGGCTCCGGGGACGGCCGCGCGCCGGTCCCGCCGAGGACCCCCGAGGAGAGCACGAGCCATCCGGCGGCCAGGGCGGTCGCGACCATGACGAGCGCCAGGAGCGTCGCCACGAGCCCATCGGTCCGCCCTCGGCTCACCCCGACGTTCCTCCTCCGCTCCCCCCGTCCCTTCCGCCGGCGCCGGACCCCGGCGGCCCCGCTCCGGGCGCCGGCCCCGCGGGCGGGAGCTCGGTCCTCGTGAAGAGTCTCGCATCGAGCTCGACCTGGAGCAACGTCTCGCCGGGAGCACCCGTCGCCGCCGCGGCGTCCGGTGGGCTCGTGGACTCAGCGGCCGCGACCGTCTCGACGGGGGTGATGGAGAGGCCGTCGACCCGCACGAGCCGCTCCATCGCCTCGACGCCGTAGAGGAACCCCAGGACCTCGAAGTAGCGTCCCTCGAGGGAGAGGGAGACGTCGATCTCGAAGGGCGCGCCCTCCCCCTCGGGGGCCGCCGGCTCGGCGGCGTCGATGCCCTGGAGCTCCACGCCGGTCTCGTCGGCGAGGGTGTTCACCGACTCGAGGAACGCATCCAGCTCGGCGGTCTCCGGGATGCTCCGCTCCATCTCGCCGATCGCGAAGAGGTAGCTCACCTCCCGGTCCTCCGCGTCGCGGAGTCGGGCCAGCTCGGTGCGAAGCCCCTGCTCCCGGTCCTGCGCGGTCTGGAGCTGGTCGAGGATCCCCGCGGCCTCCCGGTCGCGCGGGCCGACGAGGAAGAGCCACCACAGGACCGTCGTCACCGCGAGCACCCCGGCCAGCGTCCCGAGGACGATCCCGCGTCTCACCCTCCGACCTCCGGGACCCGGGTCCTCGCCCGGGTCGATCGGGCCGCGTCGGTGAGCGCCGCCTGCGACACGAACCGCACCACCGGGGTGTCACCGATGAGGTCGTCGGTGATGCTCGACACCCACGTCCCGGCCACCCCCGGGTACCGGTCCGAGTCCAGCGCGCGCAACCACTCGGCGACGTCGGGGACGTCGAATCCCACTCCGGAGACCTCGATCGAGCCCGCCGCCGCGCCCGCCGCGGCCCCGACGTCGACCGTTCCGCTGAAGCCCTCCAGCCACACCCGGTCGGGGATGACGCGGCCCAGGTCGTTGAGGAGACGCCCCCACGAGACGTCGTCGGCGAGGACCCCGCGGACCATGTCCGCCTCCTGCCGGTACCGATCCGCGATCCTCTGGGCGTCGGCGAGATCGGCGATGCGCCCCTCGAGCTCGGCGTTCGTCGCCTCCTGGGCGGCGAGGGCCGCCCGGGCGTTGGCCACCCGTCCCGTCCACACCGGGGTGAGAACGGCGAGCAGCCCGAGGTAGGCGACGGCCACGAGCACCGCCTGGAGGACGAGCCGGCGCCGCCGCCGTCGCGCGAAGGCCTCCGGGGGGAGCAGGTTGATCGGGCGCATCAGGCCATCCCCCATAGGGCGAGCCCCACCGCGGTGGGGAGGACGGGTTGCGCGTCGAGCATCGCCTGCTCGCCGAGCCCGACACGCCCCAGGTCGATGTGCTCGAGGACCTTCACCGGACGCACCGGGACACCGAGCGCGGCGCTGAGCCGGTTGGCGAGGTGAGGCAGCCGCGCGCCGTTCCCCGCCACGAGGAGCCTCGTCAGGCCGCCCTCTCCGCCTTGGGAGAGGTGGAAGGAGACGGACCCCTTCACCTCCTCGACGAGTCCGTCGGCCTCCCGCGTGAGGAGACGCCGCAGCACCGCCTCCTCGTCCCGGGCCTCCTCCCCGGAGTCGTCGTCCTCGGCGCGCGGCGGCACGACTCCCACCTCCCGCTTCCGTTCCTCGGCGTGATCCCAGGGCAGGCCGGCGCCCTTCACGAGGACCTCCGTGAAGTCGTCCCCTCCGCGCGGAAGGAGCCGCACGAACTCGGCCACGCCCCCCCGACCGATCACCACCTGCGTCACCGAGGCCCCGATGTCGACGATCGCCTCGCGCGGGCGCTCGAACGCCGGCTCGATCCCGAAGGCGGCGCGAACGAGGGCGAACGGCTGCAGATCGATGGCGGCGGGCTCCACGTGCGCCGCGGCGAGCGCGCGCAGGATCGCACCCACCGCGTCGCGATGGATCGCCACGACGAGGATGGCGAGCATCGGCTCTCCCTCCGGCGTCACGAACGGCTCGAGCGGCACGAAATCGAGCAGGGCGTCCTCGACGGCGAGCGGGATGGAGTCCTGCACCTGGTACGGGAGCGCCTCGACGAGCTCCTCCTCCCCCATGCGGGGCACGTCGACCCGCCGGACGACCAGCCGCTGGTTCGCGGTTCCCACGACGACCCGGCGCGTGGGCAGCTTCGCCTGGCGGAAGAGGGCGGCGACGGCCTCGCCGACCGCGCCCTCGTCGACGATCTCCCCGGCGACGACCGCGCCGCGGGGCAGCGGCATCGTGGCGTACCGCGTGAGGGTTCGCCCCCGTCTCCTCGTGTCGAGCGCCGCGGCCCGGACGGCCGTACCGCCGATGTCCACCCCGACGGTCACCGACATGTCGCTCTCCGCACCCGGTTCGTGTACCCCTTCATACCCGGAGCACTGTGCACCGCTCCGGGGCAACCAGCCGAACGTCAGGGAACGTAGCAGCCAGGATCAGCCCGCGCCGAATCGCCCTCGAGGCGGTTCACCCCAGGTACCAGGAGAGGATGCGATCTCCGAAGGCGATGGCCGCGTAGCTGCCCACGACGAGGTAGGGACCGAACGGGATGGCGTCCTTCCGCCCGCGGCGGCCCGTCACCAGCAGGAGGATGGCGACGACACCTCCCAGGAGGAACGCGAGGACGAGGCCGAGCACCGCGTGTCCCCATCCCACGTAGCCGGTGAAGAGCCCGAGGAGGAAACCCAGCTTCACGTCCCCCAGTCCGAAACCGCCGCGGGCCGCCATGGCGAGACCGAGCAGAACCGCGAAGGTCCCCAGCCCGGCGGCGGTCCCCCGCAACCACGCTCCCGCGTCGCCCTCGAGCGCGGCGCCTCCCAGGAGGAGCGCCGCCCCGACCGCGGTCCCCGGGTAGAGGATCCGGTTGGGGATGAGGTGATGGTCGAGGTCGGTGAGGACCACCGTCAGCGTCACCCCCACGAACCAGAGGTACGCGGGGAGGGTCCACGACGGCCCCACGAGGAGCGCCGTCGCGGCGAAGAGCACGCCGCTGCCGAGCTCCACCACCGGATACCGGAGGGGGATCCGCGTCCCGCAGGCTCGGCAGCGGCCCCGCAGGATCAGCCAGGAGACCACCGGGAGGTTGTCGCGGGGACGGATGGCCGTCCCGCACGCGGGGCAGGCCGAGCCGGGTCGAACCACGGAGCGGCCCTGCGGGACCCGGTAGGCCACGACGTTGAGGAAGGACCCGACGACGAGGCCCGTCAGGAAGCATCCGGCGGCGAGGAGGGGCGTGGTCATGGATCTCGGGAGCTTACGGCTCGTCTTCGCTGCGCCGGCGGACCCCCGGACGCGACCGGGACGGCGCCGCCGCCGTCCCGGTCACCTCCTCTGTAGGCGTGGCTTCACGCCTTCGGCGTCTTGGGCCAACCCCGGGCCGACCAGCCCTTCGGCGCGGTGCCCGCGGTGGTGGGGCACGCGGGTGTCCCCTTCGACGTCCACCACTGGTAGTACGTCCCGCCGCTCGTCGACTCGTCGTCGAAGATGGCGAAGGTGTTCCCCGAGTCGGCGACCTTCACCATGCAGACCGCGTCGTCGTTGCGTCTCACCGAGAGGTACACGCCCACCGGAGACGCCGACGTGAGCCTGCCGACGGCGGTCGTCGTCACCTGGATCGTCGGCTCGAAGGCCTTCAGCGCCGTCTGGTTGTTCGTGAACTTCGAGTTGTCGAGCCAGTACCCCTTCTCGGCGATGAGGACGTTGCGCAACTCGGCCTGGGCGGCTCGGTCCTGGGCGCGGCTCCGGAATCCGATGAACGAGGGCACGGCGATGGCGACGAGAACTGCGATGATCAACACCACCACCATGAGCTCGATCAGGGTGAATCCCTCCTCTTGTCTGAGACGTTCGCGCATCCATTGCATGGGCGATGACCTCCTCGCTGTCCGGGGCCGCCTCTCGACCCCCCGGGATGCCATCGTCACCGGCAGGGCCCTCCTTGAGCCGCGGTTGTGGCGGGTGCTCAGGTGGCCACGGAGGCGAGGTTGAAGATCGGCAGGTAGAGGGCGATGAGGATCCCACCCACGGTGATCCCCATGGCGACGATGAGGAGCGGCTCGATGAGGCTCGTCAGGGCGTTGACGAGGTCCTCGACCTCCCGGTCGTAGAAGTCGGCCACCTTGCCGAGCATGTCGTCGAGGGACCCGGTCTCCTCCCCCACCGTCATCATCTGCACGACCATGGGCGGGAAGACGTCGTGCCGGGCCAGCGGTCGCGCCAGGGACTGCCCTTCCCGCACCGACGCCTTCACCTCGGCCAGGGCCCGTTCGATGCGCGCGTTCCCGGAGGTCTCACCGACGATGTCGAGGGTCTGGAGGACGGGAACGCCGGTCCGGCTCAACACCGAGAACGTTCGGGCGAAGCGCGCCAGGGCGGTCTTTCGGAAGAGCGTGCCGAAGACGGGGAGACGGAGCTTGAGGGTGTCCCAGGCGAGGCGTCCCGAGGGGGTCCGCCTCGCCTGCCGGAACCCGAGGACGACCAGGGCGAGGAGCACCGTCAGGACGAGCCACCATCCGCGCACGATCTCCGAGACGTGGACGAGGACGAGGGTGGGGAACGGCAGGGTGGCCCCCTCACCGAGATCCGCGTACATCCCCTCGAAGATGGGAACGACGAAGACGATCATGCCCGTGGTGATGACGCCGATGAGGATCCCGACCACGGCCGGGTAGGCGAGGGCGGCCTTGACCTTCGAGCGCAGGTTCATGCCGGCCTCGAGCATGTCGGCCAGACGGTTGAGCGTCTCGTCGAGCACGCCGCCGGCCTCTCCGGCCTTGACCATCGCCACGTACAGCCGACCGAAGACGCGCGTGTGTCGTTCCAGGGCCGCCGAGAGGCTCGTCCCCTCCTCGACGTCCGTCTTCACCGCCTCGAGGATCGCGCAGAGTGCCGGGCTGCTCGTCTGCTCGACGAGGACCGACAGCGCCTTGATGAGCGAGAGGCCGGAGTTCACCATCGCGGCGAACTCTCTGGTGAAGAGGACGAGGTCGCGCTGGCGAACCCGTCTCCCCAGGCCGGGGATGGTGATCTCCCGTTGCAGTCCGCCGGAGCGGCGTCTGGCGACACGCAACGGGACGAGCCCGCGTTGTCGCAGGGCGCGCGCCGCGAGCTCGGGGGAGGAGGCCTCGATGTGGCCCCGGGACACCTTCCCGGTGCGGTCCCGGACCTTGTACTCGAAGGTGGCGGTCATACCCGAAGGCGCTCGTCGACGAGCGAGGTGAACGCCCCGGCGTCGTGGCACCGCTCGTGCGCGGCCGCGTACTCCACCTCCCCGGCCTTCACCAGCCGGGCGAGGGCCTGGTCCATCGTCTGCATCCCGAGCTTCCCCCCGGCCTGCATCGCGGTGGGGATCTGGTGGATCTTCCCGGAGCGGATGAGGTTGCGGATCGCCGGCGTCGTCCGCATGAACTCCACCGCGGCCACCCGCCCCTCCCGATGTCTCCTCGGGAGCAACTGCTGGGCGACGACCGCCTGCAGCGTGCCGGCGAGCTGGATCCGGACCTGCTGCTGCTGATGTGCCGGGAAGACGTCGATGATCCGCTCCACCGACTGGGCGGCGTTCATGGTGTGGAGGGTGGCGAGGACGAGGTGCCCCGTCTCCGCGGCGGTGATCGCCGTCGCGATCGTCTCGAGATCCCGCATCTCTCCCACGAGGATGACGTCCGGGTCCTGACGGAGGGCGTGCTTGAGGGCCGACGCGAACGAGAGCGTGTCGGCCCCCACCTCTCGCTGGTTGACGATGGACCGCCGGTGGCGGTGCATGAACTCGATGGGGTCCTCCACCGTCATGATGTGCGCCGCCCGGGTGGTGTTGATCCGGTCGATGAGCGACGCGAGGGTGGTGGACTTGCCCGACCCCGCCGGTCCCGTGACGAGGACGAGGCCGCGGGTGAGTCGGGTGAGCTCACCCACCGCCGGAGGCATTCCCAGCTCCTCGAGTGGCGCGATGGTGTTCGGGATGGCCCGCATCACGGCGCCGATGGAGTCCCGCTGGAAGAAGACGCTCACCCGGAACCGTCCTTTCCCGGGGAGGGGGTGGGAGCAGTCGAGCTCCCGCTCGTCCTCGAGGACGCGTCGCTGGCGATTCGTGAGGATCCCGTAGATCATGGAGCGCAGCGGCGCCGGCGCCAGCCTCCCGAACCGCTCGAGGGGGACGAGCTCCCCGTCGACTCGCACCTGGGGAACCGTCCCGGCGGTGAGGTGCAGATCGGAGCCGCCCATCTCGAGGAGGACCTCGAGGAGGTCGTTCACCTGGAGCGTGGGCGCGGGTTCGGCGCCTGCCGGCCCCGTGGCGGTGCCGTAGGTGTGGGCGATGGCCTCCGTCAGGGGACCACGCTCGGCGAGGGCCAGCCGGACGTCGTTCCCCAGGGCCACGCCGAGCTCGCGCCGCTTCGCCTCGTCGAGGGGGTCGGCGACGGCGACGAGGATCGTGCCGTCCCCTTCCCGGCCGTAGGGGAGCGCCTGCAGCCGTTCGGCGAGCTCCCCCGTCAGCCTGCCGACGAGTGCCGGGTCGGGCAGGAAGCCGCCGTCGATGCGACAGCGGGGCAGTCGGAGGTGCTCTGCCACCGCGTCGAGGACGTCGGCGGCGGCGACGCGACCCGTCTCGATGAGGACCCGGGTGAGGGAGCTCCCGCTTCGCTCCGCCTCGAGGGCGCATCGCTCCATGGCGTCGGCGGTGATGAGCCGTCGCTCGACGAGCATTCGACCGAGCTCGCGCTCGGCGCCTCGGAATCCCTCGCCGAGGTCCGCCGTCTCAGGCGACCACACGGAGTACCTCCTCCATCGAGGTGAGTCCGAGCGCCACCTTCACCATGCCGTCGGCGCGGAGGGTGCGCATGCCCTGCGCCACCGCCGTGCGACCGAGCGCCTCGCTCGAGCTGCGCTCGACGACGCGGCGGCTGATCTCCTCGGTGACGAGCATCACCTCGTTGAGGGCGATGCGGCCCCGATACCCGGTCTGGGCACACAGCTTGCACCCGACGGCCCGAAAGAGGGTCGGCTCGGTCTCCCCGAGCACCGCCTCGGCCTCGGCGAGGACCTCGGGATCGGGGTCGACGGGGGCCTTGCACCGTTCACAGAGCCGGCGGGCGAGGCGTTGGGCGACGACCGCGTCGAGCGCCGAGCTCACGAGGAAGGGTTCGACCCCCATGTCGACGAGACGGTTCACCGACGATGGCGCGTCGTTGGTGTGCAGTGTCGACAGGACGAGGTGTCCGGTCAGGGCCGCCTCGGTGGCGATCTTCGCGGTCTCGCCGTCCCGGATCTCCCCGATGAGGACGATGTCGGGGTCGGCGCGCAGGATCGACTTGAGCGCACCGGCGAAGTCGAGCCCCGCCCTCCGGTTCACCTGCATCTGGGTGATCCCCTCGAGTCGGTACTCGACGGGGTCCTCCACGGTGATGATGTTCACTTCGGGTCGGTTCAGCTCCGCCAGGGTCGAGTACAGCGTCGTCGTCTTCCCCGATCCGGTCGGTCCGGTCACGAGGATCGTCCCGTAGGGCCTCGTGTAGGCCCGGCGGTACCGTTCGAGGTTGTAGGGGAGGAACCCCAGCTCGTCGAGGGGAGCGATCCCGCCGCTCTTGTCGAGGATCCTGATCACGGCCTTCTCGCCGTAGATGGACGGCAGCGTCGCCACCCGGAGATCCACGGACCGGCTGCCGAGCCGCAGCGAGACCCGTCCGTCCTGCGGCAGCCGTCGCTCGGCGATGTCCATGTCGGCGAGGATCTTGATGCGGCTCACCACGGCGTTGGCGACGGACCGTGAGGTCGTCATCACCTCGTGGAGGACGCCGTCGATCCGAAACCGGATTCGCAGCTCCCGCTCCCCCGGCTCGAAGTGGATGTCCGAGGCCCGTTCCACCACGGCCCGTGCCAGGACGGAGCTCACGAGCTTGACGACGGGCGCCTCCTCGACGGCCGTCTCCAGGTCGAGGTCGGTGAACGCCTCCTCCTCCGTCCCGATGGCGAGCTCGGCGAGGTCCCCGACGGTGGCGTCGAGTCGGTTCGCCGCCCGATCCGCCGCCTCGATGTCCTCGGCGGTGGCGGCCACGACCTTCACGTCCTGGCCGGAGACGGCCCGCACGTCGTCGATCGCCAGGACGTTCCCGGGGTCGGCCATGGCGACGACCAGCCGGCCGTCCTCGAAGCCGATGGGCAGGAGCCGGTACCGGCGTCGCAGGTACTCGGGAACGAGCGCGGCCGCCGCGGGATCGAGCGCGGTCTCGTCGAGGTCGACGAACTCGATGCCACGTCGTGTCGCCAGCGCACGGACGAGGTCGCCTTCGTCGACGAGCCCTTCGTCGACGAGCAGGTCGCGCAGGGGCAGGCCGCGCTCCGCCTGACGGGCGATCGCCCGTTCCAGGGTCTCCTCGTCGAGGAGCCCTTCCTCGAGGAGCATCGTCCCGACGTTCCCGACGTCGCCCGCCACGGTTCCTCCTTGGGTGACCCGGGCCTGCCGCGGCCCACACCCGAGAACTTCGGCATCTCGGCTCCCGTCTTGAGCCGTCTGCCCCGTCACGCCGTGGCCCGACACCGCGCCGGGCGCCGCCCCTCACGGGGTCGTGAGCGCGGCGCGCATCGCCTCCTGTGGAGCCTCCCGACCGGTCCAGATCCGGATGGAGGCGGCGGCCTGGGCGAGGAGCATCTCCGTCCCCGGCACGACCGGCCGGCCTCGGGCGCGCAGCGTCGTGGTGGCCGGCGTCGGCCCGTGTCCGTACGCCATGTCGAAGAGCCCCTCCGCAGCGGCGAGGACCGCCTCGGGGAGGCGACTCGTCCCGTCCATCCCGACCGGGGTGGCGTTCACGACGACGGCCCCCGGGACCGGCTCGCCCCAGGGAACCACGGTCCCCTCGACGTGGAGCCGCGCCAGGAGATCCCCGGCACGGGCGGTGCGCCGCGCCGAGACGAGCACCTCCACCCCGGCGGGCCGACCCACCACCGCGGCCGCGGCCGCACCGCCCGCTCCCAGCACGAGGACGGGGGCGTCCTCCGGCAACCCGCCCCACCGCCAGGCGCGGCGGATCCCCTCCACGTCGGTGTTCTCCCCGCGGACGAGACCTCCCTCCGGGACGAGGGTGTTCACCGCCCCCACCTGCCGCGCCACCGCCGAGACCCGGTCACATGCGACGAACGCGGCCGCCTTGTGCGGCATGGTCACGTTCGCGCCGTCGAGACGGCCGTTGCGGAGCTCGATGAACGCCTCCTGCAGCCCGCCGGCGTCGACGCGACGGGCGGTGTAGCTGCCCGGGATCCCGAGGACGCGGAGGGCGGCCTCGTGCAGGCGTGGGGAGAGGGAGTGGGCCACGGGATCGCCCAGGAGCACGAGTCTCACGGCAGCACCCCGTCGGCCTTGGCCTGCTCGACCTTGCGCCGGTGCTCGGCGTACGTCGTCGAGAACCCGTGCCGCCCGTCGCGGGAGACGACCACGAAGTACAGGTACTCGGTGCCGGCCGGGTGCGTGGCCGCCTCGAGCGAGGCCTCGCCGACCGTCCCGATCGGCGTCGGCGGCAGTGCGGTGATGCGGTAGGTGTTGTAGGGGGAGTCCACCTCGAGGTCGTCGGCGGTCACCCGGCCCGGGTTCGTCCCCAGGGCGTAGACGACGGTCGCGTCGATCTGCAGCGGCATGCCGGCGGCGAGCCGGTTGTACACCACCGAGGCGATGAGCGGCCGGTCCTCGTCGAGCACGGCCTCCCGTTCCACGAGGGAGGCCACGACGAGGGCCCCGTACCGATCCACCCCCAGGTTCGGCAGTCGCGACCAGTCCTGGGCCGCCATCCGCGTCACCATCTCGTCCGCCATGCGCTGCAGGAGCGAGACGGCGGTGTCGTCGGCGCCCACCTCGTACGTCGCCGGGAAGAGGAGCCCCTCCCAACGCGCCAGGGGCGGTACCCCGTCGGGGAGCTCCTCGGGAAGGTACGGCGACGTCACGGCGCCGCTCTCGAGGGCGGCCACCAGGTCGGCGCGGGCGAGGCCGGTCTGCTCGGCGATGGCGTCGAGCACCCGGTCGACGGCGAGACCCTCCCGAACCGTCACCCGCAGCGAGGAATGCTCGACGGGACCGGCGAGGAGGCGGTCGAGGACGGCATCGACGTCCATGCCGGTCTCGAGGGCGTAACGCCCGGCGCGCAGTTGCGACGCGACGCCGCGACGCGCCGCCTCCCGCTCGAACCGCCGGGCGTCCACGACACCGGCCGCCTCGAGCAGGTCCCCGATCGTCCGCGCCGACGCCCCCACCGGCACGTCGACCTCGACGGCGATCCCCGGAACCGGTGCGCTCGGCGCGCCGCCGGCGACGGCACCGGCGAGGAGCCGCGCACCGAGGAGGACGGCCGCCACTGCGAGCAGGGCCGCCAGGACGACACCGATCAGCACGGCGCGTCGTGGCGGCGGGGCGCCCCCGCCGGCCGGCTCACGTCCCGTCATGGGAGGCCTCCTCTCCCCCACCCCGGGCGTTGCGGCGATCGAGGTACGCCTGGAGGAGCACCGCGGCCGCGACGCGGTCCCGCAGCTCGCGCCGCCGCCGGCGCCGTACCGACCCTTCGAGGAGCGCGGCCTCGGCGATCGCCGTCGTGAATCGCTCGTCGAGGAGCTCCACGTCGAGCCCGGTCGCCTCCCGGGCGAGGTGTGCCAGCCGTCGGGCCGCCGCCGCCCCGCGGCCCTCCTCGCCGCCGAGGGTGAGTGGCAGGCCCACCACGATGCGCTCCACCCCATGCTCCCGGCAGAGCTCGCGCAGCGCGACGGACACGTCGGTCCCGGTCCGATCGATCGTGGCGTGCGGATGGGCGACGACCCCGCCGGGGTCGGAGAGGGCGACACCGATCCGCTTCTCGCCGGGGTCGAGCGCCAGGACGCGGCCCGCGCTCACGGCGCGAGGAGCGCGCTCCGGGCGCGTTCCCGGGCGACGGCGACGGCGTCCCGGATGCGCTCCCCGTGCGGGCCGCCCGCCTGGGCGAGTCGCGGGTCCCGACTCCCCCCTCCGCCGAGGATCCGCGCGCCCTCGGCGAGGAGCTCGCCGGCGGAGATCCCCGTCGCCACGAGATCGTCGGACACCCACCCGACCAGGCCGCCCTTCCCGTCCCGGGCCGAGCCGAGGACGACGATCCCCGACTCCACCCGATCGCGCACCTGGAACAGGAGCGCCCGCAGCGCGTCTGCGCCGAGGCCGTCGACGGCGGCGACCACGAGGCGATGACCGTCCCGCTCCTCCGCCTCGTCGAGGAGCCGCTCGGCGGTCCGGGCACGGTCCCGGTCCTCGAAGGCGGCCAGTCGCTCCTCCTGGGCGCGCAGGCGCTCGGCGAGGCTCGTCGCCACCTCCACGAGCTGGCTCTCCTGGGTGTTGAGGGCGCCGGCGGTCCGGCGCAGGCGCTGCCGCAGCTCGCTGAGGTACGCGTACGCCCGTGTTCCCGTGAGTGCCTCGACCCGCCGCAGGTTCGCCCCCACCGACCCCTCTCCGACGAGGACGAGGGGCCCCACCTGACCCGTGCTGGGGACGTGCGTACCGCCACACAGCTCGGTCGAGTACTCCCCGGCGCGCACCACCCGGACCCGCTCCCCGTACTTGTCCCCGAAGAAGGCGAGCGCGCCCATCTGCTCGGCCTCCTCCTTCGTGGTGACGAGGGTCGTCACCCGTGCGTTCTCGATGATCCGCTCGTTGGTGAGCCGTTCGATCTCCTCGAGCGCGTCGCCCGGAACCGCCGCGTAGTGGCTGAAGTCGAAACGGAGGCGGTCGGGTGCCACGAGCGACCCGGCCTGGTGGACGTGCTCCCCGAGGACGCTGCGCAGGGCCCAGTGGAGGAGGTGGGTCCCGGTGTGGTTCTTGCGGATGCGCTCTCGTCGCACCCGGTCGATGCGCGCCCGCGTCTCCTGGCCCACCTGGACGACGCCGCGCACGACCCGGCCCCGGTGACCGTGGATGCCGGGAAGCGCGAACCGGGTGTCGTCGATGCGGAGCGCGCCGGTCGGCGTCTCCACGGTTCCCATGTCGCCGAGCTGCCCCCCCGACTCGGCGTAGAAGGGCGTCCGGTCGAGGAACACCTCGATCTCCTGGCCCTCGTCCGCTCGTTCGACACGTTCGCCCTCCCGCAGGATGGCGAGGATGCGTCCCTCCGTCTCCTCCCGCTCGTAGCCGAGGAACTCGGTGGGCTCGAGACCGCGCAGCAGGCTGCGATACCCCTCCGCGAGGTCGCCGGCGGCGCCCCCCCGGAACGCGGCCCGGGCCCGTTCCCGCTGCTCCGCCATCATCGTCTCGAACTCGGTACGGTCGAGGGCGTGACCCCGCTCGGCGGCGATCTCCTCGGTGAGCTCGACGGGGAACCCGTACGTGTCGTGCAGCTTGAAGGCGGTGGCGCCGGACAGCGCCTCGCCCTCCGCGAGGGTGCCGAGTGCCTGTTCGAGGAGCTGATGGCCCGACTCGAGGGTTCGGCGGAAACGGTGCTCCTCGCGTTCGGCCATCTCACGGATGAACGCCTGCCGGCGCGCGATCTCCGGATACGCCTCCCCCATCGTGGTCACGGTGGCGTCCACGAGTCGGGGGATCACCGGATCCTCGGCTCCGAGCAGGAAGGCGTGACGTACGGCCCGTCGCAGGAGCCGTCGGAGGACGTACCCTCGTCCCTCGTTGGAGGGCACCACGCCGTCGCCGATGAGGAACGTCACCGCCCGCGCGTGGTCGGCCATGATGCGCAGGGACATGTCGCTGCGCTCCCGGGCTCCGAAGCGAGCCCCCGTCGTCCCCTCGGCGACGGCGATGATCTCGCGAAGGACGTCGGTCTCGAACGCCGAGTCGACCCCCTGGAGGATCATGGCGACGCGCTCCAGCCCGGCGCCGGTGTCGATGCTCTTCGCCGGCAGGTCGCCCACGACGTGGTACGGCTCGTCCTGGACGTACTGCATGAAGACGAGGTTCCAGATCTCGACGAACCGCTCCTCGTCGACGACGGGACCCCCGTCGGGGCCGTACTCGGCCCCACGGTCGTAGAAGATCTCCGAGGACGGCCCGGCGGGGCCGGCGACACCCATCTGCCAGAAGTTGTCCCGGTCACGCCGCTGGAGTCGCTCGGGCGCGACACCCACCTCGTCGATCCAGATCGCGGCCGCCTCGTCGTCGCTCTCGTGAACGGTGAACCACAGCCGGTCCGGATCCAGCCCGAAGCCCTCGGTGACGAGCGCGTACGCCCACGGGATCGCCTTCTCCTTGAAGTAGTCGCCGAAACTGAAGTTCCCGAGCATCTCGAAGAAGGTCATGTGCCGGGCGGTCGTTCCGATGATGTCGATGTCCGCCGTGCGGATGCACTTCTGGACCGACACCGCCCTCGGGTACGGCGGCGTCTCCTCACCGAGGAGGTAGGACTTGAACGGGACCATGCCGGCGACGGTGAGCAGGAGCGTCGGGTCCACGGGGATGAGCGACGCCGACGGCACGACGGTGTGGCCTCGCGCCGCGAAGAAGTCGAGGAAGGTCCGCCGAATCGCGTTCGAGTCCATGGGGCCGGAAGGTTAGCCCCCCCTCCCCTCCTCCCTCCGCGGCGGGCCGCTCGCGGCCAGGCGTCGCCCGGCGAGCTCCACGACGTCGGCGAGGACCCCGACCCCGACCCGTGCCACGGTCCCCGGACCGAGCCGGCGGCGGAGGGCGCGCACCTTCACCACGACGTAGCATCCGGCTCCCACGGTGGCGAGGACGCCGAGGCCGAACCAGCGCAGACGGACGAACATGGCGTCAGGCTAGCGGGCGGGATGCGGCGGCTCGCCTCCACCCTCCTCCGCCGGAGCACGGCGCGCCTTCCCCAGGATCCGGTCTACGGCTCGCAGCCGCTCGGCCAGCTCTCGCTCCTCACCCGCGTCCCCCGGGACGAAGAGGACGGGATCGCCGGCGTCCTCGGGGAGGTACCGCTGCGCCACGATCCCGCCCCGACCGTGCGGGTACACGTATCCGGTCCCGAACCCCAGCGCCCGCTCCCCGGCGGTGGCGGCGGAGCGCAGGTGCGGCGGTACGGGCGCGCCGGCGGTGCGCTCGACCAGCTCGGCGGCGCGCGCCATGGCCTTCGCCACCGCGTTCGACTTCGGCGCCGCCGCCAGGTAGACGGCCGCCTCGGTGAGGGCGTACGCCGCCTCGGGGAGACCCACGACCTCCACGACCCGGAAGGCGTCGACCGCCATGCGGAGGGCCCGCGGATCCGCCAGGCCCACGTCCTCGGCCGCCAGCACCACCATGCGCCGGGCGATGAACTTCGGGTCCTCCCCGGCGGCGAGCATCGTGTGCAGCCAGTAGAGGCTCGCGTCGACGTCCGAGCCGCGCAGGCTCTTGATGAAGGCCGAGATCACGTCGTAGTGGCGGTCCCCTGCCTTGTCGTAGCGGACGACGCGGTGCTGCAACGCCTCCGCGACGTCCTCGAGGAGGACGGCACGGTGCCCCCGTCCCGCGGCGACGTTCGCCGCCGCCTCCAGCCCGTTCAGCGCGAGGCGCGCGTCTCCGCCCACGCGCGTGGCGAGCGCCTCGAGCGCCTCGGGAGCGAGCTCGACACCGCCGAGCCCCCGCACCGGGTCGGCCGCGGCCCGCCGTACCAGCTCGGCAACCTCGGAGGGCGCCAGCGGTTCGGTGCGGAACACCGTGACCCGCGACACGAGCGGAGCGTTCACCTCGAAGAAGGGATTCTCCGTGGTGGCACCGATGAGGACGACGATGCCCTCCTCGACGGCGGGGAGCAGGATGTCCTGCTGCGCCTTCGAGAAGCGGTGGATCTCGTCGAGGAACAGGATGGTCCGCCCTTGGGCGTCCTCGAGGCGGCGCCGTGCCGCGGCGAGGACCTCCCGGACCTCCTTCACTCCCGCGGCGGTGGCGGAGAGCGGGGCAAATCGGGCCTCGACCGCCGCCGCCACGAGGCGCGCCAGCGTCGTCTTCCCCGTCCCCGGCGGTCCCCACAGGATCATCGAGGAGGGCCGGCCGGCTCGGATCATCGCCCGGAACGCCGCGTCCTCGGCGAGGAGGTGACGCTGCCCGACGACCTCCTCGAAGGAGACCGGGCGCATCCGCGCCGCCAGGGGCGCCACGGCGTGGCGGCGCTCGGCGCGCTGCTCCGCGAAGAGGTCGGGCTCGTCCATCGTCCGCAGGGTACGCCCCGCCGGCCGCCGGCGCCCCGGAGTCAGTCGCCGACCTCCGCCTCCCGCCAGGCGGCGCGGATCTCGGGTCGAAGGTCGATCCCCAACACGCGGAGTTGCTCCTCCTCGACGCGACTCGGGGAGCCCGTCAGCGGATCGGCGCCGGTCTGCGTCTTCGGGAAGGGGATGATCTCCCGGATGTTCGGCTGGCCCCGCAGGATCGCCACCATCCGATCCACACCGATGGCGAACCCGGCGTGTGGCGGAGTTCCGTAGCGCAGCGCCTCGAGGAACCAGCCGAAACGCCGCTCGGCCTCCTCGGGGCCGATCCCGAGGATGGCGAACACCTCCTCCTGGACGGCCGGGTCGTGGATCCGCACGCTGCCCGATCCGAGCTCGGATCCGTTGAGGACGAGGTCGTAGGCCCGGGAGATGGCCCCGTCGGGGTCCTCCCTCATGACGGCCACGTCCGCGGGGGCGGTGAAGGGGTGATGGAGGGGGACGAGGTGCCCCTCCTCGTCCCGTTCGAAGACGGGGAAGTCGACGACGAAGAGGTAGGCGAGCTCGTCGTGCTCCTCGGGGGTCCCCAGCTCGGTCCGCAGCCGCCCGAGCACGTCGAGCACGGTGCGATCCCGGTCGCCCACCAGGAGGAGGGTGTCTCCGGGCGCCCCGCCGAGACGCTCGATCAACGCGGCACGCTCCTGCTCGGAGAGGAACTTGGCGACCGGGGAGCGCAGGCCCCCATCCGCCTCGACGACGGCCCAGACGAGCCCCTTCGCCCCGAGCTCCTGGGCCTGCGCGACGATCCCGTCCAGCCCGGAGCGCGCCAGGCCGAGCCCTCCGGCGTTGATCCCACGAATCCTGCCCCCCTCGGCGAGGACCCCGGCGAAGGCGCGGAACCCGGTGTCGGCGAACACCCCGGTGAGGTCGACGATCTCCATGCCGAAGCGGATGTCGGGCTTGTCCGTCCCGTACCGCTCCATCGCCTCGTGCCAGGTCAGGCGGGGGAAGGGGCGATCCGGCTCCGTCCCTCGCAGCGCACGGGTGACCCGGCAGGCGATCTCCTCGAGCGTCTCCAGGACGTCCTCCTGTCCCCAGAACGACCCCTCGAAGTCGAGTTGGGTGAACTCGAGCTGCCGGTCCGCCCGCAGGTCCTCGTCCCGGTAGCAGCGCGCCACCTGGTAGTACCGCTCCACGCCACCGATCATGAGGAGCTGCTTGAAGAGCTGCGGCGACTGCGGCAGGGCGTAGAAGTGCCCGGGCCGAAGCCGGCTGGGGACGAGCATGTCCCGGGCGCCTTCCGGCGTCGAGGCGATGAGCGTCGGTGTCTCCACCTCGAGGAACCCTCGTTCCTCCATGACGTCGCGCATGGCCCGGATGGCTCGCGATCGGGCCCGGAGGTTCTCCGCCATCCGGGGACGCCGGAGGTCGAGGTACCGGTAGCGGAGCCGCTTCACCTCGTCCACCTCGGCGCGGTCGTCGATCGGGAAGGGCAGGGGCGCCGCCGGACTCAACACCTCCAGGGAGGTCGCCGCCACCTCGACCTCGCCGGTGGGGAGGTCGGGATTGACGGTGCCCGCGGGACGGGGCCGGACGCGTCCCCGGACGGCGACGCAGAACTCCGAGCGCAGCCGGTGCAGGACCTCCTCGGGCGCCGCGCCGTCGTCTGGGTTCACCACCACCTGGACGATGCCGGTCGCGTCCCGCAGATCCACGAACACCACGCCGCCGTGGTCGCGCCGGCGGGCCACCCACCCGGCGAGCGCCACCTCCCTCCCGGCGTCGCCGCTCCGCAGGGTGCCCGCGCCGTCGGTCTTCAGCGGTCCTGCAGCCATGATTCGATCTCCTCCAGGGGGATGATGCGCTGTTCTCCGGTGTCGAGGTCGCGAACCGTGACCCGTCCCTCCTCCCACTCCGCCCCCACGACCGCGGCGGCCCGGGCACCGCGGCGGTTCGCGGCGCGGAACTGGGCCTTGACGGAGCGCGGGGTGAGGTCGAGGTCGACCCGCACGCCCGCCCGCCGGAGCCGGGAGACGAGGAGGAGGGCGTCCGCGCGCCGTTCCTCGTCGGCCACCACCACGTAGAGATCGAGGGCGCGTAGCGGTGGCTGCTCCCCCATGGCGAGGAGGATCCGATCCACGCCCATGGCGAGGCCCACCGCGGGCGTGGCGTTGCCGCCGAGGAGCGCGAACAGGCCGTCGTAGCGTCCTCCGCCTCCCACGGAGCTCTGCGCCGCCCCGTAGGCACCCGGCTCGTACTCCCAGACCGTCCGGTTGTAGTAGTCGAGTCCGCGGACGAGGCGGGGGGCGAGGCGGTACGGGATCCCCAGTCGTTCCAGTCCCGCCCGGACCGCGGCGAAGTGCGCCGCGGCGGGGGCGCCGAGGTGCTCCATGGGGGCGGGAACGTCGGCGAGGAGCGCGGCGTCGGCCTTCGAGTCGAGGACGCGCAGCGGGTTGCGGTGGAGGCGCCTCCGTGCGTCCTCGCTGAGCCGGTCGCGCCGCTCCTCGAGGAAGGCCACGAGCCGGCTGCGGTACGCGGCCCGGTCCTCCGGGTCGCCGATGGAGTTGAGGAGGACCGTGACCTGGGGGACTCCGAGCTCCTCGAGGTAGCGGTAGCCGAACTCGATGACCTCCACGTCGGCATCCGGTGACGCCTCGCCCAGGTACTCGACCCCGGCCTGGACGAACTGCCGCCGGCGACCCGCCTGCGGGCGCTCGTAGCGGAACATGGGTCCCCAGTACGCCGCCTTCATGACGCCGGTCACGCCGCCGGCCTCGATCACGGCCCGTACCACCGAGGCGGTCGCTTCGGGCCGCAGCGTCAGGGAGCGGCCGGCCTTGTCGGTGAACGTGTACATCTGCTTCTCGACGACCTCGGTCGACTCTCCCACCCCCCGCGCGAAGAGCTCGGTCGACTCGAAGACGGGGGTGAGTGCGGGCTCGTACCCGAAGCGCGCCGCGAGGTCGAGGAACACGAGCTCGGCGTGCGCCCACACGCGGGAGGCGGGGGGCAGGATGTCGTCGGTGCCCTTGGGGGCGCGGAAGGTGCTCACGGGATCTCCTGGAGGCCGGACGCGGACCCGCAGGGTAGCGAGAACCGCCTCGGGATCGATACCCGCTCAGGCGTCGCGGAACCCCGTGATGAAGGGGTTCGTCCTGCGTTCCCGTCCCAGCGTCGTGGCCGGTCCGTGCCCGGGAAGCACGTCCGTGTCGTCCGGGAGGGGCAGGACCTTCTCCCGCATCGAGCGCAGCAGGGTCGGGAAGTCCCCACCGGGCAGGTCGGTGCGCCCCACCGATCCCGCGAAGAGATGATCCCCGCTGAGGAGGAGCCCCTCGGCGGGGAGATGGAAGCAGCAGTGCCCCGGGGTGTGCCCCGGGGTGTGCAGGACGGTCACCTCGAGACCGGCGACGGTGAGCCGGTCGCCGTCGTGCAGCTCCTCGAAGCGCTCCGGGGGCGAGAACTCCCCGGGAGGCACCATGCCGAACAGCGCCCGGAGCTGACCGAGGGGATCGGCGGCGAGGAACAGGTCCTCGGGGTGGAGCGCCGCGGCGACGCCGGTACGCCGCACGAAGCCGCCCGCCGCCCCCGTGTGGTCGACGTGCCCGTGGGTGAGCAGGAGCGCCACCGGCCAGAGGTCGTGGCGGCCGAGAAGGCCGAGCACTGCCTCGAGATCCGGAGGCGCGTCCACCACGACGGCCGGTCCCCCGGGCTCACGGGCGAGGACGTAGGTGTTCGTCTGTGCCACCCACAGTGCGGCCGAGTCGAGGAGGAGCGACATGCGGGAGGAGGATAGGCCCCGAGCCGGCGCCTCAGGGACATCCCCCGGCGCGGGCCCAGCAGGGCGCGGGCCGCTCCCGCCACCTCGTCGCGGTCCACTCGTCGGCGAGGAGCGGGAAGAACGGCGGTCGCGACCGGAGGAGACGGGGGTCGTGGCGGTACGTCGCCGCGGCGAAGCAGCACTCCGACGGGCCGTTCTTCGCCGCGGCGAGGGATCCGAGGAGCGCCAGGCGGGTGTCTGCGCCGCCACCGCCCTCGCGCGCTGCGCCGCAGCCGGGAAGGAGACGCATGCGGCCGTCCTGGGCGAGGACCGCGGCCTGGAGATCGAGCGTGCCGTCGCGGCCCGCCGCCGTCGGGTCGACGTACAGGTCTCGGGAGGCCACGATGCCCAGCACGTCGTCGCTCCCCCGGTAGCGGACGTCCGCGCCGACGACGACCGAGCGTCGCCGTGACGAGGTCCCGGCGCCGATGGTGAGGGCCCCGTCGAGGGCGAAGGGGTCGGGGAACCGGCCGACGACGACGTGCCCCGCCGCCCACAGCGCGCCGTTCGCGGGGAGGGGGTAGGTGCCGAGGACGCGCCAGCGGACCGTCCGCCGGCTCTCGCAGCCCTCCCCCCACGGCGTACGCGTCGTGGTGGAGACACGGATCCGCGAGCCGGTTCGTCCCGGGAGCGTCTCCAGGAGGAAGGCGGTGACGCCCCGCGGGATCCGGCGGTCCCGAGCGGGGTCGAGGCAGATGCCGCCCCCGTCGCACGCCGCACGGCGGAGACGGTCGAGGTCCACCCAGAAGCGGGCGAAGTCGACCGGTGTGGGAAAGACGTCCCGAATCGTCTCCCCGGCCGGGTTGTACCGTCCGGTGGAGTCCCAGCCCTGGGCCCCGTCCCGCCATCGCGGCGCCACGTACCCGCCCCATCCCCCGATGGTGCGCTCGGCGTACACGTTGCCGTGCGCCTCGCCACCGGGACGGTACCCGACCCTCCCTCCGGCGTACACCGGCCCGAACGTCCGGTCGTCCCCGCCCAGGGTCACGTCCTCCCGATCGAGGAGGACGAAGGAGGAGGCCGATCTCGGCTCGAGGTCCACCATGACGACCCGCGGCGAGAGGTGATCGGCCTCGATCCCGGCCACGGTGAGACCCAGGGGCTGGCCGTCGCTCGGAGGGGTCACGTGAAGCAGGACCCGTGCGCCGCCCCCGGAGCCGTTCGAGAGCGCCGGATGGAGGAACCAACGGTCGGGAGGGAGGTCCTCGTACGTCCAGCGACTGCAGTCCGCGAACCAGGTCCCACCGGGATCCACCACCCGGCCGACCCCCGCCGAGGCGGGATCGGTGCACCGACGCGGCCCCTCCGCCTCGTCCACCCAGTGGCGGTAGTAGGAGGGGTCGATGCCGAGCTTGACCCGGTACCGGTCGACCATGGCCTCGGTGGCGGGAAGGAGGACGTCCTCCTTCGCCTGCGATGCCGCATGTGACATCGCCAGGCGGGCGATCTCCTGGATCATGAAGGTGAGGAGGACAATGGCGAGGATGCCGATGGCGACCGTGAGGAGGGCGACCCCCTCCTCGCCCCGGCCGGCGCCACGGCGACGCTCATGGAGCATTGCGGAACCTCACGTCTCCGGCGATCTCGACGGTGGCCACCCCTCCTCGAACCGGATCGGGATCGACCCGCAGACGGACGCGGAGCAGGGAGAAGTCGCAGGGCGCCGGCACCCCACATCGGGTGACGACGCGGGAGGCCCCTCCCCGCCACGACACCCCGGCGAAGAGCGGGTCCGTCCCGTCGGTTCGCACCCCGGAGAGGACGGAGTGGACCACGGTCGTCCCGCGGGTGAAGGTCCAGCCGGGGCCGGAGCCCGGGTCGGCCGGCGTGACGGAGCGCATGAGATCGCAACGACCCCCGCGACAGTTCGCCAGGAAGTACCGGTACTGCTCCGGTCCGGGCGTGTCGGAGCGCCGGTCGCTGCGGAACACGAGCTCGAGCCGGTCCCAGGAGGCGTCGAGCCGGAGGACGACCACGCCGTCGCTCGGCACCGCCTCGCGCAGCTCGAGGGCCAGCTCCGCCATCACGGCCCGGGCGGACGCGAGGGCCTCCGCCCGGGTTCGCTCCCGCTCCACGCTCCGGGAGAAGGGGAGGAACATGGCGAGGAACGCGGCGACGACGATGCCGGTGATGGTCGCGGCGACGGTCACCTCGACGAGCGAGAAGCCGTCCTCGCCGCGTCGCAGCTCGTCGATCATGGGCACCTCCCGTGGACCCGCCAGAGGAGGTCGCGCCCGCGAATCCGGTACTCGAGGTGGGCGAGCTCCCGCCCGCCGGGGCACACGGCCCGGATGCGCACCCGGCGCACCTCGTCGCGCCGCACGAGGAACGTCGCCTTGCCGAACGCGTTGGCGTCGAGGACCACCCACTCGCCCCAGCCCGCGGCGTCCCGTACCCGGTACTCGTAGTGGCCCGCCGCGCCCGGCGGTCCCCCCACGAGCGCCAGGCGCACCGTGTCGGGCGGTTTCCCGAGGTGGAGATCGACTTCGAGGGGACCGCCCTCGGTGGTGACGTCCCGTGCCGCCGGGGCGTGGCCCCAGTCGGTCGCCGCCGTCACCTGGAGCTCGGAGGTGTCCCGCGGGAGCTCGATGGTCACCCGGCCGTCGGGACCGGTCACCCCGTGCCACGTCCCCAGATCGGGGTGGGTGACCGTCACGCGTGCGCCCGCGGTGACGTATGTGGGCCATCCGGCGTAGTCGACGAGGAAGGTGGTCGGAACGAGCTCGGCGGGAACGAGGCGGACGGTGGCCCGGGTCACCGCTGCTCCCCCGGGGCCGGGCACGTCGACGGTGACGGAACCGGGGAGGAAGCCCGGCGCGGCCACGTCGACCCGGTAGGGGTCGGGAACGAGATCCGAGAAGGTGAACGCGCCCGCGACGTTCGTTCGTGTGCGCCCGTCGGAGGTGTCGGTGACGGCCACCACCGCGTCACCGACGCGGGCGCCGGCGGGATCGAGGACGTCGACCTGCAGGGCGACGGGTCGGTAGATCCGGAGGAGCACGTTCGCCGTGGCCGCCCGACGAGCATCGACCCGGGTCGCGGCGCTGCTCTCGGGATGGATGCGCCACCCCTCGTCCCGGAAGAGGTCGACGACGTACCCGCCCGGCACGACGCCGGAGAAGACCTGAGGATTCCCCGCCTCCCGTCCCACGTACGTCCGCGGCCCGGTGAGCCTGAGGACGGGATCGGGGGCGGAGGAGCGGCCGTACGGCTCGTAGCGATCGAGCGTGACGACGACGAGCGCCGCCTCGGCGACCGCGGCGCGCGTCGCCGGGGCGATGATCGTCTCCATCCGTACCGGCTTCGCCCCGCCGGAGCGGGGGGTCACGACGACGGTCACGACCTTGTAGTCGATCCCCGGGTCCGGGGCACCCTGCACGCCGTCGCCTCCCTGCGGCACGACGTCGAGCCCGGTGGCGGATCCGGCGTACCGCACGTCGGTGTCGATCTGGTACACGTCGCCGCCCACCACCGTGGTGCCCGTCCGGGCGAGAACGCCGTCCGGGGTGCGCCCGGGGTTCCCCACCTCGCCGTAGTCGAGGCTGCGCACCTCCTCGATCCGGCCTTGGGCGAGCTGCTCGGCGACGGTGACGCGCTTCGAGCGCTCGATGTCGCGCATCGCCGCCGCGATGGGCGTGATCGTGAGGATCACCGCGATCACGAGGATCGCGGCAGCCGCCATCGACTCGATGATCGTGAACCCGGCTTCGTCGCGTCGCGCCACCCGGGGGCGTCGCGTGGTCATACGCTCCTATCGTCCCCGCCCCGGCGGGGGTTGAGGGTCCCGGCGCCGGTGCCGTCCGCCGCCGCGGACCGTCCCTCAGCCGCCCGGAACGAGCCGGTACGCGTCGAAGACCCCGTTCACGCCGCGGATCTCCTCGAAGACCCGCTCCAGGACGTTCACCTCCGAGATCTCGACCTCGTAGCGAAGCACCGCCACTCGGTCGCGGCCCGTCATCGACGACGAGCTGTGGATGTTCGCCCCGAGGTCGGAGAGGGCCGCGGTGACGTCCCGCAGCAGGCGGGGCCGGTCGAGCGCCTCGACCTGGATCCACACGAAGTACGACTCGCCCTGCTCGGGCGCCCAGGCGACCTCGATCATCCGCTCCGAGCGATCCTCGAGCGCGCCGACGTTGGCACAGTCCGCCCGGTGGACGGAGACGCCTCGACCCACGGTGACGAAGCCGACGATGTCGTCGCCGGGAACGGGCGCGCAGCAGCGCGCCATCCGCACCAGCATGTCCCCCATGCCCTCGACGATCACTCCCCGCGTCGGCCGGCTTCGCCGGCGGCGCGGGGCCTCGAGGTGCTCGAGGGCCTCCACCTCGGCCTCCTCCGGGGCGAGGCGCCGCGCCAGACGCCCGGCGACCGTCCCCGCGCTCACCCGGCCGTCGCCGACGGCCACGTGGAGCTGATCGAGCGTCCGGAATCCCAGATCCGCGGCAACGCTGCCGAGGTGGGCCTCGGCCGCGGCCGTCGGGATGCCCTCCCTCCGCAGGGCCTTGGCGACGGCGTCGCGTCCCTCGCCGAGGGCGGTCTCGCGACGCTGCCGGCTGTACCACTGCCGGATCTTCGCCGCCGCCCGTGACGACTTCACGAACTCGAGCCAGTCGCGGCTGGGATGCGCGTCCCGGCTCCGCGAGGTGAGGACCTCGACGATGTCCCCCGACTCGAGCGGCGTGGACAGCGGCACGAGACGACCGTTGACCTTCGCCCCCACGCAGTGGTGCCCCACGTCGGTGTGGATCCGGTAGGCGAAGTCGACCGGTGTCGCCCCTCGTGGCAGGGTGATGACGTCACCTCGCGGCGTGAGCGTGAAGACCTCGTCCTGGTACAGGTCGAGTTTGAGGTGGGCGAGGAACTGCTCCGGATCCTCGGTCTCCTCGCGGAGGAAGCGGACGTCGGCCATGAGCGGCAGCTCACCGGCCTCGTCCCCCTCCTTGTATCTCCAGTGGGCGGCGATCCCGTACTCGGCACGGCGATGCATCTCCTCGGTACGGATCTGTATCTCGAGCGCCTTGCCCCCGGGACCCACGACGGTGGTGTGGAGCGACTGGTAGAGGTTGAACTTGGGCATCGCGATGTAGTCCTTGAACCGCCCGTGGATGGGAGGCCACATCGTGTGCACGAGTCCGAGCGCGGCGTAGCAGTCTCGGACCTCCGGAACGATGACCCGAACGCCGATGAGGTCGTAGATCTGCTCGAACTCGAGTCCGCTGTCCACCATCTTGCGGTAGATCGAGTAGAGGTGCTTCGGCCGGCCCGTGACCTCGGCCTCGATCCCGGCGCCATGGAGCGCGTCGGACATCTCGGCCATCACCTTCTCGATGGTCGTCTCCCGCTCCGGGGCCCGCCGTCGCACGAGCTCTTCGAGCTCGGCCTTCCGCCGGGGGTAGACGACGCCGAAGCACCGCTCCTCCATCTCGTGCTTGATCTCCTGCATCCCGAGCCGGTGGGCGAGCGGCGCGTACACGTCGAGGGTCTCGCGGGCCACCCGGCGTTGCTTCTCCGGCGGGAGCGGGGCGAGGGTCCGGATGTTGTGGGTGCGGTCGGCGAGCTTGATGACGAGCACCCGGATGTCGTCCGCCATGGCGACCGCCATCTTGCGGATGGTCGCCGCCTGCTGCTGCTCCCGGCTGGAGAACTTGATGCGGTCCATCTTCGTGACGCCGTCGATGAGGTCGGCGACCTCGCTCCCGAACTCGTCCCGGAGGACGGGGAGGGTGGCCTCGGTGTCCTCGACGGTGTCGTGGAGGAGCGCCGCCGCCAGGGCGTTCGCGTCGAGCCCGTACCCGGCGAGGATCTCGGTCACGGCGAGCGGGTGGACGACGTAGGGATCACCGGTCTCCCGGAACTGACCGCCGTGATACCGGGCCGCAGCCCGGTACGCCCGCCGAATGAGGGCGACGTCGCCGTGGGGATGGTGTCGCAGGAACTCGGCGACGATCGTGTCGAGCACGACCTCGGGAGGCCGCGTCTCGTACCCGGTCGCGGTTCCGGTCATCGCCGTCGCGTCGCCGCGGCGGCCCTCCACGCCGTGACGCCGTCCTCGTCGCGCTTCATCAGCGAAGTGTACGGCGGCGGCGCGCCGTGTGGGGACGCCTGGGTTCAGCGCCGTTTCTTCTTGCGTTTCCGGGGCGGTCGCGGTTTCGCTCGGTTGGCGCCCTTCTTCCCTCCGGACCGCTTCCCGCCGGATGGCTTCCCACCGCCGGCGTGTCGCACCGGCGCCGGCTTCGGCGACGAGGCGCCGTGGCCGCCTCCTGCCGCCGCGGCGGCGACCGCGGGCGCCGGCTCGCCCTTGCGGCGGGCCGCCCGTCGCGCCGCCCGTTGCCACTCCTCCTCGCCGCGGCGCATCATGGCGAGCAGCGGCGCGGCGATGAAGATCGACGAGTACGTCCCGACGGCGATCCCGATGAAGAGCGCCAGGGCGAACTCGCGCAGGGTGGCGGCGCCCAGGGCGAACGCCCCGACGAAGAGGATGCTGCCCACGGGGAGGAGCGACGTCAGGGAGGTGTTGAGGGACCGCATGAGCACCTGGTTCATCGACCGGTTGACGATCTCGTCGTAGGTGAGCCGCTGCCGGAACTCGACCACGTTCTCGGTCACCTTGTCGAAGACGACGACGGTGTCGTACAGCGAGTACCCGAGGATGGTCAGAACGGCGATGACGGTCGCCGGAGTGACGACGAACCCGACGAGCGCGTAGATGCCCGCCGTCATGGCGAGGTCGTGGAACAGTGCCACGAGTGCCCCGGCGGCCATCTTCCAGTCGAAACGGAAGGAGATGAAGATCGCCACCACGACGAGGAAGATCACGAGTGCCCGGATGGCGCGTCGTGTCACCTCCACCCCGAAGGTCGGGCCGACCGCCTCCTCGTTCACCGCGTCGACCGCCGTCCCGGACACGTCGGCCACCGCGCTCACGAGCGCATCCTGCTGCTCCCCGGTGAGCGCCTCGGTTCGCACGAGGATCGTGCCCTCGCTCGTGAGCTGGATCGTCGCTCCCTCCTCCCCCACGCGGGCCAGCGCGTTCCGCACCTCCTCGATCCCGACGCCGCGGGTGTTGGCGGCGGTGATGATCGTGCCTCCGGTGAAGTCGATGCTCAGGTTGAGCGGCCGGAGGAAGAGCATGGCGATGGAGATCGCCACGAGGATGCCGGACACGACGAGCGTTCGCCGGCTGATCGCCACGAAGTCGAACCTCGTCTCGCCCCGGTACATGCGTCCCAGCACGCTCATGCCGACACCTCCGCGAGCTCGGCGTCCTCCGCCGCGGCGGAGCCGCCGGTGGCCCCACGGATCGAGAGCCATCCTCCCTCGCCGAGACGGGAGCGGACGAGGAGTGCGGTCGCCGGACGCGTGTAGAAGTAGGCGACGAGCACGTCGATGACGATGGAGATCCCCAGGGTGAGGGCGAAGGCCTTCACCGAGCCGATGGCGAGGAACCACAGGAGGATCGCGCCGAGGAAGGTGACCGTGTCGCCGGTGAGGATCGTCTTGAACGCGCCGGCGAAGGCGTGATCGACGGAGGGGCGCAGCGCCTTCCCGGCCCGGTACTCCTCCTTGATCCGCTCGAAGTAGACGACGTAGGAGTCGGAGGTGATCCCCACCGAGACGATGATGCCGGTGACGCCGGCGAGCGTCAGCGTGAGTCCCTGGAAGCGCCCGAGGAGGACCATCGTGCTCACGAGGAGGGACCCGAACACCGAGAGCCCGGCGATGGCGATGATCCCGAGCGCCCGGTAGTAGAGGAGCATGTAGAGGGCGACGAGGAGGAGCCCGGCGATCCCGGCGATGATGCCGGCCCGCAACGAGTCGGCACCCAGCGACGCCGAGACGGCCTCGACCCGCTCCCGCTCGAAGGTCGTGGGGAGGGCGCCGTAGCGCAGGATCGCCGCCAGGTCCTCGGCCTCGGCCTGCGGATCCTCGGGGTTCCCCAGCGTGATGATCACCGCGTTGGGATCGAGACCCGTGGCCGGATCGACACCGGCGGCCACCGCGGGAGCGGACATGACCACGCCGTCGACGACGATCGCCATCTGCCGATGCGGGTCGCCGACCGGGTAGCCGGCGAGCTTCTTCGTGGCCTCGCGGAACTTGCCCCCACCATCGGAGGTGAACTCGGGGACGACAACCCAGCCTCCTCCGGCATGCCCGCCGGAGCCGGAGAAGCGCGCCTCCCCGCCCTTCATGTCGGCACCGGTGAGGAACGCGGGACCCACCCAGTACACGACGCCGCCGTCGCTGGAGGCGAGGAGGGCCGACTTCGTGACGTCGTCCTGGGCGGTGAGCCCGGTCGCCGGATCGAGGCTCGCCCGATCGATGCCTTCGGGCAGGGCGCCCTGCGGGTCGGTGAGCGCGGGGCTCTGACCGAACTCCCCGAGGACGGGGCGGAACGACATCTCCCCGGTGGTGCCCACCGCCTGGAGGGCGCGCTCCCGGTCCTCGACGCCGGGGAGCTGCACGAGGATGGCGCGGTCTCCCTGGACGGAGATCTCCGGTTCCTGCACGTTCCCGATGTTCTCGATCCGGCGCCGCATGATCTCCACCGCCTTCTCGAGCGTGGCGGCGTCGGTGCCCTCCGGGGCGACGAGGACCACCGAGAATCCCCCCTGCAGGTCGAGCCCCAGCTTGGGGCGCAGTCCCGCGGTGAGGAGCCCCACGACCGTTCCCCAGGCGACGAGGAGAACGACGACGAGGGTGAGCAGCGCCTTCTGTCGGCTCATTCCTCGTCCCCGAGCCGCGCCGCGATCGCCCGCTTTGCGACCCGCAGGGTCGTTCCGCCGCCGACGTCGAGGACGAAACTGTCCTCGTTCTCGCCGCGGACCCTGCCGTAGATGCCTCCCACCGTGCGCACCTCGTCACCCACGGAGATGGAGTCCCGGAGCTGCTGGAGCTTCTTCATGCGCCGGCGCTGGGGAAGCACGAGGAACACGTAGAAGAGACCACCGAGGACGACGAGCGGCAGGATGAACCCGAGTGGGTTCCCGCTCCCCGCGGCGTCGGTCGACTGCGCGATGATCGGCGTTGCGAGCACGTGGTTCACCGGATCCTTCGTTCGAAGCCGGGGCGGACCCTCCGCCCGGGCCGGGCAAGGTTAGTACCGGCCTCCTCGAAGCCGGGAACCGGAATCCGTCTCGGTGGCCGTCCCGGCGGTGTCGCCGCGCCGTCGCGCCGCCACCGCGACCCGGAGCTCCTCGAACCGTCCGGCGGCGATCGCGGCGCGCGCCCCGGCGAGGAGATCGAAGAGGTAGCGGAGGTTGTGGATGGTCAGGAGGCGCCTCCCCGTCGGTTCCCCGGTGAGATGCAGATGGCGCAGATATCCCCGCGAGTACCGGGCACACACCGGGCACCCGCACTCCGGATCGAGGGGCGCGTCGTCCGCCCGGAGCGCGGCGCGCCGGATGGAGAGCTCCCCCCGGCGAGTGAGGGCGCGGCCGTGCCGGGCGAACCGCGTCGGAACGACACAGTCGAAGAGGTCGACACCGAGGGCGATCGCGTCGAGGATCCCCACCGGGTCGCCGAGCCCCATCACGTACCGGGGCGCCCGCGGCGGCAACTCCGCCACGACGGCCCGAATGGCACGCGCCCGCTCCCGCACCGACTCCCCCACGACGAGACCGCCGATGCCGAAGCCCGGGAAGCCCAGCTCGGCCGTGGCCGCGGCGGCCCGTGCCCGCAGCTCCGGCTCGGCACCTCCCTGGAC
>CAZPAV010000016.1:0-54232 GCA_964584755.1 uncultured Acidimicrobiaceae bacterium
CACCGTATTCCGGCTCATGCCGAGCTTCTCAGCGATCCTCGTCTTCGTCCAACCCTCCCGAAAGAACAGCCGATGGACCTCTGCCCAGTCCTGCACCTGATACACCCCTTCCTCCTCAAGTCGGCATCCGACCCGAGGCTCGTCGCCAACACCTCCGACTACCACCAACCGCGCAGTTTTCGACCGGTGCCAGGTGCTCAGTTTTCAACCGTTGTCGACAGCTGAGCATGGCGCACATCCGCAAGAAGGGCCCGAGACGCTGGCAGGTCCGGTACCGGGACCCCACCGGCAGCGAGAGGGCCCGGAACTTCCGGCGCAAGAGCGACGCCGAGAAGTTCCTCGTGACCATCGAAGCCGACAAGGTGCGAGGGACCTGGACGGATCCGCGCCTGGGCAGGACCACGGTCGCGGAGTGGGTGCCCACCTGGGGGGCGAGCCGGGTTCATCTTCGGGCGTCGACCCGGGCCGGGACGGAGTCCCTCATGCGCAACCACGTTCTCCCCTACTTCGGCACCCGCCGTCTCGATTCGGTCACGCCCACCGAGGTGCAGGGGTTCGTGGCCCGGCTCGAGGAGAAGGGCCTCGCGGCGTCGACGATCCGCCAGACCTACCTCTTGGTTGCGGGGATCTTCGGTTCAGCCGTCGAGTCCGACCTCATCGCCCGCACCCCGTGCCGCGGGATCAAGCTGCCGGCGAGGAGCCCCACGGAGATGCGTTTCCTCACGGCCACCGAGGTGGAGGAGGTTGCCGACGCGATCGTTCCGTCGTATCGGGCCCTCGTGCTCACTGCGGCCTACACCGGCTGCCGCTTCGGCGAACTCGCCGGCCTCCGCGTGCACCGCCTGGATCTCCTGAGACGCTCTCTGACGGTCGCAGAGACGCTCTCCGACGTCCGCGGGCAGGTGAGGTTGGCGCCCCCGAAAACGGCGGCGGCTCGCCGCCAGGTGGCGCTCCCGAAGTTCCTGACTCGGATCCTCGCCCAGCATCTCTCCGACTGGCCGCCGGGTCCAAACAGGTTCGTGTTCACCTCGCCCCGGGGAGGACCCATCCGGCGAACCAACTTCCGCCGACGTGCCTGGCTGCCGGCGGTGCGCGCCTCGGTCGGCGAGCCCCTCCGCTTCCACGACCTCCGACACACCCACGCGGCGATGCTCATCGCTCAGGGCGAGCACCCCAAGGTCATCCAGCTCCGGCTCGGACACTCCTCGATCCAGGTCACCCTCGACACCTACGGGCACCTCTTCGAAGGTCTCGATCAGGCCGCCGCGGAGCGTCTCGACGCCGCGCTTGCGCGGACTCCCGCGGACTCTTCGCGGACTCTTGGCGTTTCCGGGGCGGAAACACGCCGCCTCTGAATGCCGAAAACCGTTGCGGCGCAACGGTTGTCGGTGGTCGGGCTGGCCGGATTCGAACCGGCGACCTCTTGACCCCCAGTCAAGCGCGCTAACCAAGCTGCGCCACAGCCCGATGCGGTAAGGCTAGCGCGGATGGGATCGCCGACACCAGCTCCCTCGGCCTGGCGGCCGGGCCCTCCTAGCCACGAGGGACCGTATAGGGTCGGCCGCGGGGCAGCTCGATCCCGGGGAGGGTGCCGATGTTCGCGACCACGACGGTGGCGTACCTCGCGGTGGGGCCGGGCTACTCCCCTCCCCTCACCGGCGAGGCCGATCCCGCCGCCGCGGCAGGCCTCGTCGTGGCAGGTGTCCCCTCCTCGTGGCTCGTGGTCGCCGGCGTGGCGATCGTCCTCTTCGCCGCGGTGCCGTGGATCGACCGGGGATTCCGCCGGCGGCGGGCCGCGCTTCGCGCCCTCAGTGGTGCCGAACGCCTCCTCCACCTCCTCACCGAGGACCATGCCCTCGCCCGAGGTGACACCCTCTACGCCGAGGCGGTCGGACGCGACCCGCCGCCGGAGGCCGCCAGTGGGGACGCGTCCCGGCGCGTCGAGGAGGTCGTCGCCGACCTCCGGAGCCTGCCGGGCCGTGGCGCCGACGAGGAGACCGCGGCTGCGGCTCGGGCGGTGGCGTTCGCGTTGCTCGCCCTCCGCGTGGCGTTCGACGCCCTCGCCCACGCGCACTGCGGTGCCCTGCTCGCCGCCCGGACGCCCCAGGCCGAGGAGGCGCTCGAAGGCGAGTGGCGCGCCCGCGGGCTGGTCGCCGACGTGCGCGCCCACCTCCTGCAGGCGCTCGTCACGGCGCACGCGCTCCTCTGAGCGCTCGCCCCCGCCGGAACCCTCAGCTCCGCACCCAGTGGACGAGCCAGCCGATCATCTCGACGAGACGAAACCCCAGGTAGAGGGCGGCGGCGACGACGATGAGGATGAACCCCGCCGGCCATCGTTCCTTGGGCGCGGACTCCTCCCGCCGGCCCGGGTCGGGAAGCCCACTCATACCGGCGGCACCCCGTGGCGGCGCCCGGAGAAGAACCGTTCCTTGCGAGTCGCGTACCCGAGTCGCGCGATGAGCTCCTCGCGCAGGTCCTCGGGCTGGACGATCGCGTCGACGACGAGCTCGGAGGCGAGGCGAAGCAGATCGACGTCCGCGGCGTACTCGGCGCGCTGCCGCGTCACGAACGCCTCCCGTTCGGACTCCGGGAGCTCCTGGATCTTGTTGTAGAACACCGCGTTGACCGCCGCCTCCGGTCCCATCACCGCGATCTCGGCGGTGGGCAGCGCCAGCGTGGCGTCGGGGTGGAACCCCGGCCCCGAGAAGGCGTACAGCCCCGCCCCGTACGCCTTGCGGACGATGATCGAGATGCGGGGAACCGTCGCCTCCGCCATCGCAGTGATCATCTTCGCCCCGGCCCGGATGATCCCCTGTCGCTCCACCTCGGAGCCGATCATGAAGCCGGGGACGTCGGCGAAGAACAGCAACGGCACGTTGAACGCATCGCACAGCCACATGAACCGGGCGGCCTTGTCGGCCGAGTCGACGAAGAGCACCCCGCCCAGATGCTGCGGCTGCGAGGCGACGATCCCGACGGGCCGACCGTCGAGCCGGGCGAACGCGGTGATGACCTCCCGGGCGAAGAGCTCCTTGAGGGGAAACAGCGATCCGTCGTCGACGACCGCCCGGAGCAGCTCCGTCATGTCGTACCCCGTCTTCGTGTCCTCGGGCACGACGTGGGTGGGATCGGTCCCCGGCTCCGGGGGATCCGGCTCGTACGAGGGGGGGAGCACCCGATAGTGGTCGGCCACGTAGGAGAAGTACCCCCGTGCCCAGGCGATCGCCTCCTCGTCGCTGCCGACGAGTGCGTCGCCACACCCGGACACCTCGCAGTGCATCCGCGCGCCCCCCATCTCCTCGAGGGTCGTCTCCTCGCCGATGACCATCTGCGCCATGCGAGGTGATCCCAGGTACATCGACGCCCGCCCCTCCACCATCACGACGACGTCGCAGAAGGCCGGGATGTACGCTCCGCCCGCCGCCGAGGGTCCGAAGAGACAGCAGATCTGCGGAACGCGGCCGGAGAGCCGGATCTGGCGGTAGAAGATGTTCCCCGCCCCCCGCCGACCCGGGAACATGGCCACCTGGTCGGTGATGCGGGCCCCCGCCGAGTCGACGAGGTAGAAGACCGGGAGGAGCTCCTCGTACGCCGCCTCGAGCGCCCGGATGATCTTCTCGACGGTCAACGGGCCCCAGCTCCCCGCCTTCACGGTCGGATCGTTCGCCACCACGACGACGGGACGACCATCGACGGTACCTCTGCCGGTGACGACCCCGTCGGCCGCCAGCTCGTCGGCGAGCGCGTTCGCCAGGAGGCCGTCCTCGACGAAGGATCCCGGGTCGCAGAGGAGCTCGACGCGGTCCCGGACGCTGCGCTTCCCCTGGCGCGCCAGACGCTCGCGGTGCCGCTCCGGGCCGCCGAGGAGTGCCCGCTGCGTCGCGGCGGCGAAACGCTCCGCGTGGGTCTCGCTGTCGCTCACCGTGCCCTCCTGTCGTGTCGGCGTCGGGTGACGATCCGTACCGGTGTCCCGGTGAAGTCGTACGTCTCTCGCAGGCGACGTTCGAGGAATCGTAGGTAATCCGGAGCCAGGTCACCGCCACGGACGAACAGCACCACTCGAGGCGGCTCGGTCTCGGCCTGCACGGCGTAGATGATGCGTGCCCGCCGACCCTTCCGGACCGGCGGGGGATGCGCCTCCTGCCAGGCTCGAACGAGCCGGTTGAGCTCGGGTGTCGGAACCCGCCGACGGCGGTTCTCCAGCACCATGCGCACCGCGCGTCCGAGACGGTGGAGCCGGCTGCCGGTCTTCGCCGAGATCCGCAGCACCGGCGCCCATCCCACGAAGGCGAGGCGATCGGCCACGCCGTCCTCGGTGTGGAGGCGCTCCTCCTCGGTGACGACATCCCACTTGTTGAGGAGCACGACGAGGCCCACGCCGGCGTCGGCGATCTCCTCGGCGAGCCGCTGCTCCTGATGGTCGACCCCCCGCGTCCCGTCCACCACGAGGAGTCCGACGTCGGTGTCGCGCAGGACCTCCCGGGCCCGGAGGACCGAGAACCACTCCACCTCGTCGGTGATGCGGGTTCGGCGCTTGATCCCCGCCGTGTCGACCACCTCGAACGGGGTGCCGTCGAGATCGACAACGAGGCCGATCGGGTCGCGTGTGGTTCCCGGGGTCTCCGCCACGAGGACCCGGTCCCGTCCCGCGAGCCGGTTGAGCAAGGTGGACTTCCCGACGTTCGGCCGCCCGATGATCGCCAACCGGGCGTGGGCCGGGGGTGGTCGCTCCCCCGCCGGCTCCTCGGGGAGCGCGGCGACGAGACGATCGAGCAGCTCGCCGACGTTCCGCCCATGGAGCGCGCTCACCGCGATGGGCGCACCCAGTCCGAGGGACCACAGCTCCGCGGCCGCCGGCTCGGCGTGCGCGCCGTCGACCTTGTTCGCCACGAGGAGACAGGGGGTCCCCGAGACCTGGAGGATCCGGGCGATCCCCGCGTCGTCGTCGGAGAGGGTCGCGGTCGCGTCGGCCACGAAGAGCACGAGGTCGGCTCCACGCGCCGCGACCTCCGCCTGCTCCCGAATGCCCTCGGCCAGGCCCGCCTCGGGCCGGACCTCCCAACCTCCCGTGTCGACGACCACGAACTCCCGTCCGGCCCACTCCGCGACGAGCTCGCGACGGTCGCGGGTCACTCCGGAACGGGGCGCGACCACGGCGGCCTTCCGGCGGACGATCCGGTTCACGAGGGTCGACTTCCCCACGTTGGGACGGCCCACCACCGCCACGACGGGCAGGCGGCTCATGCCGCGGCATCCAGGATCGCGCTCGGTGTGGGCGCCACCGGCAGGAGGGGGGCGCGTGCCGCGGCCGCCACCTGGTCGAGCTCCTCGTCGTCGAGGAAGCGGTCGCCCGAGAGGGTCACATCGGGTAGGAGGTACCGTCCTGCGGCGTCCCGATCGGCGGCCAGTGCCCGACGGAGGTCCGCGCCCACCAGGAGACCGGCCACCGCCGTGTTGCCGCCGAAGAAGCGATTCTCGACGGCGAGCACCCGGAACGGACGTCCGGCGAGCGTGGCGAGGCGGGGCAGGATCGGCTCGAGGACCGTCGACCCGTACCGCCCCGTCACCAGCACCACGGGTCCCTCCGGGAAGCCGCTCGGTGCGGTTCCGGTGCCGCGGGGGGCGCGATACCCGGCAGCCGGCGCGGCCGGGAGGTGGCGCCAGCGGCCCGTCACGAGCGGTCCTGCCGGGAACCCGCCCCGCTCGATCCGCTCCAACTCGTCGTAGAAGGACCGCACCATGCCGATCCCGTTCTCGTGCTGTGGGAACCCCTCGTACGCCTCGCTCGGGGGGACGGGGACCCCCGCCTCCAGGTACAGCTCGTCGGAGGCGAAGAAGAGCCGTCGTCCCAGGCGTTCCCGGGCCCGCTCCTGCCAGCCGTGCACGATGGCGAGGTCGCGCCGGGCCGCGGCGGCGGTGTGGGCGCGGAGGCCCGGTTCCGTGTTGTAGCGGGAGAGGCCGACGGGGACGATGCCCACGGAGGCGAGCCGCGGATACCGCAGCAGGATCTCGGCGAAGGTCCGCGCCAACACCACCCCGTCGTTGATCCCCGGGCACAGGACGATCTGTCCATGGACGGTCACCCCGTTGGCGAGGAGGGCCCGCAGCCAGCGGAGGCTCGTCCCCCCGCGGGGATTCCGCAGCATCCGGGCCCGCACCGAGGGGTCGGTGCTGTGGATCGAAACGTACAGCGGCCCGAGCCGCTCGTCCACGACGCGGGCCAGATCGAGCTCGGTGAACCGCGTCAGGGTGGTGAAGTTCCCGTAGAGGAACGAGAGCCGGTAGTCGTCGTCCTTGAGGTAGAGGGAGCGACGCATCCCGGGGGGGAGCTGGTAGATGAAGCAGAACTCGCAGTGGTTGTCGCAGGTCTGGACCCGGCCGAAGATGGAGGAGTCCAGCCGCAGGCCCACGGGCGCCCCCGCCGCCTTCGCGACCACCCTCACCGTGGCTCGCCCGTCCCGCCGGATCGTCATCTCGGGATCGGGATCGTCGACGAGCTGCTGGTACTCGATCACGTCGCCGGGCCGGACCCCGTTCACCGCCACGAGGCGATCGCCGGGCGCGATCCCGGCGCGATCCGCCGGGCTCCCGGCAACGACCTCGAGGACGATGGGGTCGGACATGGCGGGCGGATGGTACCGCCCCCCCATGGCGAAGCCCCTCAGGCGAGGAGCGGGCGCTGCCGCGCGAGGACCTCGAGGATGCGCGCCACGTCGCCGTGGTCGTTGTACCCGTGGAAGGAGACCCGCAGGTTCCCGTCCCGGGACGAGGTGACGATGCCGGCGTCCTCGAGTGCCGCGACGAGGCGAGGGGCGTCGGCGGAGGCGACGGCCACCATGGGACCCCGCGCCTCGGGACGTCGCGGCGTCACCACCGTCCCGCCCAGCTCCTCGATGCCGGCGATGAGGGCGCCGCCGAGGCTGCCGACGTGCCGTTCGACGGCGGGCACCCCGACCTCCTCGAGCAGCCCGATGCCGGCGACGGCGGCGTAGATCGACGGAACCGGCGGGGTTCCCGCCTGGAAGCGACGGGCGTCCGGCGCCGGGCTGTAGTCGTGCACGTCCATCGCGAAGATGTCCTCGTCGGCGAACCAGCCCGTCACCGTCGGCACGATCCGCTCCACGAGGGAGCTCCGGCAGTAGAGGAAACCGAGCCCCGCCGACGCCAGGAGGTACTTGAGGGCGCCGGCGACGAGGAAGTCGACTCCGAGCTCGGCCACGTCGATGTCCAGCGCACCCACCGCCTGGTAGGCGTCGAGCAGCACGGGGGCGCCGTGGGCGTGGGCGAGCTCGACGACGGCGCGCACGTCGTTGCGGGTCCCGTTCCGGTAGCAGACGTGGGTGAGGGCGACGAGCGCGGTCCGTTCGTCGATGGCCGCCGCGAAGCGCTCGAGCGGGATCGTCGCCCCCTCGGCCCGCACCTCGACCACCTCGAGACCGCGGCGCTCCTGCGCGTGGCAGATCTGACCGATGGTGGGGAACTCGAGGTCGGTGACGACGAGCCGTGTCCGGGACGGCTCGATCGGGAAGCCGCTCACGAGGGCGCTCGCTCCCGCCGACACCGACGCCGTCACCGCCACCTCCGAGGGCGCGGCCCCGATGAGCGCGGCGAACGCCCGCCGGACCGCCTCCTCCTTCGCCACCCACAGCTCCCACGGCGATCCCTTCTCGTCCCAGTCGTGCAGGTAGCCGCGGTACGCCGCGGCGACGGCGTCGGAGAGGGCGCCCTGGGAGCAGGAGTTCAGGTACGTGACGCGCTCGAGGATGGGGAAGTGCCGCCGCCAGCGGGCGAGCGCGGTGTCGGTCGTCACGGCGTCCTCCTCAACGTCCCAGGTAGGCCTCGCGCAGCTCGGCGTTCCCCAGGAGCTCCTCGGCGCGCCCGCTGAGGACGATGTTCCCGGTGGACAGCACGTAGCCGCGATCGGCGATCGACAGCGCCATGTTCGCGTTCTGCTCGACGACGAGGATCCCCACCCCGGAGCGGTGTACCTCGTCGATGATGGCGAAGCTCTGCTCGACGAGGACCGGGGCGAGCCCCATGGAGGGCTCGTCCATGAGGAGGAGACGGGGCCGGGACATGAGGGCCCGGCCCATGGCGAGCATCTGCTGCTCACCCCCCGAGAGCGTCCCGGCGAGTTGGCTGCGCCGTTCGTAGAGGACGGGGAACAGCTCGTAGACCCGCTCCAGATCCTTCCGGACGTCCCCTTCACGGAGGTACGCGCCCATCTCGAGGTTCTCCAGGACGGTCATCGGAGCGAAGACGCGGCGGTTCTCGGGCACGATCGCCATCCCGCGACGGATGCGGTAGCTCGTGGAGCGTCCCGTCACGTCCTCCCCGCGGAACCGGACCGTCCCCCGGCGTACCGGGACGATCCCGAGGATCGTCTTCAGCGTCGTCGACTTCCCCGAGGCGTTCCCCCCGAGGAGGCAGACGAGCTCCCCCTCCTCGACGCGCAGGGCCACGTCCTGGAGGATGTGGATCTCCCCGTAGTACGTGTTCACGGCGTCCAGCTCGAGGAGGGTCGTGTCGCTCACTTCCGGTCCACCCCTCCCCGGCCGAGGTACGCCTCGACGACCCGCGGGTCGGTCGCCACCTCGTGGAAGGAGCCCTCGGCGATCTTCTCGCCGTGATCGAGGGCGACGACACGATCCGAGATCCCCTCGACGACGTGCATGTCGTGCTCGATGACGAGGATGCTGTGCCCCCCTTCGGCGCGGAGGCGCCCGATGAGCTCCGTCATCTCGTGCGTCTCGGCCGGGTTCATCCCCGCGGCGGGCTCGTCGAGGAGGAGGATCCGCGGTTCGGTGGCGAGCGCCCGGGCGATCTCGAGTCGGCGACGGTTGGCGTACGAGAGGCTGTACGCGGGCTGCTCGAACCGATACCCCACGAGGCGGCTCCCGAAGAACCCGAGGCGCTCCTCGGCGAGCTCCCGGACGGCACGCTCCTCGCGACGGGCCCCGGGGGTGGCGAGGAAGCTCCTCCACCACGGCGTCCGCGTGCTCCCGTAGGTGGCCGTCATGACGTTGTCCCGCACGCTCATGTTGAGGAACACCCGCAACGTCTGGAAGGTGCGCACCACGCCGCGCCTGGCGATGACGTGCGGATCCAGCCCCACGATGCTCCTGCCGTCGAGGAGGATGTCCCCGGCGTCGGGACGGTACACCCCGGTGATGAGGTTGAACACCGTCGTCTTCCCGGCACCGTTGGGGCCGATGACGCTGACGATCTCCCCCTCCCCCACCGCCAGGTCCAGCCCCTTGACGGCGTCGAGGCCGCCGAAGCCCTTGCACACGCCGGACAGCTCCAGGACCGCCGCCATCACACGACCTCGACCCGTGGCTTCCCCAACAAGCCCTGGGGGCGTACCGCCATCATCACCACGAGGAGCGCCCCGAATACCATCTGACGGGTGATGCTCACCTCGTTGACGAGCCGGTTCTCCCACACGAAGACGGCGAGGTAGGCGACGGGCACGAGGGCCGCGGTCCGCCACGGCTCCTTCAGCACCACGACGAGCAGCACGAGGGCGACGAGGGCGACGAACCCGACGTCGACCACCCAGTCGTCGCCGCGGACGACGAGGACCACCCAGTGCCCCACCGTCCGGCTGAAGCCACCCGCGTCGTCGGGAACCGGGGCGATGGCGCCGGGACGGAGGAGCATCACCACGGCGCGCACCACGAAGCCGAGGAGGAGTGTCCCCCCGACGACCGCGGCTCCCCGACGACGCGGGCGGAGCCAGAAGATCACGGCGAGGAGGAGCCCCCCGTAGAAGAGGACGCGTCCCCCGCCGGGGATGCGGAGGATCTCGGGGACCGCGCCGATGATGATCGCGCCCACCACCGCGCCCGGGAGACTGCCGGCGCCCCCGAGGATGAGCCCTGCGTACACCACGATGATGAGGGTGACGGTGAAGTTCTGCGGGAACACCCCGACCTGGACGGCGGCGAACACCGTCCCGGCGAGCGCGGCCACGGTCGCGCCGAGCGCGTAGGCGAGGACCTTCATCCGGGCGACGGGAACGGTCATGTGCTCCGCGGCGAGGGGATCCTCACGGATGGCCATCCAGGCGCGGCCGCTCCGGCTCCGCTCGAGGTTGCCGAGTCCGAAGAGGAGGCCCACGACGAGGACGAGGAGGAGGTAGTAGTAGTCGGTGACGCTGCGCAGGGCGATCCCGAGGAGGTGCATCGGGTCGACGCCGGCGATCCCGTTGGGTCCTCCCGTGATGGCCACCGGATGACCCACGAAGGGGAGGCGGAGACGGTCGAGGTTGAGACTCAGCTCGACGAAGACCTGGAGGAAGAACAGGGTGAGGATGGCGAGGTAGTCGCCGGAGAGCCGTCGCGTCGGGAGCCCCAGGAGGTACCCGACGAGCGCGACCACCACCACGACGATCGCCACCGCGAGGAGCGTGGGGAGGTGGACGCCGAACTGGTTCGACGAGAGGAAGGCGTAGCCGTACGCGCCCAGGCCGTAGTAGGCGACGTATCCGAGGTCGAGGAGTCCCGTCCAACCCACCACGACGTTCAGGCCGAGGACGAGCATGACGAGCAGCAGGACGTTGACCCCGATCCGCACGAGGAAGTCGGAGCCGGCCACCACCGGATACAGCGCGGCGAGGACCCCGAAGAGGGCGAGACCCCAGCCTCTCCCGAGCCGGCGGAATGCCGCGCCCAGCGGCCCGCCGGCCGTCTCCCGGCGCACGTCGACCGATGCGACCCACTCGTCCTTGCCGATGCGCGGCACGCTCACACCTTCACGATCTCGGGCTCGCCGAGCAGCCCGACGGGTCGCAGGAGCATGAAGAGGATGAGGATGCCGAAGACGATGAGGTTCTGGAACGTCGAGGAGACGTACCCGGCGGAGAACGCCTCGGCGATGCCGATGATGAGGCCCCCGAGCATGGCGCCGGGGATCGATCCGATGCCGCCGATGACCGCGGCGGTGAAGCCCTTCAGTCCGGCCACGAACCCCATGAAGTGGAAGACCCGGTTGAAGACGAGGCCCACCATCACTCCCGCCGCACCGGCGAGGGCGGAGCCGATGAGGAACGTCGCGACGACGACCCGATCCACGTCCACGCCCATCATCGCGGCGGCCTCCATGTCGAAGGAGGTCGCTCGCATCGCCTTCCCGAGCCGCGTCCGCTTGACGAGAAACTGGAGGCCGATCATGAGCAGGATCGCCGAGACGATCACGACGATCCGCACGAGCGAGATCCGCAGGGGTCCCAGGTGCAGCCCCGTTCGGGGGCTCACGAGCTTGGGCGTGTCGTAGGAGCGGAAACGCGCGCCGAACATGAGGAGCGCCACGCTCTGGAGGAAGAAGGAGACGCCGATGGCGCTGATGAGCGGGGCGATGCGCGGGGCCCGCCGCAGGGGCCGGTAGGCGAAGCGCTCGATGACGACTCCGAGGACCCCCGAGACCGTCATCGCCGCCAGGAACATGAGGAGCACGAGGAGCACCACGGGGACGACGGGGGCCGCCGGGCCGCCGAGCATGACGAGCACGGCGTACCCGGCGAAGGCCCCCATCATGTAGACGTCCCCGTGGGCGAAGTTCAAGAGCTTGAGGATGCCGTAGACCATGGAGTATCCCAGGGCGATGAGCGCGTAGACGCTGCCCAGCGTGAGCCCGTTCACGAGCTGCAGGAGGAAGAACTCCATGGTCCGCGGCCGCCTCGGTCTAGCCCTCGACGAGGGTGTAGGTGCCGTCCTTGATCGTGAAGATGAAGAACTGGGCTCCTTCCACGTCCCCGTTCGCGTCGAAGCGGATCGGCTGCCCGAGGATCGACTCGGGCTGATCCGTGGCCGCGATCGCCTTCACGACGGCCTCCCGCGTCGGCGTGGCTCCCGACTGGCAGACGCTGTCGATCGCCGCGAGGACGACCTCGGTGGCGGCGAACGTCGGCGGCCCGAACGTCCCGAAGTCACCGTACTGGTCCTCGAACGCCTTCACGAGGTCGGCGTCGGCCGCGATGCCCTTGATGTCGGGGGCGAAGGCCGAGACGTAGGCACCCTCGATCGTGAAGTCCGAGGGGGAGAACAGCCCGTCCGAGCCGAAGAGGACGGCGTTCTTGCCCTGCTCCTCCATCTGCTGGCCGAAGAGCTGCGCGTTCGCCGCGAGCTGCCAGGGCAGGAAGACGACGTCGGTGTCGTCGGCGATCTTCGCCACGAGCGCGGAGAAGTCGCTCTGGTCCTGGCTCACCGAGTCCCGATCCACCGTCACGCCGGCGGCCTCGAGTGTCCCGGCGGCCGCGTCGGCGAGCCCCGTCGAGTAGGACGTCTGGTCGTCGATGATGAACACCTTCTTCGCCCCGAGCTTCGAGATCATGAAGTTGGCGTCGGTGGGACCCTGCACGTCGTCCTTCGGCACGACACGGAAGAACGTGGGGAGGTCACCGTTCGTCAGGTCGGTACGAGTGGCCGACATGGAGACGAATCCCAGGTTCGCCTCGGTGAAGATCGGCCCCACCGCCTGGACCTCCTGACTGCCCGCCGGACCGACCACTCCGAGCAGGTCGTCGGTCGAGACGAACTGTTGGGCGATGGTCGACGCCTGGGCAGGATCGAGTTGCGTGTCACCCTCGAGGATCGTGAACTCGGTGCCGTTGGCATCGTTGTACCGATCCACCGCGAGCTTCGCCCAGTTGAGCTGCTCCTCGCCGATCGACGCCGCCGGTCCCGTGATGGGCGCCATCACCCCGATCGTCGCCGCGCACGCCGCGGCGGCGGTCGTCGTCGGCGCCGCCTTGGTGGTGGTCGGCGCCGCCTTGGTGGTGGTCGGCGCCGCCTGGGTCGTGCTCGGTGCCGCCGCCGTCGTCGTCGTTCCGCTGCTGCTGCAGGCGGCAGCCACGAGCGACAGCACGGCGAGGAACGCGAATGCTCGTCTCAGCATGTCTTCTCTCCTCCCGTCGATCACGGGGCGGCGTCGGCCGCCCCGTGAGGACCAGCCGGCCCTCATTTGATAAAGTAGCAAATATCCCGAAACGCGCCACTCGACCCAAGTGATTTGAGCAAGTATCATATCCGCTCGAGACGCGCGAGCACCAGGGAGAAGAGGGAGGAGACCGTGGCCGTACCGTTCCGCATCGGGGTCATGCAGCTCACCATGGAGCCGCTGCCGGAGATCCTCTCCCACGCCCGCGCCATGGAGCGCGCCGGCATCGACACGATCTGGCTCGCCGAGGCGTACCCCTGGTGGCGGAAGCACGGCATGGAGGCCCGGTCGTCGACGGCCCTCTCGCCGCTCATCGCCGCCGAGACCGAGCGGCTCACCATCGGGTGGGGCATCATCTCCCCCTACACGCGTCATCCCCTCCAGATCGCCATGGAGGCACGCGTCGTCCAGGAGGCCGCCGGCGAGGGGCGGTTCCTCCTCGGACTCGGCGCCTCGAAGATCTTCATGAAGGAGGTCGCCGCCGGCGACCGGGGTCCGGCCCGTCCCCTCGCCGCGATCCGGGAGAGCGTCGAGATCGTCCGAGGGAGCCTCGGCGGCGGCCCCCTCGCCTACGACGGGCGGGTGTTCAGCGCCCACATCCCGGGCCTCGCTCCCGAGGCCGACACACCTCGCTGGCCCGTGCCCGTCTACGTCGCCGCCACCGGACCGAAGATGCTCGCCCTCGCCGGCGAGATCGCCGACGGCCTCCTCACCGCCAGCATCACCACTCCCGCCTTCGTGCGCTACGCCCGTGAGCGCCTCGCCGAGGGCGCCCGCCGCGCCGGCCGCGACGCCGACGACATCGACGTCGGCTGCACCATCGTCGCCTCCATCGACGAGGACCGCGACCGGGGCCGGGACGGCGCCCGCGAGATCGCCGGGATGTACCTCGCCAACAAGGTGCAGAACATCCGCGGGGCCGCCGACACCCTCCTCGAGAAGGCCGGCCTCACCTTCGACGAGATCCGCCCCGTCGCCGAGGCGATGGAGCGCGGCGGACGCCTCGCCGCCAAGGAGCAGGTGACCGACGAGATCCTCGACAAGGTCCATCCCATCGCCGGTACCCCCGACGACTGCGTGGCCGCCATCGAGGAGTACCGCGCCGCCGGGTGCACCCACATCATGCTCGAGCTCTGGGGTGAGGACCGGGAGCGGCAGCTCGAGCTCTTCGGTCGCGAGGTGCTCCCCCGGGTGAGGGCCCCGCGGTGAGCGAGGCCGCCCTGGTCGAGCGGGTTCGTGCCGCGGTCGATCGCGATCGTCTGGTGGCCACCGCCACGGACCTCGTCGCCATCCCCAGTCCCACCGGTCACGAGGAGGCCGCGGCGACGTACCTCGGGGAGCGCTTCGCCGCCATGGGGCTGCCCACCACCCACCAGCAGGTGGAGCCCGGACGCGCCAACGCCGTCGGTCGACTCCCCGGCGCCGGTGACGGCCCGACCCTCATGTTCAACGGGCACCTCGACACCTCCTACTCCGGCCAAGAGCCCTGGCTCACCGGTCCGGGATTCAAGCCGGACCCCATCGTGCGCGACGGCGCCATCCTCGGTCTCGGCATCATGAACATGAAGGGCGCGGTCGCCTGCTACGTGGAGGCCGTCCAGGCGCTCATCGACGCCGGCGTCACGCTCGCCGGTGACGTGGTCGTCGCCGGCGTGGCCGGAGAGATCGAGAAGGCCGAATGGGGCGACGAGTTCCGCGGCGCCGAGTACCGCGGCTACGGCACCGGCACCCGCCACCTCGTCACCCACGGCGTCGTCGCCGACGCCTGCATCCTCGGGGAACCGACCGAGGAGCAGATCGTCCTCGGACACTACGGCACGATGTGGGCCCGCATCTCGACCACCGGCCCCTTCTTCCACACCGCGTTCAGTCGCGGTCGCCTCGAGGAGAACTCGATCGTCCGCATGCGTCGCGTCCTCGACGACGTCCTCGCCTGGATCCCCACCTGGGAGGAGCGGACGAGCTATCACGGCGAACCCGGGGTCGTCAACGTCGGGGCCCTGCGCGGCGGCTTCCCCTGGCGCGTCAGCCGGACACCCCACCGGACCGACCTCTTCCTCGACCTCCGCGTTCCCCCCACGCTCCCCATGACCGAGGCGGAGGCCATGCTCCGGGAGTTCGTCCGCGACCTGGCCCGGCGCCACCCCGACGCCGGGCTCCAGCTCGAGGTGTACGTCACCGCCGGGGGCGCCGAGATCGCCCCCGACCACCCCGTGGTCGCCGCCATCGAACGCGCCCACCGCATCGTCTTCGCCGCACCGCCCCGGCGGGCGTACGTCCGCTGGGCCTCCGACGCCTCCACCCTCTCCCGCTACGGGATCCCCTCGGTCAACTACGGCCCCATCTCCTCGGCCCTCCCCGGCCCGGAGGGAGAGAGCGTGCCCATCGACTCCCTCGTCGCGATCGCCACCTCCTACGCCCTGACCGCCCTCTCGTTCTGTGGGGTGAGACCATGAAACTCGTCACGTTCGAAGACCCGGCCGGCGTGCAGCGCCCGGGTGCGCTCGTCGACGGCCGCGTCCGGGCCGTCGACGCCCCCGACATGCGCACCCTCTTCGCCCGCGGCGACGCCGCTCTCGCCGCGGCGCGCGCCGCCAACGGCCCCTCCTGGGCGCTCGAGGAGGTGCGGCTGCGGGCCCCCATCCTCCCCAAGAAGTTCTTCCACACGGCAGGCAACTTCCGGGAACACGAGGACGAGTCGAAGCGGGTCGGTTGGTCCCACGAGATCGCGCCCTGGATCGTCTTCTTCCAGAACGTCGACGCCATCGTCGGGCCCGGCGACCCCATCATCTACCCGCCGCACCTCACCCACGAGCTCGACTACGAACTCGAGCTCGCCGTCGTCATCAAGAAGTCCGGCAAGCACTTCGGGCCCGAGGAGGCCGAGGAGTACATCGGCGGCTACCTCATCTTCAACGACGTCACCGCACGCGACATCCAGCGCGAGGAGATGCGCTCCGGCGTCTTCAGCTTCTGCAAGGCGATCGACACCTTCTGTCCCATCGGGCCGTGGATCGTGACCCCCGAGGAGCTCGGCGACCCCCACGACCTCGACATGTGTCTGCGCGTGAACGGGGAGGTGCGCCAGGAGTCCCACTCCTCGAACATGTGGGTGACGATCCCCCAGATCATCGCCCACTACTCGCCGCTCGGGTACACGGCGGGGGACATCGTCTCCACCGGCACCGTCGCCGGAGTGGCCGCGTTCCGTGACGACGCCGCCGACTACTACCTCCGGCCCGGCGACGTCGTCGAGTGCCAGATCGAGAACATCGGGGTACTCCGCAACCCCGTCATCTCCTGGGAGGAGGCGTACGGAACGCCCCCTCCCCCACCGAGAGGAGGTTGAAGCCGATGGTCTACCCCGTCGACACCGCCAAGCTCGACCGGGTCCGCGCCCTGATGGCCGACGAGGACCTCGACGCGCTCGTCGTCCGCGCCCCCGACAACGTCCTCTACCTCACGAACTACTGGTCGATGAAGGGGTACGCCATGGCGGTCTTCCCCCGCCAGGGGGATCCGGTCCTCATGGCGCTCGTGCCCCAGGAGGAGGAGGCCCACACGATGGCGTGGACCTCCGACATCCGCCTGTTCAACGGGTACGACCCCACCGATCCCCGACCCCCGGCCGCCCGGTCCCTCGACCGGACGCTCGAGGTCCTCCGGGAGCGGGGCCTCACCGGCCGGATCGCCGTGGAACGCTCCCAGACCTCCCAGGGAGCCGACCGCATGGCCGGTGAGCCCACCGTGTACACCGAGGCCTACTTCCGGGCCTTCGACGACGTCGCCGTGGAGGTCGTCGACGCCGTTCCGCTCCTCACCCGCGCCCGACTCACGAAGACGCCGCAGGAGATCGAGCGCATGCGCATCGCCAACGAGCTCGCCGCGCTCGCCCTCGATCACTGTCGCGAGAGGATCCGGCCGGGGATGAGCACCGCTGAGCTCGGCGCGCTGTGGGAGGGCCACGTCCACGAGGTGGGCGTCGGCTACCAGGGCAAGGTGCTCATGGCCCGCGGCTTCTCGCTCGTGTGGTCCGGCGACGGCATCCGCACCTTCACCCCCACCAAGGGCGAGCCCGTCGTCGCCGACGAGCCGACGCTCTTCGAGATCTGGGTCTGCGCCGACGGCTACTGGAACGACCTGACGAAGAACATGGTCGTGGGAACCCTCACCCCCCGCTACGAGCGCCTCCTCGACGACCTCCTCGCCGTCTGGCGCCGTGCCATCGAGTACGCGCGACCCGGTGTCCCCCTCGCCGGGCTCGACCGGATCATCCGCGAGGGCATCGTCGAAGCCGGTTACGAGTCGCCCTCACATCCCGTCTCCCACGGGGTCGGCGCCCGGGCCCACGAGCCCCCGTGGCCGCACCAGGCGGGAACGGGGGTGATCGAGGAGGGCATGGTCCTCGCCATCGAGCCCGGGACGTACTTCCCGGGAGGCGGGGGGCTGCGCCTCGAGGACAACTTCCTCATCACGGCCGACGGCGCCGAGAAGCTCTGCCGCTACGAGGACGACTTCCGATGATCGACCGTTCCCGGGTCTGGACCGGCACGCTCAACGAGGAGGCCGTCGGTGAGCCCCTCGGCCCGGTGGGGATCTACGACACGAGCCTGCGGGACGGGGAGCAGGCGGTCGGCTGCGTGCTCGGTGCCGAGCTCAAGCTGGAGATCGCCCGGGCCCTCGACTCCCTCGGCGTCGACCGCATCGAGGCCGGTTTCCCGCGGGTCGCCCCCGAGGACGCCCGCGCCTACGAGCTCATCATGGCCGAGGACCTCGACGCCGAGATCTGGGGCTTCTCCCGTGCCGTCCCCGCCGACGTGGAGCAGCTCCTCTCCCTGGGCGTACACGCCGCGGTCATCGAGGCTCCGGTCAGCGACGGGAAGCTCGCCGCCTACGGACTCGACCGCGAGCGCGTCACCGAGCGCGTCGTGCGGGCCGTCGCCCACGCCGCCGACCACGACGTCACCGTGTGCTTCTTCGGCGTCGACGGGTCCCGCGCCGACCCGCTCTTCCTCGAGCGCATCTACCGAGCCGCGGTCGACGCGGGAGCCACCGAGGTGGCGATGGTCGACACCATCGGCATCACCGCACCGGAGGCGGCCGCGCTGCTCGTGCGGCGCTGCCGCGAGTGGGTGGGACCCGACATCCCCATCCACTGGCACGGCCACGACGACTTCGGCCTCGCCGTCGCCGGCGCGCTCGCCGCGGTGCGCGCCGGAGCCTCCTGGGTGCAGGGCTCCATCAACGGCATGGGCGAGCGGGCCGGCAACACCGACCTCGGCGCCTTCGCCCTCGCCCTCGAGGCCCTCTACGGAGGCTCCACCCGGCTCCGCTTCGACCGGATCACCGCCGTCGCCCGCCTCGTCCAGGACCTCTCCGGCTACGACCTGGCCCCCTGGAAGGCGGTCACCGGAAGGAACCTCTTCGTCCGGGAGTCGGGGGCGGTCGCCATGCAGTTCCACGAGCCTGCCGCCGTCGAGCCGTACGCGTCGCAGCTCGTCGGCGCGACCCGGGGCATCGTCCTCGGCAAGAAGAGCGGCATCGCCAGCGTCCGCATCAAGGCCGCCGAGCTCGGCCTCGACCTTCCCGAGGAGCTCGAGGCCGCGGTCCTCGCCGACGTCAAGGCGCTCGGTTCCACCAAGCGGGACCTCGTCACCGACGACGAGTTCCGTCGCATCGTCGCCCACCGCAGGGCGAGGGGATGATCCGGTGAGCGTCACACGGGTCTGTGTCGTCGGGGCGGGGACCATCGGCTCCCTCTGTGCCGGGCACCTCGCCCGGGTCGCCGAGGTCTCGCTGCTCGTGCGCCGCGAGGAGCAGGCCGCCGCCTTGACGTCGCAGGGCCTCCGCATCTCGGGGAAGTCCGACTTCACGGTCTCCGTCCGCGCCACCACCGACCCCACCGCCATTCCCGAGTTCGATCTCGCCATCGTGGCCACCAAGGCCACCGCCGTCGCCGCCGCCGTCTCGCGGCTCGCCGGCCACTCCCCTCGGGCCGCCGTCATGACGATCCAGAACGGGCTCGGCCTCGAGGAGGTCGTGCGGGCCCACGGGCCCTGGCCCCTCATCTCGGCGGTGACCTTCATGAGCGGGACCCGCCGTGACGACCGCCACGTGGAGTACGAGCTCGACACCCCCACCTGGATGGGTCCCTACGCCGGCACGGCCACCCCGCTGGCGCTCGTCGAGGAGGTGGGAGCCCTCTTCGTGGCGGCCGGCCTTCGGGCCGAGGTGCTTCCCGACCTGCGTCCCGCCCAGTGGTCGAAGCTCATCTTCAACTCGGCGGTGAACGGCGTCGCCGCCGTCACCGACCTGCCGCACGTGGCGCTCTTCGCGCGGCGGGAGCGTGAGGGCGACCTCGGCCACCTCGTCCACGACCTCATGGAGGAGGGCAAGCGGGTCGCCGCGGCGCGCGGCGTCACCCTCTGGGAGGACCCCTGGGAGATGAACGTCGAGGCCGTCACCCGCGGGAGCACCCTCGAGGAGGAGTACGCCCACGTCCCCTCGATGCTCGCCGACGTCCGCGCCGGACGCCGCACCGAGGCGGACTTCATCCAAGGCTCGCTGGTCCGGGAGGCGGCCCTCGCCGACGTTCCGGTTCCGCTCACCACCGCGTTGTACCGCCTCGTCAAGGCCCGCGACCGCTCCTACGACGACTGAAGGAGGCTCGAGGTGAAGATCGGGATCATCGGATGCGGGGCCGTGGGGAGCCTCTTCGCAGCTCATCTCGCCGGCCTCGACGACGTCGAGGTCTGGATCTTCGACGTCTGGGAGGAGCACGTGGCGGCGATCGAGCGCGACGGGCTTCGCCTGACCGGCGTCGGCGAGGTCCACACCCGGCCGCGGGCGACGACCGATCCGGGGGCACTCCCCGCCCTGGACTTCGGGATCGTCGCCACCAAGGGCATGTACACCCGCGACGCCATCGCCGCCAGCGCCTCCGCCTTCACCGACGCCGCCGTCTGCTCGGTCCAGAACGGCGTGGGGAACGAGGAGGTCATCGCCGAGTACGTCCCGCGGGTCATCCGGGGGACGACGTTCCCGGCGGGGCGCGTCGTCGCGCCCGGCGTCGTCCAGTGGGACACCGCCGGAAAGACCTGGATCGGGCCGTTCGAGCCCAAGCCCGCCCCCATGGAGGAGGTGGAGCGCCTCGCCGAGACGCTCACCCGCTCCGGCATGGAGACCGAGGCCCTCCCCGACGCCCGAGGGGCACAGTGGACGAAGCTCGTCTTCAACGCCGCCTCGAACGCCCTGTGCTCCCTCACCCGTCTCCCACACGGTCGCGCCGCGCTCCACCCGGACGTCCGTGGGGTCATGGACGGCGTCGTCGCCGAGGGCAAGGCGGTCGCCGCCGCCCTCGGCATCCACATGGAGAAGGACCCGGCGGTGCTCCTCGAGGAGAGCATCCCGGTCGCGCTCGACCACCGGCCCAGCATGCTCCAGGACGTCCTCGCCCGTCGCCGCACCGAGATCGACCAGCTCAACGGCGGGATCTGCCGCTTCGGGGAGGAGGTCGGGATCCCCACCCCCCTCAATCGCGCCGCCTGGGCGCTCGTACGAGGCCTCGAGGCCTCGTGGGAACTGGAGGAGACATGACGACCACGCTCGTACCCAGCCGTGCCGAGATCGACCGCCGTCATCGCCTGATCCGCGACGCGCTCGCCCGAGACGACCTCGACGCGCTCGTCGTGGCCGGAACCGAGTACACCGGCTTCGAGGGCGCCATCCGGTGGGTCTCCGGGTTCCGCATGGTCCACCGCTACGCCTACGCGGTCGTGCCCCGGGAGGGCGACCCGGTCGCGGTGTTCCCCACGGAGGCGCGCTGGGTCGGCGAGCACGGCGAGTGCTGGTTCGCCGACCAGGTCTTCGCCGACGTGCCCGGTCGATGGATCCGGGAGCTCGCCGAAGGCCGCGGCTGGCGTCGCCTGGGGGTGTACGGCGTGAACTACATCATGCCGGTGCGCGACCACGTCGCCCTCACCGCGGGGGATCTCGAGATCGTCGACTACGACGAGGCGTTCGATCTGCTGCGCGCGGTGAAGAGCGAGGAGGAGCTGGAGCTCGTGCGCGCCAGCTTCGCCCTCAACGAGCGCGGCTTCTGGGCGGTGCTCGCCGCGTACGAGCCGGGCAGGACCGAGGCGGAGATCATGGCGCCCGCCGAGGAGCTCTTCGTCGCCAACGGCACGACCCGCACCACCATGAACATGGTCCTCTCCGGCCGGCACGGCACGGCGGGTCCCGAGTTCAAGCATCCCGACCCGACCCGGCCGGTGGCCGCCGACGACCTCCTCCTCTACTCGATCGAGATCGCCGGCCCCTCGGGGTACTGGGCCGAGTTCGCCCGCCCCATCTGCCGAGCCGGACTCGCCTCCCCGACGACCGAGATCATGGCGGCGTATCAGGAGTGCTTCACGCAGGCCCGCGCGACGCTGCGTGCCGGCAACACCGCCCACGACGTCCACACCGCCGTCTTCGGCGCGTTCGCCGGACTCGACGTCAAGGCCGGCCACGTGACGGGGCACTCCATCGACATGATCATGGTCGCCCACCCCCGCATCGGGGCCGGGGTCGAGACGGTGCTCGAGGAGAACATGATCATCTCCATCCATCCGCACGTCGTGACGAACGACGACCGCCACTGCCTCTACATGCAGGAGACCTTCCGCGTCACCGCCACCGGGGGCGAGCAGCTCTCGAGCGTCCCCATCGTCGCCTTCGACGGGACCGAGACGAAGGAGACGTCGTGAGCGACGGGACCGCGGCGCCCGCCGTCGTCACCGCGGGGACCGGGACGTCCCGCGCCCTGCCGGGCCGGGACGCCTGGGTCACCGTCCGCATCGATCGCGAGCACACCGGATGTCGCAACCTCGTGCAGCGCATCTTCGAGCTCCTCCCCGGCGGGTACGCCGAGCTCCGCGAGCCGACCTCGGAGGACGTGGCCTACGTGATCTCCGGACACGGCAGGGTCTCCATCGGCGGACGCGCCGTGACCCTCACGCCCGGCACGGGATTCCTCGCCCCCATGGACGTCCCGTACCGGATCACCGCCGACGGCGAACGTCTCCTCCTCGTCTCGGTGCTCTCCCCCCAACCGGGGCGACCCGGCACCGTGGCCCCGGCGACGGTGGACGCGGCGGCGGAACCGTGGGTCCACGAGTCCGACCGGGAGGTCATCGCCGCCGGCGACGACCCCGACCAGGGCTACCTCGACCGGTCGTTCAAGGTCCTCGTCGATCCGGCGCACGGCGCCCACTACGTGACCCAGTTCATCGGGTGCATCGAACGCTCCAAGGCCCCGTTCCACACCCACACCTACGAGGAGGTCATCACCATCCTCGAGGGTACCGGCCTCGTCCACATCGCCGGAGGGACCCATCCCCTCACGCCCGGGACGAGCGTGTACCTTCCTCCGGGCACGCCCCACTGCCTCGAGAACCCCAACGAGACGCCCCTCGGACTCCTCGGCGTCTTCTGCCCCGCGGGATCCCCGAAGAATCGACAGGCCGCACCCGAACCCACCACCGGGTGAGGGAGGAAACGCCCCGGAGGCGACGCCGGGGCCCGACAGAGAGGGAGGGAGAGCATGGCGAACGTGCTCATCGTCGGTGCAGGACAGGCGGGGCTGTTGCTCGCGTTCGGTCTCCTGCAGAACGGATACGAGGTCACGGTCGTGTCGGACCGGACCCCGGAGCAGTGGCGTGAGGGCAGGGTGACCTCGAGCCAGTTCATCTTCCACACGACGCTGCAGGCCGAGCGCGACCTCGGTGTGGCCTTCTGGGACGCGGAGACTCCCGACGTCGAGGGCCTGGGGGTGTCGATCCCCAACCCCGAGGGCGGTGACCGGCCGGCGGTCGAGTGGTTCGGACATCTCGAGCATCCCGGTCAGTCCCTGGACCAGCGGGTGAAGTTCGCCGGATGGATGGAGCGGTTCGCGGCACGGGGCGGGAATCTCGTCATCCACCGGGCGACCCCGCAGGATCTGGACCGGTACGCCGCCGATCACGACCTCGTCATCGTGGCGACCGGGAAAGGCGAGCTCGGCGGGATCTTCGAACGGGACGAGGCCCGCTGCACCTACGACCACCCCATGCGGGAGCTCGCCCTCACCTACGTGCACGGCCTCGCCCCCCGGGGGCCGTTCTCCTCGGTGTGCTTCAACCTCATTCCCGGCGTCGGGGAGTACTTCGTCTTCGAGGCGCTCACCCTCAGCGGTCCGTGTCACATCATGGTCTTCGAGGGCATCCCCGGTGGTCCCATGGACTCGTGGCGGGACATCGACTCGCCCGCCGCGCACCTGGAGCACTCGAAGGAGATCCTGCGGACGTTCCTCCCCTGGGAGTACGCCCGCTGCGGGAACATCGAGCTCACCGACGCCAACGGCGTCCTCAGCGGCCGCCTCACCCCCACGGTGCGCAAGCCGGTAGCGACGCTCCCCTCGGGTGGTCGGGTCCTCGGGCTCGGCGACGCCCTCCTCCTCAACGACCCCATCACCGGCCAGGGCTCGAACAACGCCAACCGCTCGGCGATGATCTACCTCCGGTCCATCCTCGAGCGCGGAGAAGGTCCCTTCGACGAGGCCTGGATGCGGGCGACCTTCGAGCAGGTCTGGGAGGCGCTCGTCCCCGTCGCCACGTGGACGAACGCGCTCCTCGCACCCCCACCGGAGCATGTCGTCAACCTCCTCGGCGCGGCGGGCCGGTACCAGGAGATCGCCGACCGTTTCGCCAACGGCTTCGACGATCCGGCCGACTTCTTCGACTGGTTCATGGATCCGGCCAAGGCCGAGACCTACCTCGCCGAGGTGGCCGCCCGCGCCTGAGACCGTCCGCGAGCATCACGTACGGGACGGAGGGAGTCGCTACGGCGACTCCCTCCCAGCTCCTCAGATCAGCGCCTGGGCGACGAGGTACCCGGAGCCCCCTCCGAGGCCCGGTCCCGGATGGGTGGAGGCGCCGATGTGGAAGACGTTCTCGACCGGGGTGCGATGGCCGCGGCTGCCGGGGAACGGCCGCCACAGCAGGAACTGATCGAGGGTGCACGAGCCGGAGTAGGGGTCCCCGCCGACGAGGTTCACGTTCATGGCGGCGAGGTCGCCCGGGGAGAAGACCCGTCGACCCACGACGATCTCGTCGAGGTTGCCGACGTGCTCGGCGAGCCGGGCCTGGATCCGGTCGGCGTACGCCTCCCGGACCTCCTCGGTCCACTTTCCATCGGCGGGCGCGGGGATCTCCCCCGCCGCGTCCCCCTTGATCCGGCGCGGGAGCTCCTGGAGTTGGATCCACAGGATCGCCTTCCCGTCGGGAGCTCGCGACGGGTCCACCACCGTCGGCTGACCCACGACGATCGTGGCCCGTGACGGGAGGAGGCCCCGTCCCGCCTCGTTCACCGCACGCGACACCCCGTCGAGCCCGTCGGTGAGATGCAGCAGGGCGACCTCGCCCATCGCCGGGTCCGACCACCGAGGCGGGGCGTCGAGGGCGAAGTGGATCTGCATGTCACCTCGCCCGTACCGGTACCCCGCCGCGGCACGCGACGTCGCCTCGGGCACGCTTCCGGCCGGGAGGAGACGGCCGTAGAGCTGCGTGGGAGTCACGTTGCAGACGACGGCCTCCGCGGCGGCGTACTCGTCTCCCGCCGCCGTCCGGACCCCGGTGGCCTTGCGGCCGGTCACGAGGATCTCGGTCACCTCCGCGCCGGTCCGCATCACCCCGCCGCGCTCCTCCACGACGCCGCGGAAGACGTCCACGATGCGTCCCCCTCCCCCCACGACGACGGGGAGGCCACCCATCTCGAGCGCGGCGAGGATGATCTTGCCCATGAGGCCGGAGAAGGCGTCGTCCGGACCGAGACCGTTGTGCAGCACCCAGGGAGCGACGAGCGCTCGCACCGTCTCCGACTGGAAATCCCGCTCCAACCACGCCCGGCACGTCTCGAGGCTCTCGCCGAAGAAGGCGGCGAGCCCCTTGACGGTCCGGCGCCTCGCCTCCTTGTAGAGGAGCTTGGCCGAGGGGCGGGACCACACCTCGTTGCCGAGGAGGCCGAAGGAGAGCTCGGCGTCGCGACCCAGGAAGCCGTCCATGGCGGCCGCGAAGCGGTCGCCGTCGCCGGCGGCCGCCGCGTTCATGCGGCGAACGTTCTCGGCACGGTCCGTCGTGAAGACGAGGCTCCGCCCGTCGGGGAGCAGGACCCCCGAGGGCGTGGAGGTGTTCACCAGGATGAGGCCGCGGGCGTGGAGCTCCTCGCCGAGCTCGGCGTAGGCGGGTCCTCCGGTGAAGAGCGGATACCAGGAGGAGAGGACGTCGTGGGTGAAGCCGGGAAAGAGCTCCTCACTGCGGATGCATCCCCCCAGGCGGTCGTTGCGCTCGAGCACGGCGACCCGCTTCCCGGCGCGGGCGAGCACCGCGGCGCACACGAGCGAGTTCATCCCGCTGCCGACGACCACGACATCGTATCGCTCCGCCATGTTCCCTCCTCCTCGTGACCCGGTTCCCGATCAGGACGCCACCGGCCGCTCCCGTGTCTCGCAGTAGCGGCCCCGGTGGAAGACGAGCGGCGGCCGATCCGACCGATCCATGGCGAGGACCTCGCCGACGAAGATGCGATGGTCTCCGCCCTCGTACACCGCCCAGGTCCGACACTGCAGCCGAGCGGCGCAGCCCGGGAAGAGGGCGACTCCTCCCACCCCCGGCGTCACCGGTACGCCGGCGAACTTCTCCTCCCCCCTGCGGGCGAATCGATCGGAGAGCTCCTGCTGGTCCGCGGCGAGGACGTTCACCGCGAAGTATCCGGCGGCGAGGAACGCCGGGAGGCTGAGCGCCGATTCGGCGAGGCTCCACAGGACGAGGGGCGGCTCGAGCGACACGGAGGTGAAGCTGTTCGCCGTGATCCCCACCCAGCCTCCCCGTCCGTCGGGGGCGGTGACGACCGTGACCCCGGTCGGGTAGCAGCCGAGGACGGTCCGCAGCTCGCGAGGATCGACGGATCCCGCCGCCTCGCTCATGCCTCCTCCTCCGCCTCCTCCTCGGCCTCCACCTCCCGCAGGCGGGCGATGGCCGCCTCGAAGGTGTGCCGGAGGTGTCGCTGTAGCGCCGCCGCGGCCGCGTCGGGATCGTGGGCCCGGCACGCCTCCACGATCTCCCGGTGCTCGGCGATGCGGTCCTGCACCGTCCCGCGTACCGGCAGCGAGAGGCGCCGGTACCGTTCCGAGTTGTCCCACAGCATCGGGATGAGCCGCAGCAGCCACTTCGAGCCCGACGCCTCGTAGAGGAGGAAGTGGAGGCGCTCGTGCACCTCGTGGGCTGCGATCGGGTCCTGGGGGGCGAGCGCCGCGTACCGCTCGAGCAGCTCCTCCACCTCGTCGAGGGTGGCGTCGTCGATCCGCTCCGCGGCGAAACGAATGGCCACCCCCTCCAGTGCCTGCCGGATCGTGTACGTCTCGTCGAGATCCTGGGCGGACATCTCCGCGACGTGGGTGCCCCGGTGCGGGGTCCGGTCCACCAGGCCGCTCCGCTCGAGGTACCGCAGCGCCTCGCGGATGGGCACGGAGCTGATGGAGAGCGCCTCGACCTGCTCCTGGAGGCGCACGGGGCTGCCCGGCGGCAGCTTCCCGGAGATGATCGCCTCCTTCAGCTCGGCGAGCGCGACGTCGGCGAGGGTGCGGGCGCCGCGGCGATGCGACAGGGGCATCCGCTCACCTCCCGACCGTGCCGCGGGCGGTACCCGCCACGCCGCTCACGCCGATGCTTCCATGCGTTCGAGGAGCGGTGCGAGGGCCTGGCCCATCTGTTCGGGTCCGATGGCCGTGTAGCCGCCGTCCACCGCCAGGTCGGCTCCGGTGATGAAGGAGGCCCGGTCGGAGGCGAGGAAGACGACCGCGGCGGCGACCTCCTCGGGATCGCCGATCCGCCCGAGCGGGTGGAAGTTCGCCCCGATCTCGTCGACGAACGCCCGGTCGTTCCCGCTCATGTCCCGGATGGGGTTGCTCCAGGTCCAGCCCGGGGACACCGAGTTCACCCGGATCCTCCTCGGGGCGAGGCGCAGCGCCTCGAGACGGGTCGCGCCGAGGATCGCCGACTTCGTGATGCTGTAGACGAAGAAGAGGGGCTGGGCGACCTTGCCGCTGATCGACGCGAAGTTGACCACGGCACCCCCGCCGCGCGCCTCCATGTGCGGGGCCACCCTAGCCGTCAGCAGCACGCCGGAGACGACGTTCACGTCGAGGGCGGTCAGCCAGTCGGCGCGGGTGGTCTCGAGACCGTCGTCGAGGTACACCGCGGCCCCGTTGACGAGAACGTCGATCCCACCGAACCGCGCCACGGTCCGGTCCACGAGCTCCTGCTGCGCGGTGTCGTCGGTGACGTCGGTCTCGAGGAAGAGCACCGCGTCTCCCAGCCGCTCGGCCAGGGCGGTGCCACCGGCCACGTCGACGTCCCCCACCGTGACCCGGGCGCCGGCCGCCACCAGGGCCTCCACGACCTTCTGGCCGAGGAGCGTCGACCCTCCGGTGACGATCGCCACCTTCCCTTTCAGTTCGCCCATGCTGCTCGTCCCTCCTCCCCGTCACGATCCGGTCGCGAGGCAGCCCCTCACAATCGGGAGAACGTCCGCTCCGCGGCGGTGAAGAACTCCTCGAGGATGGTATCCGCCTTCTTCTTGATCGTCCCGGCACCCATCGTCGCCACGGTACCGAGGACGTTGTACCGACCTTCCACGGCGATCACCGTCCCGTCGTCGGTCGGCTCGAGTCGCAGCTCCGCCTCGACGTTGATGTGGGTGTTCACCTGGCGGTCCTTTCCCTCCGCACGGAAACGGACCCGCCTCCCCTCCTCGACGCCGACGACCTTCACCGCGAGGTCCGCCTTGAGGTTGAACATCCCGAACCGATCCGCCAACACGGCGGAGTACGTAGCGAGATGCTCGATCTCCTGCACCGCGTGGACGACCGAGACCCAGCCGGCCACGGTGTCCACGTCGATGAGCACGGACCAACAGGCCTCCGGGGAGGCCGCGACCCGGATGGCGCGCTCGAAGGTGGCGCTCGGCATCCCTCAGGCCTCCGCCCCGGCCCGACGCGAGACGAGCGTCACCCCGCGTCCCTGCTCGGTGCCCTCCCCCCGCAGGAGCCGGTACACGCGCTCCGGGGGGTTGTGCGACTCCTCGACGATGCGCGAGGAGTCGTCGAGGGCGTCCTGGATCGCCGAGCAGATGGTGTGGAGGGGGGCACCGCCGCCCTCCCCCATGCCCTTGGCGCCGGTCCGGCTGAACGGCGACGGAGACACGACGTAGTCGGTCGCGATGCTCGGCACGTCCACCGCGGTCGCGGCGTGGTAGTAGAGGAAGTTGGCGTTGAGGAGCTGTCCGTCCTCGTCGTACTCGAGCGTCTCCTGCAGCGCGGCCGCGATGCCCTGGGCGGTCGCCCCGTGCACCTGTCCCTCGACGATCTGAGGGTTGATCCGGGTGCCGCAGTCGTCCACCGCCGCGTAGCGGAGGATCTCCACCTTCCCCGTCTCCTCGTCGATCTCGAGGACGCAGGCGTGGATCTGGACCGCGTACGTCAGAGTGAGGTTGCCGTACTTCCGCTCGGTGTCGGGCACCTCGAAGGGCGGCACGTAGTTGTACCGGCAGTTCAGGGTGACGTTCTCGAGGAGCTCCTCGGGAAGGCCGGCGTTGTTCGAGTAGATCATGTTGGCGATGCCGATGAAGGGGATGGCTCGCTCCTCGTCGCCGACCACCCGCGCCGTCCCGTCGACGAGCTCGATCTGGTCCTTCTCGGCACCGAGCGCGAACGCGGCCACGGTGACGATCTCGTCGCGGAGCTTCTCGGCGGCGCCGATCACCGCGTTGATCCCCGTCACCGCGAACTGGCTGGCGTACGTCCCGGAGAACCCGACGTACGCGCTCCGCGCCTGGTCGAAACCGGCGAAGACCCGCACCTGCTCCGGCGTCACGCCCAGGACGTCCGCCGCCACCTGCGCCGCCGTCGTCTCGTGACTCTGCCCCTGGGGGGTCGTCCCGATGGCGACGGTCACCTCGCCGTAGAGGTCGAGACGCGCCACCGCCGCCTCCCCGTTCCCCGAGAAGGGGAGATCGGGGTTGATGATGCGGGACTGCCCGAAGTTGTTCGTCCCGGAGTCGAGCGTGCTGCCGATACCGATGCCGATCCGCTTGCCGCTGCCGCGGGCCTCCTCCTGGAGCCGGCGGGCGCCCTCGTAGTCGATGAGCGCCAGCGCCTTGTCGAGGGCGAGCGGCAGGTTCCCCGAGTCGTACACGCACCCGTTCGGCGTCTCGTACGGGTAGTCCTCCGGCTGGACGTAGTTCCGCTTGCGGATCTCGACCGGGTCGAACCCGAGCTCGTGGGCGACGACGTCGACGATGCGCTCGAGGAGCCAGAGGTGCTGGAGCCGCGAGTACCCGCGGCTGGGGACGGTGGGGCACTTGTTCGTGAGACTCTGGGAGTAGTCGATGTGGAAGTGCCGCATCTTGTAGCACCCGGGCAGCACCTGCGCCCAGATGACCGCTCCCAGGGGCTCGTAGTGCAGGTAGGCACCGCCGTCGTCGATCGCCCGCGCCTTGACACCCAGGATGGTGCCGTCGGCCATCACCGGCACCTCGACGTCGAGGAACCACCGTTCGTTGCCGTGCCCCCCGGACTGGTGATGCTCCGTCCTCGTCTCGGTCCACTTGACGGGCCGTCCCGCCTTCCGGGAGAGGAGGGCGAGCGCCCCGGTCTGCTTGTAGATGTTGATCTTGATCCCGAAGCCACCCCCGATGTCCTGGGAGCGGAAGTCGAACTGGTCGATCCCCACCCCCAGGGAGGGCCCGATGACCATCGCCCCGAACAGCGGCATCTGGTTGTTCGAGACGACCTCGATCATGTCGGTGCCGGGGTCCCAGTTGACGATCACCCCGAAGCACTCGAGGGGAGCCGCCGAGAACCGGTGGAAGTGGAGCTTGTCGATCTTCACCACGTGGTCGGCGTTCTCGAGGGCCCAGTCGATGTCGCCGTACTCGTACGTCCCCTGCCAGGAGATGTTCGAGCCGATGGTGTCGTGGAGGACGGGGGCATCCGGCTCCTGGGCCGCGACCGCGTCGACGACCACCGGGAGCGGCTCGTACTCCACCTCGATGAGGTCGGCCGCGTCACGGGCGAGCTCTCGTGACTCCGCCAGCACGAGCGCCACCGGCTCGCCCTGATAGCGCACCCGGTCCACCGCGAGCAGGTACTCCTCGAGGCGTCCGCCCGGCTCGGGTGCGATCTCGAACAGCGGCGTCGTCATCTCCTTGACCTCGTCGCCGGTCAAGGTCGCGTACACGCCGGGCATGGCGTCGGCCTTGGAGGTGTCCACCGAGAGGATCCGGGCGTGACCGTAGGGGGACCGCACGAACTGGGCGTACCCCATGCGGATCATGCCGTCGTCGTCCACGTACGACCCTTGCCCCTGGAGGAGACGTTGGTCCTCCTTGCGCGGGTAGCTCCGGCCGAGCCAGGTCTTCGTCTCCTCACGCACGCCGGTCGCCGTCATGCGTCCACCTCCCCTCCGGCCGCAGCAGCCGCTCGAATGGCCTCCACGATGTGCATGTATCCGGTGCAGCGGCAGATGTTCCCCCGGATCCCCTCGCGGATCTCCCGCTCGTCGGGATCGGGGTTCCGTTCGAGGAGGAAGGTGCTGCTCATGAGCATCCCCGACGTGCAGTACCCGCACTGGAGGGCGTGGTGCTCGTGGAACGCCTGCTGCAGCGGGCTCAGCTCGCCGTCGGAGGCGAGCGACTCGACGGTCTCGATCTCGGCTCCGTCGGCCTGGACCGCCAGCATCATGCAGCTCTTGATGGTCCGTCCGTCGTACCGCACGGTGCAGGCGCCGCAGTGGCCGGTGTCGCAGCCGATCTTCGGGCCCTTCAGCCCCAGGTCGTCGCGCAGGAAGTGGATGAGGAGACGCCGTGCCGGGACGGTGCGGCTCACCGTCTCGCCGTTCAGCACGAACTCGATCTCGTGGATGGGTCCGCCGTTCATGTCACCTGCCTCCCTCGCCGATGGCCTGCGACACGGCCCGCTTCGTGACCACCGGGATCATCGCCTTGCGGTACTCGGCGCTGGCGTCGGCGTCGCTCACCGGCTCGAGGCCGGCGGCCGCATCCGCCGTCGCCGCGGCGATCGTGGCCGCGTCGGTGGCGCCGCCACGCAGTGCCGCCTCCACCGCCGGACGCCGGGCCGGCGCGGGGAGGCAACCGACGACCACCACGGCGTCCGCGATGCGGTCGTCCTCGCTCCGGACGACCGCCACGGCGCGGGCCGCAGCCTCGCCGATCTCGATGTCGACGTACCCGACCCCCGTCCCGGCGGGGAGCGGCGGGACCGTGATCGCCGTGAGGATCTCCCCGGGTTCCACCGCCGTCGTGTAGAAGCCCGTGAAGAACTCCTCGGCAGGGACCGTGCGCTCCCCTCCGGGGCCGACGAGGTGCATCGTCGCGCCGAGCGCCACGACGAGGGGCGGGAAGTTGTTGATCGGGTCGGCGTGGCAGACGTTCCCCCCGATCGTCCCCCGGTTGCGGACCTGCTGATCGACCGTGTTCGCCGCCACCTCGCAGATGATCGGATGGCTCTCCCGGAGCGCCTCGGAGTGGGCGAGCTCGTCGTAGGTCACGCCGGCGCCGATCCGCGCCGTTCCGTCCTCGCCGACGGTGATGCCGCGAAGCTCCTCCAGGCGGGTGATGTCGACGAGCAGGTCGACGTGGGCGGCGCGGAGCTTGAGGATGTTCACCAGGCTCTGGCCGCCGGCCAGCACGCGGGCCCCGGGATGGTCGGCCAGCACCTGCACCGCCTCGGCGAGGCTGGCGGGGCGCTGGTAGCTCACGGAGGCGAGGATCATGCCCGTCCCTCCTCTCCGTCGGAGTCCCTGCGTCGGGTTCGCATCATGGGCCTTCCTCCCTTCCTCGGTGCCGGCACCGGCCTCGCGTGGGGACCCGGTACGTCCTCCCCTGCCGCCGGCGTGGCCTCGCGACGACGCTGCCTGGTACCCGCGGCGACTCTACCAACTCTCCGTTTGATATGTGATAAAACCGCTCCGAGAGTGAGTATAGAGGCTCCCGACCGGGCGTGTCAGGTGCCGAGGAGCCGCCGAATCCCCTGCCGCGGCAGGCTCGGGGTGGTGAGCATCCTCCCGACGAGGAATCCGGAGCCGGCCCCCACGCCCGCCCCGGGCCAGGTGCTCGCCCCACACATGAGGAGTCCGGGCACGGGCGTCCGGTAGCGACTCCACCCGGGGAAGGGGCGCAGCAGGAGGTACTGCATGAGGTGATGGCTGCCGGCGAGGGAGTCGCCTCCCACGAGGTTCGGGTCCGCCGCCTCGAGGTCCGCCGGCGACAGCACGTGACGGGCGAGGACCCGACCCGCCAGGCCCGGCGCGTACCTCTCGAGGAGGGCGAGGACCCGATCGGCGTACGGCTCCTTCGCCTCCTCCCAGGTCGTCGCCGCGATCTCGCCGGCGGCGTCCCCCCGAATCCGGCCCGGCACCATCCGCACCTGGATCCACAGGACGTGCCGCCCCTCGGGAGCCCGGGTCGGGTCCACCACCGTCGGTTGCCCGACGACGAGCGTGGGGGCCTCCGCCAGGAATCCGGCGACGGCCCGTTGATAGGAGAGGGACATGTCGTCGAGGTACGGGCCGACGTGGACGTAGGCGAACGTCGCCGCCTCGGGAGCCCGCCACGGGACGGGCCCGCCGAGGGCCAGGTGGATCATCATCGTCCCCGGTCCGAAGCGGTACGCCGCGACCCGACGGCGGAAGCGGGCCGGCAGCGGCACCTCCCGCAGCAGACGCTCGAACAGCATCGGCGGCGTGAGATCGGCGACGACGGCCCGATGGGCCCGCAACCGCTCGCCGTCGGCGAGCACGACCCCCGCGGCCCGCCCGTCCTCGACGACCACCCGGTCCACCTCGGCCGAGCAGCGCACACGCCCGCCCTTCGCCTCCAGGAGCGACACCATGGCGTCGATCATCGTGGCCGCGCCTCCCCTGCCGAGGACCATGCCGTTGGCGAAGGACGCCATCGACTCGAGGAACGGGAAGAGGGCACCCCCCGAGACGTCGGGAGCGAAGTCGAGATGCATCCCCCAGCTCGCACACAGCGCCTGGATCTCGGGAGAGGCGAAGTGCTCCTCGACGAACTCACGGGGAGACTGGAGCACGAGACGCGCGAGCTCGCCCGGCCAGGCCCGTCCCAGGGCACGCACTCCGCCCCAGAGGGCGCCGGCCGCGGCGAGGGAAGGCAGCGGTGCCCCGAGGAGGGGGAAGAGATGGGGCGCCACCTCGGAGAACCATCCGAACAGCTCCATCCAGGCCGTGGCGTCCCCGGGTGCGACGGCCGCGAGCGAGGCGCGTGTCGCCTCCGGATCCGTGCTCACCCCGACGAACCGTCCGTCGGGGAAGACGGAGGAGAAGGGCCGTTCGCTGGGGGCGAAGGCCAGCCCGTGCGCGGCGAGCTCCTCGCCGTACGTCGCGTGGAAGGGTGAGCCGGCGAAGAGGTTGAGGTTCGTGGCGAAGAGATCGTGACGGAAGCCGGGCAGCGTGACCTCTTCGGTTCGCACGGCGCCTCCCGGCACCGGACTGCGTTCCAGGACCGTCACCCTCCATCCGGCGTCGGCGAGAACGATCGCCGCGGCCAGACCGTTGTGCCCTGCTCCGATGACGAGCGCGTCGTCCATGATCCCTCCTCTCGCTCCTGGCGCGCACCCTACCGCTCCCGGCGCGGCCCTAACCTTCCCTCATGCCCACCACCCTCCTGCTGGCCGAGCCTCGTGGCTTCTGCGCGGGGGTCGAGATGGCGATCAAGGCCCTCACCTGGATGGTGCAGATCTTCGCGCCGCCGGTCTACTGCTACCACGAGATCGTCCACAACGCCTCGGTCGTCTCGGCGTTCGAGGACGCCGGGGTGGTCTTCGTGGCCGACGTCGCCGACGTGCCCCCCGGCCGGCCCCTCATGCTCTCGGCCCACGGCTCGGCCCCCGAGGTGCTGGCTGCCGCCGCGGAGCGGGCCGCCGTCCTCGTCGATGCGGTCTGTCCGCTCGTCACGAAGGTCCACCACGAGGTCCGCCGCCTCGCCGACGCCGGGTACCGGATCATCTACGTGGGTCACGAAGGGCACGACGAGGCCATCGGCGCCGTCGCCGAGGCACCCGACGCGGTGGTCCTCGTGGACCCGGAGGCCGACCTCGATAGGGTGGGCCCGGCCACGGGGGAACGGGTGGCCCTCCTCGCCCAGACGACCCTGGGACGCTTCGAGTGGGAAGGCGTTCTCGCCGCGGCCCGCGCGCGATTCCCCGGACTCTGGACCGCCCGACGCAGCGACCTCTGCTACGCGACGACGAACCGCCAGGCGGCCGTCCAGGAGCTCGCCCGCCGCTGTGACATCGTCCTCGTCGTGGGATCTCGCAACTCCTCGAACACCCGAGCCCTCGTCCGGGTGGCGCGTGAGGCCGGCGTGGCCGCCCACCGGGTGGACGGACCGGACGACGTCGATCCGCGCTGGCTCGAGTCGGCGCAGGTCGTGGGCCTCACCGCCGGGGCCTCCGCCCCGGACGACCGGGTTCGCGCCGTCGTGGCCGCCATCGCCCCCGAGCGGGTCGTCCCCCTCCGGGTCACCTCGGAGGACGAGTACTTCCCCCTTCCCCCACAGCTCCGCCGTTTCGTGCACGTCCTCCAGGCGCTCGTCGAGGGGGCCTTCGCCGCCCCCCACCCTGGAGAGCCGGGTCCCGCCGACCGGGACCGCGGCTGGGACGCCACGGCCGCGCTCGACCTGCTCGCGACGCGGCGCTGATCGCCGCGGGTCAAGGAATCGGCGCCGTCGGTCGATAGAGACCCCATGATCGGCGCGGCGTTCGACAGTGTCCTCATCGCGGCACGCGAGGGCGCCGAGTGGGCGTGGGAGCGCATCTACCGGGACCTGGCGGGACAGGTGCGCGCGTACCTGCGTCTCCGCGGCGCCGCCGACCCCGACGACCTCCTCGGCGAGACCTTCCTCGTCGTCGCCCGCGGCATCGCCCGCTTCGAGGGGGACGAACGGGCCTTTCGCTCCTGGGTGTTCCTCACCGCCCATCACCGGCTCCTCGACGCCCTCCGTCGCGCGGCGCGCCGGCCCGTGGCCGCCGACCTCGTCGACCCTCCCGAGCTTCCCGCTCCGGACGATCCCGAGGCCGAGGCGATCGCCGCGCTCGGCACGGACCGGGTGCGACGTCTCCTCGACACCCTCACCGCCGAGCAGCGCGACGTCCTCACGCTGCGCATCGTCGGCGAGCTCACCGTGAACGAGATCGCCGAGCTGCTCGGCAAGGAACCCGGTGCCGTCAAGGCACTGCAGCGCCGCGCCCTGCGACGCCTGCGCAAGATCCTCGAGTCACCCGTACCCCTTTCCGGTCCCGCGACGTTGACAGGAGGGAGATGAGCGGATTCGACGACCTGAGCGACGACATCATCGAGGCGATCCTCGACGGACGGTCCGACCACCCGTCCCCGGCGCTCACCGAGTTCGTCTCGACGATGCGGGCACTGGCCCATGAGGAGGAGCTCGACGAGCCCACCCTCATCGCCCACGTCGCTCTGGTCGCCGAAGCCGCCCGTCTCGCCCCCGGGGCGGAGACGCCCGTTCCCCCACGATCGAGGAGACCGAGGATGCTCAGATCACTCTCGACGCTCGGTGGCAAGATCGCCACCGGGATCATCGCCTTCACCCTCTTCGGGTCCACGGCGGCCGCGCTGGCCGCGACCGGGACCCTTCCCCCACCGGTGCAGCGGACGGTGGCCGGCGTGGCCGATCACGTCGGTCTCGACCTCCCCTCGCCGGACGATCCGGCACCGGCACCCGCGACGGCCGCCGCCCCCACGAGCACCGTGGCCCCCACGACCAGCGTGGCGCCGAGCACCACGGTGACGTCCCTCCCCGACGAGCCGGCGTCCCCCTCGGAGGACGAGGTCGCTCCCGTGGAGCCGATCGCCTGCTCCGACTCCTCCGGCGACGGCGCCGGCGTGGTCGAGGCGTCCGACGGGGACGGCACGCCGACGGTGGCCCCCGAGGACGCCCCCGACTGTGACTCCCCCGAGGGCGATCACGCCTCCAACGACACCGAGGGCGACCACTGCACCGACCCCTCGGCCGACACCACCGGTGACCTCCTCGCCGACGCGACGAGCGGCGCCGACGGGACGATCCTCGACGCCTCCGGCGACGCGGAGGAGTGCGACCAGCCCGAGGCGACCCAGGACGAGCAGGGCGACCAGGGCGACCAGCCCGAGGCCACCCAGGACGAGCAGGGCGACCAGGGCGACCAGCCCGAGGCGACCCAGGACGAGCAGGGCGACCAGGGCGACCAGGTCGGCGACGCCGCCCACGACGGATCCGACGAGGCCGACGCCACCGACGGCTCCGACAGCAGCTCCGACAGCGGCTCCGGCGAAGGCGACCAGAGCGACGGCTGACCTCCGACGACGGCAGCGCACCGGCGGGAGCCTCAGGGCTCCCGCCGCGGCGCGTCCGTGCTCGCCAGGGCGACGATACGGTCGACGACCTCGTCGATGTCGAGATCGCTCGTGTCGATGACGACCGCATCGGAGGCGGCGCGCAGCGGCGAGACGGGCCGCGTGCTGTCGGCCCGATCCCGTGCCGCCAGCTCGGCGGCCACCCGAGCCGGGTCCCGCCGACCTGTGACCGGATCCCGGGCCCGCCGGGCGGCCCGCACCTCGGGCCGAGCCGTGAGGAACACCTTGACGGCCGCCCCGGGGAAGACGACGGTTCCGATGTCCCGACCCTCGACCACCGCGTTCCCCCCACGGGTCTCCACCCACCGGCGCTGCCGTGCCACGATCCGCTGCCGTACCCGTCGATGGGCGGAGACGGCGCTCACCGCGGCGGTCACCGCGGGAGCGCGAACCGCCGCGGTGACGTCCTCCCCGTCGAGTCGCACCACACCGTCCTCGAAATCGATCTCGATTCCTTCCAGCGCGGCGAGGACCGCGTCCTCGTCCCCCGGGTCCGCCCCTGCCCGGAGCGTACGGAGCGTCGCGGCCCGGTACGTCGCCCCGGTGTCGAGGTACGGCAGCCCGAGCCGACCGGCGACACGCCGCGCCACCGTGCTCTTGCCGACCCCCCCGGGTCCGTCTATCGCGACGACCACACCGCCTCCAGCGTCTCGAAGAACCGCGGCCACGACACCGCCGCCACCTCCGCACCCAGGATCGTGACCGGCGCGCGGGTCCCCCCGCCGGCCACCGCGGCGGCCATGGCGATCCGATGGTCGCCGGCGGCGTCCACGACGCCGCCGCGGAGCGTACCCGATCCGGCCACCACGAACCCGTCGGCGAGCGCCTCCGCCTCGCCTCCGAGCGCCCGAACCATCGCCACCGTGCTCGCGACCCGGTCGCTCTCCTTGGCGCGCAGCTCCGCGGCGTCACGCACGACGGTCTCGCCTACGGCGAAGGCGGCCAGCACCCCGACGAGCGGGAGCTCGTCGATGGCCCGGGTCGCCTCCACTCCCTCGACCACCACGCCGCGCAGCGCCTCGCCGCGGACCCGGACCCGTCCCACCGGATCCCCGTGCTCGACGTCCGTCTCCTCCCTCACCACCGCGGCGCCCATCCGCTCCAGGACGTCGAGGAACCCGGTGCGGCCGGGATTGAGGACGACCGCCGGCGTCTCCACGACGGCCCCGGGGATGCTCGCCGCCGTCGCCCACAGGTACGCCGCCGAGGAGGCGTCTCCGGGGATGCGGTACCGGTCCGCCGGCACCGGACCGGGCCGGATGCGAAACGCCGTATCGCCCACCCACTCGCCCAGTCCCCAGGCGGCGAGCCATCGCTCGGTGTGGTCCCGAAACCCCGGGGGGGAATCGATCCTCGTGGCGCCCTCCGCCTCGAGCGCCGCCAGCGCCACCGCGGTCCGAACCTGGGCGGACGCCACCTTCACGCCCACCTCGGCTCCGTGGAGCCGGCCGGCCCCCCCGGCCGCCACCGGGGGGGTCCCCCCCGGCGCCGTCTCCACGCTCCCCCCCAGCGCCCGCAGCGGGGCGACGAGCCGCCCCATGGGACGCCGTCGCAGCGACGCGTCTCCGTCGAGGACGCTGCGGAACGGACGGCCGGCGAGCGCCCCGGCGAGCAGGCGCATCGTGGTGCCGCTGTTGCCGCAGTCGAGCACGACCGCCGGCGCTCGCCACGCCGCACGCCCGGGGGAGCTCACGCCTCCCTCCCCGACGACCACACCCAGCGCCTGCAACACGCGGGCCGTCGCGCGCACGTCCCGCCCCGGGGCCCGACCCGAGATCCGACTCGACCCCCGCGCCAGCGCGGAGAAGACGAGGGCGCGATGAGAGAGCGACTTGTCGCCCGGGACCGCGCGCTCCGCCCGGAACGACCTTCCGCGCCCGTGCACCGTCACCGTCGTCATGGCACCTCCCGAGTCTCCCCGGCGGCAGCGTAGAGGGCCCGGATCTCGGTGATCTCGAGACGCCGCCACCCTCCGGGACGGAGTCGCCGGTCGCGAACCGGCCCGATCGCGGTTCGCACGAGCCGACGAACCGGGTATCCCACGGCGGCGAGCAGACGCCGGACCTCCCGGTTCCGCCCCTCCCCCACGACCACCTCGACCATGGCCTCCTCCCCCAGCGCGTCGAGGACCCGCGCCCGGATCGCACGTGCTACACCGTCCTCCAGCTCCACGCCGGCCATGAGCCGCGCCAGCGTCCGGCGTCCGGGGCGACCCGCCACCCACGCCACGTACGTCTTCTCGACCCCGTACCGAGGATGGGTGACCCGCAGGGCGAGGTCGCCGTCGTTCGTGAGGAGGATGAGGCCTTCGCTGTCGGTGTCGAGCCGCCCCACGGGGAAGACCCGAGGATGGGCGGGAACGAGCTCCACCACCGTCGGCCGGCCCTCGGGGTCCGCGGCCGTGCTCACCACCCCCCGCGGTTTGGCGAGGAGGTAGGTGACGAGCCCCGGAGCCACGGGGAGCGGAACGCCGTCGACGAGGATCTCGTCCCGCTCGGGATCGGCCCGGTCGCCGAGACGCGCCACGCGACCGTTCAGCCGTACCCGTCCGGCGGCGATCATCGCCTCGGCGTGCCGGCGCGAGGCGAGCCCGGAGCGGGCGATGAGCTTCTGGAGCCGCTCGATCATCCCTCCGGACGGAAGGGTCGTTCCAGTGCCTCCACGACCTCCGCCGGGGGAACGTGATCCCCGAGCGGCGGAAGCTCCTCGAGCCGGGAGATCCCCATGTGCTCGAGGAACCGCCGCGTCGTACCGTAGAGGACCGCGCTGCCCGGGCCGGGGGCGCGGCCCACCTCCTCGATGAGACCCCGACGTTCCAGCGTGCGGAGGGCGTGCTCTGCGTCCACGCCGCGGATCTCGGAGACCTGGCCCCGACTCACCGGCTGTCGGTAGGCCACCACCGCCAGCGTCTCGAGAGCCGCCTTCGAGAGCCGTGCCGCCCCGTCGCTCACCGCGAACCGCTCCAGGTACGGCAGCGCCTCGGGAACGGTGTACAGGCGCCAGCCACCGGCGACCTGTCGAAGGGTGATCCCTCGCCCCGCCTCCCGAAGCGCCTCGCCCAGCCGTTCCAGCTCGGCGACCACGCTCGTCCGGGGCAGTTCGAGCAACTCGGCGAGCTCCTCCGTCCCCACCGGTTCCTCCGCGACGAACAGGATCGCCTCGAGGATGGCAGCGGTCTCCATCTACGCCCCACCCTCCCGTTCCCGCCCCTCGGGAAGGACGGCCTCCGGCGCTCCCGGGCGAATCCGGATGGGCGCGTCCCGGTGCTCCTGGAGCACACACACCGCCCCCCAGCGGGTCAGCTCCAGGACCGCGAGGAAGTACGCGATGACCTCGGCCCGCCGCGTGCAGTGCGCCACGAGCTCGGCGAAGTCGCGTTCCACCCGCCCCGTGACCCGGGATCTGACGTCCGCCATCGCCTCCGCCACCGAAGGCAGGTCGAGATCGAGATGGTCGAGATCCACCTCGTCAGGGGGCGCGGCGAGAACCCGGCGCGCGATCTCGGCGAGGCCGTCCGGTCCCACCGGAATGCGCACCGGTGGCGGTCCGACCACGATGCCGGGGTCCATCCCGGCTCGGCGCGGGAGCAGGCGGGCGGTGGCGGCGAGACGGTGGGCGAACAGCGCGGCGACGTCCTTGAAGGTGAGACACGCCAGGAGCCGTGCCAGGAGGCGATCCCGTTCCTCGGTGAGTGCCAGCTCGTCGTCCACGTCGACGGGGCGCCCGTCGGGCAGGAGTCGCCGTGCCTTGAGCTGGATGAGCGTCGCCGCGATGACGAGGAACTCGCTCGTGACCTCGAGATCGAGGCGCTCCATGAGCTCGAGATGGGCGAGGTACGCGGTCACGAGGCCGGCGAGGTCGATCTCGGTGATCTCGACCTGGTGGGCCGTGATGAGCTGGAGCAGGAGGTCGAGGGGTCCCTCGAACACCCGGGTCTTCACCTGATACGTCACGGGAGGCATGGTATCGGGACCGGGTCCGTCCGTCGCGGATCTCAGGTCTCGTCCGCGGCGGCGAGGGCCTCCCAGCGGGAGGGTTCGACGTCGGGCGGAGGGGGGCCCGGGTGGCCCGCGGCGAAGGCGACGACGATCCCGTCGGCTCCCGCGTCGCGCAGGAGACGCGCTCCGAGCGGCCCGTGCCCCCGGTAGGCCCGCCACCGGGTCGGGAGGGGAAGCCGGACCGCATCGCACACCGTGGCCACGACGCGACGAACGACGCCGAGCCGGGTCGCCGCCTTCCCCACGTCGTGGAGCAGTGCGGCGACGAAGAGCTCACCGTCGTCGGGGAGCACCCGGGCGACACGACGGGCGACCTCGAGGGCGTGACGCTGGTCGGCCGCCTGCTGGGACCAGAAGAGTGCGGCGAGCCGGGGCGGGAGTCGCCCCGCCACCAGATCCTGCTCCTCGGGCCCGAGGGGCCGGGCGCGCAAGGTCCCCAGGAAGCGCCGCACGAGATGGAACCCCTTGGTGGGAGCGGCGCTCAGGCGTGCACCTTGCACGGCACGCAGAGACGTGAGGTGGGGCGGTACGCGAGACGGTCGGGCCCGATGGGCTGCCCGCACCGTTCGCAGATCCCGTACGTTCCCTGCTCGATCCGGACGAGTGCGGCGTCCACCTCGTCGAGGAGCCCCTTGATGGTGTCCACCAGTCCGAGGATCTCGGTGCGCTCCGCCGTGGCCGCACCGGCGTCGGCGAACGCGTCCCCGTACTCGACCTCGCCGGTGAGGTTCCCGGACTCGTCCGCTCCCAACTCCCCGAGCTGATGCACGAGTCGTTCCCGCTCCGCCCGGAGGGCGGTCTCGGCCGCCGTGGTGTCGATCGTCGAATCCATCTCGGCCTCGAGTCAGGTACTCCGTGGATGCGAGGTGACGAACACCTCGAGGAGATGCTGGGGTGACACTCGCGTGTACACCTGGGTCGTGCCGATACTAGCGTGACCGAGGAACTCCTGGACGGTACGCAGGTCGGCGCCGCCCTCGACCATGTGCGTGGCCGCCGAATGCCGTAGCACGTGGGGGGAGATCCGCCGCTCCGGGATGCCGGCGGCGACGGCGGCGCGGCGCACCAGATACCAGATCCCCTGACGGCTCAGCGGCGCGCCCCGCAGGTTGAGGAACACCCGTCCCGGGTCCCGCCCGCCGCCGAGCAGCCGACGACGCACCGGCAGGTACCGCTCGAAGGCCGTGCGTGCGTACCGGCCCAGCGGCACGAGTCGCTGCCGGTCGCCCTTGCCTCTCAGGAGAACGATGCCCTCCTCGAGGTCGACGTCGAGGAGCTCGAGTCCCACCGCCTCCGACACCCGGCACCCGGTGCCGTAGAGGAACTCGAGGAGCGCCGCATCCCGCGCTCCGCGGCGCGTCCCCGCCTCGGGTGTCGCCAGCAGGCGCTCCACCTCCTCCACGGTGAGGGCCTTGGGGAGCGCCCGGGCTCGCCGCGGGTTCACGAGGAGCACGGTGGGGTCCTCTGCGACGAGGCCCTCGGCGACGAGGAAGCGGTGGAACCCACGCAGCGTCGAGATCTTCCGGGCGACCGTCGTCGGGGCGAGGCCCCTCCGGTGGAGCTCCGCCACGAACGCCGCCACCGCCTCCGGATCGGGCGACAGGGCGCGGCGCTCCAGGAACCGCCGGTACTCGGCGAGGTCCCTCCGGTACGCCGCCACCGTGTTCGCGGAGAGTCCCCGTTCGGCACGCAGCGCGCCGAGGTACTCCCGGACGCCCGCGGCGAGGTCGCTCATGATCCCGCGGCGAGGAACAGTCCGATCATCGTCTTCGCGTCGGCGATCCGTCCGGCCCGTACCGCCGCGAGCGCCGCCGTCACGCTCATGCGGACGATCCGCGCGTCACGCTCCTCGGCCCCCACCGGTGCCGGATCCCCTCCCTCGGTGACGGCCGCCCGGTAGATGGCGATCCGCTCGTCGCTGAAACCCGGCGTGGTGAGGATCGTGGCCAGGTGATCGAGACGTTCCGCCACGACGCCGACCTCCTCGACGAGCTCCCGGCGCGCCGTGGCCTCGGGATCCTCCCCGGGAACGTCGAGCTTCCCGGCCGGGATCTCGAGGAGGCGGCGCCCCACCGGGGCCCGGAACTGCTCGATGAGCACCACGTCGTCTCCGAGGAGCGGGACGACGGCCACGGCCCCCGGGTGCCGGACCACGATGCGCGCCACCGCCTCCCCGTCGGGACCGGCGAGGTGGAGCCGGTCCATGCGCAGGAACGCCGCCTCGGCGAGCGTGCGCGCGCCCACGAGCCGGAACCCCGGTCCGGCCACGTCAGCGACCGGTCGTCTCGGGCACTCGGAGCCCGGTGGTCTCCGGGAGGGACGTCGTCCGTCGCTTCCGGGCGAGCGCGGCGGCGACGAACCCGGCGAACAGCGGGTGTGGCGCATCAGGGCGCGACGTGAACTCCGGGTGGAACTGTGAGGCGATGAAGAACGGGTGGGCCGGGAGCTCGATGACCTCGACGAGACGGTCGTCGGGCGACAGGCCACTGAGGCGAAGGCCTCCCTCCTGGAGCTCGGAGCGGTAGCGGTTGTTGACCTCCCAGCGGTGTCGGTGCCGTTCGTAGATGACGGGTTCGCCGTAGAGGCGCCGTACCAGCGAGCCCTCGGCGAGCTTCGCCGGGTACAGGCCCAGCCGCATGGTCCCACCCTTGTCCTCGACGTCGACCTGGTCCTCCATGAGGTCGATGACGGGGTAGGCCGTCGTCGGATCGAACTCCGAGCTGTGGGCGTCCCGGTGGCCGAGCACGTTGCGGGCGTACTCGATGACGGCACACTGCAGGCCGAGGCAGAGACCGAGGAAGGGAACGCCGCTCTCGCGCGCGTACCGCACCGCCTGGATCTTCCCCTCGACGCCGCGGATCCCGAACCCGCCGGGCACGAGGATGCCGTCGACGCCGTCGAGGTGCGTCTCGGCGAGGAGCCCGTCCGCCTCGTCGCTCGGGATCCACCGCAGATCGACGGCGACGTCGTTGGCGAGCCCTCCGTGCCGCAGTGCCTCCACCACCGAGAGGTAGGCGTCGGGGAGGTCGACGTACTTGCCGACGATGCCGATCGTGACCCGGTCCGCGGGGTTCGCCATGCGGTCGACGATCTCGCGCCAGTCGTCGAGCTCCGGCTCCTCGGTCTCGAGCTCGAGGGTGCGGCAGACGACGGTGTCGAGCCCCGCCTCGTGGAGGGCGAGCGGCACCTCGTAGATGTTCGCCACGTCGACCGCGTTGATGACCGCGTCGGACTCGACGTCGCAGAAGAGGCTGACCTTCCGCCGGGCCCCGTCGTCGAGGGGACGATCCGAGCGGACCACGATGACCTCCGGCATGATGCCCCGGCTCCGCAGCTCGGCGACCGAGTGCTGGGTGGGCTTCGTCTTCAGCTCCTCGCTGGTGGCGAGGTAGGGCACGAGGGTCACGTGGATGTAGCAGGTGTTCCCCGGGCCCACGTCCTTGCGTACCTGGCGAATGGCCTCGAGGAACGGCAGGCTCTCGATGTCCCCGACCGTGCCGCCGACCTCGGTGATGACGACGTCGACGTCGTCACGCTGCCCGAGACGCCGGATGCGGGCCTTGATCTCGTTGGTGATGTGCGGGATCACCTGCACGGTGGCTCCGAGGTAGTCGCCGCGGCGCTCCTTGCGGATGACCGACTGGTAGATGGCCCCGGTGGTGACGTTCGAGTCCCTGCCGAGCCGGGCGCCGGTGAACCGCTCGTAGTGCCCGAGGTCGAGATCCGTCTCCCCCCCGTCGTCGGTGACGAACACCTCCCCGTGCTCGAAGGGGTTCATCGTTCCCGGGTCGACGTTGATGTAGGGGTCGAGCTTCTGGAGGAGCACCCGCAGGCCCCGGGACTTGAGGAGCCGCCCCAGGGACGCCGAGGTGATGCCCTTCCCCAGGCTCGACGTCACCCCGCCGGTGACGAACACGTGCTTGGCCACTGCACTCCTCAAGCTTGGACACCGCATTGTATCGTCGCCCCGAAGCGAACCCGGTTTCCAGAACCTGTCAGGGTTGGCGGGCCAGCTCGAGCAGCTCGGCGGCGTGCTCCCGTCCCTTGGCGCTCTCGGGAAGCCCGGCGAGCATCCGACTCAGCTCCTCCACCCGCTCCTCCCCCACGACCCGGTGGACGACGGCGGTGTTTCCGCTCCGCCGCACGACGATGTGCCGGTCGGCGAAGGCCGCCACCTGCGGCAGGTGGGTCACGCAGAGCACCTGCCGGCCCCGGGCGAGCGCGGCGAGCTTCCGACCGAGTGCCAGGGCCGTGGCACCCCCCACCCCGGCGTCGATCTCGTCGAAGGCGAGGACGTCGACCTCGCTCGAGCCGGCGGCGAGACGCAGCGCGAGGACGAGGCGGCTCAACTCGCCCCCGGAGGCCACCCGCGCCAGCGGTCCCGGGCGCAGCCCCTCGTCCGAGGCGAACTCGAGCGACACCCGATCGGCTCCGGTCGGTCCGGGCTCGGTGGGCTCGATCCGGAAGCGCACGACCGGCGCCGCGAATCCCAACTCCTCGAGCTGATCGACCGCCGCCGCGCCGAGGCGCTCCGCCGCCCGATGCCGCGCCTCCCGCAGGTCCGCGGCGGCCTCCCGGAGCCGCTCCTCGGCGGCCTCGAGCTCCTCCTCGAGCCGATCCGCCTGCCCGAGCAGGGTCTCGAGCTCCTCCGCCCGTCGCGCCGCCCCCTCCCCGAAGGCGAGGACCTCCTCGAGGGTCTCCCCGTACTTGCGACGGAGGTCCCCGAGCCGGGCCACACGCGCCTCGAGCGCCGCCAACGTCCCGGGGTCGCGCTCCAGGTCGATGCCGACGCGTGCCAGCTCCCCGGCGAGCTCCCCGAGGAGCTCCGCCACCTCCTCGGCCTGGCCGACGACCTCGCCGAGGCTCGGATCGGTACGTGCCGCGGCCCGCAGGGCGCGGATGGCCGTCTCGAGCGCTCCGGCCGCGCCGTCCTCCCCCAGCGCCGTCGACGCCGTCGCCAGCTCGGCGGCGAGTTCCTCGGCGTGCCGCAGCCGCGTCACGGCGCGCTCCAGCTCGACGTCCTCGCCCGGGCCGAAACCCGCCTCGGCGATCTCCGTCGCCTGGAAGCGCACGACGTCGAGCTCGCGCTCGAGGGCGCGCCGATCTCCTCCGATCAGGTCGCGCCGCAGCCGCAGCTCCGTCGTCTCCGCCCAACGGGTCCGGTACCGCCCGGCCGCCGCCGCGCCCCCCTCGTCGAGGCTCCCGTCGAGGAGGAGCCGGGCGCCGCTCCCAGCGGCGAGCCGCAGGTGATCGTGCTGGCCCACGATCTCCACGAGGCCTCGGGTCCGTTCGGCGAGGGCACGGGCGGGCACCATGGCACCGTCGAGGTAGGCACGGCTCCGACCCGCCCCCACCCGCCGAGCCACCGTCAGCTCGGTCTCGTCGAACACGAACCTGGCCTCGACGAGGATCTCGTCGCCGGAAGGGCCGATCCGTTCCCGGCGCGCCGGCTCTCCGGCGAGGAGCCGGAGCGCTCCGAGCAGCAGCGTCTTGCCGGTTCCCGTCTCCCCCGTCACGACGACGAGGCCGGGGCCCGGCTCCAGGCCGGCCTCGGCGATGAGACCCAGGTTCCGGACGTGCAGCTCGTCAAGCATGCTCCAACCCGAACTGGTGCCGCACCGCCTGGGGGAAGGGGTGGCGACCCAGGCTGAGGAAACGGGCGCGTCGTTCGCCGCGCCGGACCTCGACGTGCTCCCCGGGCTCGGCGACACCCAACTCCCGCCCGTCCACGTTGATGCGCGCCGGCCGATCGATCTCGACGGTCAGTCCCACGACGGCGTCGGGAGCGAGGATGATGGATCGCGACAGCAGGCTGTGCGGCGCCACCGGGGTGAGTACGAGGGCCTCCACGCCGGGATCCACCACGGGCCCGCCGGCGGCGAGCGAGTACGCGGTCGAGCCCACCGGTGTCGCCACGATGATCCCATCCGTCCGGTACCGGGCGAACGGGTGGCCGTTGATCGTCACCCCGATCTGGACGATGCGCTGGGCGACGACCTTCTCCACGACGACGTCGTTGATGGCGTACCCGAGGCGGTCGCGATGGCGCACCTCGGCGGTCATCCGCTCCACCACGGTGAGGCGGTCGGCGCGGAGCGCCCCGACGAGGTCCTCGAGCTCCTCGACCGCGAACTCCGCCAGGTACCCCACGCGTCCCACGTTGATGCCCGCGACGGGGAGGTCCGCCTCCAGCGCGAGGCACGCGGCGCGCAGCACCGTGCCGTCACCGCCGACGCCCACGATCGCCTCGACCTCCGCCGGTGGCCGCGCCCCGTCGAGTCGGACCACCGCGATCCCCTCCTCGTCGCAGCGCCGCGCCAGGGCCTGCGCCACCTCGTCGGCCCGCTCCCGCTCGTGACGCACCACGACGCCGATCGTCCTCACGGTGTCTCCTCCGCGACCGCAGCCGCGATCTGCGCCTCCCCCACCCGGCCCGGCCCCCGGCGGGCCCAGAGGAGGAACTCCCGGTTCCCTCGCGCCCCGCGGATCGGCGACGGAGTGACGCCCTGGGTACCGACCCCGAGCGCCGCGAACGCGGCGACGACGCCGTCGATCACCTCCCGCCACACGTCGGGGTCGCGTACGATCCCCCCGCGACCCACCCGCTCCCGGCCCGCCTCGAACTGCGGCTTGACGAGGAGGATCCAGTCGGCGTCGGCACCGCCCAGGTACGCCAGGACCGGGGCCACGACCCTCAGGGAGATGAAGGACAGATCGGCGACGACGAGGGAGAAGGGGCCGCCGATCGCCGCGGGGTCCACGTGGCGGACGTTCGTGCGTTCCACGACCTCGACGCGCGGGTCCTCCCGCAGCCGCCAGTGGAGCTGCCCGTACCCGACGTCCAGCGCGGTGACCCGCCGGGCACCGTGCTGCAGCAGGCAGTCGGTGAACCCCCCGGTGCTCGCGCCGACGTCGATGGCCTCCCGACCGGTGGGATCGACCCCGAACCGGCGGAGCGCGGCCTCGAGCTTCACGCCGCCCCGCCCCACGTACCGGGCCGGGGGCGCCAGGATCCGGACCGGCTCGTCGGGGGCGACGAGCGTACCGGCCTTGGGTCGGGCCACGCGCCCGACGCGCACGCGGCCGTCGGCGATGGCCCGACGGGCCTCGGCACGGCTGGCGGCGAGCCGGCGACGGACGAGCTCGAGATCGAGACGGCGGCGGCTCAGGAGGTCCCCCCCTCCACGTCCTCGACGTCGATGGCGTCGAGGACCGCTCCCAGACGCGTGGCCAGCTCCTCGGCCGTCGTGACCGCCGCGGCAGGGTCCGCGGCGGCGAGTGGTTCGAGCATCGCGGCGGGGTCGGGAGGATCCTCTCCCGGGTTCACTTCGGGCGGGCGCGTATCATCCATGGGGCCATTATCGCCTCCCGCCCGGACGGACCGCACCGTGCTGCCGCTGCGCGACATCAACCCCACCCGTATCACGCCCGTCCTCACGCTCCTCCTGATCGCGGCGAACGTCCTCGTCTTCTTCCTCCTGCAGCACCCCACGGATCCCGAGGAGCAGGCCCGCTTCACCTACGAGCACGCCGTCATCGCCTGCGAGGTGGTCACCGGTGCCCCGCTCACGGTCACCGAGATCCGCCGCGGCGTCTGCTCCACCCGGCCCGGTCGGCCCGTCTTCCCCGACAAGAACGTGTACGCCGCGGCGATCGTGTCGCTCTTCCTCCACGGGTCCGTCCTCCACCTCCTGGCGAACATGTGGTTCCTCTGGATCTTCGGCAACAACGTCGAGGAGGCCTTCGGCCGGCTCGGGTACGCCCTCCTCTACCTGCTCGCCGGAGTCACGGCGACCGCGGCGTTCGTCGCCGCCCAGCCCGCGTCGACCTTCCCCCTGGTGGGGGCCTCCGGAGCCATCGCCGGGGTCCTCGGCGCCTACGCGGTGCTCTTCCCCCGCGCCCAGGTCCTCACCCTGCTCTTCGTCTTCTTCGTGCCCATCCCGGCCATCGTGTTCCTCGTCCTCTGGTTCGTCAGCCAGTTCTCCATGCCCGACCCCAGCGTCGCCTGGCAGGCCCACGTGGCGGGCTTCCTCTTCGGAGCCGCCGTCGCGGGAGTGTTTCGCGCCCCCTTGCGGGCGCGCCTGGCCCGGATCCATCACCGAGCACCGGTGGGGCCGCCGATCGCCTGAGGAAGCCGGGCGATCGAGTCGAGAACGAGGTCGGGGCGGTACCGGCCCGGGACGCCGCTCGCGTCCTCCGTCACCCCGCTGAGGACGAGGACCTTCCGCCACCCCATGGCCGCGGCCATCGCCAGGTCCGTCTCCGGCCGGTCCCCCACCATCCACACCGGCTCCGCCCCGAGGAGCCCGGCCACGAGACGGCATGTGGGGGGATGGGGTTTGCCGCAGACGAGCGGCTCCACACCGGTGGCGGTGCGCACCGCCGCCACGATGGCCCCGGCTCCGGGGTACAGCCCGTCGGGCATGGGGAAGGTCCGGTCGGTGCCGGTCGCCACGAAGGTCGCACCCCCGAGGATGGCCTGCACCGCGTCCGCGAGCCGTCGGTAGGTGAGGTCGAGGTCGAGGGCGACGACCACGGCCTCCGCCGCTTCGGGATCGGTCGTGACCGAGATGCCGGCCTCATCGAGCAGCCTCACGAGACCGGCGCCTCCGAGCACGAGTGCTCGGCTCACCTTGCCCCGCAGCGCGGCCGCGGTGGCCATCCCCGAGGTGACGACCGTGGCGGGGTCGGCGGGGAATCCCGTCCGCTCCTCGATGTGTCGCGCCACCGTGTCGGGCGTCATGCGCGAGTTGTTCGTCACGAAGACGATGCGAAAGCCACGGTCGCGCAGGGTCTCCAAGGCTCGGCCCGCCCCCGGGATCCCCACCGCGCCCCGGTAGAGGACGCCGTCGAGGTCCACGACGAGGGATCCGGGCCCGCCCGCCGTCGTGTCCACCTGCCACCTCCCGTCGGCTCGGCACCCGCCCCGGTGCGGGGCGGAACGCTACCAGTCCGCCCGGCGGGGACCGCTCGTTCCGTCAGGACGCGACGCGGGCGCCGTACCGGGCCACGACGTCGGCGAGGAGGCGCGTCGTCAGCTCGAGGGAGCGCTCCGACACCCGCTCGTCGGGCCCGTGGAACATGCGGAGCATCTCCCCGAAACCGATCCTGTCGTCGAAGAGACCCACGCCGTACGCCACCACGCCTCGGGCGCGGAAGAACCGCGCGTCGGTGGCCACCGGGGTGAGCGCCGGCGCGAGGGCCCGGGATCCGGTCGCCGCCTCCACGGCGTCCCCGATCGCCTCCCAGAGGACGCCGGACGGCGGCGATCCGTTGGCGGGGAACTCGAGGACTCGCTCCGTCTCCACCTCCTCGGTCGTCGCGGGGCCGAGCACCTTCCGGAAATGGTCGTCCACGGCGCGGGCGTCCTGGCCCGGGAGGGTGCGGACGTCGATGTCGGCCTCCGCCAGGTCGGGGATGACGTTCGCCTTCGTGCCCGCGCCGAGGAGGGTGGGGGTCACGGTGAGGTGGGTGCAGGCGTGGACCCAGCTCGCGAACGCCGGGTCGTCCAGGGCGAGCCGCGCCACCGCGGCATCGATCCGGTCGGGGTCCACGAGCTCCGCGCGCCGCGACTCCGACACCGGCATCGCCGCGACGAAGCGCCGCCACTCGTCGCCGATGTGCACCGGTCCCCCCGCCTCCCCGAGACGCGTCACGGCCCGGGCGACGGGGAGCAGGGCGTTTCGGGCGCCGTGCGGCTGGGAGGCATGCCCGGTCCGACCTCGGGCGCGCAGGCGCCTCCAGGCGGGCCCCTTCTCGGCGACCGTCACCGGCACGACCCGTCGGGACCTGCTCCCCAGGGCCGGACCGGCCACCTCGGTGAGGAGGTGATCACAGGCGACGAGCTCCCAGTGCTCCGTGACGAGATGCTCCGCGCCGAGCCGGCCTCCCGCCTCCTCGTCGGCGACGGCGGCGAAGACCAGATCACCGGGGAGCCGGGGTGCCTCACCGCGCAGGTGCCGGCGGAACACCGCCGCCATCGCCGCCGTGAGGTCGAGCATGTCCACCGCGCCTCGCCCCCAGACGAAGCCGTCGCTCCGCTCGCCGGCGAAAGGATCCACCGCCCACTCCCCCGGGTCGGCGGGGACGACATCGAGGTGCGGGAGGAAGGCGAGCGTCGGCGCTCCCGGCGTCGTCCCCGGTACCCGGTACACGACGGAACGTCGCCCGGGATGGGGCTCGACGACCGCCCCGTCGATCCCGAAGTACGCCTCGAGGGTGGCGACCGATCGCTCCTCGTGACCCGAGTCGGGGGTTCCGTCGTTGACGCACCGGTTGCGAATGAGGGCGACGAGGAGCTCGATGATCTCTCCGGTCGGGATCGCCGGGGTCATGTCCGCCCCTCGGATCGGTGCATGACGATGAGTCGGGCCGCGAAGCCGTGAGCCTCGAAGAAGTTCTTCGCGGCCCGGTGGCCCGGGCTGACGCGGGCGTCACAGGCGGTGACGCCCCGGTTCCGGAGGGCGTCGAGCGCGAGCCCGAGCATGGCCTCGCCCACCCCGACGCCGCGCGCCTCCGGCTCCGTGTAGACGAGCCGCACGACGCCGAGTCGACGATCTCGGGCCTGCGGCAGGAGCGTCACGATCGTGACCCACAGGAATCCGACGACCGCTCCGTCGATCGTCCCCACGAAGAGGAGCGGGTCCTCCCCGGCGAGGATCGCGGCGAAAGCCTCGCCGACGGGTTCGGGGAGCCCCTCGGCGAGGGGCCACAGGGGTCGTAGCGCCCCCTGTTCGACCGCGAGGTCCCCGTACAGCGCCTGGAGTCGCTCCAGGTCCTCGAGCCGGGCGGAGCGGGCGGCGACCTCCATGGTCGCAGCGTACCCGGACCCGCCGCGGCCCGGTGTCAGGTCCGGGTCGGGATCGGCGGCCGCCCCAGGGCCCAACGGGTGACGAGTCGCATCGCCTCGAGGGCGATGCCCGTCGACATCTTCGAGTACCCCGACGTCCGCTCCCGGAAGACGATGGGAACCTCCCGGATCTCCAGGCCGGCGGCGACCGCCCGCCACACCATCTCGATCTGGAAGCCGTACCCCGAGGCCTCACAGGTCCCGGGCCGGAGCCGGCGCAGGGCGGTGGCGCGGTAGGCACGGAAGCCGGCGGTGGCATCCGCGACCGGGAGCCGCAGCAGGGTACGGGCGTACGCGTTCCCCGCTCGGGAGATCCAGCGGCGATGCACCGGCCAGCCCTCCGTCCGGCCACCCGGGACGTATCGGCTCCCGATGGCGAGGTCCGCCCCCGCGTCGATCGCGGCGACGAGCCGCGGCAGGTCGGCCGGATCGTGGGAGAGGTCGGCGTCCATCTCACAGAGGATCCCCGCGCCGGCGGCGAGCCCGGCCGCGAAGCCGGCGGCGTAGGCCGGCCCCAGACCCCCCTTCCCCGGACGCCGCAGCACCCCGACCCGGGGATCGCGCCCGGCGACGGCCGCGACGATCTCGGCCGTGCCGTCGGGAGAGCCGTCGTCGACGACGAGCACGCCCATCCCCACCGACCGCACCGCGGCGACGATCCGGCCGATGGTGGCCGCCTCCTGGTACGTGGGGACGATCACGAGCACGTCGTCCCGCTCGGTGGCCGGCACGGGGAGAACGGTGGCGCCGCTCCGGTGGGCCGGTGCCGTGGTGTGGGGCTCCATGGGAGCCCTATCGGCGGATCGGGGAGGGGCCTTGAGTCCCCTCCCCGACCGGTCGTCAGCCGGCGCAGTCCTTGCAGATCTTGCGGCGCTTGTCGGCGAGCTGGCTCACCTTCAACACCAGGAAGCAACGCGAGCAGACGAACTCGTCGGCGGCGGCGCCATCCGCTCCCTCCCGCTCCATCGCCAGCTCCGCCTTCCGGATGGCGAGCAGTTCGGCGGCCTCGTCCACGACGAGCGTCTCGGAGGTCTCGTCGTCGGTGAGCATCTCGAGCTCCTCGGCCTCGAGCTCGTCGAGCGCCGGCTCGCCGTCGGCCTCGTCCTCGGCCTCGTCCTTCTCGGCGACGTCCGCCTCCACGAGGACCACGGGCTCCGCCTCGTCGTCCCACTCGGCGGCGGGCTCGTCGAGGGGCACACCCAGGTCGTTCTCGGGGCCCAACTCTTCCGTCGTCATGTCCTCCGTACCCTCCACGGCGCCGGGAGTATATCGGCTCCCGCGCGCGCCGGGACACGCGGCCCGGCTCGCGCCCTCCGCCCCGGTTCACCTGCGTCTCCGGCGCCCCCTCAGATCTTCAGGTCGAACGCCCCGGGCCACACACCCACGCTCACCGGTCCCGTCCCGACCGGCTCGCCGTCGGCCTCCACCGGCCAGCTCGCGGGACACCGTACGCTGATCCTCGCCGCGGCGCAGCGCCGGACCCCGGGACGTCCGAGGTGGTTGCCGCGGATGATCCGCGGCATGATGTCGAAGGCCCGCCACCGGGGACCGAGGAAGGCCTGGACGTCGAGCACCCCGTCGCCCGCCGCAGCCCGGGGCGCCACGTTGAGGCCGCCGCCGAAGAACTGGCCGTTGGCGAGCACGACCTCGAGCATCGAGCCGGACCACCGTCCCCGCTCCGTCTCGACGACCACGTCCGCGGGCGGGAATCCCCCGAGGGCGAGCCAGAACCCCGCCGTGTAGCGCGCGGCCCCGAGCCGCCGCGGCAGCCGGCCCGCCCAACGCGCCGCGGCGGCGGCCACGCCCACGTTGGCGGCGTTGAGGAAGAGGCGCCTGCCGAACCCCCCTTCCAGCGCTCCCACGTCACAGCGGTACCGTGCACCGTCGCCGAGATGGGCCACGGCTCCCTCCAACGTGCGCGGCAGCCCGAAGGTGCGGATGAAGTCGCATCCCGAGCCCGCGGGCAGGATGGCGAGGGTGGGCGGTTCCTCCCACCGCTCCCCGAGCAGGGCGTTGAGCACGTGATGGGCGGTTCCGTCACCTCCGACGACGGCGAAGTCCCGGTGACCGGCCGCCACGCCCTCCGCCACCGCCGTCGGGATCTCCGCGACGCCCTCCGGCACGAGGAGTCGATGTCGGATCTCCCCGGCGGCCAGTGCCGCCGCCGCCCGGTCCACGACGGAGTGGCCTCGACCGGCCCGGGGGTTGGCGACCACCCACCACGTCATACCCGTCCTCCCAACGCGACGACGCCCCGGTCGACGGCGCGCACCGCCGCCGAGGCCACGGACGCCGTCGCCGGGAACGCGTCGCGAAGCTGCCGCAGCAGGTCGAGGAGCTGCCGGCAGTTCCGCACGAAGTCCCCCGCGGCGAAGTCGTCCCCGCCGAAGAGCTCCTCGAGCTCCGCGCCTCGTGCCCAGGCGTGCACGAGCCCGGCGAATCCCGGGTCCGGTTGGCGCGAGGGCGGAAGTCCCGCCGCCTCCTCCTCGGCGGCGAGCTCCCCCCACACCGCCCCGATCGCCGCGGCCCGCCGCTCGACCTCGCGCGAGAGCGGAGGGACCGTCCGATCTCCCCGACGTGCCTCGTAGGTGAACAGCGAGACGAGCGCGGCCAGGGCCGGGGGATCCAGACCGGCGAGATGACCCCGCAGCACGGACTCGGTAAAGAGGAGATCGAGCTCGTTGTAGATGAACCGGAGCCGTCCTCCCCGCTCGGTCAGGGACCACCCCGCGACGTACCGCCACCGCTCGAGGATCCCGAGGATTCCCCGGTACCGCCCCATCAGCTCGTCGGCGCCGTGACGCATCCGGCGCCGCATGCGCGCCAGGTCCTTCTCGATCCGGCGGAGCCGCCGCCTCGCCGCGGCGTGCTCCGCGTGGTGAGGACACGCCGCCACCGGACCGGCCACCGTGGCGGGC
>CAZPAV010000017.1:0-52059 GCA_964584755.1 uncultured Acidimicrobiaceae bacterium
CGGGTCGGGGGGGTGGCGGGGTGGGGCGCGGGGCGGGACGCGGTGGGGGGTGGGGGGGGTGTGGGGGGAGGGGCGGGGGGTGGGGGGGGGGGGGAGGGGGGGCGGGGCGGGGGCTCGTCGGGGATGGCGGGTGCGGGGAGGAGCCGCTCGCGGAGGGCCCACCCGGCCGCGGCGAGACCGAGGGCGAGGCCGGTGAGGCGCAGGAGGGTCTTCGCGAGCCGCTTCATCTCGCGGCCGATGCTACCCCGCGTCGGCGAGGCAGTTCCCGTAGTCGGGGAGGTCTCCGCTCCACGGTGACCACCAGTTCCGTCCCAGGTGGTCGTACCAGTTGGCGAGGTACGCCCCGGCGGCGATGTTCGCCTCGGCGTTGTAGGGGTCGGCGACGAGGCCGTTCTCGTCGACGAACCCGGCGCCGCGGGCCCGGCCCGGCCAGTAGCGGACCATGTGCTGGAGGAGGCCCCGCGTGTCGTACCGGGGGTTGCGCGCCTGGGGGTCGCCGCGCGACTCACGCCGGATGATCCCGAGGACGCAGTCGACGCGGTCGGCCGGCCAGTACTGGGTGACGAGCGGGCGCCACGCCTCCACGTCGCGCTTGCCGGCAGGGTCGGCGGGCCACTGCGGGGACCACTCCGTGGCCGGCGGCGCGGTCGTGGTCGTCGTGGTCTTCGGCTTCGTCGTGGTCGTCGTGTGCGGCGGGTGCGTCGTCGTGGTCGTCGGGGGCGCGTAGGTGACGACGATGCGGATCGTGGTCTCGTTGCCTGCGGCGTCGCGAGCGGTGAACACGGCGCCGTTGGCGCCGGGAGCGACGACGAGGGGGAGGATCCAGTCGCCCTCGCCGTCCACGTCGGCGGCGTAGGGCCCGGAGAACACCTCGGCTCCCGGTTCGGTGGTGCCTTGGAAGCGCACGATCCGGTCGGAGACGGTGGCGCCGTCCTTCGGTGAGGTCACCGCGAGCGCGGGCGGGGTCGTGTCCCGGGGCCTCGTCGTGGTGGTCGTGGTGGGGGCGGCCGTGGTCGTCGTGGGCGCGGGGAGCGCCTCGGTGAGGGGCGTGGCGAGCTCGGCGCCGGCGGTGGCCAGCTCCGCGGTGGTGGTCGTGGTCGACGGCGGCGGGGGCGCCGGCGTCGCCGCCGGGGTGACGGCGAGGGCGAAGACGGCCGAGGCCACCCGGGCCGAGATCGGGGCGGTCGTGGCCAGGGTGGCGGCGATGGGGACCGTCGCGGTCGTCGTGGTCCGGCGGGTTCCGGTGGAGAACGCGGCCGCGCCGATCACCGCCAGCAACGTGACGATGAGGAGACCGGCGTATGCGAGGGGGATCCTGCGTCTGCTTCTCACGAACTCCGCCTGCTGCGCGTCGGCTCGACGCCGGGTCGAGGCGGGTCAGCGAACCCGCACCCGGTCAGGCTATCGACCGCCACCGGCAACGGCAAGCCTCGCCCTTCCAGGTGTTGGAAGGGCGAGGGGCTTCAGCGCGGCGGGCCGGCAGCGCCGGCGGCGGCGAGCGCGGCCGCCGTGGAGACGCGCGGATCGGCCGCGCCGGTGACGGTGTCGTCGATGCCGATGAGCGCCACGGGTCCCCATCCCGGCTGCCAGGGACCGGCGGCGGTGAGCTCGTGACCGGTGGCGGCGAGCCCGGCGACGACGCGGTCGGGGAGGCGGTCCTCGTAGTCGAGTCGGGAGGGAACGCCGGGGCCGAGCTCGTCGAGGACCCAGCGGGGGAGGGCCTGGGCGGTCGACGCGTCGAGTCGGGCGTGGTGGAGGTGGGCCGCGACCTGGGCGAGGAGCTGGGGCTGGTAGTGGCCGCCCCGGGTGCCGAGGAGGAGGGCGAGGCGGCCGTTCTCGGTCCACAGCGTCGGGGAGAGGGTGTGGAGGGGCCGTCTCCCGGGGAGGAGCTCGTTGGGATGCCCGGGGCGGAGGGTGAATCCGGCACCGCGGTTCTGCAGCCACACGCCGGTGGCACCGGCGCTGCGTCCCGAGCCGATCCCCCAGAAGTTGGACTGGATGAGGGAGACCCCGAGGCCGGCGCCGTCCCGCACACACAGGTACGCGGTGCCGCCGGGAGCCGGGGAGGGGGCCGGCCACCGGCCCGCCCGGGTCGGATCCACCGCGACGGCCCGGGGCCGGAGACGCTCCGGGTCGAGGAGACGCTCCGGCGGCAGCGGGGCGGTCCCGGGATCGGCGACGAGGTCGTCGCGTTCCCAGGCGACGCTGCGGTACGCCTCGACGAGGGCGTGGTGGTAGGCGGGGTCGGTGGGGTCCGCCGGCGGGTCGAGCTCGGCGAAGATCCAGAGGGCGGCCGCGGTCAGGTACCCCTGGCTGTTCGGGGGGATCGTCCACACTCGTCGTCCGAAGACGTCGACGCCGATGGGCTCGACCCACTCCGCCTGGCGGACGGCGAGGTCCTCGCGCCGAATGCTTCCCTCGGAGGCGGCGACGATCCCCTCGCCGACCGCGCCGAGGTAGAACGCGTCGCGGCCGCCACCGGCGAGCTCGCGGAGGGTCCGGGCGAGGAGGGGCCGGTGGAGGAGGGTGCCGGGCGCCGGGGGCCGGCCGTCGGGGAGGAGCGGCGCCGCCGAGTCACGCGCGCCGAGGAGGTTCGCGGTGCGGTGCAGGGAGGCGGCGAGCTCGGTCGAGGCGGGGAAGCCGTCCTCGGCGAGGGCGAGGGCCGGGGCGAGCACCTCGGCGAGGGTGAGCCGTCCGGCCTCGGTGAGGAGGGCCTCCCAGCCGTCGACGCAGCCGGGCACGGTGATGCTCCACGGGCTGCGCATCGGGATGGTGTCGAGACCGCGGGCGCGCAGGTCGGCGGCGGTGACGCCGGAGCCGGCTCGTCCCGAGGCGTTGAGGGCGCGGGGCGCCGCGTCGCCGGGGGCGTGGAGGAGGGCGAAGAGGTCGCCGCCGGGTCCACAGGTGTCGGGCAGGACGACGCCGAGCACCGCGTCGGCGGCGACGGCGCCGTCGGCCGCGGAGCCGCCCGCGGCCATCACCTCGAGGGCGGCTGCCGAGGCGAGGTGATGCGGGGAGACGGCGACCGCCGTGTCGGGGGGGAGAGGGCCGGTGGAGAGCGCGGCCGCCGGATCGTGCTCCGGCCGGCTCATCTCCCGCCGCGCTCGAGGCGCCGGTTGAGGGCGTCGAGAACGGCGCGGACGCACGCCGCGTCGGCGTCCTCGTCGGCGAGGGCGGACCCGACGGTGACCCGGGCGGTCCCCTGCTCGTCGGTCCCGACGACGACCGCCACCGCGATGCGCCGTGAACCGGCGGCGGCGAGGGTGACGGCGTCGAGGGCGAGGGGTCCCAGACCGGTGAAGGTCCGTTCCACGGCGTCGATCGTGGCCTCGCCGACGAGACGGAGGCGGGCGGCGGCCACCGCCGGTCCGGTGGCCTCGCCGGTCTGCTCGGCGTCGTCGTAGCGCAGCGTCACCTGCAGCGTGGTGCGTGTCCCGGTCGGCTCCTCGCGGATGCCGACGAGGGCCGCCCGGTTCGGGGTGGGCGCGTGGAGCCGCTCCGGGGCGATCTGGACCACGGAGATGACGCGGCGGTCGATGGATGCGCCGAACCGGGCGAGGGCGAGGGACTGGACGTCCCGTACGACCTGCTTGGCCGGCTTCCCCGGGGCGGCGATGACGTGGACCTCGGCGATGCGGTCGCCCTCGGTGACGACGCGGGCGGCGTCGACCGTGGCGATGCGGCTGAGGCTCTCCTCGAGTTCACGGTGGGTGCGGGCCATGGTGACGACGAAGCGTAGTCGTTCGGGTCCTCCGCGTGGTGGCATCTCGCCGCAGGAGGGGGGCGCGCCCGGGACGGAAGACCTTGCCAAGATGGCCGCGAGGGCGTAGGTTGTCCACAGGTCGCCGCTCTGCGGCGACCGTGCCATCGGGCGGAACCGGAGCACCGTCCCTCGTTGCGCAGGGCGAGGGGCGACAGGTGGGGTCAGGCGTGCACCTAGACAATCGAGGTTTCCGTCCGGTCTCGGACCGGACGGACGGGAGTGGTGGCGTTCCGGGTCACGGCAACGACGAACGACGTTCTCCAGCGGAGCGGATCGTGTTCTCCCGTCCCTCGGCGGAGCTGCCGGTGGACGAGGAAACCTCCTGGAGAGGTTCGTGATGCGCAGGATCACCTGGTTCAAGCACGTCTTCGCGGACCTCGCCGCCGGATATCTGGTCGGCGTGGCTTCCTTCAAGGTCGGTTGAGCAACTGACCCGGGCGTCCCCCCTCCCTCCTCCCCCCTCCGAGGTTCCCCATGGCCCGCGACCGGCAGACCACCGCGAAGATCCGCCTGGCGATCGGCTTCCCGATCGCCGGTGCGGTCGTGCTCGGGGTCCTCGGCGTCCTCCAGGCCACCCCCACCCCCTGGCTGTGGGCGCTCTTCACGATCGCGTACATCTTCTTCTCGTGGCGCTCGGTGGAGCTGAACGACCGCCTGCGCGGGAGCCCCACGGTCATGGTGATGATGACGGCGGTGGTGGCGTTCGGGCCCCGGGCGGGCATCCTCGCCGCGGCCGCCATGGCCGCCCTCGGCCCCCTCAGCCCGGAGGACGTCACCGAGCGCCGCTGGTTCCAGCCCGCGGTGAACTTCGGCCAGCTCGTGCTCTCCTCGGCGGCGGGGGCGGCGGTGCTCGCCCTCTTCCTCCTCCCCGCGGGGCGGGAGGTCGCCGGGACGTGGACGATCCTCCCCTCCCGGCTCTGGCTCGTCGGGCTGGGCTCGGCGGTCGCTGCCCTGGTCTTCACCGCGGCCAACTACCGGCTCGTGCGCTTCATCGTCGACGTGGTCTACGGGCGGCGGGTCGTCAAGCCATGGTCACACACGGCCGAGCTCTTCATGGGGGCGCTCGCCATGGGGTTCCTCGGCGGGCTCCTCGGCGCCGCCTACCTCCTCGTCGGCACCGCCGCCCTCCCCCTCGTCTTCCTCGTCTTCTTCGTCGGGTACCTCGCCTTCGAGTCGTACGCCCTCCTCCGCGAGGCGCAGGACTCCACCCTCAAGGGCTTCATCAAGGCGCTCGAGGCCAAGGACCTCTACACCCGGGGCCACACCGAGCGCGTCGCCCGCTTCTCGGAGATGATCGGCCGGGAGCTCGGCTTCAACGGCACCCGCCTCGAGCGTCTCCGCTGGGCGGCCCTCATCCACGACGTGGGGAAGCTCGCCGTCCCCCGCGAGCTCATCCGCAAGCGGGGGCGGCTCACCGACGCCGAGTACGCGGTCATGCAGCGGCACGTCCACCTCGTCGAGGACCTCCTCGACGAGGTCGACTTCCTCAAGCCCATGGTCGAGATCGCCGCCGACCACCACGCCCACTACGACGGGAACGGGTACCACGGCTCCTCCCACACCCCCGGGGAGCGTCCCTCCCTCGAGGCCTGCATCGTCGCCGTCGCCGACTCCTTCGACGCCATGACGAGCACGCGCTCCTACCGGGTGGCGCTCACCCAGGAGTACGCCCTCGCCGAGCTGCGCCGGCACGCCGGCGCCCAGTTCGCCCCCGAGGTCGTCGCCGCCTTCGAGCGCGCCCTGCTGCGCAGCGGCGAGCGGTACGGCTCGCCGCGGGAGCTCACCGACGAGGAGGCCCGTCGCCTCGCCGAGGAGGGCCTCGACGTGATGCGGCAGGCCGACCAGGTGCACGGACGGCACTTCCCGGTGGCGCCTCCCGGCGACTCCTCGGAGGTGCTCCGTGGCTGAGACCCGCCTCCGGGCCGCCTCCATCGTCCTCTTCCTCATCCTCGCCGGCGCCGCCGTCGTCGTCCTCGGGGCCACCTACGGCCCGTGGGGGGTCGCCCCGGCGACGCCCCTTCCCCGCGTCGCCCTCTGGGCGGGGCTCATCGCCGCCGCCCACCTCACCTCGGTCCCCACCCCGTCGGGGCATCGCATCAACCTCGGCATCGGGCCGGCCGTCGCCGCCGCCGTCCTCCTCGACGATCCCGCCGCCCTCGCCGCGGCGTACGCGGTGGGGATGGCCCTCGCCTGGGTGGTGCTCCAGCTCCGGACCCTGCGGCAGGGACGGCGTGACGGCGACTTCGTCGCCGAGACCCTCGCCATGGCCATCTTCGGGATCGTCTTCTCCGTGGCCCTCGGACCGCTGGCCCGGGCCTTCCCCCCCGACTGGGCCTTCCTCGTGGCGGCCACCACCGGGGGGCTCGCCTGGTTCATCATGCGGGCGGTCGTGGCGGCCCTCGTCGGCATCGAGCGGGAGGACCTCTCGCCCCGGTACCTCTGGCTCCTCACCCTCGAGGACTGGCAGGTCGTCGTCTCCCTCTTCACCGCCGGGGTCTTCTTCGGGCTCGCCTGGCCCCCCATGGGGTTGTGGGCGTTCGCCGTCGCGGTCCTGCCCTACGTGTTCAGCCACGTCGCCTTCGAGCGGTACGACTCGACGCGCATCACCTACGGGCAGACGATCCGCGCCCTCGCCCAGATCCCCGAGGTGGCCGGGCTCGCCGATCAGGGGCACTCCTACCGCACCGCCGAGCTCGCCGTGGCCGTCGCCCGGGATCTCGGACTGCACCCCAACGACGTCATCGACCTCGAGTACGCCGCGTTGATGCACGACGTGGGGCGCATCACCCTCAACGAGCCGGCGATCCTCGAGGCGGGGTACACCGACGAGGACATCGCCCGTTGGGGGGCCCAGATCATCGCCGAGGCCCCCTACCTGGGTCGGGTCTCCCGGCTCGTCGCCCAGCAACACCTGCCGTACCGGTCGCCGGGCGTCGCCCGCGACCCCGACGTCCCCATGGCGGCGAAGATCATCAAGGTGGCGAGCGCCTACGACCAGGGGGTGCACGAGCGCCGCCTCTCGCCCATGGAGGCCCTCGAGCGGATCCACCAGGGCTCCGCCTACGAGTTCGACCCCAAGGTGGCGGCGTCGCTGCGCCGGGTCCTCGTCCACCGCGGCGACGTCCCCGTCTGACCGCCGGCCCTCAGCGTTCCGCCGCGGACCCGGGGACCGCCTGGACCCGACGTGCGAAGAGGCGGGGGGGACGCCGCATGTGATCCTCGAGGAAGACGCCGAGTCCGATCGAGAGGAACACGTCGCCCAGGGAGACCACGCCGCCGGGGAGCGGGATGATGTCGGCGAGGAAGGGGAGGCGGGTGGCGGTGTCGAGGAGCACGTGCTTGGCGTCGAGGACGAGGTCCCCGGGTCCACCGGCGAGCACCACCGCCTGCGGGAGGACCGGCATGCCGCCGTTGAGGGCGATGACGCTGAAGTTCATGAGGACGCCGATCCCGACGATCCACATCCCGGCCGCGGTCCGGTTGAGCCAGGCGAAGCCGATGAGCGGGAGGTAGGAGGCGAGGACGAGACCCACCGACGGTCCGTGCTGGGTCACCGGCAGGAAGCCGGCCACGGTCTGCATGGCGAAGCCGGCGAGGAGGAGCCAGAACCCGCGGACGCGCAGTGCGGTGAGGTTGGAGAGTTTCCCCCCTCGAGCGACCCCCACGAGCACGGATACCCCGAGCACGGCGAGGACCCACAGCATGAGCCGACGATAGCCGCCCTGGGAGGTTGCGGGAGAGGCGGTTCTCGCGGTCTCGGCCGACCTAGGATCGGATCCACCGGTCGGAAGGGCGAGCCATGTTGCGGTACACGGTGTCGGAGGGTCGGGCCACGATCACCATCGACGATCCGGAGCGGCGCAACCCGCTCTCGAACGAGACGATGGCGGGGCTCGCCGCGGCGATGCGGCGCGCCACCGAGGATCCCGCGGTGCGCGTCGTGGTGATCACCGGCGCCGGGGACCGGGCCTTCTCCGCCGGCGGGGACCTCTCGGGCGGGTTCGTCGACGCCCCCCTCGCCGACCACGGTCGCCGGGGGGCGCTGGCCGACCTCTTCCGGGCGATGCGGCGCTCGGGGAAGGCCACCGTCGCCCGGGTCAACGGGCACGCCCTCGGCGGCGGCTTCGGGTTGGCGGCGGCGTGCGACATCACCATCGCGGTCGAGGAGGCGCGTCTGGGCACCCCCGAGATCGGCGTCGGCCTGTGGCCGATGATGATCACCGCCGTCCTCCTGCCGCTCGTCCCCCGCAAGGCCCTCCTCGAGATGATGATGACGGGACGGGTCGTCTCCGCCGCGGAGGCTCGCGACCTGGGCATCGTCAGTCGGGTCGTCTCCCGTGAGGATCTCGACGCCGCGGTCGACGAGACCGTCGCCGCGCTCCTCGCCCGCAGCCCGGCGGCCCTCGCCCTGGGACGGCAGGCCTTCTACGCGGTCGTCGACATGGACTTCGACACCGCGCTCGACCATCTCCACATCGGGCTCACCGCCACGGCGCTCACCGCGGACGCTCGTGAGGGGATCACCGCCTTTCTCGAGCGGCGGGAGCCCTCCTGGCCGGGCCGCTGATCCGGCCCGGGCACCGGTGACCTCAGCGGCCGAGGTGCCGGGCGAGCCGGGCGTCGATCTCCTCGCCGGTGAGGCCCCCGAAGATGCGGGCGACGACGGTGCCGTCCCCGTCGATGAGGTACGTCGCGGGGAGGCCCAGGGGGGAGTACGCCCGGTTCACCGTGCCGTCCTCGTCGAATCCGATCGGGTACTCGATGCCGATCTCCTCGACGAACGCCTCGGCGTCGCCGCGGGCGTCCTGGACGGCGACGCCGAGGAAGAGGACCTCGGGGTGGCGCCGGGCCGCGGCGTCGATCGCCGGCATCTCCTGGCGGCAGGGGAAGCACCACGAGGCCCACAGGTTGAGGAAGACCGGGCGGCCGTCCTCGGCGAGATGGGTGGAGAGCCGGAACGTGCCGCCGCCGGCGGTGGGGACCGCGAAGTCGGGTGCGGGGGCCGCCGCCGCCGGACCCGTGTCCTCGAGTCCCAAGGCGGCGAGGTCCGGGAGCGTGCCGGGCCGGGGGTCGGGTCGGGCGAGCCACCACGTGCCGAGGAGGGCGGCGGCTCCGAGGAGGACGACGGCGAGGAGCGCCGTTCGGGGCCGGCGCCGGGGCGGCGGGTCCGAGGTCACGGGCGAGGACATCGGCGCGACGATAGTGAGGCCCGCGCCGGAGGACCGTCTCGTGGGCGCGGGACCTCCGGTACCATCGTCCGATGACCGTCCCCCGCCCGGAGCGACCCGCCGCCGACCCCGACCGGGTCCCTCCCGGCCAGTACGTCACGGCACGCTTCCCGGTGCTGCACGTCGGCGACGTGCCCCGGTTCGACCCCGCCGACTGGGATCTCGCCGTGGACGGGCTCGTCGCCACCGAGCGTCGCTGGAGCTGGGAGGAGATCCAGGCGATGCCCACCGAGCGGGTCGTCGTCGACATCCACTGCGTGACGAAGTGGACGATGCTCGACACCGAGTGGGAGGGGGTTCCCCTGCGGGCGCTGTGGGAGCGGATCGCCCCGCTTCCCGGCGTCACCCACGTCCTCGTGCGTGCCGAGCAGGGGTACACCGCCAACCTGCCGGTGGACGATCTCCTCCGGGAGGGGAGCCTCCTCGCCCACACCTACGGCGGCGAGCCGCTCACTCCCGAGCATGGCCGGCCGCTGCGGCTCGTCGTCCCCCATCTGTACTTCTGGAAGTCGGTGAAGTGGGTCCGCGGCCTCACCCTCCTCGCCGGCGACGAGCCGGGGTTCTGGGAGCGCAACGGCTACCACATGTACGGCGATCCCTGGCGGGAGCAGCGCTTCTGGGGGGATTGAGGCGCCCGCCGCGGCCGGCTCCGGCCCGCGTCGTGCGGTCGGCGGCCCGTGGCGGGCCCGGTAACCTGGTCGTCCCGCCAGTACGAGCACCGCCGACCATCCTGTGAGGTTCCCCATGGCCGAGATCCACGATCCCTTCGGCGCCCGCCGCGTGATCGACACGCCTCTGGGCGAGCGCGTCATCTATCACCTCGACGCCCTGCGGGACATGGGAGACGTCGACGCGTTGCCGTACACGATCAAGATCCTCCTCGAGTCGGTGCTGCGCCACCACGACGGCCGGGTCTTCACCGACGAGGACGTCCGCGGCGCCGTCGGCTACGACGCCACGAAGGTCGGCGACGCGGAGATCGCGTTCATGCCGGCCCGAGTCGTCCTCCAGGACTTCACCGGGGTGCCGGCCGTCGTCGACCTCGCCGCGATGCGCTCCGCCATCGTGCGCATGACCGGGTCCGAGGACGCCGCCGGCCTCGTCAACCCCCACGTTCCCGCCGATCTCGTCATCGACCACTCCGTCCAGGTGGACGTCTTCAACAGCCCGCTCGCCTCGCTCCGCAACGCCGAGAAGGAGTTCGAGCGCAACGGCGAGCGGTACGCCTTCCTGAAGTGGGGACAGGGGGCGTTCGAGGACTTCCGAGTGGTGCCACCCGACACCGGGATCGTGCATCAGGTGAACCTCGAGTACCTCGCCAAGGTGGTGTGGGACCAGGGCGGGGTGCTGTACCCCGACACCCTCGTGGGCACCGACAGCCACACGACGATGATCAACGGCCTCGGCGTCGTCGGCTGGGGGGTCGGCGGGATCGAGGCGGAGGCCGCCCTCGTCGGCCAGCCCATCACCATGCTGCTGCCCGAGGTCGTGGGCTTCGAGCTGACGGGACGCCTCCGCGAGGGCGTGACCGCCACCGACCTCGTGCTGCGGGTCACCCAGATGCTGCGGGAGCACGGGGTCGTCGGCAAGTTCGTCGAGTTCTACGGTTCGGCGTTCGCCGACCTGCCGGTGGCGACCCGGGCGACGATCGCGAACATGAGCCCCGAGTACGGCGCCACCGTCGGTTTCTTCCCCGTCGACGAGAAGGTCCTCGACTACCTGCGCCTCACCGGGCGCAGCGAGGCGCACGTGGCGACCGTCGAGCAGTACGCCCGGCTGCAGGGCCTGTGGCGCGACGACGACCGGTCCATCACCTACAGCTCCCACCTCACCCTCGACCTGGGGACCGTGACCACCGCGCTCGCCGGACCGAAGCGACCGCAGGACCGGATCGACCTCGACCGGATGAAGGAGCAGTGGCGGCGTGACCTCGAGGGGGGTCTCCGCCCCCCCGGCTCGGTGGCACACGGTCCGGTGGAGGTCACCGCCGAGGGGGAGACCTTCCCGCTGGGGGACGGCGCGGTCGTCATCGCCGCCATCACCTCGTGTACGAACACGTCGAACCCCGAGGTCATGGTGGCTGCCGGGCTCGTGGCCCGCAAGGCGCGGGAGCGGGGGCTGCGGCGCCGACCGTGGGTGAAGACGTCGCTCGCCCCCGGCTCCAAGGTGGTCACCGACTACCTCACCGCGGCGGGGCTCCTCCCCGACCTCGAGGCCCTCGGCTTCTACGTCGTGGGGTACGGCTGCACCACCTGCATCGGGAACTCGGGCCCGCTTCCCGACCCCATCCGTGACGCCATCGCCGCGGGGGATCTCGTCGTGGCCTCGGTGCTGTCGGGGAACCGCAACTTCGAGGGGCGGATCAGCCCGCACGTGCGGGCGAACTACCTCGCCTCGCCGCCGCTCGTCGTCGCCTACGCCATCGCCGGGACGGTGGACATCGATCTCGTGCACGAGCCGATCGGACGGGACCCGGAGGGGAACGACGTCTACCTGCGCGACCTGTGGCCGACGGAGGCCGAGATCGCCGACACCATCGCCCGGTCCCTCTCCTCGGAGCAGTTCGCCGAGGAGTACGGCGGGGTCTTCGCCGGCACCGAGGAGTGGCGGGCGATCGACGCCGGCGGGGGCGCCCTCTACGCGTGGGATCCGGAGAGCACCTACATCCAGGAGCCGCCCTTCTTCGTCGGCCTCGAGCCGGATCCGGGTCCCATCACGCCCATCGTCGGTGCCCGCGTGTTGCTCAAGCTCGGCGACTCGGTGACGACCGACCACATCAGTCCCGCCGGAGCCATCCCGGTCGACTCGCCGGCGGGTCGGTACCTCCTCGCCCACGGCGTGGAGCCGGCCATGTTCAACAGCTACGGCTCCCGGCGCGGCAACCACGAGGTGATGATGCGGGGGACGTTCGCCAACGTGCGGGTGCGCAACGAGATCGCTCCCGGTACGGAGGGGGGGTGGACCACCGACTTCCTCGACGGCGAGGTGAAGTCCGTCTACGACGCGGCGATGCACTACCGGCAGGAGGGCGTGCCGCTCGTCGTCCTCGCCGGAGCCGACTACGGGATGGGGTCGTCGCGGGACTGGGCGGCGAAGGGGACGTTCCTCCTCGGGGTGCGGGCGGTCATCGCCCGGAGCTACGAGCGGATCCACCGCTCCAACCTCGTGATGATGGGGGTCCTGCCGCTCACCTTCCCCGAGGGGGAGGACGCCGCGTCGCTGGGCCTCGACGGCACCGAGACGTTCACGATCGCCGTCGCCGACGACCTGACGCCGCGGGCCGCGGTGCGGGTCACCGCCACCCGTGCCGACGGAAGCTCGGTCGCCTTCGACGCCACGGCCCGGGTCGACACGCCGGTGGAGGTGGAGTACCTGCGTCACGGCGGGATCCTGCACATGGTGCTGCGGCGGATGGCGGCGGGGGTGCGCTGAGGCGCTCGGGGCTCACCCCTCGAACCACGGCTCGAGGGTGACGCCGAGGCCGTCGGCGATCCGGTTGACGTACGCGTAGTACGCCGTCACCTGGGCGATGTCGAGGATGTCGCGGTCGTCGAACCCGACCGTCCGCAGGGCCGCGACGTCGGCGCGGGTCGTCGCCGCCGGGGTCACGGTGAGCTTCACCGCGTACGCCAGCATCGCCCGGCGGCGGGGCTCGAGGGGCGCGGTGCGCCAGTCGGCGGCGACGGCGGCGAGGAGGTCGTCGTCGCGGAGGAGCCGGCGCAGACCGCGCCGGTGATGCGCCGTTCAGTAGTGGCAGCCGTTCGTCTGGGAGACGACGAAGGCGATGAGCTCCCGCTCCACCTTGCGCAGGGTGCGGGTGCCGGTCATGGCGGCCCGGTACAGGGCGTCGTGGGCGGCGAGTCCGGCGGGGTCGAGGGAGTGGATCGCCATGATGTGGTCGACCCGTCCCGTCGTGGGGTCCGTCACCCGCGGCCGGAGGGCGGCGAGCTCCCCGTCCCAGTCGTCCTCGGGGATGGTGGTGATCCAGGCCATTCGTGTGCTCCCGGTGGGTGGGGAGCCAACCTACCGCGGCGGGCGGCGGGTCACAGCTCGGTGTGGCAGGGGTCGTCGCCGCGGTGGGGGGTGACGATGGCGAGGGGCTCCTGATGGGTGGCCTCGAGGAGACCCTTGACGATGCCCTGGTCGAGCCGGCAGACGAGCTCGGGGTGCTCCCGGGCGGCTTCGGCGAAGGGGCAGAAGCGGGTGACGAGCTCGCGGTCGTTGGGTCCCACCTCGGTGTCGAAGCCGACTCCGACGAGGGCCCTGGCGACGGCGAGGGCGGCGGCCTCGAACCCGGCGTCGTCGGGGAGTCCGATCTCGGCGGCGATCTCCCGCCCGTACTCGCGCCCCACCTCCTCGGCGATGGTCGGGGCGCGTTCGGGGGCGACCCGCTCCACGACGCGGATGAGGAGCTCGACGAGGAGGTCGTAGCGGCGGGCCGGGAACTGGAGGGAGATCGCCTTGCCGGTGGGCTCGTAGTGCTTGGCGGGCCGGCCCGCCCCCGGCCCGGCGCGCCCGCGGGGTCGCCGGTGGGTGACCTGGAGGTACCCGTCGGCGACGAGGCGATCGAGGTGATGGCGGGCGACGTTGGGATGGATCCCGAACAGGTCGGCGATCTGGGCGGCGGTCATGGGCTCGGGGGACTCGCGTACGGTGATGTAGATGCCCCGCCGGGTCGCGTCGCCGAGACTCGAGGCGAGATCGGCGACTTGCCGGTCGAACTGTTCGGCGTCCATGATGCGGCTCCCATCGGGCGCAGGAGGCGGGTGCACCGCTCACTATAGTTTCTATCCACTATCTCGATAGGAGTTGTGTCGTGGTGGATGAGCAGGCGGTTCGGTCCGCCGTCGAACAGATCGAGGACCCCGAGCTCCACCGCCCCCTGGGCACGTTGGGGACGATCCGCGCCGTGACGGTGGCCACGGACGGCTCGGTCCGGGTGCGTCTCGCCCTCGCCGTGCCCGACTCCCCGGCCCGGGAGCGGCTCGAGGCGGACGTCGCCGCCGCCGTCACCGCCGTCGCCGGCGGGGGCGACGTGGCGGTGGAGTTCGTGCCGATGAGCGAGGGGGAGCGGGAGGCGCTCGGCGCCCAGCTCCGCGGGGGACCCGACGGGAAGGTGACGGTGGGCGGTCCCGGATCCCGCACCCGGGTCGTCGCCGTCGGCTCGGGGAAGGGCGGGGTCGGCAAGTCGTCGGTGACGGTGAACCTCGGTGTCGCCCTCGCCCGCCGCGGCCGCACCGTCGGCATCCTCGACGCCGACGTCTGGGGCTTCAGCATCCCGCGGATGATGGGCGCGGATCGTCCGCCCACGGTGCTGGGGAACCTCCTCCTGCCGCCCGAGCTGTACGGGGTGCGGGTCATCTCGATGGACTTCTTCGTCCGGCCCGGGCAGGCGGTCATCTGGCGGGGCCCGATGCTCCACAAGGCGATCGAGCAGTTCCTCTCCGACGTCTACTGGGACGATCCCGACTACCTCCTCATCGACATGCCGCCGGGGACGGGGGACGTGGCCATCTCGATGAGCCAGTTCCTGCCTCGGGCCGAGACGATCATCGTCACCACCCCGCAACCGACCGCGCAGCGGGTGGCGGCCCGGGCCGGGCTCATGGCCCGCCAGGTCGATCAGGAGATCCTCGGCGTGGTGGAGAACATGTCGTGGTTCACCGGGGACGACGGGAAGCGGTACACGATCTTCGGCGAGGGGGGCGGTGCCGCGCTCGCCGCGGAGCTGCAGGTGCCGCTCCTCGGCCGGGTCCCGCTCGTGCCGGTGCTGCGCGAGAGTGCCGACCAGGGGCTGCCGGTGGTGGTCGCCGACCCCGACGGCGAGGCCGCGGCGGCGTTCGCGCACCTCGCCGAGGAGGTCGAGAACCGTCGACCCCGCATCCGCACCCATCCGGAGCTCGTCATCCGCTGAGCGGGTACGATTCCCCGAGCGAGCGAGAGGACGCCGGCATGGAGGAGACCGTCACGGTCCGTTTCGGGATGATCTCGGCCCGGGAGGTGGAGCTCGAGGTCGATGCCCACCAGGACGTGGCCGAGGCGTTCGCCCTGGCGATGGGGGCCGGTGAGGCGATCCTGTGGATCACGGACCTGCGGGGCCACCGGTACGGCGTCGTGCTGGACAAGGTGGCATTCCTCGAGGTGGAGAAGGCCCGGCCCCGGGAGGTCGGGTTCGGTCCGGTCTGAGGGGTCGGGACGCGCTCCGGGCCCGGAGGGGAATCCGGGCCCGGACGGTACTCGGCGGTGGTCAGCTCGCCGCTTGCTGCTGCCGGCGACGACGGCGCTCCGCGAGCCAGCGCTTGCGGAGACGGCGCCGGTCGTCTTCGGGATAACCTCCCCAGACCCCGGCCTCCTGGTTCGTTTCGAGCGCGTACTGCAGACACTCCTCCTGGACCGAGCACGACCCGCAGATGGCGACTGCCTTGCGGATCTGCTCGACCGCCGGGCCCGTCGTCCCTACCGGGAAGAACAGGTCCGGATCGGAGTCACGGCACGCGGAGAGCTCCCTCCACTCGGTGACGGTGAGCACGTTCGATACTCCCTCGGCGTGAATCGGTTCGTGTTTGTGAACGCTTTCACAAAGTGAGGCATTCAGAACGCCGGGCTCGGCACCCGGCAGGGGGAGTTTACGGGACCACCGACGGTGGCGCAAGGACTTTTCCGTCGCCGGCCCGGTAGCCTCTCTCTGGAGCGAGGAGGACCATGGCGGGAATCCGGGAACGCCTCCGGCGGGATCTCACGGCGGCGATGAAGGCGAAGGACCGGGCGACGGTGAACGTCGTCCGCCAGATCGAGTCGGAGGTGGCGCGGGCGCGCACCGCCCCGGGCTTCACGGGCGCCGTCGACGACGACCTCTACCGTCGGGTCATCACCTCCTACGTGAAGCGGATGGAGAAGGCGAGGGCCGAGTTCGCCGCGGCGGGGGAACGGGGACGGCAGCAGGTGGAGCAGCTCACCTTCGAGATCACGTACCTCTCCGGGTTCCTTCCGCAGAAGCTGGGGGAGGAGGAGACCCGGGCGCTGGTGCGACGGACGATCGGGGAGCTCGGCGTCACCGACCCGCGCCAGACGGGTCGTGTCATCGGGGCGGTCATGCGGTCCGGATCCGAGCTCGACGGTGCGCTCGTGGCCCGGCTCGTCGCCGAGGAGCTGAACGGCTGAGGGCCGGCGCGGGGAGGGTTCGTGACGACGGCGCCCCAGGCAGGATTCGAACCTGCGCACCCGGCTCCGGAGGCCGGCGCTCTATCCCCTGAGCTACTGGGGCCGACGCGAGGATTGTAATCTTCCCCCGGCCGCTCCGGCAGTGGGCGGCCTTCCGACAACGAGGTCACCGACGTGTCCCTGCTCTCCCAACTCTCCGCCGCCTTCGGCGATGCCTTCGCCGCCCTCGGGCTCGACCCCGCCTACGGGGAGGTCGTTCCGTCGCAGCGGCCGGAGCTCGCCCAGTTCCAGTGCAACGGCGCGCTCGCCGCGGCCCGCGCCGCGGGGCGGAAGCCCCGCGAGCTCGCCGCGGCCGTGGTGGAGGCGGTGGGGGGGAAGGAGCGTTTCGCCGCCCTGGAGATCGCCGGGCCCGGCTTCATCAACGTCACCGTCAGCGACGACGTCCTCGGTGCCACGATTCAGGCGATGGTCGACGATCCCCGGCTCGGGGTCGCCGCGACGACCCCCCCGGTGCGGATCCTCGTCGACTACGGCGGACCGAACATGTCGAAGTCCCTCCACGTGGGGCACCTCCGGGCGGCGATCATCGGGGAGAGCCTGAAGCGCCTCCTCCGGTTCCTCGGCAACGACGTCACCGGCGACATCCACCTCGGGGACTGGGGAATGCCGGTGGGGCAGCTCATCGTGGAGTTGCGACGCCGGCGGCCCGATCTGCCGTACTTCGACCCCGAGTTCACCGGCCCGTACCCCGAGGAGTCGCCGGTGACCCTCGACGACCTCTCCGAGATGTACCCGGTGGTCGTCGCCCGCTGCGCCGCGGACCCCGCCGAGGCGGAGCAGGCCCGGCAGGCCACCCTCGAGCTCCAGGAGGGCCGCCCCGGGTACGTGGCGCTGTGGCGTCACTTCCACGCCGTGTCGATCGCCGAGACGCGGCGGGACTTCGACGCCCTCGGCGTCGAGTTCGACCTGTGGTACGGGGAGAGCACCGTCCGGGACCGGCTGGCGCCCCTGGTGGCCCGCCTCGAGGCGACCGGGGTGGCCCGCCGCTCCGACGGGGCGCTCGTCGTCGACGTGGCCGAGGCCGGCGACACCAAGGAGGTCCCTCCGCTGCTCCTCACCCGCTCCGACGGCTCCTACCTGTACACCACCACGGACCTCGCCACCCTCGAGATGCGGATGGAGGAGGGGTTCGAGGCCGTCCTCTACGTCGTGGACGCCCGTCAGGGCCTCCACTTCGAGCAGGTGTTCCGCGCCGCGCGCAAGGCGGGGATCGTCCCCGACGGCGTCGTGCTCGAGCACGTCGCCTTCGGCACGGTGAACGGACCGGACGGGAAGCCCTTCAAGACCCGGGAGGGCGGCGTGCTCCGCCTCGCCGACCTCCTCGCCATGGTCACCGACGCGGCCCGGCGGCGGCTCGAGGAGGCGGACATCGCCCAGGCGTACCCGCCGGAGGAACGCGACGAGATCGCCCGCCGGGTGGGGCTCGCCGCCCTCAAGTACGGCGACCTCATGAACCACCGCACCTCCAACTACGTCTTCGACCTCGAGCGGTTCACCTCCTTCGAGGGGAGGACCGGTCCCTACCTCCAGTACGGCGCGGTGCGCATCCAGTCCATCCTCCGCAAGGCGACCGAGCGCGATCTCGCCCCGGGTGCGATCCGGCCGCCTCGGGTGGGAGCGGAGCGGGACCTCATGCTCCGGCTGGTGCGGCTCCCCGAGGTGCTGGCCCGCACCGCGGCACGACGCGCCCCCAATCTCGTCGCCGAGTTCGCCTACGAGGTGGCGACCGCCTTCAACCGCTTCTACGAGACGTGCCACATCCTGCGCGAGGAGGATCCGGCGCGCCGGGCCTCCTGGCTGGCGTTGGTCGCCGTGACGCTGCGCGTCCAGGAGCGACTCCTCGATCTCCTCGGCATCGAGATCCCGGAGCGGATGTGAGCGGTCCGCTGCCCCGCCACCTCCTCCCGGACACCGCCGCGGTGGGCCGGGACGGTTCCCTCTCCGTCGGCGGGTGCGACCTCATCGACCTCGCCGCCGAGTTCGGCACCCCGGTCTTCGTCTACGACGAGGAGCATCTGCGGGCCCGGTGCCGCGAGGCGGTCGCCGCCTTCGGCGACGGCGTGGCCTACGCCGCCAAGGCGTTCCTCTGCACCGCCATGGCCCGGCTCGCCCACGAGGAGGGGATGCAGCTCGACGTCGCCACCGGAGGGGAGCTGCACGTCGCCCTCGCCGCCGGCGTCCCCGCGGCGCGGCTCGTCCTCCACGGCAACAACAAGTCCCTCGCCGAGCTCGAGATGGCGCTCGAGGCCGGGGTGGGCCGGGTCGTCGTCGACTCCCTCGACGAGCTCGATCGGATCGAGGCCCTGGTGGGGGCGGGGGCGCCGCCCCCCCGGGTCCTCGTGCGGATCAACCCGGGGGTCGAGGCGCACACCCACCGCTACCTCCAGACCGGCGCCGCCGACTCGAAGTTCGGCCTCGGCCTCGTCTCGGGGGCGGCGACGACCGCGGTGGAGCGGGCGGCCGCGTCCGGGGCCATGGAGATCGTCGGCGTCCACGCCCACGTGGGCAGCCAGGTGTTCGAGGCCGAGTCGTTCCGCAAGGCGGTCGGGGTGCTCGCCCCCTTCGTCAACCGGTACGGGTTCGCGGAGTTCTCCATCGGGGGTGGCCTCGGCGTGCCCTACGTGACGGGGGAGGCGGCGCCGACGATCACGGCGTGGGCCGGTGTGGTGCAGGAGGCGTGCGCCGAGCACGGGGTGTCGGCCCGGATCCTCGCCGAGCCGGGCCGGGCGATCGCCGCCGCCGCCGCGGTGACCCTCTACACGGTGGGGACGATCAAGGAGCTCCCCGGCATCCGCACCTACGTGGCGGTGGACGGCGGGATGAGCGACAACCCCCGTCCGGTGCTGTACGGGTCCGGGTACGAGGCGTTCCTGCCCCGCGAGGTGACGGCGCCCCGCCCCCGGCGGGTGCGCATCGTCGGGAAGCACTGCGAGTCGGGGGACGTCCTCGTCGACGACGCCGCCGTCCCCGCCGATCTCCGGGTGGGCGACGTCCTCGCCACGCCCGTCACCGGCGCCTACGGCCACGCCATGGGCTCGAACTACAACATGGTCCTCCGTCCGCCGGTCGTGTTCGTGCGGGACGGGAAGGCCCGGCTCGTCGTGCGACGTGAGACCTACGAGGACCTGCTGCGCCGCGACCTCGGGTGATCGCGGCGGGTGGCGGCGGCGAGGATCCCCAGCCACACCGCCAGCAGCACGAGGCCGGTGGGCCGGTCGTAGTGGAGGACGTCGAAGAGGAGGAACGGGAGGGTGCCCAGGTAGAGGGCGGCCGGCCCCGGGCCCGCCCGGACCGCCTGGAGCCCCGTCGTCGCCAGGAGGAGCGTCACCGCCACCGCGGCGAGGATGCCGCTCTCGGCGGCGAGGGTGAGGGGGACGTCGTGGGCGGGGAACGGGTAGCGCTCGTCGAGGACGCCTTCGTCCCGGAGCACCGTCACGAACCGGCCCGGGCCGACGCCGAGGAGCGGATGCTCCGCGACGAGGTGGGCCGCCTCGCGGGTGAGGGTCACCCGTCCCAGGCTCGCCGCGTCGAGGTCGGCGGTGGCGGTGTGCTCGTACCGGGCCATCCAGTGGGGGAACGTCACCAGGGCCGCCACGGCGAAGCCGGCGCCGATCCAGAGAGCGACCCGCCCCGCGTCCCGGTCTCCCCGCCGGCGCCCCCACAGGAGCGCCCCGAGGAGGAGCACGAGTCCGAGGAGCGCGGCACGGGAGTGGGTGGCGCCCACGGCGACGCCGGCGAGGGCGAGCCCGAGCCGGCTCCAGGGTCCGGGACGTTCCCGGACGGTGGCCGCCCACACCCCGGCGGCGAGCAGGCCGAGCGCCGCCACCTCGTAGACGTGGGTCATCGTGCCCTGGGGGCGGAGGAACCCGTCGATCTCGCGCAGCGTCAGACCGGGGGCGACCCAGGAGAGGACCCAGGGGCGGCCGGTGACGCCCTGGAGCAGGGCGAGGAGGCCTTGGAGGGCGGCGGTGGCGAGCAGTGGTGCGGCGACGAAGCGACGCCGTTCCACCGCATCCATCCCCGCGACGACGGCGACGATGCCGGTCCCGGCGACGGCGTAGGCGGCGAGCGCCGCCCCCGTCCCGGAGGGGTGGACGGCGAAGGCGAGGAGGGTCGCCGCGGCGAGAACGACCATCGTCCCGGCGGCCGCGTTCACCGGGTCGTCACGGAGGCGCCGGGCGACGAGCGGGGCGGCGAGGAGGAAGAGGATCGCGGTGAGCGCCACCGCCGCCAGGGTGACCCACCGGAACGGCCCGAGAACGAACGGCTTCGTGACGGTGGGGACGAGGAGGATCGTGGCGGCGACGAGCCGGGCACGGACCCGGCCCCACGAGTCGGCGGCATCCGCCGGCGTGGCGACGCCGCCGGGGTCGCCGGCGTGCTCCTCGGTCGTGGATCTCGTGTCGTCTCCTTCCTCGCGGGGGAGGTATCGGCCGGCGGGCCGGTGCGCCTGAGCGGGACGTGACGGGGGACCGTCTATCGTCGGGCTCCACATGGATTCCACCATCGGCATCGGGTTCCTCGGCGCGGGGACCGTCGGGGGGACGCTCATCCGGCGCCTCCTCGACGAGCGGGCGGCCATCGCCGCCAAGACCGGGCTCGATCTCGAGGTGCGGCGGGTGGCGGTGCGCGACCGGTCGAAGTCACGGGCCTTCGCCCTCCCCGAGGAGCTCGTCACCACCGACCCCTCCGCGGTGGTATCCGACCCGGAGGTGCGTCTCGTCGTCGAGCTCATGGGCGGCCAGGACCCCGCCGGGGATCTCGTCCTCGCCGCCCTCGAGGGCGGCAAGCCGGTCGTCACCGCCAACAAGGAGCTCCTCGCCGCTCGCGGTCCCGAGCTCGTCGCCGCCGCGGCCCGCTCCGGGGTGCCGCTCCTCTTCGAGGCGGCCGTCGGGGGGGGCATCCCCATCATCCGCCCCCTCGCCGAGACCCTCGCCGGCGAGCCGGTGCAGCGGGTCATGGGCATCGTCAACGGCACGACGAACCACATCCTCACCGACATGGCCGAGTCCGGCACCTCCTACGAGGACGCCCTCGCCGAGGCGCAGCGCCTCGGGTACGCCGAGGCCGACCCCACCGCCGACGTCTCCGGCGCCGACGCCGCGGCGAAGGCCGCGATCCTCGCCTCCCTCGCCTTCGGCACCTGGGTGGGGTTCGACGCCGTGTTTCGGGAGGGGATCGAGGGGATCTCCCCCGCCGACTTCGCCTTCGCCGCCCGGTTCGGGTACGTCGTCAAGCTCCTCGCCGTCGCCGAGCGCGTCGCCGGTGGGGTGTCGGTCCGGGTGCATCCGGTCATGATCCCCACCACCCATCCCCTGGCGTCCATCCGGGGGGCGACGAACGCCGTGTTCATCACCGGCCCCTCCATCGGGGAGCTGCTCTTCGCCGGGCCGGGCGCCGGCGGGGCGCCCACCGCCACCGCCGTGCTCGGCGACGTCATCGACGCCGCCCGGGACCTCCTCGCCGGCTCCGAGGTGGCTCCCCGGATCCGTTTCTCCCCGGGGGAGATCGTCGACTTCGGGGAGATCCCCACGAAGTGGTACGTGCGTCTCGCCGTCGCCGACCGTCCCGGCGTCCTCGCCCGGATCGCCGGCGCCTTCGGAGACGCCGACGTCTCCATCAAGTCGGTGTGGCAGGAGGGGGAGGGGAGCGAGGCGGTCCTCCTCATCGTCACCCACCGGGCTCCCGAGCGACGGCAGCGCCGTGCCGTCGCCGCCCTCGAGACGCTCGACGTCGTCGAGGAGGTCGCCGCGGTCATCCGGGTGGAGAGCGAGGAGTCGTGACCTGGCGCGGCGTCATCGAGGAGTTCCGGGACCGGCTCCCGGTCTCGGCGGCGACACCGGTGGTGACCCTCCTCGAGGGCGGCACCCCGCTCGTTCCCGCCCCGGCGCTCTCCGCCCGGGTGCGTCGGGACGTCTTCCTCAAGTACGAGGGGGTGAACCCCACGGGATCCTTCAAGGACCGGGGGATGACCCTGGCGGTGTCCAAGGCGGTGGAGGAGGGGGCCCGCGCCGTGGCGTGCGCCTCCACCGGGAACACGTCGGCGTCGGCGGCGGCGTACGCGGCCCGGGCCGGGATCACCTGCGTCGTGGTGCTCCCCGCGGGGAAGATCGCCCGGGGGAAGCTGGCGCAGGCCATCGCCCACGACGCCACGATCGTGCCGGTGGCGGGGAACTTCGACGACGCCCTCGCCCTCGTTCTCGAGCTCACCGCCACCCGGGAGGTGACGCTGGTGAACTCCCTCAACCCGTTCCGCATCGACGGGCAGCAGACCGCCGCCTGGGAGGTCGTCGACGCCCTCGGCGGCGTCCCCGCGGTGCACGCCCTCCCCGTGGGGAACGCCGGCAACATCACCGCGTACTGGAAGGGGTACCGGGCCGTCGACGCCGCGCCCCGCATGTGGGGCTTCCAGGCGGCCGGGGCGGCGCCGCTCGTCCTCGGGGAGGTGGTGGAGGCCCCCGAGACGATCGCCACCGCCATCCGGATCGGGAACCCGGCGTCGTGGAACGGCGCGGTCGCGGCGCGCGACGAGTCGGGAGGGAGGATCGACGCGGTCACCGACGAGCAGATCCTCGACGCCTACCGGTTCCTCGCCGCCCGCGAGGGGGTGTTCTGCGAGCCGGCGTCGGCGGCGTCGGTGGCGGGGATCCTCGCCCACGCCGCCGAGCTCCCCGACGGTCCGGTGGTCTGCACCCTCACCGGGCACGGCCTCAAGGATCCGGAGACCGCGACCGCCGCGGCCGCCCTGCCCGAGCCGGTCCCGCCCCGTCTCGACGCCGTCGTGGAGCTGCTCGGCTGGGAGTGAGAGGACCGCCCGGTTCGGGACGCCACTTGCGTAGCGCACGAACCCGGGTACAATCCCTTCATCCAGTTCCCCCTCGTTGCAGGGCCGTGCGCGCGGTCCCGGGGGGACGCTCCGAGACCACCAGGGCGAAACCCGATACGGTCGTCTCCCTTTTCCGGGCCTCCCGGCCCACCACAGGCTCCCAGCTCGAAAGGGGCAGCAGCCGACATGAGCAGTACCAGAGCCAGACTCCAGGAGATGGGGCTCGACGAGCTCCGCGACATGGCGGGCAAGGTCGACGTCGATCCGGACGGGCTCCAGAAGACGAAGCTCATCGCCGCCATCCTCGACTCGGGGAAGTTCGACGCCGCGATGCTTCCCGCCGAGTCCACCGCGGACGCCGCGGTGACGGTCCGGCCGGAGCGGGACAACGGCTCCCGCGGCGAGCACCCCCGGCAGGGACGGCCCGGCGAGCAGTCGGGAGCCGGCGAGGGCGGAGGCCGGCGCCGGCGCCGGCGACGGGGCGGCCGGAGCGCACAGGAGCCCATCGACGAGTCCGAGCTCGAGATCCGCGAGGGCATCCTCGACATCCTCCCCGAGGGGTACGGCTTCCTCCGCTGCACCGGGTACCTGCCCGGGGAGAAGGACGCCTACGTCTCGGCGAACGTCATCCGCAAGGCGAAGCTCCGCCGCGGCGACATCGTCAAGGGCCCGGTGCGGCCTGCTCGGGCCCAGGAGAAGTTCCCGGCGCTGGTCCGTGCCATCGAGGTCGACGGCCTCGATCCGGAGCAGGCGAAGGAGCGTCCCAAGTTCGGCGACCTCACCCCCCTCTTCCCCGACGAGCGGCTCCGGCTCGAGGTGGCGGGGAAGCCCGAGGCGATGATCGCCCGCATCGTCGACCTCATCGCCCCCATCGGGAAGGGACAGCGGGGGCTCATCGTCTCGCCCCCCAAGGCCGGCAAGACGACCGTCCTCAAGGAGATCGCGAACTCGATCACGACGAACAACCCCGAGTGTCACCTCATGGTCGTCCTCGTCGACGAGCGTCCCGAGGAGGTCACCGACATGCAGCGGTCGGTGAAGGGGGAGGTCATCTACTCCACCTTCGACCGGCCCGCCGAGGAGCACACCCAGGTGTCGGAGCTCGCCATCGCCCGCGCCAAGCGGCTCGTCGAGATGGGCACCGACGTGGTGATCCTCCTCGACTCGATCACCCGTCTCGCCCGGGCCCACAACCTCGCCACCCCCGCCTCGGGGCGGATCCTCTCCGGCGGGGTCGACTCCACGGCGCTGTACCCCCCGAAGCGGTTCTTCGGCGCCGCCCGCAACATCGAGGAGGGCGGCAGCCTGACCATCCTCGGGACCGCCCTCGTGGAGACGGGCTCCCGGATGGACGAGGTCATCTTCGAGGAGTTCAAGGGCACCGGGAACATGGAGCTCCGCCTCGACCGGAAGCTCGCCGACAAGCGGATCTACCCGGCCATCGACATCGCCGCCTCCGGGACCCGGCGCGAGGAGCTCCTCTTCGACCGTCGGGAGCTGCAGGAGGTGTGGAAGCTGCGACGGGTGCTCCTCGCTCTCGACCCGGGGGCCGCGCTCGAGCTGCTCGTCGACCGCCTGAGGAGCACGAAGTCGAACGCCGAGTTCCTCGAGACCGTCGCCAAGTCCGGCCAGTAGCGGCGCTACGATTCCGCACCCAGGACACCAGGAGACCACCGTGAGAACCGGCATCCATCCCGAGTACGTGGAGTGCACCGTCACCTGCTCGTGCGGCAACACGTTCACCACGCGCGCCACCCGTCCCGAGCTCCACGTGGAGCTCTGCAACGAGTGCCACCCGTTCTTCACCGGGAAGCAGAAGCTCGTCGACTCGGGAGGCCGGGTCGAGCGCTTCCGGCGGCGCTACGCGAAGATCGGCGTCGACCGCTCCTCCGCGAGCGAGGGCGAGGCCTCCGGCGAACCGGAGGCCTGATTGGGTCGCCGGCCCGGCGCCACCGTCGGCGGCCAGGCCGTCATCGAAGGGGTGATGATGCGCGCCCCCGCGGCGTGGGCGGTGGCGGTGCGGCGTCCCGACGGGGTCATCGAGGCGGTGCGCCATCCCCTCCCGGCGCTCTCGCGACGGGGGCCGGCCGGGCGGATCTGGTTCCTCCGGGGCGTCCTCGTCCTCGTCGAGTCCCTCGGCCTCGGCTTCAAGGCCCTCGCCTGGTCGGCGGAGCGCGCCGGCGAGGAGGGTGAGGAGGTGTCGAAGGGGCAGGTCGCGGGGACCATGATCCTCGCCGTCCTCCTCGCCGTCGCGCTCTTCGTCCTCCTTCCCGTCTTCGCCGCCGGGTTCCTGCGACGGTTCCTCGCCGACAGCGGCCTCGCCTTCGTCCTCGTCGACGGCGTCATCCGGGTGGCGCTCGTCCTCGGCTACATCTGGCTCATCGGGCGTTCCGAGGAGATCGCCCGGGTCTTCGCCTACCACGGCGCCGAGCACAAGACGATCCACGCCTACGAGCACGGCGATCCGCTCGACGTCGCCGCCATCCAGCGGTACAGCCCCCGACACCCCCGGTGCGGGACCTCCTTCATCATCATCGTGGCCATGGTGGCCTTCGTCGTGTTCCTCTTCCTCGCCCCGCTGCCCTTCCTCTGGCAGGTCCTCGGCCGGCTGGCGCTCATCCCGGTCATCGCCGGCATCGCCTACGAGGTCCTGCAGGCCGCCGCGGGCCGGCGCCGGCTGGCCTGGCTGTCCCGGCCCGGGATCTGGATCCAGGCGGTCACCACCAAGGAGCCCTCCGACGACCAGGTGGAGGTCGCGGTGGCGTCCCTCCTGACCGCCCTCGAACCCGACGCCGTGGCGGAGGTGCACGGGAGGGGTCCGGTCGCCGCCGGGGCCCTCGCCGTGGAGATCGACCCCGGAGAGGACGATGGATGAGCGACTTCGAGCCCGGCTCGAGGCGCTCGAGGAGGAGGACGACCGGATCGTCGCCGCGCTCGGCGACGCCGAGCTCCTCGCCGACCCGGCCCGGCTGCGGGCCGCGGCGGAGCGGCACGCCGAGCTGAAGGACGTCGTCGCCACCTTCCGCCGGTACCGGGAGGCGTCGGCCGAGGCGGCCGAGGCGGCCGAGATGGCCGCCGGGGAGCAGGATCCCGAGATGGTCGCCTACCTGCGCGAGGTGGCCGGCGAGCGCGCCGCGGAGCTCGTCGACCTCGAGGCGAGGCTGCGGCGCCTCCTCCTCCCCCGGGACCCGAACGACGCCAAGGACGTCATCGTCGAGATCCGCGCCGCCGCCGGAGGCGAGGAGGCGGCCCTGTGGGCGGCCGACCTGTACCGGATGTACGAGCGGTTCGCCGAGCGTCACCGGTGGCGGACCGAGCCCATCACCCTGGCGACGACCGGCACCGGCGGGATCAAGGAGGCGGTGTTCGCCGTGAAGGGGAAGGGCGCCTACGCCCGGTTCAAGTTCGAGGCCGGACCCCATCGGGTGCAGCGGGTGCCGCGGACGGAGTCCCAGGGACGGGTGCACACCTCGGTGGCGACCGTCGCCGTCCTGCCGGAGGCGGAGGCGGTGGAGGTGGAGCTCGACGAGCACGACCTCGAGATCGAGACGTTCCGGTCCACCGGTCCCGGCGGCCAGTCGGTGAACACCACCGACTCGGCGGTGCGCATCACCCACCGGCCCACCGGGATCGTCGTCTCCTGCCAGGACGAGAAGTCGCAACTCCAGAACAAGCTCAAGGCGATGCGGGTGCTGCGCGCCCGGCTGTACCGCCTTCGGATGGAGCGCCAGATGGGGGAGCGGGCCTCGGTGCGACGCTCCCAGGTGGGGTCGGGGGAGCGCGCCGAGAAGATCCGCACCTACAACTTCAAGGAGAACCGGGTCACCGACCACCGCATCGGTCTCACCGTGCACTCCCTCCCCCAGGTCCTCGACGGCGATCTCGACGAGATCCACGACGCGCTCGTCGCCGACGAGGCGGCCCGCGCCCTCGCCGGCGGATGAGCGCCGGGACCCTCCCGTCCCTCCCGTCGGGGGAGGCGGTCGCCGTCGCGGACCTCCTGCGCGGCGTCGACGGGCTGCCCCGGCACGAGGCGGAGCGGCTCCTCGCCGTCGCCACGGGTCGGTCCCGCGCCGCGCTCCTCGCCGGCGGCCGGGTGCCGGCCGCCGAGGCGGCGCGGTTCCGGGACCTGTGCCGCCGCCGTCGCGGCGGCGAGCCGCTCCAGTACCTCGAGGGGTCCGTCCCCTTCGGTCCCGTCACGGTCCGGGTGGACTCCCGGGTCCTCGTCCCCCGTCCCGAGACGGAACGGCTCTACGAGATCGTGACCGGGCTGCTGCACCCCGCGCCGCCGGCCATCGTCGTCGATCTCTGCACCGGCAGCGGCAACCTCGCCATCGCGCTCGCCCACGACTTCCCCGCCGCCGCGGTGTACGCCACCGAGCTCTCCGCGAAGGCCGCGGCGCTCGCCGCGGAGAACGCCGCGGCGAACGGGGTGGCGGTGACGGTCCTCTGCGGCGACCTCTTCGCGCCGCTTCCCGCCGCCCTCGCCGGGTCCGTCGACGCCGTCGTCGCCAACCCCCCCTACGTCGCCGCCGGCGAGGTGGCCGGCCTGCCCGTGGACGTGCGGGAGCACGAGCCGCGCCGGGCGCTCGTCGCCGGCGAGCGGGGGGACGAGGTCCTGGCCCGGATCGCCGCCGCCGCAGGGAGGTGGCTGCGGCCCGGGGGTCTCCTCGCCTGCGAGATCGGCGAGACCCAGGGGCGGCGGGCCCGCGAGCTCTTCGCCTTCTTCGCCCCGGACGTGCTCCCCGATCTCACCGGCCGGGACCGGTACGTCGTCGGGCGCGCTCCCGGCGACTAGGTTGAGGGCGTGCGCGGAGGCACCATCGGCATCGACGAGGCGGTGGCGGCACTGGCCGCCGGGGAGATCGTCGGCGTGCCCACCGACACCGTCTACGGTCTCGCCGCCGACCCCTTCGACCCCGACGCGCTGGAGCGGATCTTCGTCCTCAAGGGGCGGCCCGGGTTGAAACCCCTGGCGATCCTCGTCGCCGACCTCGGGCAGGCGCAGCAGCTCGCCGCCTTCGGGGAGCGGGCGATCGAGCTCGCCGAGGAGCACTGGCCCGGGGCTCTCACCCTCGTGCTCCCCAGGCTCCCCTCGGTGCCGGAGTGGATCGGGCACCGGGACCGCAGGACGGTGGGGTTGCGCTGTCCCGACCATCCCGTCGCCCTCGAGCTCCTGCGTCGGAGCGGACCGTTGGCGGTGACGAGCGCCAACCTCAGCGGCGCCGAGGCGGCCCTCGACGACGAGGAGGCGCGGGCGCTCTTCGGCGCCGACGTCGTCGGGTACCTGCCCGGGGTGTGTCCCGGGGGGACCGGGTCGACGATCGTCGACCTCACCGAGCCCGCCGAGTGGATCCTCCGCCGCGGACCGGTCCGGCCCTGAGGTGGGGTCGTCGCCGCCGCTGGCCGCCGCGGTGGGGACCGTCGTCGCCTCCGCCGGGTTCTGGTTCGCCGTCGCCGCTCTCCCGGTCGCTCCCGCGGCCGCCTTGGGGATCGGCGCCACCGCGGCGGTCCTCGGCCTCCTCGCCGCCGCCGGGCTGGCGGGGTCGAGGGACCCGATGACCCGGGGGACCCGCGGGGTCGTCCTCGGGCTGGGATCGGGTGCCTTCCTCTTCCTCCTCGGATCGGTGGGGGGATCCTTCGCGGTCGGGCTCGTCCCGGTGGCGGTCCTCGGGGTGGGGGGCCTCGTGGTCCTGCCGTCCCCGGCGGATCCCGCGTCGGTCGGGTCACGGGTCGTCGCCTTGGGGCTCGTGGGGATCCTGGTGCTCCTCCTCCTCGCCGTCGACGGGACGCTGTGGGCGTTCTTCGCGCCCCTGCTGCCCATGCCGTCGCTGCTCCTCGCCGACCGGGTGGCCGTCCGGGCATTCCGCTGAGGGGGATCGGGCCGGCCGGCGAACCGCTACGCTCCCGGATCGGCGATCGGGAGGATCTCGTGACGGACATGACCCCGCTGGCGAAGGCCGATCCGGTCGTCGCCGAGCTCATCGGCCGGGACGTGGAGCGGCAGCGCACCCACATCCAGCTCATCGCGTCGGAGAACTTCGTGCCGTTCGCCACCATGCAGGCCGCGGGGTCGGTGCTCGCCAACAAGTACTCGGAGGGGTACCCCGGTCGGCGGTACTACGAGGGGTGCGGCGTCGTCGACGAGATCGAGTCGCTCGCCATCGACCGGGCGAAGACGCTCTTCGGGGCGGAGCACGCCAACGTCCAGCCCCATTCGGGGTCCCAGGCGAACATGGCGGCGTACTTCGCCGTGCTCGAGCCGGGGGACACCATCCTGGGGATGCGGCTCGACCAGGGCGGGCACCTCACCCACGGCTCCCCGGTGAGCTTCTCGGGGAAGCTCTTCGACTTCGTGGCGTACGGCGTGGATCCGGCCGGCGAGGTCATCGACATGGAGGAGGTGCGGCGCCTCGCCCGGGAGCATCGCCCCAAGATGATCGTCGTGGGGTACTCGGCGTACTCGCGCATCCCGGACTGGGCGGCGTTCCGCGAGATCGCCGACGAGGTGGGGGCGATCTACCTCGTCGACGCGGCGCACATCATCGGTCTCATCGCCGGCGGGGTGCACCCCTCGCCGGTGCCGCACGCCGACATCGTCACCGCCACCACCCACAAGGCGCTGCGGGGCCCCCGCGGCGGTCTCATCCTCTGTCGGGAACGGTTCGCCAAGGCCATCGACAAGGCCGTCTTCCCGTTCTCCCAGGGGGGTCCCATCAACCACCAGATCGCGGCGAAGGCGGTCTGTTTCAAGCAGGCGTCGCAGCCGGCGTTCGCCGCGTACGCGGCGCAGATCGTCCGCAACGCCAAGGTCCTCGCCGAGACGATCGCCGAGGGGGGGCTCCGGATCGTCTCCGGCGGGACCGACAACCACATGTTCCTCGCCGACCTGCGTACCTTCGATCCGGACCTCACCGGCAAGGAGGCGGCGGCGCTCCTCGACGAGATGGGCATCACGCTCAATCGGAACGCCATCCCCTTCGACCCGCGGTCCCCGTTCGTCACCTCGGGGCTGCGCATGGGGACGCCGGCGGTGACGACCGCGGGGATGAAGCAGGAGCAGATGATCGCCCTGGGCCGCCTCATCGTGGAGATCCTGCGCAAGCGCCGCGACGACATGGCCCTGACGCAGTTCCGAGAGGCGGTCGACGAGCTCGCCGGCGCCTTCCCCGCCTACCCGGTCGACTTCCCCGGGTACGTCTGAGCTCCGCTCAGAAGGGGACGCCGACCGCCTCGCAGAGGAAGGCCATGAACGGCGCCGCGTCGCGGCACCATCCGGCGTACGCCTCGAGAAACCCGCCGGAGGTGACCTGTCGCTGGGTGAGGCGGCGGGAGGCGATGAAGTCCTTGCGCTTGAGGTCGGCGATGAGGGGGTGGTCGGCGGGGAAGCCCCGCGGGGGCCGTACCAGACGGTCGCCGTCCAGCGCCCAGGTCCGGGTGAAGCGCTCCGCGCCGGTGGCGGCGCGCCACCCGTCGCCGTCGCCGGCGATGCGTTCCCGGATGGCGTATGCCACCTTCGTCTCGGGCCGCCACAGGCCGACCGCGGCGAAGCAGGCTCCGGGTTCGAGGTGGAGGTAGAAGCCGGGGGCGTGCGCGTCCCGGCCGGCCTCGTGACGGAACTGGATGCCGGTGTTCTCCTTGTAGGGGGCGGCGTCTCGGGCGAAGCGGAGGTCCCGCTGGATCCGGAACAGGGACCCGCCCACGGTCCGGGCGTCGGCCCGGAAGTGGGGGCTGATGGCGGCGAGGTGCGGGGCGAAGGCGACGATGAAGGCGAGCGCCGGCTCCTGGACGGTCTCCACGTAGCGGTCGCGGTTGGCGGCGAACCAGGCCCGGTCGTTGTTGGCGGCGAGGTCGCGCAGGAAGGCGAAGGTGGCCGGGGTGAAGAAGCGGCGGGCCATGGCCGGACCCTACCTTCCCGCCGTCGCTCCGTCGGCGCCGCACGGCCGGCTCCACCGAGTACGCTCCGGTCTCGATGGGGATTTTGCGCAGCGTCGGGGGGCCGTTAGGGTCCCGGCCGCATCTTGTGAACCGGTTCACAAGTGATTCCGGGGTCTCCAGGTGACGGGAGGGCCCGACCCCGAGAGGAACGGCGAAATGGACGGCACGAAGCGACGGATCGTGCCCCCGAAGGAGGCCGTCACCGGCGGCTTCTCGGGCGGCGCGGACTTCATCTCGTACCTCGTGGCCGGACTCGTCGTCGGTCTCGTCCTCGACGCCCTCTTCCACACCGCGCCGGTGCTGACCGTCGTGTGGATCCTCGCCGGCGTGGGGGTGGGGTTCCTGCGGCTGTGGCAGCGTTCGGCGGGCCTGGAGGAGGAGGGGAGGCGGCGCAGCCATGGTGTCTGAGCGTCCCGCCGTCGCCGCCTACGAACCGGCGCCGGATCGTCGACCGGTCGAGGCCATCATCGCCCGGCACCTGGTGCGGCGGGCCGTGGTGGTGGCACCGGTCGTCGTCGCGGTCGCCGCGCTGGCGCGGGGTCGCGCCGGGGCGTTCGCCGCGGCGGTGGGGGTGGTCGTCGTCGTGGCGAACTTCCTCCTCGGCGGGTACGTGCTGGCGACGGCCGCACGCATCTCGCTGAGCCTGTATCATGCCGCCGCCCTGTTCGGGTTCCTCGTCCGGCTCGGGCTGATCACCGGCACGATGTTCCTCGTGGCGGCGGTGGTCGGCGTCGACCGGACGGCCCTGGGCATCTCGGTGGTCGTCAGCTACCTCGTGCTGCTGTCCTGGGAGGCGGTGGCCGTCGCGAAAGGCGCGGAAAGGGAACTGGAGTGGAGCAACTGATCCTGGCCGAGGGGTGCGACCTCACCCGTCAGACCGTCTGCGCCCCCGCGGACGTCAAGGAACTCTTCGAGTACCGCACGCCGCTGTTCGAGATCGCGGGGTTCCCGGTGACGCGCACCGTGGTCCTCATCTTCCTCGCGGCGGTCCTCATCATGCTGCTGCTGTACTTCGGGCTGCGGAGACGGGCCCGCGTCCCCGGCCGGTTCGGCCTCTCGGTGGAGAGCCTCATGGGGTTCGTCCGCGACGAGGTGGCGATCGGCATCATCGGCCCGGAGGGGGTCCGGTACTACCCGTACCTCTTCGCCCTCTTCATCTTCATCCTCTTCGGGAACGCCTTCGAGATCACGCCGTTCGTGAACTTCCCGTTCATGTCCCGCATGGCGATGCCCATGTCGCTGGCGCTCCTCACCTGGGCGATCTTCGTGGCCGCCGGCTTCAAGCGCCAGGGGTGGCACTACGTGGCGGACATCCTGTGGCCGCCGGGGGTCCCCGTGTTCCTCAAGCCCCTCGTCGGCGTCATCGAGTTCGTCTCGACGTTCCTCGTGCGGCCCTTCTCCCTGGCGGTCCGGCTCTTCGCGAACATGGTGGCCGGGCACGTCATGCTGACCCTCCTGCTCACCACCGCCCTCGTCTCGGTGGCCGGCATCGCCGAGATCGGCGCCGTGAAGGGGCTGTTCGGGTTCGCCTGGTGGCTCCTCGGCCTCGCCATCTTCCTCTTCGAGATCGTCGTCATCGTCCTCCAGGCCTACATCTTCACGTTGCTGAGCGCCGTGTACATCGAGACGTCGTTGCACCCGGCCCACTGAACGTCCACGACCGGACCCCGTTCGAAAGGAAAGAGAAGCAATGGAAGCGATCAGCGGATCCCTGGCCCTCATCGGCTACGGTCTCGCCGCCATCGGCCCCGGCGTCGGTATCGGCATCATCGCCGGCAACGCCGTCCAGGCGATGGCGCGCCAACCCGAGGCGGCCGGCATGGTGCGGACCACGATGTTCCTCGGGATCGCCTTCACCGAGGCGCTCGCCCTCATCGGGTTCGTGCTCTTCTTCCTGGCGTAGGGGTCGGAGGATGCCGTACGTGTTCGCACAGGTGATGCTGCTCCTCCAGGCGGAGCCCGCCACAGGGAGCGAGGGGGGCGGCGCCGGACTGCTGCTCCCCGCCCCCGAGGAGCTCATCGCCGGGCTGATCGCCTTCGCCATCGTCTTCTTCTTCGTGTGGAAGTGGGCGATCCCGGCGTTGAACCAGACCCTCGACGCCCGACGGGCCGCCATCAAGGGCGAGTACGAGGCCGCCGAGCGCGCCAAGCAGGAGGCCGAGGGGCTCCTCGCCGACTACCGGACCCAGGTCGCCGGCGCTCGCGAGGAGGCGGCTCGCATCATCGACGAGGCCCGCGCCTCCGGCGAGGCGGTGAAAGCCGACATCATCGCCCGGGCCGAGGCGGAGGCCGAGCAGATTCGCCGCCGGGCCCACGAGGAGATCGGGGCCGAGCGGGAACGGGTGGCCGCCGAGCTGAAGCGGCAGGTGGCCGACCTCGCCATCCAGATCGCCGGCCGTCTCGTCGCCGACAGCCTCGACGAGCAGCGACAGCGGGAGCTCGTCGATCGTTACATCGACGAGCTCGGAGGGGTGCACTGACCGTGGAGACGCCGACCGGCCCGGTGATCGACGGCTACGCCGCCGCCCTCCTCGACGTCGCCCGCGCCGAGGGGGATCCCGACGCCTTCGCCGACGAGGTGTACCAGGCGGCGCACGTCCTCGAGGGGGACGCCGCCCTGCGTGAGGTCCTCACCGACGCCCGGGTGCCCGTCGAGCGGAAGCTCGGAGTGCTCGAGGACCTCCTGGGACGCAGGACGTCACGGGCGGCGACCGCCGCGCTCGGGCTCGTCGTGATGGCGGGGCACGCCCGCCATCTCACCGCCATCGCCTCCCGGCTGGCCGAGCTCATCGCCGCGGAGGAGGGGAGCGCCGTCGCCGAGGTCCGCGCCGCGGTAGCGCTCGACGGCGCGCAGGTGCGCCGCCTCGAGGAGGCCCTCTCCGCGGCGACGGGGCGACGTGTCGAGGCGAAGGTCGTCCTCGACCCGGAGCTCGTCGGCGGGGTCGTCGCGAAGATCGGAGATACCGTTTTCGACGGGTCGGTGAGGAGCCGGCTCGACGAGCTGCGAGAGCAATGGGGTTGACGCACGATGGCTGAACTGACACTGGATCCCGGAGACATCGCTGCGGCGCTCCGGAGCAACCTGGAAGGCTGGTCCCCCCGCGTCGAGGCGGAGACGATCGGGTACGTGGAGTCCGTCGGCGACGGGGTCGCCCGGGTCTCCGGCCTGCCGGGCGCCATGGCCTCGGAGCTGCTCGAGTTCCCCGGCGGGCTCCTCGGGGTGGCGCTGAACCTCGACGAGGACTCCATCGGGGCCGTCGTCATGGGCGACGCCTCCCACATCGAGGAGGGCGACGAGGTGCGCTCCACGGGACGGGTCCTCTCGGTCCCGGTGGGGGACGCCCTGCTCGGCCGGGTGGTCGACCCGCTGGGGAGCCCCATCGACGGGAAGGGCCCCATCAACACCACCGAGCGGCGTCTCCTCGAGACGCAGGCGCCGTCGGTGGTGCAGCGCCAGCCGGTGAAGGAGCCGCTCCAGACCGGGATCAAGGCCATCGACTCCATGACGCCGATCGGGCGGGGTCAGCGACAGCTCATCATCGGCGACCGGCAGACCGGGAAGACGGCGATCGTCGTCGACACGATCATCAACCAGAAGGGCCAGGGCGTGAAGTGCGTCTACGTGGCCATCGGGCAGAAGAACTCGACGGTGGCGGAGGTCGTCGACGCCCTCGAGGCGGCCGGGGCGATGGAGTACACCGTCGTCGTGAACGCTCCGGCGGCATCGGCGGCGGCGCTCCAGATGTACGCCCCGTACGCCGGGTCGGCCATCGGCCAGTACTGGATGTACCGTGGCCAGCACGCCCTCGTCGTCTTCGACGACCTCTCCAAGCAGGCGGTCGCCTACCGGGAGATCTCGCTGCTCCTGCGGCGTCCGCCGGGGCGTGAGGCGTACCCGGGCGACGTCTTCTACCTCCACTCGCGCCTGCTGGAGCGGTGCGCCAAGCTCTCCGACGAGCTCGGCGGCGGGTCGCTCACCGGGTTGCCGATCATCGAGACGAAGGCGAACGACGTCTCGGCGTACATCCCCACGAACGTCATCTCCATCACCGACGGGCAGATCTTCCTCGAGACGGACCTCTTCTTCTCGGGGATCCGTCCGGCGATCAACGCCGGCATCTCGGTCTCCCGGGTGGGGGGCGCCGCCCAGATCAAGGCGATGAAGAAGATCGCCGGCCCGCTGCGGCTCAACCTCGCCCAGTTCCGGGAGCTCGAGGCGTTCGCCGAGTTCGGCTCCGAGCTCGACGCCGCCTCCCTCGCCCAGCTCGAGCGGGGCCGGCGGGTCGTCGAGGTCCTCAAGCAGGGCCAGTTCTCCCCGTTGCCGGTGGAGGATCAGGTGGTGGCGATCTTCGCCGTCACCGAGGGTCTCATGGACGACGTCCCGGTGGAGGACCTCCGCGAGTTCGAGGACGGGCTGCGGGAGTTCGTGCGGAGCCGTCACGGGGAGATCCTCACCCGGATCGCCGACACCGGCGAGCTTCCCGAGGAGGAGCTGCGGGCCGCCATCGCGAGCTTCAAGACCCTCCACGACGAGGGGTCGCCGGCGGCCGCCGCCGGGGCCGACGGGGAGGGCTGATCGGTGGCGTCGGCCGAGCTTCGCCTGATCCGGCGGCGTATCCGCAGCGTGCAGTCGACGATGAAGATCACCCGCGCCATGGAGCTCATCGCGACGGCCCGCATCGGGAAGGCGCAGCAGCGGGTGGTGGCGTCGCAGCCGTACACGGCGAAGATGGCCGACGTGATCCGCAACATCGCCGCGGCCTCCGGCGGGGTGCGTCACCCCCTCTTCGAGGCCCGTGAGGTGCGGACCGCCGGGATCGTGGTCGTCACCTCCGATCGGGGACTCGCCGGCGCCTACAACCACGCGGTGATCCGCCTCGCCGAGCACCGTCTCCTCGAGTTGCGCGCCGAGGGCCGGGCGGTGCGGTTGTACGTCGTCGGCAAGAAGGCCCTCTCCTACTTCCGCTACCGCAAGTACCCGATCGAGCAGTCCTGGTTGAGGGTGACCGACAAGCCGGCGTACGCCGACGCCCGCGGCATCGCCAACGTCCTCCTCAACGAGTACATGGAGGAGGCCATCGACGCGGTGGACGTGTACACGACCCGGTACGTCTCCGCCCTCACCCAGACGCCGGTCCGCTGGCCGATGCTCCCCGTCGAGCCACCGGAGGTGGACGCCGCGGCTCCGCCGGTGGCGTACACCTTCGAGCCGAGCCCCGAGGAGATCCTCACCCGACTGCTGCCCCGCTACCTGGAGGGTACCGTGTACGGGATCCTCCTCGAGGCCTCCGCCTCGGAGCACGCGGCGCGGCGGCGGGCGATGAAGGCGGCGACCGAGAACGCCGAGGAGCTCACCCGTATCCTCACCCGCGAGGCGAACCAAGCCCGTCAGGCGGAGATCACCACCGAGATCTCCGAGATCGTCGGCGGCGCCGAGGCCCTGGCGAGGGGATGATGCACCGAGCCGAGACCCGGGACGGAGAACCCGAGATGGAGAGACGATGAGCGAGAACCTTCCTACCGGTCGGATCGTCAAGGTGGCCGGGCCGGTCGTGGACGTCGAGTTCCCGCCGAACGCCCTGCCCGAGATCAACTTCGCCCTCGAGGTGGACCTGGAGATCGCCGGCGAGGAGCGGACGATCCTCTGCGAGGTGGCCCAGCAGGTGGGCGACTACCGCGTGCGGGCGATCGCCCTCGCCCCCACCGACGGGCTGGTGCGGGGCGCCGAGGTGCGCAACACCGGCGGGCCGATCTCGGTCCCGGTCGGGGACCAGACCCTGGGGCACATCTTCAACGTGTGGGGGGCGTGCCTCGACGATCCCGACCGGGAGTTCACCGGGGAGTGGTGGCCCATCCACCGGGAGCCGCCGGCCTTCGACGAGGTCGAGCCGCAGAAGAAGGTCTTCGAGACGGGGATCAAGGTCCTCGATCTCCTCTGCCCCTACCTGGAGGGGGGGAAGATCGGCCTGTTCGGTGGGGCCGGCGTCGGCAAGACCGTCCTCATCCAGGAGATGATCAACCGGGTCGCCACCCAGCACGGCGGCGTGTCGGTGTTCGCCGGGGTGGGGGAGCGCACCCGTGAGGGGAACGACCTCTTCCTCGAGATGACCGAGTCCGGGGTCATCGAGAAGGCGGCGTTGACGTTCGGGCAGATGGACGAGCCGCCGGGGGTTCGACTCCGCGTGGCGCTCTCGGCCCTGACGATGGCGGAGTACTTCCGGGACGTCCAGCGCCGGGACGTGCTGCTGTTCATCGACAACATCTTCCGGTTCACCCAGGCCGGTTCCGAGGTGTCGACGCTGCTGGGCCGGATGCCGTCGGCGGTGGGGTACCAGCCGACGCTCGCCGGGGAGATGGGCTTCCTCCAGGAGCGCATCACGTCCCTGAAGGGCCGTTCGATCACGTCCCTGCAGGCCATCTACGTGCCGGCGGACGACATCACGGACCCGGCGCCGCACACCGCGTTCGCCCACCTCGACGCCACCACGGTGCTCTCCCGGCCGCTCACCGCGTTGGGGATCTACCCGGCGGTGGATCCGCTCGACTCGACGAGCCGGGCCCTCGACCCGCAGATCGTCGGGGAGGAGCACTACGCCGTGGCGACCCAGGTGCAGCAGATCCTCCAGCGGTACAAGGACCTCCAGGACATCATCGCCATCCTCGGCATCGACGAGCTGTCGGAGGAGGACAAGCTCATCGTGGCCCGGGCGCGGCGGATCCAGCGGTTCCTCTCCCAGCCGATGTTCGTCGCCGAGCAGTTCACCGGCCAGCCGGGGGTCTACACGCCCCTCGAGGAGACGGTGGCGTCCTTCAAGGCGGTCATCGAGGGGGAGCTCGACCATCTCCCCGAGCAGGCGTTCTACATGGTGGGTGGCGCCGAGCAGGCGCTCGCCAAGGCGAAGGAGCTCGAGGCGGCCTGATGGCGAAGACCTTCCGTGTCGACATCGTGACTCCCGACGAGGTCATCTGGTCGGGGGAGGCGGAGATGATCTCGGCCCGGACGACCGAGGGCGACATCGGGGTCCTCGCCGATCACGAGCCGACGATGGCGGCGCTCGCCACCGGCGCGGTGCAGCTCCACCACGCCGGAGGGGTGGTCTCGGCGGGGATCCACGGCGGGTTCCTCCAGATCTACCGGAATCAGGTGACGCTGCTCACCGACCGGGCGGAGATCACCGAGGGCGACCTCGAGGAGGCCCGCCAGGCCGCCGCCCGCCTGCGGGAGGCGGCCGCCGAGGCCTGATCTCCCCTGCGGGGACGGGCGGCCGGGACGGTCCCGGGACGGCGGCGTCGACGACGTCCCCGGCTTGGAGCTCCTCAGGCGCCGGCCCCGCCGCTCTCCTCCTCGGGCGACGCCGGGGAGGCGAGGGTGGCGCCGCGGGCGATGCGCCAGGCCCGAGGGGCCTCGTCGACGACGGTGGCGTACTTGAGGCCCATGAACACGAGGCCGGCGAAGCCGGCGGCACGGGCCCGCACCCCGATCTCGGCCGCCATCTCCCAGGCGAATCCGCGTCGGGCCGCCGCCGGCAGGGCGGCGAGGCGGTCCCGGAGGGCGGTGGTCACCGGCACGGCCCCCCATCCCTCGGTGCGGGCCACCCAACCGGGGCTGAACGGCGGGATGACCGAGAGGTACACCGGCGGGTCCCCCACCTCCCGGCCGAGACGCTCCGCCTGTTCCTCGACCACCGCGGGGTCCATGACCGGTCCGGCGATGAAGAACTGGGCCCCGACCGCGATGCGGCGGCGGAGCTGCCAGTGGCGGAACCGGGTCGGCATCCCGACCTCGAAGCTCGGCATGTGGTCCTGGAGAGCCCGCAGGTGCTCGACGATCTCGTAGTGGTCGGCGAGGTGGTCGACCTGCGGCAGGGTGTCGCCGACGACGACGAAGAAGGAGTCGACGCCGTTGCCGAGCGCCCCGCGCACCTCCGACTCGATGGCGAGGATGTTCCGGTCCCGGGTGGAGACGACGACGGTGGGGTGCACGGCGGGCACGTCGTGGGTGATGCGGGCGGCGAAGGCGTAGGGCGAGACCCGGATCTTCCCGAAGACGTTGTCGGTGATGAGCACGTGGTCCCAGACCCGTTCGAGGAGCAGGTGCTGCATCGAGGGGAGTTGCGGGGGGTTCACCTCGGCGATCTCGAGCCACCCCTGTTTCGCGGTCAACACGGCCCGTCCCTCCTCATCTCGCCACGAAGTACTTCGCCTGGGGGTGGTGGAGGACGATCGCCGAGGTGGTCTGCTCCGGCTGGTACTGCCAGGCCGTCTCCTCCGAGCAGGCCACCCCGATGCGGGCCGCGTCGAGGAGCTCCGCCACCCGGGCGTTGTCCTCGAGGTCCGGGCACGCCGGGTACCCCCACGAGTACCGCCCGCCCCGGTACCGCTGCTTGAAGAGGCCCCGGAGCGTCGGGTCGTCCTCCTCCCCGAAGCCCCATTCCCGGCGGATGCGGCGGTGCCACAGCTCGGCGAGGGCCTCGGTCATCTCGACCCCGAGCCCGTGGGTCAACAGGTACTCGCGGTAGCGGTCCGCGGCGAACAGGGCGGCGGCGGCCTCCGAGATCCGGCTCCCCATGGTGACGATCTGGAAGGCGGCGTAGTCGACCGGTCCGCCGTCGGCGGGCCGGAAGAAGTCGGCGATGCACAGCCAGGGCGCGGTCGACTGCCGGGGGAAGCGGAAGCGGGTGCGTTCCTCCCGGCGCTCCTCGTCGGTCCAGACGACGAGCTCGTCGCCGTCGGCGTTCACCGGGAAGTACCCGTAGACGACCTGGGGGTGCAGCAGGTCGTCCGCCGTGGCGATGGCGAGCCGCTCGCGCAGGATCGCCCGGATCCGGTCCTTGAACTCCTCGTCGTTCTCGTCCGGCTCGGGTCGGAAACGCCACTGGTTGCGGAAGAGCGCGGTCTCGTTGAGGTGGCGGGCGATGTCGTCGAGGGCGACGCCGCGCACGACACGGGTGCCGAGGAAGGGCGGGGTGTACACGGGGGCGGTAGCGGAGACCTCCGGGGAGCGACGCGGGGCGGAGGCGGTGTCGCGGCGGGCGGGACGGCGGCGGGGCGTGGTCGCCGCCGCGGGCGGGGGCGCGTCGCCGGCGAGGATCGTCTCCATGGCCCGCAGCCCTTCGAAGGCGTCCTTGCCGTAGAACACCGGTCCCGGGTAGACGGCCTGCAGGTCGCGTTCGACGTAGGAGCGACGCAGGGCGGCCCCTCCGACGAGGACGGGCAGGTCGGTGATGCCGCGCCGGGCCATCTCCTCGAGGTTCTCCCGCATGATGAGCGTCGACTTCACGAGCAGGCCGGACATGCCGATGGCGTCGGCGCCCACCTCCTCCGCCTTCTCGAGGATGGCGGCGAGGGGGACCTTGATGCCGAGGTTGTGCACCTCGTACCCGTTGTTCGTCAGGATGATGTCCACGAGGTTCTTGCCGATGTCGTGGACGTCGCCCTTGACGGTGGCGAGGACGATGGTGCCCTTGCGGGTCCGTGCCGTTCGGGCGAGGTGGGGCTCGAGGTGGCCGACGGCGGCCTTCATCGTCTCGGCGGACTGGAGGACGAAGGGGAGCTGCATCTCCCCGGCGGCGAAGAGGTCCCCGACGGTCTTCATCCCGGGGAGGAGCACGTCGTTGATGATCGCGAGGGCGTCGTGGTGGGCGAGGGCCTCCTCGAGGTCGTCGACGAGACCCTCGCGGTCGCCGTCGACGATGCGCCGGCGCAGGCGTCGCTCCACGGGCCAGTCGCGGCGGTCCTCCCGCGTCACGGTGGCGGCGGGCGCGTCGGCGGAGAGCTCGAGGAGCCGTTGCAGCGGGTCGTACCCGGGGCGGCGCCGGTCGTACACGAGGTCGAGGCAGACTCGGCGTTGCTCCTCGGGGATGCGGTGGAGGGGGAGGAGCCGGCCGGCGTGGACGATGGCGGCGTCGAGGCCGGCGGCGACCGCCTCGTGGAGGAAGACGGCGTTGAGGGCCTGCCGGGCCGCGGGGCGCAGCCCGAAGGAGACGTTGGAGACGCCGAGGACGGTGAACACCCCGGGGAGCTCGGCCTTGATGCGGCGGATGGCCTCGAGGGTGGCGATGGCGTCTCCTCGCAGTTCGTCGTCGCCGGTGGTGAGGGGGAAGGTGAGGGCGTCGAAGAGGAGGTCGCCGGGCTCGAGGCCGTGTCGTTCGACGGCGAGCCGGTGGAGGCGGTGGGCGACCTCCATCTTCCAGGCGACGTCGCGGGCCTGGCCCCGTTCGTCGATGAGGAGGCAGACGACGGCGGCCCCGTACTCGCGGGCGAGGCGGAAGACCCGGTCGGCCCGGGACCCGGGCCCGTCGCCGTCCTCGAGGTTGGCCGAGTTGAGCACGGCGCGGCCGCCGATGTGCTGCAGTCCGGCCTCGAGCACGGCGGGCTCGGTCGAGTCGAGGACGAGCGGCACGGGGACTCGGGTGGCGAGACGGGAGGCGAGCGCGGCCATGTCACGCACCCCGTCCCGGCCCACGTAGTCGACGCAGAGGTCGAGCATGTGGGCCGATTCCCGCACCTGCTCGGTGGCGACGCGGAGGCACGCCTCCCAGTCCTCGGCGAGGAGGGCCTCGCGGAAGCGCCGGGATCCGTTGGCGTTCGTCCGCTCGCCGATGACGAGGAAGGACGTGTCCTGGTGGAACGGGACGGGGGTGTAGAGGGAGGCCGCCGCCGGTTCGTGGACGGGGTGGCGGGTCGCCGGGCGGAGGCCGGCGACGCGTTCCACCACCCGGGCGAGATGCGACGGGGTGGTGCCGCAGCAGCCGCCGACGACCCGGACGCCGAACTCGGTGACGAAGCGGGCGAGGTGCTCGGCGAGCTCGTCGGGGTCGAGGCGGTAGCAGGTGGCGCCGTCGACGACCTCGGGCATGCCGGCGTTGGGGATGGCGGAGATGGGGCGGCGGGAGTGGGCGGCGAGGTAGCGGAGGTGCTCGTACATCTCGGCGGGCCCGGTCGCGCAGTTGAGGCCGATCACGTCGACGCGCAGCGGTTCGATGGCGGCGAGGGCGGCGCCGATCTCGGTGCCGGGGAGCATCCGGCCGGTGAGCTCGAGGGTCACCTGCGTCTGGATGGGGACGTGCCGGCCGGCCCGCGCCATGGCGCGCCGGCATCCGGCCACGGCGGCCTTGAGGCCGAGGAGGTCGAACTGGGTCTCGACGAGGAGGAGGTCGACGCCTCCCTCGAGGAGACCGAGGGCCGCCGTCGCGTAAGCGTCCCGCAGGTCCCGGTAGGCGATCTGGCCGAGGGAGGGGAGTTTCGTGCCGGGTCCCATGGCGCCGGCGACCCAGCGGGGACGCTCCGCCGTGGCGTACCCGTCGGCCACCTTGCGGGCGATGCGGGCGCCGGCGAACGCCAGCTCGTGGGCTCGCTCGGCGATGCCGTACTCGGCGAGGGGCACGGCGAAGGCCCCGAAGGTGTTCGTCTCCACGACGTCGACGCCGACCTCGAGGAAGGCGGCGTGGAGGTCGGCGACGACGTCGGGGCGGGTGACGTTGAGGATCTCGTTACACCCTTCGAGCCGCTCCCCGCCGAAGTCGGCGGCGGTGAGGCCGACGCGTTGGAGGTTCGTGCCGGTGGCACCGTCGGTGACGAGGACGCGGCGGGCCAGGGCGTCGAGGTAGGTGCCGGCGGGCGCCGGCTGCGGGTCGGGGGTGTCGGCGGTCTCGGGGCCGTCCACGGCTGCTCCTCTCGTCCGTCGCGCTCCGAGCGCCGCGGACGGGAGCCGACCCGTCTCCGGCAGCTCATCGGTCAGGCATTGGCACCGTGCGCTACGCCGGTTGCCGCGGTTTCACAGGGCCTGTCCCTCCACCGCTCTGGATGAGCGCGTGACGCGAGTGTACCAAGGGATCGGAGTCGGCGCGGCGTCCCGGGTCAGGGGGCGAGGGTGCCGCTCATGGCGGCCGTGGCCGCGGGGGCGAGCGTCACCGACCAGGCGGTCCCGTCGTAGCTCCCGGCGTCGACGGTGGCGGCGGTGACGGCGCCGGGGGCGGGGACCGTGAGGGTGACGGGGTCGCCGGTGAGGTTCGTCGCCGTCATCGTGAAGGGGGCCGCCGTCGCGCCGCGCTCGAGGTGGGTCGAGGAGGCGAGCACCACCCCGTTGGGGAGCGGTGAGGTCGCCGTGGCCCGGGCCGCCCCCCACGGCCCGAGCCCGGCGAGTACGAGCGTGGCCGCGACGAGCAGGGTGCGTCGGGTGCGCGTGGGGCAGCTCGCGGCGGTCATGCTCGATCCCTCATGGGCGAGATGGTACGGGTGACCACGACGGGTGGCCAGACACATCGGTGCGTGGGAAAAGGGACTAGTCCCTACCGGTGGGGGCGCGGGTCGCTCAAGGGCGCGGCAGGGGGTGCCGATGCCCGGGTCGTGCCCCATCGTGACGTGCTCCGGTTCCGTGGCCTTCCCCGAGCGTGGCGCTCCCGTGGTGCGCTCACCCTCGTCGGGATCGTGGGGCTCGGTCTCGGCATGGGCGTGGCGCCGGTCTCCCCGGTGCGGCTGGCGGTGCTCCTCCTCGGCGCGGTGGCGCTCGTGGCGGCGGCGTTCGCCCCGGTGGGCGACGCCGCCGGGGCGCGCCGGCTCCCGGCGGCGTTGGAGACGGCGGCGGTCGGTCTGGTGGCCGTCACGCTGGCCTCCGGCAGCCGCTTCGGGATCGTCCTGCCTCCCGCCGACCGTGTCGTCTGGTTCCTCGCCGTGGTCGCCATCGTGGTGACGGCCCGTCTGCTGCGGACGGGCCGGTTCCACCCCCCGACGTTCCTGGCGGTCGCCGCCGGCGCCGTCGTACTCGTCCTCGTCGGGGTGGCGCTCATCCGGGCGGCGGCGCCGGCGATCGACGTGTACCGGCTGCACGTCGCCGCCGCGGAGGCACTCCGCTCGGGGGAGAACCCGTTCGTCCACGTCAGGGTCGTCGAGACCCTGCCGTGGGGCCCCGGAGAGCTCATCTACGGCTACACGTATCCGCCGCTGACGATGCTGCTCTTCGCCGGGGCCGGGATCCTCGGCGACCCCCGGATGGCGGGGGTGGCGGGGGTCGTGGCCGGGTATCTCCTCCTCGCCTTCCCGCTGCGGCGTACCCGGCGCGACGCGGCGCTGGCGCTCGCCGCCGCCGGCGTCTTCCTCGCCCAGGCGGCCTGGATCGGCATCGTCTACGAGTCCTGGACCGAGGCGGTGACGCTCCCCTTCCTCCTCGCCGCGGGCCGGTGGTGGGAGCGGCGGCCGGTGGTGGCGGGGATCCTCTTCGGCCTCGGCCTCGCCACGAAGCAGTACTTCGTGCTCGCCCTCCCGCTGCTCCTCGTCGGCGGGGACCGTGCGGCGCGGCGGCGCTCCCTCGCCGCGCTCGCCGCGGCCGCGGCGGTCACCGTCCCCTGGGTGGTGGCGGCGCCGGGCGCCTTCGTGGAGGCCACCGTCGTCCATCATCTCACCCGCGCCCCTCGACCGGACGCCCTCACGCTCGCCGGGGCCGGGGTCGTGCTGCCGGGGTGGGTGGCGGTCGCCGCGGCGCTCCTCGTCGCCGTGGTGCTGGCACGGCGGGTGCGCAGCGGCGGGGATCTCCTCATGGCGATCGCCGCGGTCCTCGCCGTCTTCACGCTGCTGGCGGTGCGGGGTTTCGCCAACACGTGGTGGCTCGTCGCCGCACTGGCGCTGGCGACCCTGCTCTGGAGCCCGGTCGTGACCTCCCCCGGCGACCCACCGGGTGGCGAGGTGGAGGGTGTCGCCGCCGGCGACCACGGCGGGGTCGTTCCTCCCCCGGCGATGCAGCCGGCGAGGTCCTCGGCCCGCTGAGGGAAGCCGGCGGCGGCGGCGCCACCGCCCGCGACGGTCGGCCCGGCCCGGCTCCCGGCCGGAGGAGCCCCGTCGCAGTCCGCGACGACGACCTACGGGACGCCTGCGAGAGGCGGCCCTCGGTGACGTGCCACCGCTCGGCGACGACGCCGGCTACTAGCGTCGAGCCGGTCCTGCCGGAACGGTGGGACGCGACACGAACGACCTCGGGTGAGTCCGGAAGGGCTCACGGCGCCAGGTCCAGGGTTGGAGCGTGCGCCGTGTGGAGGGAAGGTTCTCGCAGAGGGGACGAAACGGTGCGGCAGCGGTCACCCAGCTCCACCTGGGACCTCGCCGGGGTAGTCGTTGCCGCGGCAGCGGCCGGATTCGTGGTCGTCTTCGGGAGCCTCGTCCTCTACAACCACGCGCACTTCGGTACGCAGACCTTCGACCTGGGCATCTTCGACCAGGGACTGTGGCTGCTGAGTCGGCTCGAGCGGCCGTTCGTGACCCTGCGCGGCGTACATCTGTTCGGGGATCACTCGTCGTGGATCCTCGTGCTCCTCGCTCCCCTCTACCGGATCTGGCCGGACGTGCGGGTCCTGCTCGTTCTCCCGGTGCTCGCCCTGGCCGCGAGCGGACCGCTCCTCTACCGGATCGCGCGTACCGAAGGCGTCGGCAAACCGCTGGCGGCGGCTGTCGCCGTCGGCTTCCTGCTCCACCCGGCGGTCGCCTGGCAGGCGTGGGACGTCTTCCACCCGGAGGTCCTGGCCGTCCCCCTGCTCCTCGCCGGATACCTCCTGGCGGCGCGCGGCCATCCGGGCCGGGCCGCCGTGGTGCTGGGCCTGGTGTTGTTGGTCAAGGAGGACGCGGCGCTCGTCGTGGTCCCGCTCGCGGTGTATCTGGGACTGCGGTTTCGCACCTGGAAGGCGATGTCCGCCCTGGCGGCGGGTGGGGTCGCCGTCTTCCTGTTCGACGTGCTCGTGGCGTTACCGCACTTCTCTCCCACCGGCCATCTGCTCTACACGGGCCGCTACGGACGGTTCGGCGAGACGCTGGGTTCGGCGATCGGCCGCGTGCTCACCTCACCGGGGGAGGTGCTCTCGGTACTGGCCGAGCCGCAGCGGGTCGTGTACCTCGTGGCGATGACCGCGCCACTCGCCGTGGCGCTGCTCGCACCGGAGCTGCTCGTCGTGGCCGTGCCGATCACCGTGGCGAATCTGCTCTCCAGCCACGGCTACCAGGCGAGCATCCACTACCACTACGCCGCCTACTTCCTCGCGGTCGTCGGTCTCGCCGCGGTACGCGGCGCGACGCGGCTTCGCGGCCGCCGGTTCGCGAGCCCCCGGCCGGTGGTGTTCGTGGCCGGCGGGCTGGTGGTCGTCGCCCTCGCCGCGAACCTCGTGGCCGGGCCCTGGCCGACCGTCTTCGCGAACACCGGGTGGGGAGGCACCACCGACAACCCGGCCGCCATCCGTGAGGCGATGGCGATGGTCCCGGGCGACGCCGTCGTCGCGGCCGACTGGGCCATCGCCCCGCACATGGCGCATCGCCGGCGCATCTACATGTTCCCGAACCCGTTCGTGCGCGTCTACTGGTCGGCCGGCGCCGACCCGCCGCCGCCGTCGGAGACGGTGGAGTGGGTGATCGTGAGAGTCCAGAGGAAGGAGCGGGGGGCGAGCATCGACGAGGAAGCGGCGCGGGCCCTCGCGATCGTTCGTGACGACCCCACCTTCGAGGAGGTCGTCGCCAACGACTGGGTCCTGCTCTTCCACCGGAGGAGTTGAGGGACGCCGCCGGGTCCGGCACGTCGTACGCACGGCGTGGCGGCGGCGCGAGGCGCCTCCGGCGGGTACGATCGGACCGGCACCAGGACGACTGGATCGTGGTGGGGAATTTCGCTCGAGAACGGGTTTCATCGACTCGGAAGCTCCGGAGTACGGGGTACCGGGGTCGATGACGGATCCGAGCCGTGTGGTCGTCTGCATCCCGACCTACAACGAGGCGGACAACGTCGCCCGCATGATGGAAGCCGTGGCGAGGCACGGCTATCACGTGCTCGTCGTCGACGACGCCTCCCCGGACGGCACCGGTCTGATCGCCGATCGTGTGGCCGCAGCGCACCCACGCATGTCCGTCGTGCGTCGGTCCGGGAAGAACGGCCTGGGAAGCGCGTATGTGGCGGGTTTCGAGAAGGCGTGCGCACAGCTCCAGGCCGAGATCGTCTGTCAGATGGACTGCGACTTCAGTCACGACCCGTCCGACCTGCCGAGACTGGTCGCGGCCGTGGAGGAAGGGTCCGCGCTGGCGATCGGGAGTCGCTACGTGCGCGGCGGTTCGACTTCGGGTTGGAGCCTCGCCCGTCGGATGCTGTCGGTCGTGGGGAATCGCTATGCGAGTCTGCTGCTCGGTACCGGTCTCCGGGACATGACCTCGGGCTTCCGGGCCTTCGACGCGGGTGCGCTACGGTGTCTCGACCCCGCTTCCTGCAACGCAACGGGGTACGCCTTCCAGGTCGAGATGGCGTACCGCGCCTGGGAGTACGGCCTGCGCGTCGCGGAGCTGCCGATCGTGTTCCGGGAGCGAACGCGCGGTGAGTCGAAGATGTCGTGGCGGATCGCGATGGAAGCCGTGATGCTCGTCACCCGCTGGGGCGTGGCGCGGCGATGCCACCGTCGCCGGATCGGCGCGGGACGCACCGGCCGCGTTCCACAGCGTGGCCGTCGCCGGTGACGTTCCGGGGAACCGCGGCCCGTACCGGTGACCTGGATGCCCTTTCCGACGACGGTGCTCGCCGATGCTCCCCGGGGTTCTGCCCGGCGGGCTCCCTGCCGCCCGAGGTGCTCGGCGGCGGGGGCTCCGGCGTGGTGCTCGGGGAGGACGGCGGAACCGGTCACTTCCCGGCGATGCGGCCGGCGAGGTCCTCGACCTGCTGGGGGAATCCCGAGGCGATGGCGGCGTGGATGGCGGGGAAGAGGAGCGTCGACATCATCCCCCGGGAGTGCACCTCGAGGCTCACCGCCACGTCGGTGATCTCGCCGTCGGAGGCGAGCTCGGCGGTGATCGTTCCCGCCATCTCTCCGGCCTCGAGGTCGATGACGAAGCAGGTGGGGGGCCGGTGGTCGACGGTGCGGGCCGAACCCCGGTACTCGCGACCGCCGATCCGGGTCGACCAGCGGTAGCCGAGGAGCACCCCCTCCGGGTCGTGGACCGGGTCCCACACCTCCTGGACGGGACCGAGCTGCTCCCAGGTGGCCGGGTCTTGGAGGGCCGCCCACACGTCCTCGATCGGCGTGGCGATGCGGATGGTGTGGGCGAAGACGGCGCTCGGCATGGGCGGGGAGGTTAGCTCCGGGTCGCCCGCGGGGAGGGCACCGAGCGGTGACGAGGAGTCGAGGGCCCGTGGTGTCAGGATCCTGGGCGTGCTATCGTTGCGTTCGCGGACCGCGTGTCCGCCCGGTTAACGGGCCCCGGCTCCCTCGTCGTAGGGAGACCGGGGCTTTTCTCCGGGGTCGATTCCGCGTACGCTCGCTCCATGCCCGTTCCGGCCGTCGCCGCGCTCGCCGACGACCCGACCGCCCGGGTCGTGGTCTTCGTCGACGGGCAGAACCTCTATCACCGATGCAAGGCGCTCTACGGTCATCCGCTGTGTCATCCGCATCTCCTCGCCGAGTACCTTGCCGGTTCGAGAACGCGACACCGGATCGCCTGTCGCTTCTACACCGGGGTGCCGAGCCCCAACGAGCCGGGAGAGCGGACGAAGCGCCGGAACCTCGATCGTCGGCTCGCGGGAATGCGCAAGGTCGGCGTCACCGTGGTCACCCGTCCGTTGCGCTACCACGACGCCTGGGGGATCGACGACCCACTCCCGGGCCCGAACGCGGATACCCCATCCCGGGTGGTCCGCGTGTCCCCGTACCGGCGAGCGCAGGAGAAGGGGATCGACCTCGCCCTGGCCCTCGACGTCGTCGAGTTCGCGTTGACCGGCGTGCTCGACGTGGCGATCGTCGTGAGCTTCGATCGCGACCTGCATGAGATCCCTCGAGCGGTCAGGAACCTCCGGGGGTCGCTGCCGGGCCCCGTGCGGATCGAGGCCGCCGTGCCGGTGGCCGAGGGACGACGTCGTCCCATCATCTTGGATGGGTTCGACTACACGCACCAGGTGCCACCTTCCGTGTTCGCGTACCTCGCGGATCGCACGGACTACACCGTCGAGGACGAGCGCTGGATCCCGGTGGAGCCCCCTCGTTCCCTCCAGGACGTCGGCTTCCGCGGAAGGTGATCGGTAGCGGAGCGCCGCTCGGCAACGAGGTCCGCGGTCTGGTGCTCTCGCCGGCCGGTGTCTCCTACCCCGCCACCTCGGTGTAGCCGAGGGCGCGCAGGGCTGCGCGGATGCGGGCGGCGGCGTCGTCGAGGGCCTCGGGTGGCGTGGTCGGGTCGGCCCTGCGGAAGTCGAGGTCGGCCTCCGAGTCGATGGGGATCACGTGGAGGTGGGTGTGGGGGACCTCGAGGCCGGCGATGATCACGCCCACCCGGACCGGGTCGAAGGCCCGCTGCAGCGCCCGCCCGACCGCCTGGGCGACGCCGGTGAGGTGCGCCGCCAGGTGCGGTTCCAGGTCGATCCAGTGCGCCACCTCGGCCCGGGGGACGACGAGGGTGTGTCCCGGCCGGAGGGGGGCGATCGTCAGGAACGCCACCGCCTCGTCGTCCCGCCACACGAACCGGCCGGGGAGCTCCCCGGCGATGATCTTCGTGAAGATGGATGCCATCGTTCCTCCGTGGGTGGTTCCGACGTGCCGTGAACGCTAGCGAGCCGGCCGCCTGTGGCCGGGAACGGCGATCCCCGGCGGCCGCCGCGCACCTTGGTGTTGCCCGAGGTGCCGCCTAGCGTGGTGCCGGGCAGGGGGGCGGACAAAGGACTCAGCGCCGGTCCGGACGCACCCGATAGAAGGTGTGGTGGAGAACATGAGACACCGCGTCGCCGTCCTGGTCGCCGTGGTCGGGCTGCTGGGCACCCTGCCGGCACCGGCCCTCGGCGCAGGGACGCCCCTGCCGTCCTCCGGCGGCGACCTCGCGAGCTGGTCGGTGCCCGCCGGGGGCCCCGTGCTCGTCGACGGATCGGGGGAGGCGGCCGAGGAGGCCGCCGCGGCGGCGACCGCGACCCCCGAGACCGCCGCCTCGGGCTTCTCCCCCCAGGGAGGCGGGGGGACGGTGACGATCTCGGGCGCCGGGTGGGGCCACGGGGTCGGCATGAGCCAGTACGGGGCGTACGGGCGGGCGCTCGACGGTCAGAGCGCCGCCGACATCCTCGCCGCCTACTACCCGGGGACGACCCTCGGTCCCGACACGAGCGGCGATCCGGTGTGGGTGAACGTCGAGTCGGAGGTGATCAAGGTGGTGCTGCGGGCGGCGGCGATCGCCACGCCGGCGACGCCGGTGACGGTCACCCGGGACGACACCGCCCTCGGCGGGGGCGTCGAGACCGTCGAGCTGCACGACGGCGACACCTTGACGGTCACCGCGCTCGATCTCGCCGGCCCGCCGCAGGATCCCCGCCGCTGCCGCTTCTCGGGTCCGGGCGGCTTCACCTCCACGAAGGGCTCCTGCAACATCGACCTCGTCTGGGACGGCGACGCGGCGGCCCCCACGATGCGGATCGTCATCGACAAGGTGTGGTACCCGGGGACCCCGACGGCCGGCGTGGACTGCACCCACTCCCTCGGATCCACCGTCCTCGACTGCGCCTACGCCTACGGCCGCATGCACATCCGCCCCGACGACCACAACGAGCCGTACCCGGCCGACGCCGGGTTCCACGTCGTCGAGGAGATGTCCCTCGACGCCTACGTCCTCGGCATCGGGGAGATGCCGTACGGATGGCCGCAGGCGGCCCTCCAGACCCAGGCGATCGCCGCCCGCACCTTCGCCCGCTACCGCACCGAGTCCCGCGCCGCCCCGGCGGACCGCCCCTGGTGCTGGTGCAACCTCTACGACACGTCCATCGACCAGGTGTACCTGGGATGGGGGTTCGACCAGGTGGGCATCGTCGGGCCGGTGGCGCAGAACTGGACCGACGCGGTGCACGCCACCGACGGGCAGATCCTCACCTACGGCGGCGCCGCCGCCCAGACCTACTACTCGTCCTCGAACGGCGGGGCCTCCGAGAACAACGAGGACGTGTGGGGCGGATCCCCCATCCCCTACCTGCGGTCGGTGCCGGACCCGTGGAGCCTCGTCACCGCCAACCCGTTCGCCTCCTGGGACAAGACCGTCGACCTCACCGCGTTCGCCGCCGCAGTGGGGCTCGACGAGATCTGGGATGTCGACATCGCCGCCACCTACGACTCGGGGACCCCCAGCGACATCCGGGTGGTGGGGACGCTCGGTGGGACGGAGACGACCCGCCACTTCACCGGCGCCGAGTTCCGCACGACGTTCGGACTGCTCTCCTCCCACGTCACCGGCGTCACCGGGCCGTGGCCCATCGTCGACCGCTGGTGGGGTCAGGACCGGTACGAGACCGCGGTGGCGATCTCGACGGAGGGGTACCCGAGCGGTGCCGGCACGGTGTTCGTCGCCACCGGCCTCAACTTCCCCGACGCGCTCGTCGCCGCCCCCCTCGCCGAGGTGCGGGGCGGGCCGCTGCTGCTGGTGCGCACCGACTTCATCCCCACGGTGACCCGCCGCGAGATCGAACGGCTCCAGCCGACGAGGATCGTCATCCTCGGCGGAGAGGGGGTCGTCTCCGCCGGGGTCGCCGACCAGCTCGCCGCCTACGGCACGGTGGAGCGACTGGCCGGCCCCGACCGGTACGCCACCGCGGCGGCCATCTCCCAGGCGGCGTTCCCCGATCAGGCCCCGGTTGTGTACCTCGCCACCGGTCTCGACTTCCCCGACGCGCTCTCCGCGGCTCCGCTGGCGGCGGAGGCGGGCGGCCCGGTGCTGCTCACCCGTCCCGGGTCGCTGCCGGCGGTGACCCGGCGGGAGATCCTCCGCCTCGCTCCGCAGCGGGTCGTCGTCCTCGGCGCCGGCACCTCGGTGGAGCAGACCGTCGTCGACGAGGTCGCCCGCTACGTCCCACAGGTCGACACCGTCACCGGCGGCGACGCCCTCGCCGTCTCGGCGGCCGCCTCGGCGCGGGGCTTCCCCACCGGGGCGCCGGTGGCGTTCGTGGCGACCGTCGCCGACTTCCCCGACCCGCCCGCCCCCGGGCCCGCCGCCGCCGCCCCAGGCCCCCCGGTGCCGCCCCCCCCCCCCCCCCCCCTCGCGCCCCGCCCCGCCCCTCCCCTCCAGCGCCCTGTCGCCCCCCCACACCTCCTCTCCGGGGCCCCTGCCGCTAGCCA
>CAZPAV010000018.1:0-38491 GCA_964584755.1 uncultured Acidimicrobiaceae bacterium
GGTCGAGGTGCCCCCGAGTCCCCGAGAGGATCGATGACCGGAACCACCCACGAGCTCGCCACGGACGTCGGCTTCGCCGAGCTCGGCGTCCCGGCCGACCTGCGCGACACGCTCGCCGCCGAGGGCATCACCAGCCCCTTCCCCATCCAGGCGATGGCCATCCCCGACGCGCTCGACGGCCGCGACGTGCTGGGGAAGGCGAAGACCGGGTCCGGGAAGACCCTCGCCTTCGGTCTCCCGATCGTCGCCCGACTCGAGCGCGCCGAGCCACGCCGCCCCCGGGCCCTCGTCCTCGTTCCCACCCGGGAGCTCGCGGTGCAGGTGACCCGTCATCTCGAGACCCTCCTGGCGACGCGGGGATTCCGTCTCGTCGCCGTCTACGGCGGATCCTCCATGGGGAGGCAGACCGACGCCCTCGATCGCGGGGTCGAGCTCGTCGTCGCCACGCCCGGCCGGCTCATCGACCTGCTGGGGCGTCGCCATCTGCGCCTCGACGACGTCGCCGCCGTCGCCATCGACGAAGCCGATCAGATGGCCGACATGGGATTCCTGCCCCAGGTGCGGAAGATCATGGATCGGGTCACCGGACCGCACCAGACGTTCCTCTTCTCGGCGACGCTCGACGAGCAGGTCCGTCGACTCGTCGAGCGCTACCTCACCGACCCGGTCCTCCACGAGGTCGCCTCCCCCACCGAGACGGTGGAGACCATGGAGCACCGGTTCCTCAAGGTCCACCACATGGACAAGGTCAAGGTGGCGGCGGCGATCGCCCGGGGTGCCAGCCGGACCCTCGTGTTCACCCGGACGAAGCACGGCGCCGACCGCCTGGCGCGCGACCTGCGCGCCCAGGACCTCCCCGTCGCCGCCATCCACGGCGACCTCGCCCAGCGTGACCGGGAACGTGCCCTCGGCGACTTCTCCGCCGGGAAGGTGCCGGTCCTCGTCGCCACGAACGTCGCCGCCCGCGGTCTCGACATCGAGGCGGTCGACATCGTCGTCCACTACGACCCTCCCGAGGACCCGAAGACGTACCTCCACCGGTCGGGTCGCACCGCCCGCGCCGGCGAGCGGGGCCTCGTGGTGACCCTCGTCGAATGGGACCAGGTGAACGAGGTCCTCGCCATCCAGCGGAGGGCCGGTCTCAACGTCCCCATCGTGAAGATGTTCTCGAACGACCCGCGCCTCGCCGACCTCTCCTCCTGGCAACCCCCCGAGGAGCTCGTTCCCTTCAAGACCGGGGTGCGGCGGCGTCGGCGCCGTCGTTGACCCCGGCCTGGAGCGCCCCCAGAATCCGTCCCGCACCGATCCCGCGAACAGGAGAACCCGATGCCGGAGAGAACCTACGACGCCCCACCTCCGATGACGATCGACCTCGCCCGCAGCTACGGGGCCACGCTCCACACCGACGAGGGGGACATCGAGATCGCGTTCCACGCCGCCGACGCGCCGATGACGGTGAACAACTTCGTGTTCCTCGCCCGAGACGGCTACTTCGACGGCGTCATCTTCCATCGGGTCGTACCCGGCTTCGTCATCCAGGGCGGAGATCCCACCGGCACCGGCCGGGGAGGACCCGGCTACCGCTTCCGCGACGAGCTGGAACGGCCCCGGCCCTACCGTCGCGGCACGGTGGCGATGGCGAACGCGGGTCCCAACACCAACGGCTCACAGTTCTTCATCTGCCTCGACGACGTCCGGCTTCCCTTCCAGTACACGATCTTCGGCGAGGTCGTCTCCGGCATGGACGTCGTCGACGCGATCGCCGCCGTCGACCTGCGCGGGGAGCGGCCCGTCCATGACGTGACGATCCGCGGCGTCACCGTCACCGAGGAGTGACCGCTCCCGGCCCGTACAGACGGGGAATCTCCAACCTGCTCCAGTCCGGCGCCACGTAGCCACGGGCCGGCTGCCGCTCGGGCAGCTCGAGTGGCGGCGGCGTCAGGTCCTCGTACGGGACGATCCCGAGCAGATGCCGGATGAGATTGAGCCGTCCGGCGCGCTTGTCGTTCATGTCGACGACGTGCCACGGTGCCCACGTCGTGTGGGTGTGGACGAACATGACGTCGCGCGCCCGGGAGTACTCGACCCAGCGCGCCCGGGCCTCGAGGTCCATCGGGCTCAGCTTCCACCGTCGCCGCGGGTCGTGGTTGCGCCGCTGGAAGCGTCGCTCCTGCTCGTCGTCGTCGACGTGCAGCCAGTACTTGACGAGGACGATGCCGTCGTCGACGAGAACCCGCTCGAACGCGGGACAGAGCTCCAGGAAGGCCTCGTACTCCTCGTCGCTGCAGAACCCCATGACCCGCTCGACCCCGAGCCGGTTGTACCAGGAGCGATCGAAGAGCACCATCTCCCCACCGGCGGGGAGATGCGGAACGTACCGTTGCAGGTACCACTGGGTCCGCTCCCGCTCGGTGGGTACCCCGAGGGCGACCGTGCGGACGATCCGGGGGTTGAGCCGCCGGGTGATCGTCTTGATGGTGCCGCCCTTGCCCGCGGCGTCACGCCCTTCGAAGATCACGACGACGCGCAGCCCGCGCTCGCGCACCCATCCCTGGAGTCGGGCGAGCTCCACCTCGAGACCGGCGAGCTCCCGCTCGTACTGCCTGCGTCTCACCGTTCCCTCCCCCGAAGACCCGCGTGCGCCTCGGGTCCCGCCTCCGCCGACACCCGCGGGCTCAGCCCAGCGTCCGCAGATAGGCGACGATGTCGTAGAGGTCCTGCTCGCTGAACTTCGGATTCCCGCCTCGTGGCGGCATGGCGATGCCGGTCGTGTTCATCGGGTCGCTCGTGTCACGACCCTTCTCGACGAAGGCGACGAGCTCCGCGTCGGAGAGTGAGTGCACGAACTCGCTCGTCCTCAGGTTCTTCCCCAACCCCGGCAGCCCCCGGGCGTCGGGGCCGTGGCAGGCGGCGCACGTCCCTTTGAAGAGCTGCTCCCCCTTCACCGGATCACCCTGCGCTCCTGCCGCGACGGTCGTGGTGGCGCCATCCGTCCCGCCGGTCGTCGTCGCGGTCGCGCCGGTCCCGGGACCGGCCGCCGTCGTAGCGGTCGTCGTCGTGGCGGTCGCCGCCTCCGGAGCCGCCGCCTCACCGACCGGTGTGTTGGCCGCGCCCACGACCCCCCAACCGACGACGATCACCGCCGCCGCGATGAGGAGGGGCCAGAGCCCGACGACGACCGGGGTCCTCCGGTCGTCACTGCGCGGAGATCCGTCCTCGCTCACTGCCGTCGCCTCCGTCTCGTCCTTCCCCGTCCCCGAACCGCGTCGGATCGACGGCAGGTTAGCCGGGGCGCGACGGACAGGAGACCCGCGGACCGCTCAGCTCGCCATGCGGCGCCGGCGATCCCGGATGCGGCGACGGAGCCGGCGGCGCTCGTTGGCGTCCAGCCCGCCCCAGACCCCCTCGGTCTGGTTGGTGGCGAGCGCGAAGCGAAGGCACTCCTCACTCACCGGACAGCGCGCACAGACGGCCTTCGCGGCGGCGGCCGCCTCCGGCTCCTCGCCCGCCGGGAAGAACACCTCGCTCGGAACCTCGGCACAGGCGGCCTCGCCCCGCCACGTCTCACCGGACTCCCACAACAGATCGTTGAGCGCCAGCATCGTCGCGTGATCCTTTCCGTCTCGCTTGCTCAACGCCACGAGCCGCGGAACTGTTCCCAGGATCTGGGGGAGGTGGATCAGTGCCAGGCGGCGGGATCCTCGGGGTTCTTGGAGTCGTCGTACGTCCAGGACAGTCCGGAGTCGTCGACCGTGGTCACCCCTTCGAGGCGGCCGACGAGCTCCACGAGCATGCGGGCGTCGGAGCGCTTCGGCACCTCGCCGCGGAGGACGACCGTGCCGTCGTCCACCGTGACCTCCAGGGCGTCGGGCTCGAGCATGAGGATCCGGCGGATGACGTCGAAGACGATCTCGTCGGCGATGACCTCGTCGGACCGGGCGAAGGCGGCCACGATGTCGGCGCGGCTGATGATCCCACGCAGGCGCCCGTCCGGCCCCACGACGGGGAGGCGCTTCACCCGGCGCTCGGCCATGAGCCGGGCCGCCTCGGCCACCCGGGAGTCGGGATCGATGCAGATGGGCTCACGGCTCATCGCCTCGCCGACGACCGTCGCGTTCCGCGGCCGGCGATCCCCGAAGAGGACGTCGAGGAGTCGCCGCCGTTCCCGGCCCCAGGACCGCTCGGCCTCCGCCTCGAGGAAATCGGCCTCGGTGATGATGCCCACGACCCGTCCCCCGTCGTCGACCACCGGCAGGCCGCTGACCCCGGCACCGATCATCGCCCGGGCGGCCTCCTTGAGCCCCGTCTCCGGGGTCACGGTCACCACCTCGTTCGTCATGACATCGAGCACCTTCACCGACGGCTCCTTTCGCCTTGGCGGCTTCCCGGGAAGCCCCTCCCCTCGCTGTGGATCATTCCTCCCAGTCCTCCGGCGGGTACCGGCGCTCCCGCTCCGCGGCGATCTTCGCCGCGTACGCCGCCGCCTCGCTGCGACGGGACATCTCCATCTTCGCCAGGAGGTTGCTGACGTAGTTCTTCACGGTCTTCTCGGCGAGGAAGAGGTCCTGGGCGATCTCGCGGTTCGTCTTCCCCTCGGCGATGAGATCGAGGATGCGCCGCTCCTGCGGGGACAGGCGAGCGAGCAGATGGTCCTCCGGGTGATCGTCGCGCAGCTTCCGGAAGAGTCGCTCGGTCATCGCCGGATCGAGCAGCGACTCCCCCCGCCCGACCCGGCGGATCGCGTCGACGAGGGCGTCGGTGTCGATCCGCTTGAGGACGTACCCGGCGGCCCCGGCCATGATGGCCGACATGAGCGCCTCCTCGTCGGCGAACGAGGTGAGGATCAGGACACCCACGTCCGGCCAGCGAGCTCGGATCTCCCGACACGCCTCCACGCCCGAGCCGTCGGGGAGCCGCACGTCCAGGACGACCACGTCGGGCACGTCGTAGCCGACCCGCCGGACCCCTTCGGCGGCGGTCCCGGCCTCACCCACCACCTCCATGTCGTCCTGCGCGTCGATGAGCGCGGCCAGGCCCTTGCGCACGACCTCGTGGTCGTCGACGAGCACCACCCGGGTCGGCCCTTCCCGCATGGCTCTACGCTACCGCATCCCGTGACGCGACACAGGGGCCGAACGTCCTCCCGGGGAAAACCGCCGAGAGGGACGGACTACCCTATTCCCATGCCGTCCGAGGGGTTCTCCCCCGACCGTCTCCGCAGGCTGGTCGAAGGCGCCGCGGCCGTCGCCGGCCAGACCGACCTCCGCACCCTGCTCGGGACCGCCATCGAGACGGCCGTCGAGCTCACCGGGGCCCGCTACGGAGCCCTCGGCGTGCTCGGAGACGACGGCACCCTCGCCGAGTTCCTCCACACCGGCCTCGACCCGAAGACCGCCGCCGCCATCGAGAAGCTCCCCCGGGGCGACGGTGTACTCGGCGTGGTCGGTCGCATCGGGAAGACCGTTCGCGTCGACCGCGTGGAGGAGCACCCCGCCGCCGTCGGCTTCCCCGAGCACCATCCGGTGATGACCTCGTTCCTCGGGGTCCCGATCCGCGCCGGACGGGACCTCTTCGGCAACCTCTACCTCTGCGACAAGGAGGGCGGGTTCAGCGCCGAGGACGAGGCGACCGTCGAGGCCCTGGCGATCATCGTCGGGTCGGCGGTGCGGACCGTCCGCCTCCAGGGTCGGCTCCGGCGCCTCGCCGTCGTCGAGGATCGGGAGCGCATCGCCCGCGATCTCCACGACGCCATCATCCAGGACCTGTTCGCCGTGGGGCTCTCCATCCAGGCTCAGAGCGCACGAGTCGCCGAGCCGGAGGTCAGGGCCGCCCTGGAGAACGCCGTGTCCAGTCTCGACCAGACGATCGCGTCGCTCCGCCAGTTCATCTTCGACCTGAACCACCCCCACGGCGACGCCCCGGACATCCGCACCGAGATCCGCGATCTCGTCACACGGCTCGCCGGACCCCACGACGTCGAGGTGGAGGTCTCCTACACCGGCCACTTCGACGGACTCCCCCGCCGCCTCGTCAACGACACCGTCCAACTGGTGCGGGAGTCCCTCTCGAACGCGCTCCGCCACTCGGGCTCCCCGCGCATCTCGGTCCAGATCGACGGGGGCGACGCCACCCTGTCGGTCACGGTCCAGGACCGGGGGATCGGGTTCGACCCGGAGACGGCGACCTGGGGACTGGGTCTCGTCAACCTCCATCGGAGGGCGGAGCGCGCCGGCGGCCGTGTCGAGATCGATTCGACCCGGGGCGAGGGGACGACGGTCCGGGCCCGTCTCCCCATCGCCGGGCGCGTTCCGGCGCTCGAAGGGGATCGGGTTCCCACGTGACGGCCGGAGGTGTTTCTCCATCGGCGCCACCGCCGCTACCCTTGCTCGGCCCCGACTGACTGGGAGACCGAGGTGAGATCGTGGGGATGAAGGTCGCATACCGAGGTACCGAGACGGTGGTCCCCGACGGCGCCGTCGCCGTGATCGGCGCCGATCCGGAAGCCACCATCCGCGTGGCCCGGCCGGGGATCTCGCGCCGTCACGCCGTCCTCTCCCACGAGGGAGACCACTGGTTCCTGGAGGACACGACGAGCCGCAACGGGACGTATCGCGACGGGACCCGCATTCGCCGGATCGAGATCACCGGGCCGACGGTGGTGCGCCTGGGGCACCCCACCGAGGGGGAGCTCCTCCGGCTCAGCCCCGTGGCCGCCGACACCCCGACGCCCCGGGCGGTGGAGCCCACCCGGGTGGCACCCCGTCCGCGTCCCGCCCCGCAGGCGGCCCGTCCGGCGGCGACCCCCGCCCCCCCGCCGAGTCCGGTGGTGGCGGCCACCGGCCGCGACCCCCGCCTCGAGGAGCTCGTCATCGCCCTGCGCGAGCAGGTGAGGACGGTGCGGTCCCTCACCTTCTCGGTGTGGGCGATGATCGCCGTCACCGCGGTCCTCGCCCTCCTCACGCTCTTCGTGGGGATCGTGGGGCGCTGAGGCCCGCCGGCGCGGCTCAGAGCCGCCCCGGTCCGCTCCCCGGACCGAGGGGCGCCCGCGAGGATCGACCGCTGATCCGCTCGATCGGCACCGCCACGACCACGGCCGCTCCCGGCAGCAGCTCGGGCACCCCCCACCACAGCCGCGCCCCGCTCGTGTGGCGGTACTTGTCGAGGAGGAGGGCGACCGCCTCGGCCTCGAGTGCCCGGTCCTCGACGACCGCCGCCTTCCCCCATGCGATCACGCTCTCCCACGCGCCGCTGGCGGGATCCACGAAGCTCACCGTGACGCACACCACCGGCGCGTCGCGGATGGCCTCGAGACGGCGGCCCGGCCCGGTGCGAAAGAGGATCGTGTCGCCGCGTAGCACGAACGACACCGGCGTCACGTACGGCTCCTCCTCCGAGATGACCCCCACGTAGGCCACCTCGATCCGGGACAGCAGGTCCCGGCACCGCTCGAGCGCCAGCTCCTCCATGTCTCGAGGGTACGGCGTCGCCGACCGTGCGAACACGGTCGGAAGTCCGCTTCGAGTCAGAGGTACAGCCCCGTCTGACCGTCGTCGCGGCGCGCCTCGAGGGCCTTCTTGCGACGCATCTGCTCGAGCTGCGCGGCGGCGGACATCTGCTGGGACCACAGCGAGGCCTGGATGCCGTGGAAGAGCCCTTCGAGCCAACCGACGAGCTGGGCCTGCGCGACCCGAAGCTCGGACTCCGAGGGGGTCTCGGTCTCGAGAGGAAGGAAGATGGCGTCGATCTCCGCCTTGAGATCGTCCGAGAGGACCTCCTTCAGCTCCTCGATGGACCCCTCGTAGATCTCGAGGAGCCGCTGGCGCCCGGCCTCGTCGAGGGGGGCCTGTCGCACCTCCTCGAGCATGGCGCGGGTCATCGAGGCGATCCGGATGAGCTTCGACGGCTCGGTGACGAAGGACCCGTCCTCCCGAGGATGCGCGGGCGTGGCGGGGACCACCTGGGGCTGGATCGGCTCTGCGGCTGCGTCGGGCGTGTCGTCGTTCATGCGCCCAGGATACGCCGGTGGGGCGCCTCGCCGTCCCAATCGGTCACGCGGCCCGGAACGGGACCGTGTGCCACCCGGTGGCGCCGTCGGGACGGGGGCCGTGCCGCCTCCCGGTCTGCGTGTCGCCCGACCCGTCCGTGGCCCGCACCGCCAGGAGGTGCTCGCCCGGTGCGACGTCGACGACGATCCGCCACTGCCGCCAGGCGTCCGCAGACAGCGGGGCCGTCAACTCGGCGGGCTGCCACCGTCCGTCGTCGAGGCGAACCTCGACGGCGGAGATCCCCCGGTGGGGCGCCCAGGCGAGCCCCGCGGCGAGCAGCGTCCCCACGGGGACGGTCTCGCCGCGCCGAGGCCGGTCGATCCGAGACTGCGTCTTGATCGGCGCGAACTTCGCCCATCCCCGGGGAACCCAGTAGGCGTCGAAGGCGTCCCAGGTCGTGAGCTCGATCTCGGCGAGCCACTTGGTGGCGGAGACGTACCCGTAGAGACCGGGCACCACCAGGCGGGCCGGGTACCCGTGACGCCGGGGCAGCGGTGCCCCGTTCATCCCGAGCGCGACGAGCGCGGCGCGTCCGTCGCGGGCGAGCTCGGTGGGGAACCCGCAGGTCCAACCGTCGACGGAGCGCCCCACTACCTGGTCCGCACCGGGATGGACCCCGGCGGCGGCGAGCAGACCGTCGAGAGGGACCCCCTGCCAGCGGGCGTTCCCCACGAGATCGTCACCCACCGGGTTCGAGACGCACGACAGCGTCACCCAGTGCTCCTCCTGGGCCATGGAGAGCAGGTCCTCCAAGGTGAGCTCGAGCTCGTCGTCGACCATGCCCGTCACCCGAAGGCGCCAACTCCTCGGGTCCACCGTCGGGACGGCGAGCGCGGTGTCCACGCGGTAGAAATCGGGGACCCCCAGCACGAGCGGCGTCAATCCGGGCACGGTGAACCGATGACGCGGCCGCGGGGTCACCGCCCGCACCACCGGCTCGGGGAGGGCCGGCGGGTCGGCCACCTCCTGCGAGCGCCGAATCGTCGACCGCCGGCCGAAGAGCACCGCGACGAGCGCGAGGCCGCCCACGGCGGCGAGCGCGCCGACGACGCGGCGCCGCTCGTGGTCCGCCTCCACCGCTCCCCGGTCGCCACGGAGGAAGAAGTCGAGGGTGGTCGCCCCGGTTGCGGCGGCGGCGCCCGTCGTGAGCACGACGGGGAGCGTGGCCGCGCCCGGGGCGCGCAGTTGGGCCGCGACCCCCAGCACGCCGAACAGCCCGAACCCGACGGGTCCCACCCAACGGCGGCGGCGCGCGAACCGCCCCAGGACGAGGCCCACGAGGAGCGCGATCACGACGGTCCCCACGGCGAGGGCGCCCTTGTCCGCGGTGCCGAAGACCGCGATCGCCACCGATTCGACGAGACTCGGGGTCGCGTCCACGACGAGGGAACCCACTGCGGAGATCGCGGCGGGGACGGTGGTCGCGATCCCGGCGAAGAGCTCGGTCAGGCCGAGCGCGACGGCGACGGCCACCATCCCGGCGATCCCGGGGAGGGCCCTCCCGCCGACGGCGTCGCGTTTCCCATCGGTCATCCGCCTTCATCAACCCCGCGGCGACCTCACGCGTTCCCGGAGTCGGCGGGCGGAGCGACCCGGTCCCGGATCCAGGCGACGAGACGCTCCACCGGCCACGTGTTGACGACCCGCGGCGCCTCGACCCAACCCCGCTGCGCGGTGCGCACACCCCATCGAACGTTCTCGAGGTCGGCGACGTGGTGGGCGTCGCTGGAGATGGCGAAACACACCCCCGACCGCCCCCGCGCCGCCATGAGGAGGTCGGAGGGAAGGTCGAGGCGCTCCAGGCTCCCGTTGATCTCCAGCGCCGTCCCCGTGCGCTCCGCCGCGTCGAGGACCTCCGCGAGGTCGAACTCGATCCCGCGCCGCCGCCCGATGCGGCGGCCCGTCGGATGGCCGATCACCGTCACCGCCGGATCCTCCATGGCGGCGACGAGACGCCGCGTCTGGCGCTCGGCGGGGAGCTCGAAGTGATCGTGGATCGAGGCGACACACCAGTCGAGACCCGCCCGGAACCCGGCGTCGTAGTCGAGCCCCCCGTCGGGATCGATGTTGAGCTCCACGCCGTAGAGGATGCGCAGCCCCGGGTACCGTTCGGCGAGACGCCCGATCCGGTCCCGCTCCTCCAGGACCCGCTCCCGCGAGAGTCCGTTGATCGCCAGACCAGCGGCGTGCTCGGTGATGGCGACGTAGGCGAGACCTCGTGCCGCGGCCGCATCGAGCATCTCCTCCAGCGAGCTCCTGCCGTCCCCCGACCACGAGGAGTGCACGTGCAGATCGCCTCTCAGGTCGGCGAGCCGCACCAGCGTGGGGAGGGTGCCGTCCACGGCGGCCTCGATCTCACCACGGTCCTCCCGCATCGGCGCCTCGATGTACGGCAGGTCGAAGGCCGCGTAGATCTCCTCCTCGGTGCGGGAGGCGACGACCCGCCCCGACTCGACCTCGGTGAGGCCGTACTCGTTGAGCGTCCATCCCCGGTCGAGTGCGAGCTGCCGCAGGTGGATGTTGTGGGCCTTCGAGCCCGTCGCGTACAGGACCGCCGCGCCGAACTCCTCGGCCTGCACGACCCGCAGATCCGCCTGGAGGTCCCCGAGGACGACGACCGAGGCCTTCGTCGGTCCCCGGACGAGCACGTCGCGTACCACCGGAAGCGCCACGAACGCGGCCGTCACCTCCGCCGGATCCTCGGCGGCGACGACGACGTCCACGTCCCCGATCATCTCCCGGAACCGGCGGAGGCTCCCGCAGACGACGGCCCGTTCCACGCCGGGGAGCTCCTCGAGCGCGGCGACGAGAGCACCGGCGACCGGCATGGCCTCGGCGATGGGCACGCGCCGCTCCTCGCTGTGGAGGCCCAGTCGCTCCAGGGCGGCGGCCAGGCGCTCCTCGGAGCGAGGGCCCATGCGAGGAAGCTCCCGGACCCGATGCCCCTCGAGCGCGGCCCGGAGGCCGTCGACGTCGGTGACGCCGAGGTGGTCGCGCAACATGAGGACGGTCTTCGGGCCCAGGCCGGGAACCTTCAGCAGCTCGAGCATGCCGGGCGGGTAACGGGAGCGCAGCTCCTCGAGCTTGCCGATCCTTCCCGTCTCCACGTACTCGCGGATCTTCCGGGCGATCCGGTCGCCGATCCCGTCGACGGCGCGCAGCTCCTCGAAGGAGAGGCCGGTGACGTCCGTCTCCAGGCTCCGCACCGCGTCGACGGCCCGCTGGTAGGCGCGCACCCGGAAGCTCTGGACGGAACCCTCCTCCAGCTCGGTCAGGCGCGCCAGCTCCCGCAGGAGGAGGGCCACCTCCACGTTCGTGTGCGCCACGTGCGGAGGCTACCGTCCTCAGTAGACGAGCACGGCGTAGGCGCCGAATGCCACGAGCAGCAGGATCCCCTCGGCACGGACGATGCGCTGCCCACTGGTGGCGAACCATCCGGCGACGAAGCAGGTCCCCACCATCGCCAGGAGGATCGGGATGGTGACGTCGTGGAGGGCTCCCGGCCCCAAGGTCGCGGCGAGACCGGCGACCCCCAGGGAGTTGAACAGGTTCGATCCGAGGACGTTCCCGAGGATGAGATCCGACTCACGACGCCGGGCGGCCGCGAGCGCCGCGGAGAGCTCCGGCAGGCTCGTCCCCACGCCGGCGAGGAAGCCCAGGAACGCCCCGGAGAGTCCGAGACGCGCCCCCACCGCGACGGCGCCGTCCACGAGCAGGTCGGCGGCCACGAGCGTGACGACGAGGGCGACGAGTCCGATGACGATCTCCCGGGCGACGAACGCGCGCCAGCCCACGGCTCCGCGGGCCGGATCGGAACCGGACCCGCCGTCGTCGACCCGTCCCAGGATCGCGTCCTCGTCGGTGGCGGCCCAGCGCCCGATGGCCCACGTCGAGAGTCCGAGGAGACCGAGCAGGAGGAACCCCTGCCATCGCTCGGCCGCCCCGCCGGCGAGGGCGAGGGCGAGCGCGACCACGGCCCCGAACATGGCGAAACCCTCCCGCCGGATCGTCCGGCGCCGGGTGACCACCGGGACGAGCACCGCCGCGGCCCCGAGCACGAGCGTGACGTTGGCGGTGTTGGAGCTCACCACGTTCGACATCGCCAGGTCGAGGTTCCCTCGCAGCGCCGCCACCGCCGAGACGAAGAACTCGGGAACCGACGTCCCGAACCCGACGATCACGGCACCGATGAGGATCGCCGAGACCCCCAACGAGCGGGAGACGCGCACCGAGGCGAGGACCATGCGGTCGGCGGCGACGACGAGGAGCGCGAGACCACCGACCGCCTTGACGAATTCGAGCACTCGATCCCTCCGGGGACGGTCGATGCTACCCAGGCGGCGCCGGAGGGCGAACCCGCCACCTCCAACCGGGCCGAACCCGACCCTCACTAACCTCGGGGGCCATGCCCCCCACCGAGCGCGTGCACACGACGTGGATGCATTCGGACCGCTACATCCCGAAGCGGTTCGTCCGACCCGCGCTCGAGTTCATGGAGACCGAGACCGCCGGGGGTGTCGTCCTCCTCGTCGCGGCGGTGTTCGCCCTCGTATGGGCCAACTCTCCGCTGTGGCGGTCCTACGCCTCCCTGTGGGACGCCCACCTCGCCATCCACGTCGGTTCCTGGTTCTCCTTCGACGAGACCCTGAAGAACGTCGTCAACGACGGCCTCATGGCGATCTTCTTCTTCGTCGTGGGCCTGGAGATCAAGCGGGAACTCGTCGTCGGTGAGCTGCGGGAACCCCGGAAGGCCGCGCTCCCGGTGATGGCCGCCCTGGGAGGGATGCTCGTCCCGGCCCTCATCTACACGACGTTCATCCTCTCCTCGGGCGCGACCGAGGCGGCGCGCGGCTGGGGGATCCCCATGGCCACCGACATCGCGTTCTCCGTCGGTGTCCTCGTCCTCCTCGGCTCACGGGTGTCGCTCGGCGCGAAGCTCTTCCTCCTGGCGCTCGCCATCGTCGACGACCTCGGGGCGATCATCGTCATCGCCATCTTCTACACCTCGGATCTGCACCTCGGCTGGCTCGCCGCCGGGATCGCCGGTCTGGCGCTCATCGCGATCGCCCGCAAGGTGGGCATCCGCACCTACCTCTTCTACGGGGCCGTGGGTGTCTTCGTCTGGTTCGCCATCTTCGCCTCGGGAGTCCACGCCACCATCGCCGGCGTGGCCCTCGGGTTCCTCACGCCGGTCCACGCCCTCTACTCGGACGAGAAGTTCCGCCGCAACGCCACCTGGATCCTGCAGCGTTTCGACATGAACGCCACCGCGCCGAACGCCCGAGCCCGGCTCGACGAGGACGCCCTGGAGCTGGCGGCCGTCGCCCGCGAGTCCGTCTCGCCGCTCGACCGTCTCGAGCGAGCACTCCACCCCTGGTCCTCCTTCCTCATCATCCCCCTCTTCGCCCTGGCGAACGCCGGCGTTCGGTTCGCCGGAGTGGACATGGGGGCCGCCGTCACCAGTCCGGTCACGCTCGGCGTCGGCCTGGGACTGCTGCTCGGCAAGCCCGTCGGGATCACGATCGCCACCTGGCTGGCGGTCCGTTTCCGTCTCGGGGAACTCCCCAGGAACACGGATTTCAAGCGCATCATGTCGCTCGGGCTCCTCGCCGGCATCGGCTTCACCGTGTCGCTCTTCATCACCGAGCTCGCGTTCCGGGGCACCCCGGCGGCGGAGCTGTTCACCGACGAGGCGAAGCTCGGGATCTTCATCGGCTCCACCCTCGCCGGGGTCATCGGGTTCGTCGTGTACCGGTTCGTCCGTTCCCCCGGCGAAGGCGCCGCGCCGCTGCCCGAGCCGGGAGAGACCGTGCCGGCGATCGCCGTCGACTGACCCCCGGGGACCGGACGGGAACCTGCCAGACTGGCCCGATGCAACTCGCCGACGTGTCTCTCGTCACGGTGGCCGGCGAGTCCGTCGCGTTCCGCGACGTCCTCGACCGGCCGACGATCGTCATCCTCCCCCGCTACTTCGGCTGAGCGCCCTGCCTCGAGATGCTGGCGCAGTTGGCGGCGGCTCATCCGCGCATCGCGGCCCGGGGAGGTGCGATCGTCGGGGTCGCGCCGGCCGCGGCGTACCAGGCTCGCCATCTCATGGCGACGTCGATTCCGTTCCCGCTCTACCTCGACCCCGGGGGAGCGCTCCACGACGCTCTCGGGATCCGCCGGCAGGGTCTCCTCCGCTACCTCGGCAACCTCCCGGCGTGGTGGCGTTGGCTCCGGGCGTTCCTCCGCCATCGTCGCCAGGGGAGGGTCACCGGCCATCACGCCATCCTGCCCGGCATCGCCGTCGTGGACCGCGACGCCGAGGTGACGTTCGTCCACCGGGGGACGGGTCTCGGCGATTACCCGCCGCTCGACGAGGTCCTCGCCGCGCTGGAGCGGACGATCGGGAACAACGGCTGAGCCGAGGCGTTTCCTCCGGGGACGGACGTCGAGGAGGGGCCCGGTGGCCGAGGAGCCGAACCCGATCGCGGTGGCACTGGCGATCCTGCGGGCACGCCGGGTGCGGAGACCCTCGCCCCGGGGCGGCTCCCCCCACGACCACGACGCCCTCGCTCCGGTCCTCGACGACCTGCGCCGTCACGGCGTGGCCGCGCTCCTCGATCACCGTCCCACGCTCCTCGCCTACCGGGACGCGCTGGCCGAGGCCGACCCGGACGAGCTCGACCGTGACGAGGCGCTCGCCTACTGGCTGAACTGCTACAACGCCGGTGCCCTCCACCTCGCCGCCGCCGCGCTCGAAGCCGGCACGTCGACGGTCCTGCGCGTCCCCGGAGCCTTCGACCGTCCCTGGATCGCCGTGGCCGGCGAGGTCCTCTCGCTCAACGCCATCGAGCACGGGAAGATCCGCCGCTTCGGCGACCCCCGGATCCACGGCGCGCTCGTCTGCGGGTCGGTCTCGTGCCCGACCCTCCGCCACGAGCCCTACCGGGGCGCCACCCTCGACGAGCAGCTCGACGCGCAGTTCCGGACCTTCCTCGCCGGCGGAGGCGCCTCCCTCGACCGCGGGCAGGGAGCCCTCCGCCTCTCGAGGATCTTCCTGTGGTACGGCGGCGACTTCACCCGCCCCCGCCGGATGCCCACCTGGCTGCCCGCCCGCCGGCGCACCCTCGCCCCGGTCGTGGCGCGCTGGCTCCCCGCCGAGGACGCCGGGTGGATCCGTCACAACCGCCCCAAGGTCACCTTCGCGCCCTACGACTGGGGCCTCGCCTGCGCCATCGCCTGAGCCCCGAGACCCCGCCCGGAGACCGTCGCCGGGCACCGTCGGGCGTCCTCCGGGCGGCGGCGACGGTGCCCCATGCGAAGGCCGCCACCGCCAGGAGCGCCGCGACCGTGTCGGCAGGGATCACGATCCGTTCCAGTGCTCGCCCGTCCACCAGCCACCCACCGTCCGGCCCGAGGCCGACGACGGCGAGGTAGCGCTCGATCGACCAGACGCAGGCCGCCCCCAACACGACCGCGGCGGGCACCGCCATGCGCCGGCCCACCGCCCGGTCGACCCCCAGGAGGAGCGCGGTCGTGACCCACGCGATGTCGAGCGCCGAGAGGAGCTGCAGGAACTGCAAGGACGGCGGATACCGCAACGCCGCCGCGGAGGCGAGGGTGACGAGACCGAGGAGACCGGTGACGAGGAACACGACGGCGACGCCGGACGCCGCGAGGCGCACCCTGGGCGACCAGCCGCGTGCCGAGAACCAGTTGCCTCCGGCCAGCGAGGCGAGCCGGACGGCGGCGACGAGTCCGAGGCCGACGAGGCCACCGAGATGGACCAGGAACGTCGCCATCGGGTCGCCTCCGCGCACGAGGAGGAGGAACGGCGAGACGCCGATGCCGACGACGAGGAACGGCACCGTCGCCAGGATGGCCCCTTCGACGGGGACGGCGTCTCGGGTCACCGCCCCGCCCCGAAGCGCAACTGAGGACCGGGGGGCGCGTCGAGCGGAACGTACCCCGGTACGTCGTGGTGCGGCGTGTCGAGGTACACCTTCGCCTCGGGCACCTGGGCGAATCGTCCGTGGCTCCAGCGCACCTCGACGTGACCGGCGACGGGAACGATCGCCCTGCTGCGGAGATCCCGTACCCGCGCCTTCCACGTGACGACCGGCTGATCCCGGTCCGTCGCCGGGGCGACCGTGAAGGAGGTCAGGCGGTGACGCCGGCGAAAGTCCCACGGCGTCCCCACCCGGTAGCGCAGCGGGCTCCCCGACGCGGACTCGCCGAGCACGAAGTACGGAGCCGACTGGAGACGCAGGAGTCGCCACAGCATCTCCTCCCGTCGTCCCGCCGTTCCCAATCCCTCCTCCCAGCGTCTGGCCGACGCCGCGGCGACGGCGGCCGCGAACTCCCGATACGCCGCGGCGGGACGGCCGGAGAGTTGCCGGGGCAGCAGCCGCTTCAGGTGCTCGCGATCCTGCGGCCCGAGGTCGGTCACGCGCTCGGGGAGGTCGATCCCGCCGGTGAGTCCGGAACGGACCCAGCTCCGACACGCCGCGTAGAACGCCTGGTACGCGTCCGGGGCGACCTCGGCGAACCAGTCCAGGCGGTGCTGCCGGCGATCGGCGAGCCGTCGGTCGAAGAGGTTCGCCGGCGAGGAGTTCGTCAGGATGTTCGACCCGTACTTGCACGAGATGAGGTACACGTGGTCGACCCGCAGATCGGCGGGGATCTGCTCGTAGCGAGGCGGACGATGGTTCCCCTTCCACTCGATCCACCACGGAGGACGCCCCCGCAGTCCCTCCGGGGCGCGGGCGAACTCGACGCCGTTGTTCCAGGCGACGGCGAAGGCGTCGGGGTACCGTCCCTCGGCGTAGGCGACGGCGAGTCGCTCGAAATGCTCGTCGCCGACGTTGGCGATCCGTCGTGGTCGTGTCTCCAACGCCCGGTGGAGGTCGCGAAAGCCGAGCATGCCGAGCCCGGTGACGATCTCGGTGATCAGCGTCAGGATCGAGGTCACCTCATGGCTCCCGGAAGAGGGGGGCGAACTGGAGCTGCACCCCGATCGTATCCGCCGGGAGGTCGGCTCCGCTCACGACCCGTTCGGTGGCGACGTCGATGGGGATGCCGGTGTTGTGAATCCAGGCCGAGACGGCATCCCCCCACCGTTCCTCGAGAAGCGCGAGCCGCAGCGCGTCGCGCTCGGAGGGCGCGATGCGATCCGCCGGAGTCCGTGCCACCACGCGCAGCGCGAGCACGCGTTGCAGGACGTCGAGATCCTCGGCGACGAACACCGCGGGCGGATCGTCCCGGACCACGGCGTAGGCGACGAGATGGCCGGTCACGGACGGGGCGGGAGCTCGTGCTCCTCCCAGAAGCCGGGGAGCGGCCGAACGATCTCACCCGAGGCGTACGCGGCGAGGCGCTCCTGGTCTGCGGTCGCGAGCATCTCGAGCGCGTCCCAGAACGCCCCCGGCCCGGCCACGTGCAGGGCGGTCGCCCCCTCGCTGCCGTCGGGGGGGAGATGGGAGGTGAGGAGGAGCAGACGCGCACCCGGCTCTCCCTCCCGCAGCACATGGGCCCGGCCGAGCGCCTTCCAGACCGTGTCGGCGCGCCGGAGACCACCGCGGGTCGTCGTGAAGGCTCCCGTGACGTCGACGTACCACGTGCCCCCTCGCCGGTCGGCCACGAGGTAGCTGAACTGGACGCCGAGCCCCCGCGGCCGGTACCCCTTCCTGAGGATCTCGAACCCGGCATCCTCGAGCACGGCGCGCGCGATCTCCTGGGCGACCCGGCCCTGTCGGGTGGCGCGGGCCTGGAAATGCGCCGCCGGGTCACGGAGCTCGGCCGGAGCGGGATCGGACACCGCTCGTCCCGGCCGGTCGCCCCGGGCGGCGGCGAGTCGCCGCTTCGTCTCCGCCACCCGGCGGCGCGCCGTGGCCACGTACTCGGGATCGAGGTCGTACCCGACCGCGAGCCGCCCCGTCTCGAGGGCGGCGACGAGCGTCGTCCCCGACCCCATGAACGGATCGAGCACGACGTCCCCCTCGTAGGTGTAGAGCTTGATGAGGCGCTGCGGGAGCTCGACGGGGAAGGGCGCCGGATGGTTCACCCGCCGGGCGCTCTCGGGGGGGATCTCCCACACGTCGAGCGTGGCGGCGAGGAACTCGTCGGCGGTGGTGTTCGTCTCGTGGGGCAGCCCTTCGGCGGCCCGTTGCTTCGGCGAGCGCGCCCGATCGAAACGCCCCTTGCTGGCGACGATGACTCGCTCGGTGAGGTCGCGCAGCACCGGGTTCGCCGCCGAGCGGTACGATCCCCACGCCGCCGACCCGGCCGCGCCCTTCGCCTTCACCCAGATCACCTCGCCGCGCAGGAGGAGGCGGAGGTCGTCCTGCAGGATGCGGATGACGTCCGCCGAGAGGCTCCGATACGGCTTCCGGCCCAGGTTGGCGACGTTCACCGCGAGGCGTCCCCCCGGCTCCAGCTTCCGGACACACTCCGCGAACACCTCCCGGAGCATCTCGAGGTACTCCAGGTACGACGCGGGGACGCCGTCGCGGCCGAGGTGCTCCTCGTACTCCTTCCCCGCGAAGTACGGCGGTGACGTGACGACGAGTGCCACCGACCCCGCCGGCACGAGGTCCATGTGGCGGGCGTCCCCGAGGACACAGGCGCCGGCGAAGCGCTCCTCGATCCAGGGGGGACGCACCACCTCGTCGTCGTCGACGATCTCCGGTGCGGGGAAGCGGGCGTAGAAGACGGAGGCATCGTGGCTCTCCCGCCGTCCCACGCCGAACGCGGACGTGGAGGTGGATCTCCCGCGCGCCCCGCCACCGTTGCCGTCCATGGACCGCACCCTAACGGTCCCCCCCGACGGGAACCGGACACGGCGGGAGCTCAGGTCGCGCTCCGGTAGCTCCCGAGCACCTCGAGGCGCACGCACGCCGCCGGAGGCGGGTCGAGCACCCGGGAGAGACCCGCCGGTCCGGGATCGTGGACGAGGTCCGCGAAGAACCGGTACGTCCAGGCCTCGTCCGAAGGCCGCGACTCGATCCTCGTGAGGTTCGCCCCCCGCAGGCCCAGCTCGACGAGGGCGAGGGCGAGCGCGCCGGGACGGTGTGCCGTCGCGAAGACGATCGTCGTCTTGTCGTCCTCGTCGCCCACCTCCGGTTCTCCCGGGGCGAGGACGAGGAAACGCGTCGTGTTGTGCCCCCGATCCATGACGTCCTGGCCGAGGACGACGAGGCCGTGGGCGAGGCCCGCCGCCTCCGGGGCGAGCGCCGCAACCGCAGGGTCGCCGAGCGCCGCCACCTCCCGCACCGCGCCGGCGGTGTCGTAGGTGGCCACCGGCGCCATGCCGAGCCGCAGGAGCGTCTCCTCCGCCTGGGCCAGGGCCTCGGGGTGGGAGCGGACCTCGCGGACCTCGCCGATCTCGGCTCCGGGGACGCCCAGGAGGGCGTGCCGCACCTCCACGAGGTGCTCGGCGACGATGGCGATGGGACGGCGATCCGGCCGTCGCGGCAGGCGATCGAGCACCGGGAGCACCGACCCCGTCGTCGAGTTCTCGACGGGCAGGACGAGCCGCTCGACCATGCCGGCGTCGAGCGCGGCGAACGCGGCGACGAAGGTCCTGAACCCGACGTGCTCGCCGTCGGGGAAGACCTCACCGGCCGCCCGGTGGCTGTAGGAGTGGGGCTCGCCCTGGTATCCGACACGCATGGCATCGGGACGATACCGGTCTCGGGGCGCTCACCCGGCACTCAGGCGAAGGGATCGGCCGGGGCCCGGGGGACGCGCCCCACCTTCGGCGTGCTCGCCGGCTCGACCGTGAACTCCACCGCCGACCGCGGCGGCACCGGCGTCTGGGCGATGGCGATGATCGTCTCCCACTCGTGGAGGATGGCGCAGGAGACGCAGTAGGCGCCGCGCCCGCGCCGGACCGACACCTCGGCGGATCCGCAACGCTCACATGTCATGACGCCGTGTCTCTCCTCGTCGGGTCGGTGACCCGGGACGGCTCCCAGGAGAGTATCGGCATTCTCCGTGGCGTTCCTTGAATCGCCCCGGCGGATCCTCACTCCTCGAGGGTCCGCTCGACGAGGAGCATGGCGACGTCCTGGACCCGCACCTCGTCGTCCCTCCCGAGCTCCTTGACGCCGTCGTCCATCATGACGTAGCAGAACGGACAGCCGGTGGCGACGACGTCGGGGGCGCAGCCGAGCGCCTCCTCGGCCCGCTCGATGTTGATCTTCTTGCCGGTGCGCTCCTCGAACCACATCTTCCCGCCGCCGGCACCGCAGCAGAACGACCGGGTGCCGTTGCGGGGCATCTCGACGCGGTCGCCGACGGCGTCGACGAGGCCACGGGGAGCGAGGAACACGTCGTTGTGACGGCCCAGGTAGCACGGATCGTGAAAGACGATCGTCTCCCCGTTCGCCTTCGGCTCCAGCCGTCCCTCGGCGACGAGATGCATGAGGAGCTGGGAGTGGTGGACGACCTCGTACTCCCCGCCGAACTGGGGGTACTCGTTCCGGAGCGTGTTGAGGCAGTGGGGGCACTGGGTGACGATCTTCCTCACCCCCAGCTCGTCGAGCGTGGCGATGTTCTGCAGGGCCAGCCCCTGGAAAACGTACTCGTTGCCGGTGCGCCGCGCCGGGTCTCCCGTGCAGAGCTCCCGAGGACCGAGGATGGCGAAGTCGACCCCGGCCTCGTGGAGGAGACGGGCCGTGGCGACCGTCACCTTGCGGTTCCGGTCGTCGAAGGAACCGGCACAGCCCACCCAGTAGAGGTACTCGGCGGTGACGCCGGGCTCGCCGAGCCGCTTCACCGGGAAGTCGAGCGCGTCGGTCCAGTCGGCGCGGCTCGCCTGCGACATGCCGTACACGTTGGAGGAGTTCTCCAGCGACACGTACACCTTCCCCAGCTCCGAGGGGAACTCGGCCTCCATCAGCGAGAGGTAGCGACGCATGTCGAGGATCTTGTCGAGGATCTCGATGTCGACGGGACAGATCTCGTCGCAGGCACGACACGTGGTGCACGCCCACAGCTCCTCCGGCGTGATCCGCTCGAAGACGCGGTCGGAGGTGACGGTGATCGCCCCGTCCACCCCGACCGGGGGGGAGATCGGGTCGGCGGCGGTGGCCGCGGCGACCTGTCCCAGCTTGAGCACGATCTCGCGCGGATCCAGCGGCTTGCCGGTGGCGTTCGCCGGGCAGACCGAGGTGCAGCGCCCGCACACGGTGCAGGCGTCGGTGTCGAAGAGCTGCTTCCAGGTGAACTCTCCGACGACGGAGGCACCGACGGTCTCGATATCCGTCGCCTCCATGAGGTTCGGGACCTCCCGCATGGCCCCCTTGGGTCGCTCCCGGGGAGCGAGGGCGAGGTTCACCGGAGCGGTGAGCATGTGGCGGAGCTTCGTCGCCGGCAGGGTGACGAGGAACGCCCCGAAGAGGACGGCGTGGAAGATCCAGAAGCCCTGATGGATGCCGGCGGCACCCTGTTCGGGGACGAGCCGACTCAAGGGGTAGCCGACGAACGACCAGCGTTCGAAGGCGGGCCGGCCCATGAGGGCGATCCGCGCCGCCTCGATGGCGAAGCCGCTCACTCCGATGAGGGCGAACAGCGTCAGGATCCAGGCGTCCTCGGGCCGCGTCTTCGTCCGCAGGCGCCACGGTCGCGTGCCGTACCGGCGGAGCGCGGCCCACAGGAGACCGGCGAGGAACACGACCCCGGCGAGGTCGAGCACCGCCGAGTACCCCTCGTAGAACGGCCCGTGGAGGAACTTCAGTCCCGCCGGAGCGAGGTGGTCGATCTCGAGAACGACCGTGCCGAGGAACAGGACGAGGAAGCCCCAGTAGATCATGGCGTGGAGCGCTCCGGCGGCGGGGTCCTCGGCGACGGTGCGCATGGCGAGGCCGTCGCGCAGCCGGAGCAGGCGAGCCCGAAGCCGACCCGCCCGTCGCTCCGCCGCCCCCCGCTCCCAGTTCCTCGCCCGCTGGGCGAAGAGGAACACCGCCACCCCGAGGAAGGCGGAGACACCGACGTAGAACATGGCGACGACGACCCCGGGAACGTCCCCGAAGATGCGCCGGCCCACGGCGAACTCCCGCTCTCCCGGCAGCGTTCCGAGCCACCAGAGGAGGAGCGTACCCACGACGGTCGCCACGGCGAGTCCCCCGAGGGCCACGCTCGGACGCGGCCAGGATCGACTCCGGTCCTCGTCGGTCTGCTGCGGCGCCTCGCTGGTGGTCACGCTGCTCCTCCTCGAGTCGGGCCTGCGCCGAGAGTCTACGTGCCGGGCCGGTGACCTCCGACCCTCCCGCCGCCGGGCCCGAGCCGATACCCTGGAGGGGGCGACGCGGGAGTGCCGGCGATGGTGATCGACGAGGCCACGACGAGACGTCGGGAGCAGGTCACGAACGGCGTGGCCTGCGAGTGGATGCTCGTGAGCGACGTCGACGACACGCTCCTCGGCGACGAGGGCGCCTTCGAGGAGTTCGTCGCCGTCGCCCGGGCCACCGCAGGACTCCTCGTCGTGGTGGACTCGAGCCGCCCCATCCCCAGTGTCCTGGCCTCCTTCGCGGCGACCCCCACCGAGTGGCGACCGGACGGGATCATCGGGGCGCTCGGAACCGAGATCCTCCTCGCCGGGCGCCGCCTGCAGGAGTGGGAACGTCGCTTCGCGACGTGGGATCGCCGGCCGGTGGACGCGGTCATGGCCCGTCTCGGCTTCCCCAGCCACGAGCCGGAGTTCCAGACGCCCGCCAAGGCCTCGTTCGCGGTGCCGGCGGAGGCACGCGCCACGGCTCGCCGCGCCCTCGCCGCGGCCGGGATCGCGGCCCGGATCGTGGCGAGCGGCGAGACGAACTTCGACGTCCTCCCGCCCGGAGCCGGGAAGGCACCGGCCGCCCGGCATCTCGCCACCCGGCTCGGCGTCCCCCTCGAACGCGTCGTCACCGTGGGTGACTCGGCCAACGACGCCGACCTCCTGCGTCTCGGCCGTGGCGTCCTCGTGGCGAACGCCACGAGCGAGCTCCGTGACCTCGTCGCCGACACCGCCGTCTACCGGTCGCCGTGCTCCCACGCCCGGGGGGTCGTCGACGGGCTGCGCTGGGCCGGCGTCCCCGTCGAAGGGGCCCGGCCGTGACGATCACCATGGCGACGAGCCCCAGGATCCTCATGCTGTCACTCCACGGGTACGTCGCCGCGGAGCCCGAGCTCGGCCTGCCCGACACCGGCGGCCAGGTGGTCTTCGTGCTCGAGCTCGCCAAGGAGCTCACCCATCTCGGCTACACGATCGACATCGTCACCCGGCGTTTCGAGGACCAGCCGGAGGTGGACGAGCTCGGGTCCCGGCTCCGGGTGTGGCGGGTCCCCTTCGGTGGGCGGGAGTTCATCCGCAAGGAGGACATGCACGACCACCTGGGCGAGTTCGTGCGCCGGTTCCTCGTCACGATGCGGGAACACCAGGTCGGGTACGACCTCGTCAGCTCCCACTACTGGGACGCCGGCTGGGCGGGCCAGCGCATCGCCGAGGAGCTCGAGCTCCCCCACATCCACACGCCCCACTCCCTCGGCTGGTGGAAACGCGCCGACATGAGGGGCGACCCCCAGGAGATCGAGTCGAACTACCGCTTCGAGGAGCGCATCCGGAAGGAGTTCCTCGTCTACCGCCAGTGCGACCACGTCATCGCCACGAGTCCACAACAGCTCGAGATCCTGCGCGACCACTACGACGTCCCCGACCGACAGATGACGATGATCCCCCCGGGGATCGACGTCGCCCGCTACACGCCGGTACCCGAGGAGGACGTGCGTCGCCTTCGACGGCGCCTCCACTTCCGCCGCTACGACGTCTACACGGTGGGGAGAGCCGCGGCGAACAAGGGGTACGACCTCCTCATCCGTGCGCTCCCGGAACTCCGGGAGGCGGTGCCCGGGGCGCGACTCCAGCTCGCGGTGGGTGCGAACTCCCTCGAGGACGAGCGCAAGATCCGCCGCTGGCGGACGCTGGCGCGCCAGCTCGGGGTCGACGAGCACGTGCGGTGGCTGGGACACGTCGAGGACGGCGCCATGGCCGACCACTATCGAGCCGCCCCGGTCTTCGCCCTCCCCTCCCGCTACGAGCCGTTCGGCATGACCGCGCTCGAGGCGATGGCGTGCGGGACACCGTGTGTCGTCACCGTCCACGGCGGCCTCGAGGAGATGTTCGACTTCGGCGCCCACGCCCTCTTCGCCGACCCGAAGCGGCCACGGGAGTTCGCGACCCTCCTCAGCATGCCGCTGCGCTACCCCCGGCTCCGGGAGCGACTGTCCATCGACGGGGCGCGCTTCGCCCGGAAGACGTTCGGCTGGCGGAGCATCGCTCGCCGCACCCTCGAGATCTTCGAGCACTACCGCACCGTCTCGGAGCCGGCGTCGATCCTCTGATCGCGGGGGCGACGACCGTCACTCCAGGCCGTCGACGTCGAGTTCGGGGAAGGCCTCCACGGGCGCACCGCGCCGCAAGGTGAGGTAGGCGTGGATGTAGGAGGCGGCGCTCCAGGCCTGATGGGCCTTCCCCATGGGCCGTCCGGTGCGCCCGTGCAGCCACTCGTTGAACTCCCACTCTCCGCGGATCCCCTGACGGCACGCCTCGGCGAGTCCGAGCAGCTCCCGGTGGGCGAGCTCCACCCGACCGAGGCGGACGAGGAACCGGACCCAGAGGCCGCCGATGTACGGCCAGATGCCGCCGTTGTGGTAGTGGTCCGGGAGGTTCAGGAAGTTGACGAGGAAGTAGTCCTTCCAGTCGTCGGCACCCGAGGGGATCGACGGGTAGAGGCACGCCACCGGGAACGGGCTGTTCACCCCGACGCCCCAGAGGAAGACGAAGAGGCGCTCACGGCGGGCCTCGCCGAGGAGCCCGGTGAGCGCCGCCAGGAGGTTGGCGTAGACGTCGCAGCGCCAGCCGTAGTCGAACGGCGTGATCTGACTCAGCAGGTACGAGGCCTCCCCCGCCCCGAAGCGGCCGCTCGTGCCGCCCGCGATCTCGACGATCTGGTCCCCCGTTGGCCAGAACAGCCGGGTGATCGCCGACCCCACCCGATCCGCCTGGGCTCGCCACGGCGCCCCGTCCCCGCCGAGGGCGTCGAGCAGCACCGCGGTGTCCCGACATGCCTGATACCAGAGCACCTCGTCGTAGAGGACGTTGTAGGACCGCGGAAAGAGATCCATCCAGTCCGACGACTCGGGGATCTCGATGAGGCCGTCGTCGTTGGAGTCGTGCGCGGCGAGCCACCCCATGGCGCGCTCGACGACGCCGCCAAGCTCCTCGGCGAGCGCCCGGCTCCGACGCTGGAACACGAGCCGGACGGCACCGATGACGAACCACAGGACCGAATCGACACCGGCGATGCCACCGAGCCCCGAGTAGTCGGGACGATCCCCGTCGAGGGACACCGAGGTGGGGATCTGTCCGGACGGCGTCTGGTGGGCGGCGAGGGTGCGGATCGTCCGCTCGAACGCGTCGACGAGGTCGGGGGCCTCCAGCGGCAGGGTCCACAGGCCGGTGATGACCCCGTCCCTGGCCCAGACCGCGGCGTAGTTGGCGTCGTGGGTGCCGAGGGCGTTGTCGGTCACGGAGGCGGCCGTGAAGCCCGAGGCCACGACGTTGCGTCGTACCGACTCGAGCGCCGCCGCGAAGGCGTCCTCGCAGAGGTCGGCGGGCGAGGGCGTCCCTCGTCCCAGGAGCTGAACCTCCTCGAGGGCGTCGATCAGGCGATCCTCGGTGGGCTCGGCGAGCCAGAGGCCCCGGGCGGGACGTCGCTCGCCGTCGACGACGATCATCCGGGCCGGTCCGACCTCGCCGGCGAGGGCGGGCCCGAGCACGAAGAACACCTCGGAGGGCGGGACGAGGAGCTCCTCGGCGAGACGGAGCACGGCGGCGAGGGGACCCGTCTCGCCGGTCGCCGGCGGCCAGCCGTCGAGGGCCTCCCCGGCGGGCATCCGCAGGATCCTGCGACCCGAGGGATCGACGACGTAGTCGGGAGCCGGGAGGTCCGGATGGCCGTCGTCGCCGATGAACACGAGGGCGGTCCCGCGACGGACGGCGGCGATCCGGTCGCCGAGCCGCTGGAGACGCCCGATTCCCTGGGCCTCGAGCGCGGGGAGGTCGAGCGCCAGGAGGAATCGAGGAACGGCTGGATCCAGGGGCAACGACGTCATGGGTGCTCCGCGACGGTGGCCGGGAAGTCTACGTCGGCCCGCGTCCCGCCGGCGACGAATCCTCCGCTCCCGAGGACGGGTGCCCGGGGGACGGGAACCGGTCAGAGGTCCCCGGGACGAAGCGGGACCCCGGAGGGCACGCCGGCCACGGCCGCCATGGTGGCCCGGCCCTCCGGGTCGCCGGCGGCGTCGCGGAACACGAGACGCTCCGGACCCTCGACGAGGAATCGGGGACCGGTGGCGACGGCGAACCGCTCCGGGTCGAGGAACATCCTCGGCTTCACCTTCGCCGGGTCACCGTCCTGGGGACAGAACATGAGGCAGTTCCCGCACTCGTTGCAGAGCTCCACGAACACGAGGTACTGCCAGCGCCCACCGAGCTCCTCCCGGAGGTGGTCCGGCGTCGGGACCTTGACGATGGCGTCGTTCGGGCACACCGTCACGCAGAGGTTGCAGGCGACACACCCCCACGTCTCGAGGGGACGGTCGACCCGCCGCGGTCCGGCGGCGTGTCCGTCGCGGTGGTAGCGGAACCGCTCGTCGCCGTCGATCATCCCCATCACGTGGTCGTCGATGGCGTCCTCGTACCCGGCGGCCCGGCTCGCCTCGTGGCGATGGCGGCGCCACTCCTCGAGGTCCCTCGCCCCCACGGCGCGCAGCTCGCCGGCGAGGGTCCTCAGCATGGGGGCGAGGCGCCCGTACCCACCGGGCTTCAGCAGGTCGGTGCACACCGTCGCCGGGGCCACGCCCATGGCGAGCGTGTCGGCGAGGTTCTCCCGGGTCACGCCCGCCGAGAAGCTCACCTGCACGTCTCCGCCGTGGCCGGGGAGCCGGAACACCCCGGGAAGTCGACGGGCCAGCTCGCGCAGGAGCGTGGCGGCGACGACGTGCAGCGGGGGACCCGAGAGGTACATGGGATCGTCGGGCAGCCAACCCTTGTGGTTCGCCACCACCAGGGTGTTCGTCAGCTTGATGCCGAAGCGCCGTCCCCGCTCCCGGGCATGGTCGCGCAATCCCCCGATGAGGTCCAGGGCGCGTTCCATGTGGAGGTCGGCGGCGAACGCCTCCGGCAGGAGCTCCACCTCCTCGTACCCGAGCACGTCGTGGAGGATGGCGTCGACCCGCTCCTGGCCGAGGAGGGTCGGGTTCAGCTTCACGATCACGTCGAGGTCGAACCGGTCCATGAGATGACGGGTGATGGCCTCGATCTCGTCCGGAGGACAGCCGTGGAAGGTCGAGAGGGTGACCGTGTCGGCGATGCGCGTGGGGAAGTCGAGGTCGGCGAGCGCGGTGAAGGGCTCGGGGAGGTCACGACGGAGCCGGTCGATGATCGCGCCCGCGTCCTGCATGGCGGCGATGAAGCCGCTCACCTTCTCCCCGGAGATGCCCGCCAGGTCGTACCCCACCGACATGTCGAAGACGTGCGGGCCCGGGTCCCCCCCGAGGTGGGGGACCAGCGGCCCCCAGTGGCGCAGGATCGCGATGATCATCCACGCCTTGACGTACTCCTCCAGCGACCGGGGAATCCGCAGCTCCTGGCTCCACTCGATGTTGTACCCGACGGTCTCCATGTCGATGCAGGGGCGATGGATCTCGAGGTCGTCGAGCACCTGCACCGTCTTCAGCTCGAAGAGCCGGGCGCCCCCCAGCCAGGCGAGGACGATGTTCTGCGCCATCTGGGTGTGGGGACCGGCGGCGGGGCCGATGGGGGTGGCCGCCGGTCTCCCCAGGAAGGTGAACCCGAGATCGACGTCTCCCTCCGGTGCCCAGAACCTCCCGGTGGGCAGGTCGAAGATCCGTCTCCGGGTCTCCCACTCCCGGGCGATCCGGCCGAGGAGGACCCGGAGGGACAGCGGGGTGAGCGGCGGTGCGCCGGCGGTGGTGTCGGGCACGGTCCCTCCTTCAGAGTCGTCGGTGGAGCCGCATCGCCTGCTCCCGGGCCTTGGCGCGCACCTCGTCGGGGTCCACGCGGGTGGGGCGTCCGTCCCTGAGGACGACCTCGCCGTCGACGAGGACCTCGAGGGGCCGCACCCCCGGGGTGAAGGCGAGATGCCAGGGGTCCATCGGCGAGTACGACCAGGTCACCCGGTCGTCGCGGGCCTCGGGGAAGAGGTCCCAGCCGGCCTCCAGCCACGCCCACGGCGTGTCCGGGGAGGCGGTCACGTCCGTCTCCCGGAGCCGGAGGTACGCGGCCCGGAACGCACCGAGCATGTCGCCACCGATCCCGTCGGTGCCGAGCGTCACCCGGTTGGGGAAGCGGGTGGGCCGGGCGTAGCCGACGGCGTTGTTCATGTTCGACTCCGGGTTGTGGAGGACGGTCCCCGCCAGCGGACGATCGAGATGGACGCAGTGGGCGAGCAGCCATCCATCGTCGGCACGTCCTTCGAGCCGCCGCCCGGCGTCACGGTCCTCCGGTCCCTCGGCGACGTGGATGTGCACGCCGACGCCGAGGTCGCCGGCCAGCCCGCACACCTCCTCCAGGGTCTCCTCCGAGAGCGTGAAGCAGGCGTGCGCCCCCACCCATCCTCGACCGCCTCCGCGGAGGTACCGCTCGTTCTCGGCGAGCCCGGCCCGGGCCCCGTCCCGCCCGTGCCGGTCGGTCACCTCGTAGGCGCAGGCCACCCGCACCCCGACCGCGGCGCACGCCTCGGCGACGACCGTCAGCGAGCCCTCGATGGCGTTCGGGGAGGCGTGGTGGTCGATGATGGCCGTCGTCCCCCGCTCGAGCGCCTCGAGGGCTCCGAGCATGGCCGACCACCGGATCATCTCGAGGTCGAGCGCCGCGTCGAGCCGCCACCACACCTGCTCGAGGATCTCTCGGAAGGAGCGCGGCGTCTGCGGCGGGGCCGGCATGCCCCGGGCCAGCGTGGAGTACAGATGGTGGTGGGTGCAGACGAGTCCGGGCGTGACGGCGCTCATCGGAGCGTCCTTCGGGCGGCTCGACACGCCGTCGATCGCCGTGGTCCCGGCGCGACGTGGCACCCGACCGTCACCGGGTCACCGGCTCGTGGACGAGCATGGGGAGACGGGTGCGCCAGCGGCCGTCGACCTCGTGGAGCGCGGCGGCGACGGCCCCGGCGGTGGGGACGAGACCGATCTCCCCCACCCCCTTCACCCCGTACGGAGCGCGGGGCTGCGGCACCTCCACGAGGACCACCTCCACCTGGGGCATGTCCTTCGCCCGGAGGATGCCGAGGCTCCGCAGGGTCGTCTTCGTCGGCCGGCCCTCCGCGTCGGTGGGGAACTCCTCGGTCAGGGCGTAGCCGAGCCCCATGTGGACCGCACCCTCGATCTGTCCCTCGCAGAGGAGGGGATTCATCACCCGACCGACGTCGTGGGCGGCGACCACCCGCTCGACCTCCCCGGTGACCGGGTCGCAGATCACCACCTGCGCGGCGTACCCGAACGCGGCGTGGATGAGTGGGTGGTCCACGCCCGACTCGAGGCTGTCGGTCCAGTCGACGACGTACTCGCCGTGATGATCCACGCCCGGCGGCCGGCCCTCCCGGAGCGCCGTCCGGCAGGCGTCCGCCACCGCCCCGGCGACCATGAGCGTTCCCCGCGATCCGGTGGTCTGGCCGGCCCCGAGCTCGCGTGTGGTGTCGACCACCACCCGGATCCGGCTCGGGTCCACGCCGAGTTCCTCGGCGGCGACCTGCAGGGCGACGGTGTGCACACCCTGCCCCATCTCCGTCCAGCAGTGGCGAACCTCCACGGTTCCGTCCTCCTCGAGCCGGACGACCGCCCGGGCGACCTCCCGGAACCCGTTCCCGAGGCCCGAGTTCTTCAGGGCCAGGCCGAGACCGACCGCCCTGCCCGCCTCGCGTGCCGCCGCGTAGTGGGGCCGCACCGCCTCCAGGCAGCGCAGTGCGCCGTCGGCGCCGGCGTCCATGATCTGTCCCGGACCCCACTCGTCGCCGGGTCGCACGACGTTGCGCCGGCGCATCTCCCAGCCGTCGATCCCGACGCGCTCGGCGAGACGGTCGACGACGCCCTCCATCGCGAACTGCGCCTGATTCGCCCCGAAGCCGCGGAACGCCCCGCAGACCGGGTTGTTCGTCCGTACCGCCAGGGCCTCGACGTCCACCGCGGGCACGCGATAGGGGCCGGTGACGTGCCCCGCGGCTCGTTCCAGGACCTTCATCCCCACCGAGGCGTACGGGCCGGAGTCCCCCAGGAGCCGTGCCCGCACCGCGGTGAGGCGACCCTCGGCATCGCAGCCCGCCTCCATCTCGATGCGGACGGGATGGCGCTTGCCGTGGAGGCGGAAGGACTGCTCGCGGGTGAGGGTGCACTTGACGGGCCTTCCGGTGAGCATGGCGGCCAGGGCGGCGTGCGCCTGGTTCGAGAGGTCCTCCTTCCCGCCGAAGGCTCCCCCGTTGGAGACGAGCTCCACGATGACGCGCTCGGGGTCCACGTCGAGGACGGCCGCGATCTGGTCGCGGTCGTCCCAGACGCCCTGCCCGCCGCTGTAGACGTGGAGGGTGCCGTCGTCGCCGGGGACCGCGAGGGTCGACTCGGGCTCGAGGAAGGCGTGTTCCACCCGTTGGGTCCGGAACGTCTCCCGCACGACGTGCGTCGCGGCGGCGAGCGCCGCCTCGACGTCACCGCGCGCGTAGGCGGAGCGGGAGAGGAGGTTCCCCTCGAGCCCCCAGACGGCGTCCTCCGCTGTGGCGAGGGCGACCTCGGGATCGGTGATCGGCGGGTGCACGCGGTACTCGATCGCGACGAGCGCCGCGGCGCGTCGCGCGATCGTCACCGACTCGGCGACGACGACCGCGAGCACGTCTCCCAGGTAGGAGGTGCGGCCGCCCTCGGGGATCATCACCGGCCAGTCCCGGTGGATGAGCCCCACCCGGAGGGCGCCGGGGACGTCGGCGGCGGTGAGGACGGCCACCACCCCCGGCACCGCCGCGGCGGGCGCGGGGTCGATCGAGAGCACGTCGGCTCGGGCGTGGTCGGTGAGGCGAAGCGCGGCGTGCAGCATCCCGGAGACCCGGAGGTCGTCGACGAAGGCGCGGTCGCCGAGGGCGAGGGCACCCGCCTCGTACTTGGCGCCGCGCTTCCCGATCCCGCCGGGGAGGTCCGGAGCCGGGATCGGCTCCCCCGACGCCACCAGCGTCACTGCCTCGATGATCTTCGTGTACCCCGTGCACCGACAGAGGTGGGCACCGAGACGCCCTGCGATCGTGGCACGGTCGAGATCGGCACCCTTGCGATCGATGAGCGCCTTCGCCCGTACGACGATCCCCGGGGTGCAGAACCCGCATTGGAGGGCACCGGTGAGCGCGAAGGCCCGGGCGAAGCGGTCCCGTTCCGCCGGGTCGAACCCCTCCAGGGTCACGACCTCCCGCCCGGCGACGTCCGCCACCGGGAGCTGGCAGCTCACCCGCGCCTTGCCGTCGACGAGCACGGTACAGCAGCCGCACTGCCCCGAGGGGGCGCACCCGTCCTTCGCCGAGGTGATCCCCAGCTCCTCGCGCAGGGCGGCGAGGAGGTGCGGGTGCTCGGCGCGCACCGTGACGGTGGCGCCGTTGAGGTCGAAGGTCACGGGAACGGCCACGCCGTCATTCTCCCCCGGTTCTTTACATTTCGTCAAACAGGTGCCGCGCGGCCGCCACCCGCTCTCCGGTGGCCCGGTCGGGAGGGAAGGCCTGGATCATGAGGTGGGAGAACCCGGCCGCGGCGTATCCGGCGAAGGCCTCGGCGAGCGCCGGCGGCTCCCCCACGAGCGGGGCGACCCCGATCCCCGTCGGGGTCGGCGCCCGGTCGGGATCGTGCACCGCCACGACGCCGGTCCTCTCGAGGGTCGCCGGATCGCGTCCGACCTCCTCGCAGGCCTGGAGGAGGGCGGAGCGCGCGGCGTCCGCCGTCTCCGGTGCGCCGAAGTACCCACCGTTCCAGCCGTCCGCCCACCGGGCGGCGAGGCGCATCATGCGCGGTCCCACCGCCCCGACCAGCAGCGGCGGCCCGCCAGGTCGCGGTCCTCGCGGAAGGATCTCGCAGCGGTCCACCCGCTGGAACCGGCCCTCGTGGTGGGCGCGACCCTCCCGGAGCAACGGCACGAGGACGGTGAGCGCCTCGGCGAAGCGCGCCACGCGGTGATCCCGAGGAAAGCCGAAGGCGGCGAGCTCGTCGTCGCCGGAGCAGGCTCCGACGCCGAGCACGAGCCGACCCCCGCTCACCTCGTCGAGCGTGTGCGCGATCTTGGCGAGGAACGCCGGAGACCGGAACAGGGTGCAGGCGACGAGCGGGCCCAGCTCGACCCGCTCGGTGATCGCCGCGAGGGCGGCGAGGATGGTGCCCGCCTCCCAGATCCCCCGGGTCCCGCTTCCCGACCGTCCCCGGTAGAGGAGATGGTCGTACACCCACACCGAGGCGAAGCCGGCGGCCTCCGCCCATCGCGCGGTCCGAGCGAGCCGTTCCCAACGGGGCGCGGAACCGGGACCCTCCTCGGGTCGATCCGCGGTGCCGAGCACGAACCCGATCTTCACGCCGTCAGCCTACGGCCCCCGCGGCCGGGCACGTCGACGACCGCGGTACGCTCCCCACGTCACGCCGTGCCACCGACCGGCGACGTCCACGAGGAGGGAGAGGTGGTGATCATGCCGCTCGACGCCGACCTGCGATCCGCCATCGAAAGCGGGGCCTTCGCCCACCTGACCACCCTCGACCCGGATGGGTGGCCTCACACCACGGCGATGTGGATCGACCACGACGGCGAGCACATCGTCTTCAACACCGCCAAGGGTCGCCGCAAGTACCGCAACCTGAGGAACGACCCCCGGGTCGCGATCTCGATCAGCCCCAAGGAGGACCCGTATCGCAACTGGGCGATCCAGGGCCGCGTCGTCGAGATGCGCACCTCCGACGGCATCGAGGTGATCGACCGCCTCGCCCAGAAGTACCTGGGGCAACCCAAGTACCCCTGGCTCACACCCGGGATGGTGCGGGTGACGATCGTCGTGGAGCCCACGCGCATCGCCGCCAACCGCTGAGGGGTGCGGGCGCCGGGGGCGCCCCCGGTCTTGTCGTACGCCCGGGACGCCGCCACACTGGCCCGATGGAACACCGCCGGGGCATCGGGTACGCGGTGGCGGCCTACACGCTGTGGGGCGTCATGCCGATCTTCTGGAAGGCGTTCCGGGACGTTCCCGCGCTCGAGCTGCTCGCGCACCGCATCGTCTGGTCGATCCCCGTGCTCGTCGTGGTCCTCGCGCTGCGGGGACGCTGGCGCAGCCTCCTGATCGACTTCTCCCGCACCCGCACCCGCGTCCTCGCCGTCGCCTCCGGACTCCTCCTCGCGGTCAACTGGGGCGTGTACGTGTGGGCGGTCACGAACGGACACATCGTGGACGCGAGTCTCGGGTACTTCATCAACCCGCTCGTGTCGGTGGCGTTGGGCGTCCTCGTCCTCCAGGAGCGCCTCCGCCCCTTGCAGTGGGTGGCCGTCGGGATCGCCACGGTGGGCGTCGTGGGGATGACGATCATGGTGGGCGTCCTCCCCTGGATCGCGCTCTCGCTGGCGTTCTCCTTCGGCTTCTACGGGCTCCTCAAGAAGCGGGAGGGCGCCGCGCCACCCATGGAGGGCCTCCTCGGCGAGGCCGCGGTCCTGGCGATCCCGGCGGCGCTGTACCTGGGGTCACGGGCCGCCGACGGGGTGGGCGCCTTCGGCCGGGATGCGACCACGACCCTCCTCCTCCTCACCGCGGGGGTCGTCACCGTCGTGCCGCTCGTCCTCTTCGGGGCGGGGGCACAGCGGATTCCCCTGGCGACCGTCGGCATCCTCCAGTACCTGGCGCCGTCGCTCCAACTCGTCCTCGGCATCGCCCTCTACGGGGAGGCGATGACCGGAGCCGACCTCTTCGGCTTCCTCCTCGTGTGGATCGCGCTCGCCGTGTACACCCTGGACGGCCTCCGCTCCGGCCGCGTGCCCGGACGGGTCGCCGGCGTCGCGTGAGGCGGGACGCCGGGCCGGCTGGGACGAACTCGTCGTCGCCGGGCGCGAAGATGCTCCCATGACCGACCCGCGCACCGTCGTCGATCTCGTCGGAGGGGGCGAGCTGGGACGCTGCCTGACCCGCCTCCACCACGACCGATTCACCGCGGCGGACACGGTCGTCGATCCCGTCGCGGCCGACCGCATCGCCGCCGGTCGACGCTGGGAGGCGGAGGTGCTGGCGATCCTCCTCGACGGCGTCGACGCCGCCGCGCTCCGCGACGCCGAGCAGGTACCCGACGCCGTGGCCATTCTCCTGCCCGAGGACCTGTCGCGGTCACGGCGCGAGCGGCTCACCCTCGTCGCCCTCGCCGCCGGCGCCCGCCTCGTCCTCGGTGGACGCCTGGTCTCACCGGATCGGAACGCCGTCGGGGAGCCCGATCTCCTCGTCCGCCTCGACGGCGGCTACGCCCCCGTGGAGGTCAAGTGGCACCGGGTCCTCGATGAGGACGGCCTCCCGGCCCGCCTCTCCCACCTCCCGGATCTGTGGAGGTGCGACGGCACCGGATGCTTCCTCCCCGCCCGCAGCCGCGACCTCGTCCAGATCGCCCACTACCGGCGCCTCCTCGAGGACCACGGCGTCGCCTCCGACGCCCCGGTGGGTGGCGTGATCGGAACCGATCCGGGCCCGCGCTGCGCCTGGGTGGATCTCACCCGGGGAGATCCTTCGCCGCTGGCGCGCGCCGACACCGCCCTCGCCGAGGCGGTGCGGACGCTCGCCCACGGCCGGACCCACCCGGAGCACCCCCTCGTCCCTCCCCTCTGGCGACGGGAGTGTCGCGACTGCCCCTGGCGCGGTCCGTGCCGTCACCACCTCGAGACCCGCGACGACGTCTCGCTCCTCCCCCACGTCACGCCGCGGATCGCCGCCCGGCTCGTCGCCGCCGGCATCGACACCACCACCCGGCTCGCCGACCTCCGGCCCGGGACCCGGCTCGGAGGAACGAGGATTCCCCACGAGGCCGTCCTCGAGGCTCGAGCCCGCCAGGCCGGGACGCTGCTGCCCCGCCGGCGCGCCGTACCCGACTTCGCGTCCGTCACGACCGAGGTCGACCTCGACCTCGAGACGTACCACGGCACGATCTACCTGGCCGGCCTCCTCACCACCAGCGACGCCGGCACCACGTACCGCCCCATCGCCGACTGGACCGGCACGCCGGCGGGGGAACGGGAGGTGGTCCGGGAACTGTTCGCCGCCTTCGACGAGCTGGCCGGCGGCGACGCCGTCGTCTACCACTGGACCGGGTACGAGCGCAGGATGCTACGCGGCGCCGCCGCCCGGCACGGCCTCCGCCTCCGGTCGGCCCCCGACGTCGACGCCTGGTTCGACCGGTTCGCCTGCGATCTCTGGCGCTGGACGAAGGAGCATTTCGTCTCCCCCGACGGCTACTCGCTCAAGGTCGTCGCCCCGCTCTGCGGGTTCAGGTGGCGGGACGCCGATCCCGGCGGCGCCCAGTCGGAGCTGTGGTACGCGGCGGCGCTCGCCGGCGCCGCCGACCAGCGCGAGCGCATCCTCGCCTACAACGAGGACGACGTCGTCGCACAGCTCGCGATCCGCCGGTGGGTGCGGGCGCGCCGTGACGGGGAGGGCCGGGATCAGACGGGTCGCGCCGAGGTGCCGGAGGGGACCGGGCGGGGATAGACCCATCGGTGGGGAGCCGGGACCCGCCCCGAGCGTGCCGCCAGGAACGAACCCAGCCGGTACGCGATCTCGGCGCGCGACACGGGTCGGGACCAACAGGCCTCGTCCCCCTGCGGACACGGCACCGGGAACCCGGCCGCCGCCGCGGCCGCACCGGCCGCGGAGAACCCTCGACCGGGCCCCGGCTCGAGGTCGAGGATCCAGGCGACGAACGCCACGAGCTCGCCGTTGTCGACGACCCGTGGGGGGCATGCCGGACCGGCCCCGGCGGGATCACACCCGGCGGCGAAGCCGAACCGCCGCAGCCACGCCACCGCTCCGTGGGAGACGTCGCGGCTCGTCTCCCACCGGACGCCCTCCTCGTCCCAGGGCACCTCCCCGGGGCCGCAGTCGGGCGTCGTGGCGGTGAACCACGCATCGGGCGGCGCCCCGTCGGGCAGGGCCGTGTTCCCGATCCAGACGCGCGCCCTCTCGCCATCGAAGACCGCGAGGTCGGGGCGGCCGTCCCCGTCGTAGTCGCCGGCTGCGGCGTCGACGATCGCGGCCGGCAGGTCGGACGGCTCGTCGACCGAGAGCGTCGTCCGGTACCCGGCGGCCGCGAGGGCGATCCGCAGTACGCCGTGCGCCAGACTCCACAGATCGGGACGGCCGTCGCCGTCCCGATCGGCGAGCATGAGCGTCCCCGACTCCGCCACCGGGGAGACGCCGGCGAAGAGTCGCCGACTCTCCCCGCTCCAGGGATCGACCGCCCACACCTGGATCCGGCCGCCGGTGACGATGAACAGGTCGAGTCGGCCGTCGCCGTCGAAGTCGGCGGTGGAGAGCCACGACCCCGCCGGAGGGGTCGGGATCGCCGTCGTCGCCGTCGTCTCGGCGGCGTACTCCCCCCAGGCCCACCGCACCGTCAGCCGCAGCCGCCCCGCGACGTCGACGGCCTCCCAGAGGTCCGCACCTCCCCGACCGTCCCAGTCGCCGAGGCCGAGACCCACGAGGTCCCGACCGGGTCGGGGCGCGTCGACCACGACCGAGCGCCGCAGCGAACAGGCGCCGTACCGTCGCGTCGCGGTGGAGACGTCGAGGACGAGGTCCTTCCCGCGGCGGGCCACACGGACGACGTCGACCACCCCGTCCCCGTCCGCGTCGGCGAGGAACGTGGCGAACGTTCCCGGGAGCGCCTGGGGGACCACCGGCACCGTCGCGACGGGTGCTCGAAACGGGGCGAGGCCGGTGAGGGGCGGGAAGGCCTCGGGAAGCGTCGCACCCGGGGTGAACGCAGGTCCCTGCCACGAGAAGTGCATGGCGTCCTTCGTCCCCAGCCAGTCGCCACCCCAGCAGAACCCGGCCGCGGTGAAGGCGTCGATCCACGAGCGGGGGAGGTCGGTGACCAGGCGGTTGTCGGTCCGGTACGGGTTGCGGTCCGCGTTGATGTCGATCGCGGCACCGAACGTGTGCCGCGAGACACGGTCGCCCCCGACGAGGGTACGCGCCGAGGCGCCCGAGGTCTGGGCCGGATCGACGGAGTACCCGGATCCGTCTCCGGCCTGTGCGGCGATCGTCTCGGCAACCTGCTCGAGCGCGGGCAGGACCCGCTCGTGAACCCGCACCACGGCCCGTGTTCCGGGGACGCGCCAGTCGACGAGGTGGGCCGCGACCTGGCTCACCGTCCTTCCGAACATGGCCGCGAAGGGACCGCGGAGGACGGTGTTCGCGGAGATGCGGCCCCGCCGAGGGAACGTCGGGGTGCGCACGTAGCTGGCGCCGCATGCTTCGGACTCGTTGAACGACGGCCACGCCTCGCCCTCGCCGCCCACGGCGACCGCCGGCGCGGCGTGGAGCAGGGAGGCGAGGATGATGCCGACGAGGACCGCGACGAGGTACCGCACGGCGGACACGCTACCGGGATACGCCCCCTGCGCGGCCCCACGGGTCGCGGTTCCCCCGTGGGACGCCCGCGGGCGCCCGTCGCCCGCCGTGACGGGCTCAGGGCTGGAGGACCCCCTGCACCTCGTCGACGGGGTAGGAGCGCACGGTGGTCCGTCGCAGACTCCCGAGCGGGATCCAGGGGCCGCCGATCCGGTACCGACCCTCCCAGACCCACGTGGCGGCGATCCGGTAGGCGGCCAGGGTGGGATGGCACGGACCCCCGCCGACGACGCCCCGCTCCTCGGGCGCGCAGGTGCGGTACCGGAACGGGTGGGTGACGCCGCCGTCGGGGAACGGCCGGGCGGCTCCCGGACGGAACCGACCGGTGGATCCGTCCCCCCAGTCGACGTCGAGCCCGACGACGGTGGCCTCGACGCGCAGGACCCTGCCGTCGGGCAGCACCTCCTCGTGCCGAAGCGGGTCGGCCACCCGGGCCGTGAGGTAGACGGGGAGCCCGGCGACACCCGTCCCCGGCGGTTCGAAGGAGGGCTCCGGGGCGGCGAGCGGGAAGGAGCGGAAGATCGCCCAGGCACGGGTGCGCGGGTCGGCGGCGGGACAGCGGGGCAGGTGGGTGAGGATGTCGATCGTCGTCGGGTCGTTCGCCGGGTCCCAGGTGTCGACGCCGCCGGGCCGTCGGGACGCGTAGTAGCAGTCTCCGACCCCGGGCATGGTGGTCACGTAGACGTAGCGCAGGGGCGAGCGTTCCGGACCGGGGTGCTCGGTGGTCTGTCCCGAAGCGGAGCA
>CAZPAV010000018.1:38591-48546 GCA_964584755.1 uncultured Acidimicrobiaceae bacterium
GCAGGGGCGAGCGTTCCGGACCGGGGTGCTCGGTGGTCTGTCCCGAAGCGGAGCAATCGAGACGATGCTCCATGGCGTTGAATTCACACCTGTCCGCCGCGATCGCGACGCCGACGCCCACGAGGGCACTGGCAAGCGCAACAGCTAGGAGAAAGGATGCGGTCCTATGCATCTCCACCCTTCTCCAGACCATGCATATCCCCAGACCCCATTCGTACGTTGCACGACGACATCGCCATGACCCACCGTGCCGGGACCGAGAAAGGACCGAAAGTCGGTGAAGAGATCGACCGCTATGCAGTCTGGACCGTCGAAGAAGACCTCTCGAACCTGAATCACAGCGCCGTCGGGTGCCGATGCAAAGCCCCCACTCAGTTCGTCCCAGTGCTTGAGGTTCTCCTCCAGGTACCGCTCGTTCGCGAAGAGGGCGGCGAACGCCTCCCGGTCGCCCCGATAGAGGGCATCGAGGCGACGGCGCTCGAGGTCCTCGAAGATGGCCTGGATCTCCGCCCGGCGATCCGTCGTCGCCGGCACCGACGAGGGAACGGCCACCGTCGTGCTCGACGTCGTCGTGGGCAGCGGAGGAGTCGCGGTGTCCGGCGTCGCCGTCGAGACCACCGAGGAGGGAACCGTCGCCGGCACCGCCCCCGAGGGCCCACAGCCCACGGCGGCGAGCGCCAGAACGATGACCGTGGTCAGGAGCCGCTCCCCCCGCATCTCCCCTCCCACCCTACGAAGCCGGCGGTCGAAGACAAGACCCCCGACGAATCGGTTTTTCCCGTTCCGCGTCCTTCGCTCCCGCCGCACGATGGAGGCGGTGCGACCCGGTGTGCTACAACGAGGACCGGCGACGCGCCGCGAAAGGAGCGCCATGCGGCAACGAGACACGAGGAGCTCGCCCCCGAGCCCCTCCGGTCCCGAGACGTACACCGCCCTGGTGGAACACGTCGCCGCGGAGTACTTCGGCACGCCCACCCCCGCGGGCGGGGACGTGGCCTGGACCGTCTCCGGGCTCCACGCGGCGCCCGTCACCACGACGACGGGGACCGCCGGCGAACCGCCCGCGCCGGAGGAGTCGGCCGGATGGGAACTCCCCGGGGACCCGGCCATCACCCGACTCATCGGCGAGGCCGCCGCGGCGCGACGCCGACGGATCGTCACCGACCTCCACGCCGGAATGCGGGCCCTGGGTCTCGTCGACGACGATGCGGAACCCGACCGGGACCGCGTCGTGGTCGACCGGCTCCGCCGCCACCTCCTCGCCACCCGGGCCGCGCTCCGGAGCCTCGAGCGGCGGGCCGCCGACGCCGGGCCCGACTCGCCCGAAGCGAGACGGCAGGCCCTGCTTCGCTCCCATCTCGCCGCCACCAAGCGCCTCCTCGGGGCGCTCCGCACCCCCCGCCGACGGCGCCGGGAGTCCGAGGTCCCCGACCCCGCGTCACGGCGGGGTCGACGCTCCGGGGGTTGCGGCTCCCCCACTCGATGAGGCAAACTACGAGCGATCGGACGCGACGAGAGGAACGAACATGGCGAAGAGGTGGGGACTCGTGCTGCCGCTCCTGGTGCTCGCTCTGCTGCTGGGGGCTTGCTCGAGGGTCGCCGACAAGGTGGCGGAGAAGGTGACCGAGAAGGCACTCAGCGAAGAGACCGGCGGTACCGTCGACATCAAGGACAACGGCATCAGCGTGAGCGGCACCGACGCCTCGGGCAACGACGTGACGGTCAACATCGGCGGCACCGACCTCCCCGCCGACTTCCCCCTGCCCCTCCCCGACAAGGCCACGGTCACCTTCGTCACGACGAGCGAGAGCCCGGACGGGATGGCCTACCTCGTCACCGTCCAGTTCCCCCCGGAGGGGTTCGACGACGCCGTGAGCCTCTACGAGGGGTTCCTCGACTCCCACGGCTTCGAGACGCAGAAGACGGTCACCGACAGCGGAGGGGACCGCAGCGCGATCCTCATCGCCTCGAGCGACGAGGCGGAGGTCTTCATCTCCATCACGCCCTACGGCGACTACGACGAGGCGTCGCTGAGCTGGGGCCCGGCGAGCTGAGGGTCCGGCCCGCCCCTCCGCTCACCCCTCGGTCCGGCACCACACGTCGCCCCGGACGTTCCCGGAGAACACGTTGCCCTCCACGGCGACGACGTCGGGCGACGGCCACGGGCACGTCCCGAAGTTCCAGATGAAGACCCCCCAGAGGTTGTCACGGACGACGTTGCCGGTCACCAGGTACCCGGTGGGGGACTGGCGGTCCTCGTCGCTCAGTTCGATCCCCGGCCCGTGGTTCCGGGCGATCGTGTTCTCGCGCAGGGTGACGTCGTGGCCGCCATCGACCCAGATGCCGCCGTCCCAGTAGTCGCCGTTGGCGTCGAGCTCGTTGTCGGTGACGGCGTTGCCGGCCACGAGGACCCTCACCGAGTCCTCGACGAGGATGCCCCCGCCGATCGTGTCGTGGACGCGGTTGCCGCGAATCGCCGCGTCCTCCACGCCGAAGAGGTCGATGCCGGTCCCCAGCAGGTACCGGGCCCGGCGCTCCGGCGAAGGCCCGTTTCCGGCGACCTCGTTGCCCTCGACCACGAGACGGGTCACGTCGACCGCGGCGAGACCGAACCCCTCCCCGTCGAAGTCCGGCTCGATGCTGGCGAAGCCGTTCCCGACGAACCGACCGTTCCGAACCTGCACGTCGTCGGAGAGGGCCACGAGGAGACCCTCGTCGGTGTACTCGCGGAACTCGAGACCCTCGAGACGAAAGCCCGACGACTCGACGAGGGCGATGCCCATCGTGAGCTCCCCGCCGCCGGTGAGCACGGGGAGGCTCCCGTCCTCGTCGACGACACCCCGGATCGTCACCGGTTCGGCGAACCGAAACCCGGTGAGGAGCACCGACTCCCGGTACACGCCCGGGAGGATCCGGACCTCCTGACCGGGACCGAGGTCGCAGAGCGCCCGGGCGATCGTCCTCGATGCCGTGGCCGGCGTGTCTCCCGACGCCGCATCGGATCCGTCGGGGGCGACGTAGCGGATCGGCGCCGCCGAGGGTCGGGCGTCCGCGGCGTCGCAGGCGACACCTCCCCGATGGGCCGGCCAGACGTCGAGGTCGGCCGGTGGCAGCGGGGAGGGGCCCGCCGTCGGGAGCGGAGCCGCCTCCCTCCCCCGGGTCGTCGTTGGAGCCGAGGTCGTCGCAGCCGGCGGCGTCGCAGCCGGCGGCGCGCTCGTCCGGGCGACGGTCGTGACCGCCGGAACGGCGGCCGTCGTGCGGCCCGTGGACACCGAGGCGCACCCGGAGACGAACAGCATCGAGGCCACGAAGGCGGCCAGGGACGGTCCCGCCGCCATGCGCCGACCCATGGAACCTCCCTCCTCCGCGGCGACCCGCTCCTCCGCCGAACGCTCAGACCCGCACGAGCATCTTGTGGAATCCCCGCTCGCGACGGCTGAAGGCCTCGGCGGCGACGGGCACGTCGGCGAGCCCCACCCGATGCGAGAGGACCGTCCCCGGATCCACGGCCCCCTCCGCGACGAGACGGGCGGCCCGCTCCATCACCGGCAGGACGTTGGCGAGACCGTTGAGACGGAGCTGGAGATCGTTGGCGAAGAGCAGGGCGAGGGAGGTCGGATGGGCCGTCTCCACCCGATACACCCCGCCGCCGGCGAGCACCCCGCCCGGCCGGAGGATGGAGGTGGCGAGGTCGAAGGCGTCGCCGCGGCCGGCGAACTCCACGACGACGTCGACACCCAGGCCTCCGGTCGCCGCGTCGACGATCTCTGCCACCGGATCGACGGAGACGTTCACCGGTTCCCCGCCCAGCTCGGCGGCCCGCTCCAGACGGTACGGCACCCGGTCGAGGACGAGCGGGGGACGCCGCGTGCGCGCCGTGAGGAGCTGCAACGCCAACAGGCCGGTGGGGCCGGCCCCGACGAGCGCCACCACGTCGTCGGGTCGCACGGCGGCGGCGTCGACCACGATGAGGGCCGCGGGGAGGTTGCAGGACAGCAGGATCGCCGCGTCGTCCCCGACGTCGTCGGGGACGTGTCGGAGGTGCCCGTCGGCGAGAGGCACCCGCACGTACTCGGCGTGACTCCCGGCGAGCCCCCGAAACCCGTAGATCGCCTTCCCCGAGGTCGTGCAGTGACCGGTCAGTCCCAGGGAGCACGCCCGACACGTCCCGCAGCTCACCGAGAACGGGAACGTGACCCGGTCGCCGGGACGGAAGCGGCTCACCTCGGAGCCCACCGCGACGACGTCGCCGGCGATCTCGTGGCCGAGGATCGTCGCTCCCGGGAGCGCGAGATCCGGCATCTCCCCCTGGTAGAGGTAGAGGTCCGATCCGCACATGGACGTGGCCCGGGTGGCGAGGAGGACGTCGCCGGGGTCCACGATGACGGGGTCCGGCACCTCCTCGAGACGGAGGTCGTGGGGGCCGTGGTAGACGATGGCACGCATGGCAGGTCCTCTCCCGTCGCGGCTCGCCGTCGCGGAGCCGCCTCACCCCGATTCCACCACGTCGGAGCACCGGGTGCAGGCCGCGGGGAGATCAGGAGGACGGCTCGTCGCGCAACGACCTCGTCATGAGCCGTTCGTAGCCCCCCGGCGGCGCCGGTGACCACCACGACCGTTCCCCGCAGCTCACGGCGCGCCACGACGCCCCTCCAGGAAGACGTCGAAGACCTCGGAGGTGGTCTTCGCCGGGACGTAGCCGAACTCCTCCTTGAGCCGGCGGTTCGCCAGCACCGGGCGGTAACGGAGGAAGTCGACCTGCTCGGGACCATGGCGGGTCAGGCCGACACGGCCGAGCGCCGCGAGGACACCCCGCAGGAGTGGGGCCGGGACGGGAAGGTACGGTTTGCCCATCCGGCGAGCCATCTCCCGAAGGGTGAGGGTGCCGTCGCCGGCGAGGTTGTAGACGCCGGCGGCGTCGGTGAAGATACCCCTCCGCAGGCAGGCGACGACGTCCTCGTCCCAGACGAGGACGAACGGCGTCTCCGCCCCGGCGACCCCCACCACGAAGGGCCGGTCGAACAGTGCGGTGATCTGGTTGCGGGTCTCCCGTCCCAGGATGGTTCCCGGCCGAAACACGAGCTGGGTGAGCTCCGGATGGTCCCGGCGCCAGGCGGCGAGCATCTCCTCGACCTGTCGCTTGTGGTCGGCGTAGGCGAACTCCGGATTGCCCCGCAGCGGGTGGTCCTCCTCGAGCCAGGCCGGCGCGTCGGCGTGGTACCCGTACGCGGCGCCGCTGGAGGACACGATCACCTTCCGCACCCCGGCGGCCACGCACGCCTCGAGGACGTTGCGGGTGCCCCCGACGTCGATCGACCAGGCCCGCGCGCGATCGGGTCGTCCCTCCGGGGTGACGACCGCCGCCAGGTGCACGACCACCTCGACGCGGTGCACGGCGCAGAGGTCGGCCAGGGCCGGATCGCGCACGTCGGCGACCACTCCCACGATCCCCGGGATCGCCGGAAGCGGGCGAACGTCGACGGCGACGATTCGACGCAACGAGGGACCCGGGTCGGCGGCCAGCGAGGCCACGAGCCGGCCACCGAGGTAGCCGGCAGCGCCGGTGACGAGCACCGATCGGGTCACGCCGCGGCCGCCTCCCGGGCCACCGCCACCGGGCGTCGGGACCACACCGCGGCGAGAGTGAGACCGGCGACGATGTGCCAGATCCCCCACCACGCGGCGATGAGTGCCATGCCGCCCACTCCCCCGAAGAAGTTGAACACGAGAATGAGCCCGAGCCCGGAGTTCTGCAGACCCACCTCGATGGTGACCGCCCGCCGGTCCCGCTCCTCCAGCCGGCTGGCGGTGGCGGCCGCGAAGCCGATGCCGAACGCCAGGGCGTTGTGGACGGCGACGACCACCGCGACGAACCCGATGAAGTCGAGGAAGTTCTGCCAGTTGTTCGCCAGGGCCACCGCCACGAACCCCACGAACACGACGACGGCGAAGACCTTGGCCGGACCGGTCGCCCGGGCCGCGAGGTGCGGCCGCCACCGGGCGAATCCCATGCCGAGGGCGAGGGGGATGCCCAGGATGAGGACGATGGTGAGGAAGAGGTCGAGCGGGCTCAGCGAGACGGCGCGCAGGATCGGTGCCGTCGCCGGGTTGAGGGAACCCCACACGGAGAGGTTGAGGGGGGTCATCACCACCGCGGCGGCGGTCGACACCGCGGTCATGCCCACCGAGAGGGGAGCGTTCCCGCCGGCGAGGTACGTCATGATGTTCGAGAGGTTCCCGCCGGGACACGCCGCCACCAGGATCATGCCCAACTCGATGGACGGGGGCAGGTGGAGGACGATGGTGAGGAGGAAGGTGAAGAAGGGGAGCAGGAGGAACTGCGCTCCCAGGCCGATCGCCGCCGGTCGGGGCATCCGCACCAGGCGCCGGAAGTCGTCGACGTCGAGGCCCAGGGCCATCCCGAACATCATCAACCCGATGAGGAGGTTGAGGACGACGAGGCTCGACTGATCGAAGTTGAGGCTGAGCTGATCGACCGACACGTCACTCCCCTCCCGGTTCCTGATGCATCTTCCTGAACTGGCGCAACCCGGGCGCCCAGAGGTGTTTCGTCGGATCCACGTCGACGTGGACGACCGCGCAGCACCTCGCCTCCAGGGCACGGTTCAGTGCGGTGCGCAGTCCGGCGGGATCGGCGACCCGCTCCCCGTGGGCCCCCATGGCCCGGGCCAGCTCGTCGTAGGCGATCTCGCCCAGGTCACTGTTGATCGTCTCCTCCGGGTCGAGGTGCCTACGGAGGAGCATCTTCACCGGACGCGCCGCCATCGACTGGGTGAGTTTCACCATCCCCCACTGCCGATCGGACACCACGACGAACACGACCCGGAGTCCGTTCCGCACCGCGGTCTCCACCTCCTGGGGGTGCATGCCGAAGGCCCCGTCGCCGATGATGCAGCACACCTGCCGGTCGGGGCGGGCCACCGCGGCCCCCAGGGCCTGTCCCACACCGGCACCGAGCATCCCGAAGTGGGGTGTCGTCAGGAACGTGTTGGGGGCCCGGACCTGGAGGTAGAAGTTGGCCCACACCGCGGTGTTCCCCCCGTCGACGACGAAGATCGCGTCGTCGTCGCAGAGCTCCCGGCAGATCGCCGGCACGTGGGCGGTCACCATGGGTGCCGTGACATCCGAGAGACGCCTCGCCAGCTTCGCGGCCTCGGCCTCCCGCACGGCGACCAGCGGGGCGACGCGTCGCCGTCGCCGCTCCAGCACCCCGGCGTCGACCCGGTGCTCGAGGGCTGCGGCGAGCGCCTCGAGGAAGACTCGCGCGTCGGCGACCACCGCAACCTCCACCGGCCGGGTCGCCCCGAAGACCCGGTCGTCGACATCGACCTGGACGATGCGCTGCTCCGCCCGCCACTGCGGAGGTCGACCCCACCAGTCGGTCTCCCCGAGACGGGACCCGACGACGAGCACCACGTCGGCGGCGTGACGAAGACGCCGGACCGGCTCGATGGCGGTGATCGGCCACACCAGCGGGTTGGTCTCGGCGACGGCTCCCCGACCGCTCCAGGAGGTCGTCACCGGGGCGTGCAGCAGCTCGGCGACTCGGGTGAGCGCCGCCGAGGCCCCGGCGTGGAGCACACCACCGCCGGCGTGGAGCACCGGCAGGTCGGCCGTGGCGAGGAGCTCGGCGGTTCGCTCCACCGCATCCGGATCGGGCACGAGGGGACCGACCCGCCGGTACCGGGCGGGTTCGAGGACGGGCCGGGCGTCGGTCTTGGCCCCGAGGACGTCCTCGGGAACGTCGAGGTGGACGACGCCGGGCCGCCCCGAGAAGGACCGGCGCAGCGCCTGGCGGAGGAGCTCCGGGATCCTCCCCGTCGCGGTGGCGGCCGTCGACCACTTGGTGACGGCGCCGAGCGCCGCCACCTGGTCGAAGTGCTGGTAGGCACCCCCCCGGTCGGGGGCGGTGATCCCGACGCGGCGCGAGCTGGTCAGGAGCAGCACCCGGTTCCCCTCGGCGTTCTCCACGGTGGCACCGGGGAGGGCGTTCGCCACGCCGGGCCCGTTGGAGGCGAGCGCCACGCCGAGCCGGCCGGTGAGGCGGGCGTACGCTCCCGCCATGTGCACGGCCGTCGTCTCGTGTCGCGGGGTGACGATCCGGACACCGGCGTCGCGGAGGGCGGTGAGGAGCGACAGGTAGGTGCCGTCGGGAATGCCGAACACGGTATCGACACCTTCGGCGCGGAGCATGGCGGCGAGGAGCCCCCCGCCCGTCGTCTTCCCCATGGGTACCTCCCGGGAGTCATCGTAACGGCCGGTCGGGGAGCGGCGATGGAGGGGTGACGGCTCAGCGGGTCGCGGCACCGTCGCTCTCGCCGAAACGGGGATCCCGGCCGGTCAGGGCGAGGAGACGGTCCTGCAGCGGGACCCCCTCGGCAACCGGGACCGGCGCCGCGAAGATGCCGCTTCCCTGCCACCGCGACATCCAGGCGTCGACCAGGGGGAAGAGCATCGAGACCAACCCCTCGTCGAGGCGCCGGTCGAGCCCGGCGCCGGCGGCGAGATCCCAGGCGTGGACGACGAGATCGAACAGTCGCTGCGCGAGGTACACCGCCCCGGTGAGGTCACCGAAGGAGCAGTGCACGGTGGCCTCCAGCACGCCGGGCCGGGCGGCGGCCTCGGCGGCGCGCCGGGCCGAGTCACGATACGCGCCCAGAGGGTCGAGGCCGAGCACGTCACCTTCGTAGCGGTCCCCGACCTCGTCGACGGTGCGCCCGGCGAGGAGGTCCGGGACCCAGAGGTTCTCGGCGACGGTGTGATCGACGACGTCGCGAACGCTCCACTCCGTGCACGGCGTCGGCCGGCCCCACGCCCGGGGCCGCACCGCGGCGACGCGGTCGCCGAAACCCCGCAGGGCCTCGGCGTGGAGGTCGGTGAGGCCGGTCGCCATGAGGAGAGGGTAGGCATGGAACGGGCGGACGGAGTGCGCCGCCGGATCGGAGGCCCGTGTGCTATCAATGGGGGAACCTCGGTGCCGAACGAGAGGAGGACGACATGCGATGGCTGGCCGGCATGCTCCTCGCGCTCTCGGTGACACTCGCCGGGTGGGCCCCGGCGGCGGCCCAGCAACCGCTCGGACCGGAGTACACGGTCGATCACGTCGCCCTGGTCAAGGACACCAGCACCGGGGGAACCTTCCTCATCGTCTTCTTCTCCAAGCCCTGGGGACAGACTCCCCCGCCGGGGTCGGCCATGATCGTCGTCCATCTCGACCCCGGGGAGAACCCGAGCACGCTGCGCTGGTCCCGGGACGCCGAAGGGTCGAGCTTCGAGGCGGAGGCCGGGAACGCCGTCCTGTCCCCGTCCGCCTCCATCCGCAACGACGGGTCGACCGCATGGTGGGTCCCCTTCGCCGAGGACGCGTCCTCGCTCGACGTCGGTCTGGACGTCACCGCCGGTGACGGCACCCAGACGTGGCAGGAGCACCTCGACCTCGCCGACACGACCCCGTGGGATCCGTTCGATCCGTCCGGCCCCTACCCCGTCTACGACCTCGTGAAGGGTCGGCCACTCCCGTCACCGGTCACCTCCAGCACCACCGCACCGACCACGTCCAGCTCCGCCGCACCCGAGAAGACGACCAAGGCACCCGCCACCTCGGCGGTTCCGGAGACCATCGCGGGACCGCCACCGGTCACCGAGTCCGTACCGGAGCAGACGGGTGGCGGCCTGACACTGTGGCTCGTGGGGATCGCCATCGCGCTCTTCCTCGCCCTGGTCCTCGCGCTCCTGGTGTGGACCTCGCTGAACCCTCGGCGGCGGCCGCCGATCGACGACCCGAGCCTCGATCCCGACCTCGATCCCGACCTCGACGACACCATCCCCAGCCCCGTCGGCGACGACCCCCTCGACTCCGACGACACCATTCCCGGCCCGATCGGCGACCCCGGCCTCGACTCCGACGACACCATCGGCGACGACCTCGATCCCG
>CAZPAV010000018.1:48646-51552 GCA_964584755.1 uncultured Acidimicrobiaceae bacterium
ATCGGCGACCCCGGCCTCGACTCCGACGACACCATCGGCGACGACCTCGATCCCGAGCTCGGCCCCGATGACACCATTCCCGACCCCATCGGCGACCCCGACTTCAAGGACTTCAAGGCCTTCCGGCAGGCGCTCGCCTCCCTGGTGGACGACGACACCATTCCCGGCCCCGTCGGCGACCCCGACCTCGACCTCGGCCCCGACCGCGACCCCGACCTCGACCCCGACGACATCATCCACGATCCCATCGGCGTCGACGACCTCGATCCGTCCTCCGGCTCCGACGATCCCACCGTCCGCCCGGACACCCGCGACCTCCTCGCGCCCGACGACCCATCGGCCGCCTCCGACCCGCCTGCGGCCACCTCGCCGGACCCCGAGCTCGAGGAGTTCCGCCGGGAGTACCCCAACGCCCGGCGGAGCCCGGACGATCCGGACGCGTTCGAGATCGACCTCTGAGCGATCCGACCGCCGACGATGGTCCCCGACTGACGATTGCGGCCCCGACGTGCGAGGCTGAGGCCATGACACGCTCCATCACCACCACCGTCCCCCTCGGCGACGGCGTCGCCATCCCGCAGCTCGGCTTCGGCGTGTTCCAGATCGCCCCCGGCGTCGAGGTCGAGGCGGCGGTCGGCACCGCCCTCGAGGTCGGCTACCGCCACATCGACACCGCCGCCATCTACGGCAACGAGGAGGGCGTCGGAAGGGCCGTGGCCGCCTCCGGTCTCGACCGCTCCGAGATCTTCGTCACCACCAAGGTGTGGAACTCCGACCAGGGGTACGCCTCCACCCTCGCCGCGCTCGACGCCAGTCTGGAGCGCCTCGACATGGAGTACGTCGACCTGTACCTCGTCCACTGGCCCAAGCCCGAACACACCGCCGCCACCTGGCGGGCGATGGAGGAGCTGCACGCCGCGGGCAAGGCCCGGGCGATCGGGGTGTCGAACTTCCTCGTCCACCATCTCGAGCGGCTCGCCGCCGTCGCCAGCATCCCCCCGGCCATCGACCAGATCGAGTTCCACCCCCATCTCCAGAGCCCGGAGCTCGTCGCCTACTGCGCGGAACGCGGCATCGTCGTCGAGGCCTGGAGCCCGCTCAAGCGGGGCGCCATCGTCGACGACCCCGACCTGGCCCCCATCGCCGCCGCCCACGGCGTCACCGTCCCCCAGGTGGTACTGCGCTGGATGCTGCAGCGGGGGGTCGTGGCGATCCCCAGGAGCGTCACTCCCTCGCGTATCGCGGAGAACGCCGATCTCTACGGGTTCGCGTTGAGCGAGGCCGAGATGGCCGCCATCGACGGCATGGACCGCGACGAACGGATCGGGCCCCACCCCGACCACATCGACTTCTGACCGTCCCGCCGCCTGGTACGTTTCCCCCATGGCGTTGTACGGACGTCGGGAACGGCTGCGGGAGATCGAGACAGCCGAGGCCGCCGGAGAGGTCCGCTGGACGGATCGTCTCGACGACGCCGCCCGCATCCGCATCGCCCACGCCGTGGACCGGCTCCTCGAGGACGTCGACCGGCCCGATGCCGAGTTCCACCCTCTCGAGGTGGCCCGCTCCGCGGTCCTCGAGGATCTCGGTCTCACCACCCTCACCGGCGAGGAGGAGCCGGGAACGGACTTCCGGACGGCGCTCCGCAGCGGCGACGAGCGCCTCGTCTTCTCCTGCCTGGAGTCGCTCCTCTTCTCCTGTGGCGTCGCGGCAGGCCACTTCTTCCCGGACGTCGCTCCCGATCAGCGGATGCTCCTGGCGCGACGCCTCCCCCACTTCCGGGCCGCCCTGGGCACCATCCTCGCCGAGCACCGCCTCGCCTACGACCTCGTCGGCGACCACGTCGTCCCCCGGGACACCCGGGTGCTCCCCCGACGGGTCGTCGGTCCGACCCTCACCGTCCTCGGAGGCCGGGCGGACCTGCGCGCCGTCGAGGAGGCGTTCTCCGCCGCGCTCGACGCCCTCGACGACGGCCGCGCCGCCCCGGCCGTCGCGCACGCCCGGGACGCCCTCGAGGCGTGCCTCGCCGTCACCGGCGACGAGGCTCGTTCCGGCACGGCGCTCCCCGGCCTCCTCGAGTGGATCGGCGCGGCCGCGGTCGACCCCGCCCCGTCCCCCGCCGACGCCACGCTCGTCGTCCACGTCGTCGCCGCGGTCCTCCTCCGCCTCGCCGCGCCGGCCGATTGAGGAGTCCCGCGCCTCAGAGGCGTGCCACGACGAGGCCGGGTCCCGGGTCGGCGACCGACCGGGCGACCGCGTCGGCGAGGGCTCCCGCGTCCTCCACCACGGTCCCCTCGACGCCGAGCCCTGCGGCGAGCTCGACCCAGTCGATCGGCGCGTCGAAATCGAGGAGCGCGGCGGCGGCGGCACCGGGGCGCATCCCGGCGACCCCCATCTCGATACGGAGGATGCGGTACCCGCCGTTGTCGCAGAGCACGGTGGTGACGTTCACGTGCTCACGAGCCTGGCTCCACAGCGCGGGCAGCGCGTAGGCGGCGCTCCCGTCCGCCTGCAGATCGATGACGGGGTGCCCCGGAGCGGCCAGGGCGGCGCCGAGCGCCGCGGGGAGACCGAAACCGAGAGCGCCCCCGGTGAGCCGGAGGTAGCGGTGTGGCGGCGCCGCCGCCGAGGCGGCGAGGTAGCTGCGGGTGGAGGTGACGCCCTCGTCGACGACGATCGCCCCCTCCGGCTGGACCGCGGCGACCGCCGCGGCGAGGGTCTCGGGATCGAGGCGGCCGGCGGGCCGTCGCGGGATCGCACGAGGCCGGCGCGGCGGATCGGTCCCGACGAGGGCGGCGAGCGCCTCGAGCGCCGCCGCCGCCGGTTCCTCGGGCCCGGCGAGGGTGAGCACTCGGGTCCCCGCGGCGATGAGGTGTCCGTCCTCGCCGGCACGGCCGAACATCGCC
>CAZPAV010000019.1:0-49491 GCA_964584755.1 uncultured Acidimicrobiaceae bacterium
CACCCGTACCGACCCCCCCGGACGTCCACCCTCCGGAGCCGGGAGGTCCCCACGCCCGACGCCGAGCGCCGCAGCCGGAGGAACCGGCCATGAGGGAGGCTCGATCCGGCTTCACCTCCGTGGCCGCCGGGATCCTCGTGGCGCTCACCGGCCTCCTCCCCATGATGTGGCTCATCGCGGACCGCCAGCCGGAACCCCCCACGCTCGATCCCACCGTCGCCGTCGCGGCGCCGGCCTCACCCGCCACGACCCGTGTCGTCGAGGTGACCGCGACGGAGCCGCCCCTCGCGGTCGCCGACCTCCCCCCCGAGATCGTGCGCGTCCTCCAGGCGAACGGCTACGCGACCCGCCTCACCCCGGATGATCCCGCCGCGGCGCTGCCCCCGCGGGTCCTCCGGGTCCTCATCGACCACGGCGTGGTGCTCACGGTGGCCGACACCACGTCGAGACTGGGAGGTTGAGCACGATGTGGAGACGACTCCTCCCCCACCGCTGGGCACGGATCGCGGCGTGGACCGCAGCGGCGGTCGCCTGGGGCACCACGGCCATCGCCGTCCAGGCGGCCGCCCGCACGCCGGTCGCGGCACCCCCCGAGCCGCCGCCGGAACCCACACCGACCACGACCGTCGCCACGATCACCGAGCCGGTGACACCCGTCCCCGCCGCGCCGGCCGAGGGACTCGTCGTCATCCGCTACACCCCCGTTCCTCCTCCACCGCCGCAGGTGATCACCCGCACCGTCACCGTCCGCGGCGGGGGCGGGGGAGGACGCACCACCGCCCCGGCTCCGGCGCCGCGTCCGGCCCCCCGGAAGACCGTCACGAGCAGTGGATCATGAGACGCCTCACCTTCCCCGCGATGGGTACCCGCGTCGTGGTGCTCGGCACCGCGTCGGGCGTGGCCGAGGCCCGGCACCGCTTCGCCGAGGTCGAGGCCGTCTGCAGCCGCTTCCTCCCCGACGGTGAGCTGTCCCGGATCAACCGCGATCTCCGGCCCGAGGTGACGGTCTCGCCGCTGCTGGCCGCCGTGCTGGCGGCCGCCGTAGAGGCGCGTGAGCGCACCGGCGGCCTCGTCGATCCCGCGGTCGGCGGGGCGGTCGTCGCCTGGGGGTACGACCGGACCTTCGTCGAGGTCCCCGATCGCGACCGTCCTCCCTCACGAGTCCCCACCGGCCGGTGGGCCATCTCGGGCCGGGTCCTCCGACGCGGCCCGGGAGTCCTGCTCGATCTCGGCGGGATCGCCAAGGGATGGACGTGCGACCGCGTGGTCGAGGAGGGTCTCGTCGCCGTCGCCTCGGCCGGTGGCGACGTGCGCTCCACCGATCCCGAGGTCGCGGTCGAGATCCTCGACCCGTGGGGAGCTCCGACGACGACGGTGCGGCTCGGCGTCGGGGGCCTGGCCACGAGCGCGCGCACCCGCCGGCGCTGGCGCGTCGGATCGGAGGAGGCGCACCACCTCATCGATCCTCGGACCCTGGCCCCGGCGCGCACGCCGGTCCTCGCCGCCACCGCGACCACCGCGACCGCGGTGGGGGCGGAGGCCGCCGCCAAGGCGGTGCTCCTCCACGGCACCGACGGACTGGCCTGGGCGGCACGCCAGGACTGGATCCGTGCCGCGCTCGTGGTCTGGCACGACGGCTCGGTGTACGCCACCCACGGCTGGGAGGTGGCGGCATGAGCCTCGGCTGGCTCCTCATCCGCGGCTCCGGCCTCGTGGCGTTCGGCCTCCTCGCCGCGGCGACGATCTGGGGTCTCCTCCTCTCGACGAAGGTGCTCGGACGCGCCGTCAAGGCCAGGCCCGTCTCCTGGTTCCACGAGTCGCTGGCGATCGGGTCCCTCATCGCCACCGGCATCCACATGGTCGCCCTCACCCGCGACGAGTTCATCACCTTCGGGACGCGGCAGCTCCTCGTGCCGGGTGCCGCCACCTACCGGCCGATGGCGGTCGCCCTGGGGATCACGGCCTTCTACACCGTCGCCATCGTGTCGGTCAGCTTCTACGTGAAGCGGTGGATCGGTCAGGCGGCCTGGCGGGCGATCCACTACGCGTCCTTCGGGGCGTTCCTGGCCGCTCTCCTCCATGGGATCGTGACCGGTACCGACTCCACCGCGACCGCGGTGACGGGCCTGTACATCGCGGCGCTCGCCGCGGTCACCCTCCTCCTCGTCGTCCGTTGGGCGCAGACCCGGGTACCGGCGTCCACGGCGCGGCGCGGGACGGCTCGCCGGGGTCCGGGCCCCGACCGGGAACCGGCCCCGACCGTGCCGCGGGCGTCGTCTCGAGCCGCCTCGCGGCCGGGGTCGACCGCAGTCGAACCCTCCACCGGGCGCGCCGCTCCTCCTGCCATCTCGGCGACCGTCCCCTCGCCCGTCCGAGGAGACGCCGAGGAACCCTTGCCGTGCTTCGGTACGACCCGTCTCGGAGACCCCGCTGCTCCTGGGGCGTAGCACCGCGCCGAGGGGGGTCGCGGAGCCGCTCCGCGAGGTGCCCTTAGCCTCGGCTTAGCCCCCGCTTAACCCGGCGCCTCCTACCCTCGCGGGCAGGGCACGGCGTCGGAGACGGGATGGGCAGGAAGGCCAGGCGGTTCCCGCCCGACGAGAAGGAGGCAACACCTCGAATGCAACGCACTCGATTCCCGCTCGCAGCACTCGCGGCCCTCCTCGTGGTCGCCCTCCTGCCCACGGCGGCGGCGGCCGGCACGAGCGAGGCGGTCGCCCAGACCGGCGGAAACCGGCTCACCCTCGCGATCCCCGGGGCCCCCCTGGGAATCGACGTCGTCCTCGACGACTTCGGCCGCATCACCCAGGTCGAGATCACCGAGGCGCCGGGTGGGGGCGGCGCGGTCACGACCTCCGCCACCCCGGAAGCCGACCACCCGGGTCGGGTTCGTTTCGTGACCACCGACGGCGGTACCGTCGTCGACGTCAAGGCCAAGGGGGCGAAGCTCTCCACGAAGGTGGCGACCATGGACCCCGGTGCCGTGGTCGGCACCCACGAGTGGTCGGCCGATCTCTGGGGTACGGGTTCGCCGACGAGCGTCACCTTCACCGTCGCCATCGGAGGTCTGGGCTACCCGGAGATCGTCACCGGCAGCGTGGCGACGAGCGATCCCACCGCGGTGATCGGTCCCGTCACCACGAAGTCGGACGAGGACGAGTACGAGTCGGAGACCCGCGTCACCTTCCGCAACGACGGGTACGTCAAGACCCTCGAGATCGCCGTCGAGACCCATCTCGGCGAGGAGGATTCCTCGCGCCCCGTGACCCTGAAGACGCAGCTCAAGGCCAGGGACACCCAGGAGCTCGACCACCAGCCGCTCACCGACCTCGTCGGCACCCGCACCTGGAACGGTCTCCTCTGTGACGGCTCGGCCGCCGCGGTGACCTACGTGGTCACCGACAACGGCGACGGCACCGCCGACGCGGTCCTCCTCGACGTCTCCATCGGCGGCGCTCCGGCCTCGCTCGACGCCTACACGGTGCGGGCCGAGGAGCACGGTTTCGAGGTTCGCTTCGTCGGCACCGCCGCCCGGGTGAGGATCGAGCTGAAGCCCCGCGACGACGGCACCTGGCGGCTCAAGGTGTCCTCGAAGACGACCGAGACCTGTGATCGGGGCGACGACGATCACGCGGCCGAGGTCGGCGAGGAGCACCATGACGAGGACCACGGCGAGCACGCCACCATCGGCGGCGACGAGGACCACGGCGAGCACGCCACCTCCGGCGACGACGAGGACCATGGCGCAGAGCACGACGACGAGGACTGACGGCTCCTCCGTGGCAGGGCGGCTCCCCCGCTGGGGAGCCGCCCTCGCCGCGTCGGCGGTGATCCTCGCCGCGTGCACGGGAACCCCCGCGTCTCCGACGACCTCTCTCGAGGGTGCGGGCGCTCCGCCGACCACCCCGACCCCGACCACGACCACGACCACGACCACCACCACGACCGTCCCCATCGATGCCGCGGCGCTCCTCGCCGACGCGCTGGCGGCGTACGCCGACGGGTACCGCTTCTCCTCACACGCCACCGTGGGTGACGCCACCGCCGGCGACGTCACCGGGATCGTCCTCGGGGACACCGTCCAGATGGCCGTCACGTCGGGAGGAGCGACCGTCACCTACGTCATCACCCCCGAGATCCGATGGGTGCGGGTGGAGAACGGGACCTGGGAGGAGCTCGCGGAGAACCCGCCGGTGGCTGCGCCGCTGGCCCCCCTCGCACGTCCGACGAGTCTCGTCGTGACCGCGGTCGACGGCGGGGAGGTCACGCTCGCCGCGACGTACGACGCCGCGGCCTTCGGTCTTCCCCCCGGTCCCCTGACCATGACCCTCAGCTTCGGAGACGGGCGCCTCACCGCCGCCTCCTACACCACCGGGGGCGACCCCGCCGGCGCCGTCGTCACCCGCTTCTCCCCCCTCGAGGCCGGCGTCTCGATCACCGTCCCGGCGAAGACCCCGTGACCCCGCCGGCGCCGCCTCTCCTCCCGCGCGGCCGGGTCCGGAGCGGGAGGAGCACACGCACCCGCCCCCCTCCGAGGGGGCTCTCTCCGATCTCCATGACCCCGTCCGCGGCCTCGACGGTCCGCCGCACGATGTCGAGCCCGAGACCGGTCGACCCTCCCTCGCTGCGTCCCCGCTCCACGAGGTCGGACGAGAAACCCGGCCCGGCGTCGTCGACGACGAGCACCGCCCGCTCGGTCCCGTCCCTCCCCACCTGCACCGCGAACGCACAGCCGTCGGGGGTGTGCGCGAAGACGTTCCCGAGGAGGGCATCCACCATCGCCTCCACGTCCGCCTCCGGGACACCCACGACGAGGCCCTCCTCGTCGGCGACGAAACCCCCGGTGCGACCCTGCTCCTCGGCGAGCGCTCCCCAGAACTCCACCCGCGATCGAGCCACCGCCGCGAGGTCGCAGCTCCCCTCCGTCTCCTGACGGACCGGGCGACGCGCCTCGCGGATGACGAAGTCGATGGTCCTCGCCAGCTCGTCGAGATCGTCGAGGAGTCGCTCCTTGCGAGGTCCCTCCGGCAGGGACTCGGCGTCGAGTCGCACCGCGGTGAGCGGGGTGCGGAGGCGATGGGAGAGGTCGGCCGCCGCCTCCCGCTCGTGCTGGAGGAGCCGGACGATCCGACCGGCGAGCCGGTTGAACTCGGTGCCGACCTCACGGATCTCCTCGGGTCCGGCCGGCGACACCCGGGCGTCGAGGTCGCCCTCGCCCAACCGGGCCGCGGTGGCGGAGAGCTCCCGGACCGGTTGGACGATGGTGCGGCCGAGTCGGTCGGTCACGAGGATGGCGATCATCACGAGGAGGAGCCCGAGGAGCCCGAGGGTCAGCCAGGAGCGCCCGACCCCCTCCCACATCGCCTCGTCGGGGACGAGCACGCGGACCACGAGCGCGGTCGGCTCGTCGGCGAGGTGCACCGGGACGTAGACGGCCTGTCCGCCGGTGACCGGCGCCCGGTAGGCGGCGCCTTGCCGCACCCGGTCGAGGTCCTCTCCGGGGTCCACCGGCACCCCGTACGTCGTCCCGTCCGGGAGGACGACCGAGAGATCGAACCGGCTGAAGCTCTCGATGTTGAGGATGGCCACCGCGTCCGCCACGCCGCGGGCGGGAGCCAGCACCCCGAGGAACCGGCCGAAGGTCTCGGCGTCTCGTTCCCCCATGGTCAGGGCCCGGTCGGCGGCGAGATCCTTCACGAGGAGCGCGAGCGGGATGAGGAAGGCCAGGGCGACCATCGTGGTGACGGCCGCCGAGACGAGGATGAGTCGACGCCTCACGGGGGAGGCGCGACGAGCTTCACGCCGACGCCCCGCTTCGTGTGGAGATACCGGGGCGAGGAGGCGGACTCGCCGAGCTTCTTCCGCAGCCAGGAGAGGTGCACGTCGACGGTCTTGTCCGCGCCCCCGTACGGCTGACGCCACACCGCGGCGAGGAGCTCCCGCTTCCCCACCATGCGACCCGGCCGTTCGGCCAGGTAGGCGAGGAGGTCGAACTCCTTCCCGGAGAGGTGCAGCGGCTCCCCGGCGAGGGAGGCCTCGTGGGCGTCGAGGTCGAGCTCGAGCTCCCCGACCCGGATCACGCGGCGCTCCCCGAGCCCCCCGCCGCGCCGCAGCACGGCGCGCAGGCGGGCCTCGAGGTGCTCCGCCGAGTACGGCTTGATCACGTAGTCGTCGGCCCCGGCGTCGAAGAGGGTCACGATCTCACCCTCGTCGTCGCGGGCGGTGGCGACGATGACCGGTACCTGACTGACGGCGCGGATCATCCGCAACGCCTCGCCGCCGTCGATGTCGGGAAGCCCGAGATCGAGCACGACGACGTCGAAGGTCCCCGCCACGGCCCGCTGCACCCCCTCCATGCCCTTCGCCGTGGTCTCGACGTCGTGGCCGCGCTCGGCGAGACCGGAGGCGAGGGCCTGCCGGATCCGCTGGTCGTCCTCGATCAAGAGCACCGATGCCACGCCGGTAACTTACCCGCCCCGGTCGCGGCGGGGCATCGATCTTGCCCATTCTTCACCCGCCCTTATCCGCCGCTTAACCGGGGAGGTGCGATGATGGGCTCGATGCGACGATCCCTCGGCTTCATCGCGGCCTGGATCCTGGCCACGCTCGCCTCCGTCGCGGTCGCCTCGGCCGCCGTCGGGACGGTACGCGGCCGTGTCGTCGAGGAGCCCGCGCCGGAGCTGCGGCGGGTCACGACGACGCTCCTCGCCGCCGCGCCGACCACCACCGCCCCCACCTCGACCACCCTCCCCACCACCACCGAGGCGCCCGAACCGATCCCCACCACTGCCACCACCGAGGCGCCGGAACCGAGCCCCACCACCACCCAGGCGCCCGAGGAGGCCGCATCCGCCACCACGACGACCACGGTGGCCACCACGACGACCACGGTGGCCACCACGACGACCACCACCACCACGACTCCCCCGGCGGAGGACGGAGCCTCGTCGCCCCCTCCCGCGGAGCCCCAGATGCGCACCTACGAGCTCGTCGGGGGCTGGGTGACCATCGTCTTCGACGGCGAGACGGTCGTGCTCCAGAGCGTCACGCCGAAGACCGGGTTCGGCTACGAGCTGGGGAACTCCGGTCCCGAGGAGGTGGACGTGACGTTCCGGAGCGAGGACCACGAGTCCCACTTCCGGGCCAAGGTCAAGCACGGCAAGCTCGACGTCGAGCGCAACGAGGGAGAGGGCGAGGAGAAGGACTGAGTCCCCCGCCTCACGCCGACACGAGACGCCGGATCTCGGTGAGGACCATGGCGTCGTCGACGAGCGCGTGACCCTCGATCGCGAACTGTGGCCAGGGGGCGTCCGTCCCGGTGAGCCGCCGAGGCGGCGCCTCGAGGTCGTATCCGCAACGTTCCGCGATCTCCGCGACGATCTCCCCGGCGATACCGCCCGAGCGCGCCGGCTCCTGGACGGCGAGGAGCCTGCCGGTGCGCCGCACCGAGCCGGCGACGGTCTCGACGTCCCACGGATACAGCGTGCGGAGGTCGATCACCTCCACGGACACCCCCTCGGCGGCGGCGGTCTCGGCCGCCCGGAGCGCCACCGGAACCATGCCGCCGTACGTCACGAGCGTCAGGTCGTCACCCCGGCGCCGGATCCGGGCCCGCCCCAGCGGGATCTCGTAGGACGCCACCGGTACGGGCTCCCGCATCGCCCGATACAGCACCTTCGGTTCGAGGAAGAGGACCGGATCGTCGGAGCGGATCGCCGCGGTCAGGAGCCCCTTGGCGTCGTACGGCGTGCTCGGCACCACCACGACGAGTCCCGGCGCGTGGACGAAGTACCCCTCGGGACTGTCGCAGTGGCTCTCGTGGGCACCGATCCCCCCGCCGTTGGGGAACCGCACGACGATCGGGACCGGGAGGTGGCCGCGGGTGCGGAACCGGATTCGTCCGAGATGGCTCACGATCTGGTCGAACGCGGGGTACACGAACCCGTCGAACTGGATCTCGGCCACGGCCCGGCTCCCCGAGATGCCCATGCCGATGGCCGTGCCCACGATGCCGCTCTCGTTGAGGGGCGTGTCGATCACCCGCTCCTCCCCGTACGCCTCCTGCAGCCCCTGCGTGATGCGGAAGACCCCACCGGCGACGCCGACGTCCTCGCCGAGGACGACGAGATGGGGATCCTCCGCCATCGCCTCGTGCAGGGCACGGTTGATGGCGTCCGCCATGGTGAGGTCCTCGGTGGGGCCGTCGGGCGCCGGGTCCTCCGCCACGACCCAGAGCTCCTCCGGTGCGAAGGCGGTCTCCTCCTCGCCTCGGTCGCCTTCGAGCCGATGCACCTCGTCGACGAGGAGGCGAGGGATCCGCGCGTAGGCGTGGCGGACCACGTCCCCTCGCCCCGGGAGCGGCTTCGCTTCCACCGCGGTCAACGTCTCCTCGAACTCGCGTCGCGTGGTCTCGCGGATCGCCTCCTCGGCGGCGTCGTCCCAGAGGCCGCGGCGCCGCAGGAACCGGTCCATGCGCACGAGCGGGTCGTAGGGCCGCCACAGCTCCTCCTCGTCCTTCGTGCGGTACAGCGCCGGGTCGTCGGCGGTGGCGTGCGGCCCGAAGCGGTAGCAGACGGCCTCGAGGAGGGTCGGTCCCTCCCCCGCGGCGGCGCGGGCGACGGCGTCACGGGTCGCGGCGTACACCGCCAGCACGTCCATGCCGTCGACGCGCACGCCCGGCATCCCGTATCCGGCCGCCTTCGCCGCGATCGTGGCCGCCGCCGTCTGCTTCTCGTACGGAACCGAGATGGCGTAGAAGTTGTTCGAGACGACGAACACGGTCGGAACCCGCCACACGCCGGCGAAGGTGAGCGCCGCGTGGAAGTCCGACTCCGAGGTCCCGCCGTCGCCGATGTAGGCGGCGGTGACGAGGTCCTCGCCGCGCCCGCGGGCCGCGTAGGCGTGACCGACGGCGTGGGGAAGGTGGGTGGCGATGGGGATGGTGACGATCATCTGACCGAACCGCACCGGGTCCCATCCCTCGTTGGGTCGTCCGCTCCAGTAGGTGAGGAGGACCTCGAGGGGTACGCCGCGACGCAACCACACCCCGAGCTCCCGGTACCCCGGGTAGAGGAAGTCGCCGGGCCGGAACGCGCTCGCCGACCCGATCTGGACCCCCTCGTGACCCTCGAGCACCGCGTACGTGCCGATGCGCCCCTGCCGCTGCGCCGCCGTCGCCCGGCGATCGAGGATCCGGGTGCGGACCATCCATCGGTACATCTCCACGAGATCCCCGTCCGAGAGCTCGGCGGGGATCTCGCCCACCTGGTGCCCCGCCTCGTCGAGGACGCGGAGGAGCTCCGGGTCGTCGAAGACCGTGGGATGCCTCATCGCTCCGTCGCGACGCGATCGAGGGCCGCGAGGAGACGGGCGTTCTCCGCGGCGGTCCCCACGGTGACCCGGACGAGGTCGCCGAGGGGACGCACGATCACGCCGAGTCGCAGGAGCTGATCGGCGATGGCCGGGGCGTCGGCGCCGAACTCCACGGCGACGAAGTTCGCCTGGCTGGGTGCGAAACGGAGACCCCGGGCGGCGAGAGCCCGCTCGATCTCCTCTCGACCCACCGCGTTGAGCTTGCGCCGCTCCGTGACGAGCTCGTCGTGCCGGAGGGCCTCCTGCGCGGCCACCTGGGCGAGGGAGTTCGCCGCGAACGGCACCTGGGTCCGGCGCAGCGCGGTGATCGTCTCCGCCGCGGCGACCCCGTACCCGATGCGGAGCCCGGCGAGCCCGTAGATCTTCGAGAAGGTACGGGTGACGAGGACGTTGCGCCGCTCCCGGGCCAGCGGGACGGCGGTGGCGTGGTCCTCGGCGGTGACGTACTCGTGGTAGGCCTCGTCGACGACCACCAGGACGCGCTCCGGGATCCGGTCGAGGACCCGCGCCACCGCCGTCGCCGGGAGGTACGTGCCGGTGGGGTTGTTCGGGTTGCAGAGGTACACCACCGTCGTGTCCTCCCGGACCGCGGCGGCGAGGGCGTCGAGGTCGATGCGCAGGTCCCCGTCGAGCGGCACCCGGATCGGCTCGGCCCCGGAGATGAGCGTGGCGATCGGGTACATCACGAAGGAGGGGTCGGCGAACACCGCGCTCGTACCGGGGCCACCGACGGCGAGGGCGGTGCAGAGGAGGATCTGCGTCGACCCGGCTCCGAGCCACACCTCATCGAACTCGACTCCGAGGTGGGCGGCGAGGTCGGTCACCAGCCGGTACCCGGAGTTCTCCGGGTACCGATTGAGTCCCGCGGCGTGCTCGGCGACGACCCGCTGGACCTCGGGGAACGGCGGGTACGGCGATTCGTTGGAGGCGAGCTTGGCGATGTCGTCGAGTCCGAGCTCGCGCGAGACCTCGTCGATCGGTTTCCCCGGTCGGTACACGGGGATCCGCTCGAGGTCGGGGCGGTACGTCGGCACGGCACACTCCCTTCCGCTCTCGGGGGGTCCAGGCTACCCGCGAGCCCGTGCCTCCGGTCCGATTCAGACGACGAACGTGGCGCCGTCGGGGAGGCGGACGACGAACGCGACGAGGGCGGGCGGGTCCTCCATCCAGTCGTGGAGGGTGTCGGTGGCACGCACGTTGGCGAAGGATCGGAAGTCGTCCCAGGTCATGACCGGCTCGTCTCCGGTGGCGAGGGCGGATCCGGCCCGGGGTACCGGCTCCTCGGTCCCGATGTCGAAGCCCTCCATCTCGACGACCGCCAGGTCGAGCTCCTCGCAGCGTCGGATGAACTCCGCGGCGACCGGCGGCGGGAAGAATCCCTCGCCCTCCTCCGAGCGGTACTCGGCCTGGGGGTCGAACTCCGTGACGAGCTCGAGGGTGGCCGGATCCTCCGCCTCCCAGCCGTCCTCCTCGTCTCCCTCCGCGGCGAGGGCGGCCCGCAGGTCGACGAGTCCCTCGGCGGCGAACGCCTCGGGGTCCACGATCGCCTCCGCCATCTCGAGGACACGGACGAGGTCGTCCGCGTCGAGGTCGTGGACGTCGCCGTCGGCGGCAGGATGGATCTGCACGATCGTCGTCTCGCCGTCCCAGAAGACCATGCCGACGAACTCGTCCTCGCGCCACAACTCGACGACCGGCTCCTCGAACCCCTCCCGGTCCGTCTCGACGATGCGCAGCGGGATCATCCCCGGCAGTCTACGGGCCCGGGGCGGGGCCGCCGGCCTCCCTCAGGGCTCGACGCGCACCCCGCGCCAGAACGCGACGTAGCCGGCGATCTCCGCCGCCGCCGGCTTCGGGTCGGGGTAGAACCAGGCGGCGGCCCGGTTGACGGCACCGTCGACGACGACGTCGTAGTAGCTCGCCGTTCCCTTCCACGGGCATCTCGTGTGGGCGCTGCTCGGTCGCAGGTACCCGGCGACGACGGCGTCGGGCGGGAAGTAGTGGTTTCCCTCCAGGAGGATCGTCTCGTCGCTCTCGGCGAGCACGGCGCCCTTCCACACGGCTCTCGGCATCACTCCACCTTCCTCATGTCCCGTGCTCGGCCAACCGGGTGGGACCCGACGCTATTCCCCGCGGTGTCACGTCCCGGGGGTGGGCGCCCCCCCGGGGGATCCCACGGTTCCCCCGGACCGCGCAGAGCTCCCCACCTGGGAAGATGCCCCCATGGGACCGCCCGAGGAGATCGCCTCGCCGCAGGATCCGCGCATCGCCGACTACGTCGGTCTCACCGATGCCGACCTCCGCCGTGCCGCCGAGGTGGGCGGCGGATTCTTCATCGCCGAGAGCATCCCCGTCATCCTGCGGGCCCACCGCGCCGGGTACCGTTTCCGCTCCGTGCTCGCCACCCCGAGACGCTGGGGCCGGCTCGCCACGGAGCTGTCCGCCCAGGAGGCGCCGGCGTACGTCGCGACCCAGGACGTCCTCGACGCGATCGCCGGCTTCCACCTGCACCGCGGGGCCCTCGCCGCCGTGGAGCGACGGGAGGCGGTGCCCCTCGACACCCTGCTGGCCACGGCCCGCGTCCTGGCCGTTCTCGAGGGGGGCAACGACCACGAGAACCTCGGCGCGATCTTCCGCAGCGCCGGCGCCCTCGGCGTCGACGCCGTCCTCCTCGATCCCACCTGTGCCGATCCCTACTACCGGCGTTCGGTCCGGGTCTCGATGGGAGCCGTGCTCACGGTGCCCTGGACGAGGGTCGCCCGGTGGCCGGAGGTCGTGGCCACCATTCGTGACGCGGGCTTCATCGTGGTCGCCCTCACGCCGGCGACCGACGCCGTCCCCATCGACGAGATCCGGGTCGGTGCGGAGGATCGCGTCGCGCTCCTCCTCGGTGCCGAGGGGCCGGGGCTCTCCCCCGAGACGCTCCGTGCCGCCGACGTCGCCGTGAGGGTCCCGATGCGTCCCGGGTACGACTCGATCAACGTCGGCCACGCCGCGGCCATCGCCTTCCACCACTTCGCGCCGGCCGCCCTCGGCGGGACCGGGGGATGACGCGGTACCGGACCCGGTCCCGGTACCCCGCGTGGGCGTGCCGGCGCCGAGGACGAGTTCCGCCGCCACCCACCGGTCGCGGCGCCGGCGCGGGGATTCCGATCCTCGACAGCCTCCCGAGACGGCACTAATCTAACAGTGATCGACTCAGATTTCTTGGCATAACGAGTACGATACCAGTGTTCTCGAAGGAGCAACCGTACCCGAAGGAAGCCCATCCATGAACATCGACACGTTCACCCAGAAGGCCCGCCAGGCCATCCTCGACGCTCGCGAGCTCGCCGCGGGGCGGAATCACCCCACCGTGGAGCCGGCGCACCTCGTCGCCGCCCTCCTCGCCCAGACCGACGGGCTCGTCTATCCCATCCTCGCCAAGCTCGGCGTGCACGTCACCGACGTGCGGGTGCCCCTCGAGCGACACCTCGAGGGGATCCCCCGGGTCTACGGCGCCACCGAGATCGGCCTCTCCCCGGCGACGGTGGCGCTCCTCGAGGCGGCGGACGAGGAACGCATCGCGCTCGGCGACGAGTACGTCTCGGTCGAGCACCTCCTGCTCGCGCTGGCGAGCGCCGAAGGGGCCACCGGCTCGCTCCTCCGCGACGCCGGGGTGACGAAGGACGCCATCCTCGGTGCGCTCAAGGAGATCCGGGGGAGCCAGCGCGTCACCTCGCCGAATCCCGAGGAGACGTACGCGCCGCTCGAGAAGTACGGGCGCGACCTCACCGAGCTCGCCCGCCAGGGAAAGCTCGACCCGGTCATCGGCCGGGACGACGAGATCCGGCGGGTCATCCAGGTGCTCTCTCGCCGGACGAAGAACAACCCGGTCCTCATCGGGGAACCGGGGGTGGGGAAGACCGCGATCGTGGAGGGCCTCGCCGGCCGCATCGTCGCCGGCGACGTCCCCGAGGGACTGAAGAACAAGCGCGTCGTCGCCCTCGACATGGGCTCCCTCGTCGCCGGAGCCAAGTACCGGGGCGAGTTCGAGGAGCGACTCCAGGCCGTCCTCAACGAGATCAAGGCTGCCGAGGGGCGCATCATCACCTTCATCGACGAGATGCACACCATCGTGGGGGCCGGTGCCGCCGAGGGATCCATGGACGCCTCGAACATGCTCAAGCCGATGCTCGCCCGCGGCGAGCTGCGGATGATCGGCGCCACCACCCTCGACGAGTACCGCAAGCACGTGGAGAAGGACCCGGCGCTCGAGCGTCGCTTCCAGCCCGTCTTCGTCGAGCCCCCGTCGGTCGAGGACACGATCGGCATCCTGCGTGGGCTGAAGGAGCGGTACGAGGTCCACCACGGCGTCCGGATCACCGACGCGGCGATCGTCGCCGCCGCCGTCCTCTCCGACCGCTACATCACCGGCCGCCACCTGCCCGACAAGGCGATCGACCTCGTCGACGAGGCCGCCTCCCGGCTTCGCATCGAGATCGACTCGATGCCGGAGGAGATCGACGAGCTGGAACGACGGCGACGCCAGCTCGAGATCGAGCGCCAGGCGCTCGCCAAGGAGGAGGACACCCTCTCACGGGAACGTCGCACCGCCATCGAGGAGGAGCTCGCCGAACTCCAGGAGGAGCTCGATCGCCTCACCGCCCACTGGCAACTCGAGAAGGACGCCATCGATCGCATCCGGACCACCAAGCAGGAGATCGAGGACATCCGGGCCGAGTCGGAGCGCGCCGAGCGGGCCGGCGACCTCCAGCGCGCCGCCGAGCTGCGGTACGGCAGACTCCCCGAGCTCCAGCACCGCCTCGAGGAAGCCCAGGCCCGCCTCGAGGAGCTTCATGGCGAGATGCGCCTCCTCACCGAGGAGGTGGGCGAGGAGGACATCGCCGAGGTGGTGAGCCGCTGGACGGGCATCCCCGTCGCCAAGCTCATGGAGGGCGAGGTCGAGAAGCTCGTCCATCTCGAGGAGCATCTCCACCACCGGGTGGTGGGTCAGGACGAGGCGGTGCGCGCCGTCGCCAACGCCATTCGCCGCTCTCGCGCCGGGCTCTCCGACCCCCACCGGCCCATCGGGTCCTTCCTCTTCCTCGGTCCCACCGGGGTGGGGAAGACCGAGCTCGCCCGCGCCCTCGCCGAGTTCCTCTTCGACGACGAGCGCGCCATGGTCCGCATCGACATGTCGGAGTACATGGAGAAGCACGCCGTGAGCCGTCTCATCGGCGCGCCTCCCGGCTACGTCGGGTACGAGGAGGGCGGCCAGCTCACCGAGGCCGTTCGGCGCCGTCCGTACTCGGTCATCCTCCTCGACGAGGTGGAGAAGGCCCACCCCGACGCGTTCAACATCCTGTTGCAGCTCCTCGACGACGGCCGGCTCACCGACGGACACGGACGCACCGTCGACTTCACGAACACCGTCCTCATCATGACCTCGAACCTGGGATCGGAGTTCATCGACCCCGACCTCCCCGAGGTCACCGTGGCCGAGCGCGTCATGAACGTGGTTCGGTCCCACTTCCGGCCCGAGTTCCTCAACCGCATCGACGACGTCATCGTCTTCCACCGGCTCTCGCGAGAGGACCTCCGGCGTATCGTCCGCATCCAGTTCGACCTGCTGCGGCGCCGTCTCGCCTCCCGGCGGCTCGACCTCGAGCTCACCGACGAGGCCGCCGACTGGCTGGCGGAGCACGGCTACGACCCCGCGTTCGGGGCCCGGCCGCTCAAGCGCCTCCTCCAGACGGCCATCGCCGACCCCCTCGCCCTGCGCGTCCTCGAGGGCGAGTTCCACGAGGGCGACACGGTGCAGGTCGTGGCGAGGGGGGATCGACTCGAGTTCGTCCGCGCCTGAGCGACGGAGGGCTCAGGTGCGCTGCCGGGGGCGGGGCGTCCCCTCTCGGGTACCGGACGCCGCGGCCGGGACGTCCGCATCGGGCTCCTCGAGCACCCGTCCGGGGAGCTCGAGCGCGAAACAGGCGCCCCCGAGCCGCTCGGACCTCCGGTACGTGGCCACGCCGCCGTGGGCACGCGCCACGGCGGCGACGATGGCCAACCCGATCCCCGAGCCGGGGATGCGGGCGTCGTAGCGGTGCGCGCCACGCTCGAAACGCTCCCACACGGCGAGCTCGTAGCGACGCGGCACCCCCGGGCCGTCGTCGTGCACGGCGATGACCAGTGCGGCTCCCCGGCCGTGCCGTGCCTCCACGAGCCGGGTCGGCCCCCCGTACCGGGTGGCGTTGACGAGGAGGTTGATGACCGCCTGACGGATCCGGTGCGGGTCGACGAGGGCCCGTAGGCCGGGCTCCACGTCCACGAGGACCGCCTCGGGTCGCTGCCCGCACGCGCTCACCGCCGTCCGCAGCATCGCCTCGACCTCCACGCTGGCCACCTCGACCTGGAGATCCTCGGGTCGATCGCGCGACAGCATGAGGAGGTCCGACACGATGCGAGACATGTACAGCGCCTGCTCGCGCACGATGCCGACCATCTCGGCGCGCTCGGCGTCGCTGAGCCCCTCGCCGTCCTCGAGCAGGTCGAGGAACCCCACGAGGGAGGTGAGCGGGGTCCGCAGCTCGTGGGAGATGGAGGAGACGAGCGTGGCCCGCTCCCGCTCGACGAGGACACGGGCCTCACGGATGGCCGCGCCCTGACGGACGGCGACGAGGAGTCCCACGAGCGTGGTGGCGAGGAGGAGGGGGCGATCGGTGTCGCCGAGGCCGTCGGTGACGACGTGGAACACGAGGAGGAGGACCATGACGACCGCCGCCGAGTAGGGCAGGATCATCGCCCACACCGGGATCCGCCGCTCCGCGTACTCTCGCGGCTCGGGGGAGCGGTCGACGACGAGCGCGACGGTGAGGAAGGCCGCGGCGGCGGCGAGGTAGAACCCGAAGTTCGGCTCGGCGTCGGCGAAGGACCGCCCCACTCCCGAGACGAGGTAGGACACGTCGCCGAGGACCTGGGCCAGGACCCCGGCTCCGAAGAGGAGAAGACGGAGGTCGAACCGGTACGAGGAGCGACGCACCGTCACGATCATGAGGACGACGAACACCGCGACGTCGAGGAGCGGGTACAGGGAACCCACGATCCTCTCCCACAGGGGCGCCTCGTCGAGTCGGGGGAGGACCGGCGAGAGCACCGCGACCCAGATCACGGTACCGAGCGAGACCGCCCCGATGAGACCGTCGAGGGCCACCCGGAGGCGGTGCCAGCCCGTCCCCGAGGTGTGGGGCAGGGATGCGAACCCCGCCAGGGCCACGGCGTATCCGAGGAGGAACACGACGTCCGCCGGTCCGAAGGCGGGGACCGTCCCCGTGGCGAGCCACATGACGGCCATGACCGCGATCCCCAGGACGCCCGAACCGAGCCCGAGGCCCACCAGGGTCCAGGCGCGGCGCTCCTGGCTGGGGAGGCCCCGGGCGCGGACGACGAACACCACCGCCGCCGCGAGGTTGGTGAGGAGGATCCCGGCGGACCCGACGACCTTCGCGCCGGCGGGATCGAGGAACCGCAGGGTGATCGCGACGACCGCGACCCCGCCGTAGACGACGAGGACGGCCCTCGGAACGCGGATCCCGACGAGCATGGGGGGACCGCGGCGGCCGTCGACGGGGTGGGCGGACTCCATGTGCTCGCGATATCGGCCGGAGCGGCCGTCGGGTGAAGCGCGACGTCACTCCCGCGGGGGGTCCTCGACCACGGTCTCCTCCCCGTCCCGCCGGAGATCGACGGTGACCGCCGGCTCGGACACGAACTCGGGGACGTGGCGGGCCAGCGCGGCGACGAGCCGCCGGAGATCCTCGTCGGTGTGGTGGAGGGTGTGGGTGAAGCGGACGCCCGCCCACCCGACCGGCACCGCGGGGAAGGAGGAGGGATTGACGTAGAGCCCCTCCTCCATGAGGCGTCCCACGAGCGCGATGACCCGCTCGGTGGCGCCGATCCGCAGGAACCAGATGGGCGTCGGGGCCCAGGAGACGACCGGGAGCGCCGCGGCGGCGAGCGCGGCCCCGACGAGGTCGATCTGCGCCTGCAGTCGGTCGCGTCGGGCCACCTGCTCCGCCGAGAGGTGGATGTCCGCCGAGGCGACCGAGGCGCCGAGCTCCGCCGGTTGGAGGGGACCGGAGAAGGTGAAGGGACCGCCGCAGTACACGATCCGGCGCACGAGGCTCTCGTCGACCGCGGCGAGCGCGGCGCCGGTCGTGCCGAAGGACTTGGCGAACCCCACCGCCACCACCATGCGCTCGTGCCAGCCGACCTCGCCGAGGACGTACCCGCGACCGTGCGGACCCTGCCAGCCGAAGCCGTGGGCGTCGTCGAAGTAGAGGTGGAGGTCGGGATGGACGTCGAGGAGCCCGACGAGCTCGCGCACGGGTGCCAGGTCTCCGAACATCGAGTAGACGCCGTCGGCGAGGTACCAGACCCGCCGGCCCCGGTTCTCGGCGGCGTCGAGCATGGCCGCCAGGGCGGCCACGTCGTTGTGGGGCACGACCCGTACCGCGGTCCCGTGGCCGCGCACGACCGAGAGCGCCAGATGCACCGACGCATGGGTCTGGGCGTCGACGAGCGCGAGGTCCTCGGGACCGATGAGGACCGGGAGCGCGGCGAGGTGGGCGAGCGTCGTGGTGGGTGCGATCGCCACCGGCGCCCCGAGGATCCGCTCCAGTCGTTCCTCGAGCGCCCCGTAGAGCGGGACCGAGGTGTACGCCGTCGACGAGGAGTGGCTCACCCCGAAGCGCTCGACGGCGTCGACCGCGGCGGCCCGGAGCCGCGGATCTCGATTGAGGCCGAGGTAGGAGCAGGAGCCGAAGTCGAGGAGCTCCCGACCGCCGAGGGTGATCCGGGCGCCGACGAGACGCTCGTCCTCCACCTGGAGGCGGAGCAGCCCCGCCGCGACGCCGCGGCCGATGCGCCGGGCGGTCACCTCCATGATGCGCTCGTGGCGAGTCGTCCCCATCCTCACCGCCGGCCACCTCCTCGGGTCCGTCCCGACCCCGGAACCCTACCGCGATCCGCCCGAGGTCCCCGGCGGGCCGCGATGGCGTAACCTGCCTGCCCGATGTCTCCTGCCCCACGCCCGCGTCCCCTGGCGGTCCTGCCCCTGGCCGCGGCCGTCCTCGTGGCGGCCTGCACCCCCGCCGGTGGCAGCGAGCCGGCGCCGACGACGGCGACCACGCGGCCCGTCGCCTCCACGACGATCACCACCCCACCCCCTCCCTCCACGACGACCACCACCGCGTCGCCACCACCGACGACCGTCACGACGCCGCCTCCGACCACGACGACGCTCCCGCCGCCGGCGTGTACGGTCGCCCGGATTCCCGCCGGGGAGGAGGACGGCTTCTTCACGCAGGCCTGCGCGGCGGCCGGGCTCACGATCCGGGCGGGCCCGGCGGTGGCCCCCGCCGCCCTCGTCGCCGCCGCGGAGCGGATCGTCCATCTCCTCGAGGCGCGCCCCGACCTCGGCGCGGCGCTTCAGGACGCCGGGATCACCGTGGCGATCATCGGCGCCGACGAGCGCATCACCGACCTCCCCGACTTCGCCCGGCTCTACCGCCTCTACCCGGGCATCGACTGGAAACGCCGCGGTCGTTCCTTCCCCGGAACCGATCTCGTGCCAGTCGTCGCCGGCGCCGAGGAGAACCTGCTGTGCCTCCCCGGCGACCGGTACGCCGGTGAGGACATGTTCATCCGGGCCTTCGCCCGGGCCCTCCGCCGGTTCGCCATCGCCGTCGCCAACCCCGAGACCGACCGCCGCATCGAGCAGGTGTACGGCCAGGCGGTCGCGGCGGGCCGCTGGCGCGACACCCTCGCCGAGGTGGACTCGGACCGCTACTGGGCCGAGGGGACGCAGTCCTTCTTCGACGCCAACCAGGAGGCAGACCCTCCCGACGACTCCCACAACCTCGTCGACACCCGTGAGGAGCTCCGGGTCTACGACCCGTCCCTCTTCCGCCTCCTCGTGTCCGTCTACGGCGACACGGCGTGGCGACCCGCCTGCCCCTGAGCCGATCCCTCCGCCGCGGCGCCCTCCCCAGCGGGCACTCGACATCTCATGCGATCCATGATATCTTTCTCCACAGGATATCTGGTGATCCCAGAGTCACGCCGTCGGCGCGACCACCGCAGGAAGGCGCTCGGTGGACCGGAGCACGCAACTGCTCAAGGGGGTGCTCGACATGTGCCTGCTCGCGCTCATCGACGAGGAGCCGAGCTACGGGTACGAGATGGCCGCCAAGCTGGAGCGGCGGGGCCTCGAGCTCGTGAGCGAGGGCAGCATCTACCCGGCCCTCTCCCGGCTGCAGCGGGCCGGGCTCGTCGAGGGGTACTTCGTGGAGACGGGGGGGTCCGGGCCGCCACGGAAGTACTACCGCATCTCGGAGGCGGGACGGCGCGAGCTGCGACGCTGGAAGCTCGCCTGGGAGCGGGTCTCCGCCGGCGTGGGCGCCGTGCTGTCCGGAGGCGCACCGTGAGCACGCCCGGCGTCGACCGCATCCTCGCCCGCTGCGAGGCCCACTGGCGGAGTCGCGGCGTCGACCCCGCGACCGTCGCGGAGATGACCGCCGAGCTCCGCGCCCACCTCGTCGACGCCACCGCCGCGGGGAAGCCGCCCGAGAGCGTCGTCGGGACGGACCTCCCCGGCTTCGCCGAGGAGTGGGCCATCGCCTTCCGCGATCAGGCCACCGACGCCACGAGCCTTCCCCGGCGACCGGGGCCGCGGTGGTCACTCGCCACCTGGATCCCGATGGGCCTCGTCGGCGCCGGCCTCGTCGCCGTGGCCGTCCTGGCACCGAAGGAGGAGACCGTGGACACGAACACCTGGCAGTGGATCTGGGCCGTGGGAGCCGTCGTCCTCGCCATCGGCGAGCTCCTCACCGCCGGCTTCTTCCTCCTCCCCTTCGCCGTCGGCGCGGGAGCGGCGGCGCTCCTCGCCTTCCTCGGTGTCGGCCCGCTGCTGCAGCTCGTCACCTTCGCCGTCGTCTCGATCCTCTTCCTCGCCATCCTCCAGCGCTTCGCCCGCGCCGAGCGGAGCGCCCCCCCGGCCACCGTGGGCGCCAATCGCTATCTGGGCAAGCGGGCCGTCGTCGTCGTGCCGGTGAGCCGCCGCACCGGCCGGGGGCTGGTCCGCATGGAGACCGAGGAGTGGCGCGCCACCACCGACCTCGACACCGAGATCCCCGAGGGCGAGGAGGTCCGCGTCGTCGCGGTCCGCGGCACGCGCCTCGTCGTCGAACCGGTCCCGCCCGGAGGGGCCTGACCGAGCGAACGAACCCGCGAGAAAAGGAGCCGGACGTGGAGCAAGCAGCCATCGTCGTCCTCTTGTTCGTCATCCTCCTGGTCGTCTACGTGGCCATCGCCATCAAGATCGTCCAGCAGCACGAGAAGGGCCTGGTGGAGCGCTTCGGGAGGTATCGCAAGACCCTCGACCCGGGCTTCCACATGATCATGCCCTTCGTCGAGCGCATCCGCCGGATCGACATGCGGGAACAGGTCGTCGACGTGCCTCCCCAGGAGGTCATCACCAAGGACAACGTGGTGGTCACCGTCGACGCCGTCGTCTACTACCAGGCGACCGACCCGACCAAGCTCGTCTACAACGTCGCCAACTTCATCATCGCCGCCACGAAGCTCGCCCAGACGAACCTCCGCAACGTCATCGGCGACATGGACCTCGACGACGCCCTCACCTCCCGGGAGACGATCAACGCCGAGCTGCGCACCATCCTCGACGAGGCCACCGACGTGTGGGGGACCCGGGTCGTGCGGGTCGAGATCCAGCGCATCGACCCGCCCGCCGACGTCACCGCGGCGATGCACCGCCAGATGAAGGCCGAACGGGATCGCCGTGCCATCGTCACCGAGGCGGAAGGCGAGAAGCGGGCCGCCATCCTCAAGGCCGAGGGCGTCAAGGAGGCCCGGGTCCTCGAGGCCCAGGGCCAGGCCGAGGCCATCCGCCAGGTGGCCGACGCCGAGCGGTACCAGAAGGAGACCGTCGCCGAGGGCGAGGGGCGGGCCATCGAGCGCGTCTTCGGCGCCATCCACAGCGGGGATCCCACCCCCGACCTCATCGCCATCAAGTACCTCGAGGCGCTGCAGGGCATCGCCGACGGGAAGGCGACGAAGGTCTTCCTCCCCCTCGAGACCAGCGGGGTCCTCGGCAGCCTCGGGGCGATCGCCGAGATCTTCGGCAAGGAGGAGCCGGCCACGGCCTGATCGGTCGCGGCCGTCGCGATCACCCCCGCCGGGGGCCGACCCACCCCGGGGTCGGCCCCCGACCCCGTCCGCCCGCTCAGTCCATGTGCCGGATCTCGTCGACGACCTGGGGGTTCGCCAGCGTCGTGATGTCCCCCACATCCTGGTGATTGGCGATCGCGGCGAGGACCCGCCGCATGATCTTCCCCGAACGCGTCTTCGGCATGTCCGGGACGATCCACACCCGGCCCGGCTTGGCGATGGGGCCGATCTCGCGGGCGATGACGCGGGTCACCTCCTCCTCCAGCTTGTGGTCGACCGCGACCCCCGGCTTCAGGGAGACGAACACGTGGGGCACCTTCCCCTTCACCGGATCGGCGACGGGCACGACCGCGGCCTCCCCCACCTCGTCGACGAGGAGCGCCGCCGACTCCAGCTCCTTCGTTCCGAGACGGTGTCCGGCGACGTTGATGACGTCGTCGATCCTCCCCAGGATCCGGAAGTAGCCGTCGGCGGAGACGACGGCGCCGTCCCCGGCGAAGTAGGGCCAGTCGTGCCAGTCCTTGCTCTCGGGGTCCCGGTTGTACCGCCGGTAGTACTGGTCGACGAAGCGCTCGTCGTCGCCCCAGATGGTGAGCATGCGTCCCGGCCACGGATTGCGGATGCAGATGTTCCCCGCCTTCCCCGAGCCTGGCGGGAGCTCGTTCCCCTCGTCGTCGTAGATGATCGGGTAGATCCCGGGCACGCCGGGCCCGGCGCTCCCCGGCTTCATGGGGTGGATGGCCGGCACCGTCGAACAGAGGAAGCCCCCGGTCTCGGTCTGCCACCACGTGTCGACGATGACCGCCTCCCGCTTGCCCACGACGTCGTAGTACCAACGCCACACCTCGGGCTCGATGGGCTCGCCCACCGTCGTCATGTGCTTGAAGTGGTGGTGGTACTTCGCCGGCTCGTCCGGACCGACCCGCCGCAGCGCCCGGATGGCGGTGGGGGAGGTGTGGAAGATGTTCACCCCCAACTCCTCGGCCACCCGCCAGGGACGTCCCGCGTCGGGATGGGTCGGGACGCCCTCGAACACGACCGAGGACGCGGCGAGCGCAAGCGGCCCGTAGACGATGTAGGAGTGGCCGGTGATCCAGCCGATGTCGGCCATGCACCAGTAGACGTCCTCGGGGTGGATGTCCTGGATGTACTTGGAGGTGCCGGTCACGTAGGCGAGGTACCCGCCGATCGAGTGCTGCGCCCCCTTCGGCCTCCCCGTCGTCCCCGAGGTGTACATGAGGAAGAGCGTGTCCTCGGCGGGGAGCGAGACCGGCGGCACCGTCTGGTGCCGGTACCGCTCGAGCAGCTCCCCGACGACGAAGTCCCGCCCCTCGACGAGCGGCGTCTCCGCCGAGTAGTGGCCCGGGTACCGCTCCCAGACGAGCACCTTCTCCACGGTCTGACCCCCCGCCGCCGCCTCGGCGACGGCGACGTCCGCCTTCTGCTTGTGGTCGAGGAGCTTGCCGCCCCGATGGTAGGCGTCCATCGTGATGAGGACCCTGCTGCGCGCATCGACGATGCGGTCCGCCGCGGCCTTCCCCGAGAACCCGGAGAACACCTGGGAGTGGATGACCCCGATGCGGGCACAGGCGAGCATCGTGACGACGAGCTCGGTGACCATCGGCATGTGGAGGGTGACGGTGTCGCCGGCCCGCAGACCGCAGAAGTCGCGCAGCATCGCGGCCACCTCGTTGACCCGGACGTACAGCTCCTGGTAGGTGACGTGCTGGATCGCCTCGTCCTCGGGTTCGGGGACGAAGTGGATCGCGGTCTTGTTGCGGTACCGGTCGAGGTGACGGTCGACGCAGTTGTAGCAGGCGTTGAGCCTCCCTCCCACGAACCACCTGAAGAAGGGCGGGTTGCTCGTGTCGAGGGTCGTGTGCCAGTACTCGTCCCAGTCGAGGAGGTCCGCGTACTCCTTGTAACACTCGGGGAAGTGCTCCTCCCCGAACCGCTCGAGCACGTCGACGTCGGTCAGGTTCGCCTGGGCGATGAAGCCCACCGGAGGCTCGTACTTCTCCTCTTCCTTCCAGTGAACGGCGATCTCGGCCTCGGTGACCTCGGCTCCGGTCGTGTCGTTCGTCACGGATCCCTCCTTGGTCGGGCGCCTCTCCGCCGGGCGCGGCACGCGCCGGGATGGGAGGCATCCTCCCCCCCGACCAGCCGAGCTGTCAAGCGGTCGGCGACCCCTCCCCGAGATCGCCCACCGGCGGGCCGGCGTCGGCGGAATCGGGCTCTCCCGGCGGCTCCCCGGGTCCGCCCCCGGCCGGCCGGGTCTCCGTCACGGGACCCGTGGCGGCGGCCGCCGGCACCGGGGAGAGGAGCCGTGGCGTGCCCACCGAGACGCGCCGCTCGCCCCGACGCTGCATCCACCGGTAGGCGACGACACCCACCGCGATGGCCAGGAGCGAGACGTAGGCGTTGCGAGAGAGCCCGAAGAGGCGGAAGGTCGTGTCGGTACGGAGGAGCTCCATGAGGAAGCGGCCGGTTCCGTAGACGACGAGGTAGACGGGGAGAGAGGCGCCCTTGGCGAGCTTCCCCCGCCGCTCGAGGAACAGGATGATCGGCACCGTCAACAGGACGTTCCACAGCGCCTCGTAGAGGAAGGTCGGGTGGAAGGTCGAGAACTGCTCGTACCCAGGGGGCCGGTTCACGGGGTCGATGCGGAGACCCCAGGGGAGGTCGGTCGGCACCCCGAAGAGCTCCTGGTTGAAGTAGTTCCCCCACCGCCCGATCGCCTGAGCCAGGGGGAGGCCGACGGCCACCGCGTCGGCGAGCGCGGCGAGATCGCCGTCCCATCGCCGCATGAGGACGATGGCGGCGATGGCCCCCGCCGTGAGCCCCCCGTACAGCGCGAGGCCGCCCTCCCAGATGAAGAGCACCGCCCAGGGGCGCCCCACGAAGAGGCCGGTGTGGGTGGTGACGAATCCGGCCCGGGCACCGAGGAACCCGATGACGACCACCCAGATGGCGACCCGCTCGACGAGCTCGGGCTCTCCCCCGAAACGGGCGTACCGATGCTTGGCCACGACAACGGCGACGATGACTCCGATGGCGATGAGCACCCCGTAGGCGTGGATCGTCAGCGGCCCGAGGTGGAGGACGTTCTGGGAGGGAGACGGGATGGCGGCGAGCATCACGAGCCCCGCGCTCCTCGTCGCTCGTCGCCGGCCGCCTCGGCGCGGCAGGCGTGTCCTCGCCGCCGCGGCTCCCGGCGGGGGTCGTCGTCGTGGCCCATGGCACCTCCTCGTCGGCGGCCATGCTACGGCGTTCCCGTCGTTGCCGTTCCCTGGCCCGGGTGGGGGAGCCGCCACCGGCCACCGAGTACGCTCCAGACCCGACGAGCGGTCGTTCAGGACGAGAGGAGCCGGTGTGGAGGCGAAGCGCGCAGCCGAGGCGGCCTTCGACGGCGTCGCCACGGAGCTCCGGGAGATCTCCCGGTGGATGCACGACCATCCGGAGACGGCCTTCGCGGAGCGGGAGACGGCGGCCCGCCTCGTCGCCTTCCTCCGCTCGCAAGGGTTCACCGTCGAGCATCCCGCCTACGGCATGGAGACCGCCTTCGCCGCCCGGATCGGCGCGACCGGGCCCGAGGTCGTGATCTGCTGCGAGATGGACGCGCTCCCCGAGGTGGGCCACGCCTGCGGGCACAACATCATCGCCACCGCCGCCTGCGGCGCGGGGGTGGCCCTGGCATCCGTCGCCGAGCGCCTCGGGTTCCGCGTGACGGTGCTGGGAACCCCGGCGGAGGAGATGTACGGGGGCAAGGTCGACCTCATCGCCGCCGGGGCCTTCGCCGAGGCCGCCGCGGCGATGATGATCCACCCCGCCCCCGAGGACGTGGTGGACGCCCGCTTCCTCGCCGTGGCCCACCTCGACGTCACCTTCCGGGGTCGGGAGTCCCATGCCGCCTTCGCCCCGCAGCTCGGGATCAACGCTCTCGACGCGGCGGTGCAGGCGTACGTGAGCATCGCCACGCTGCGCCAGGCCCTCTACCCCACCGACAAGGTCCACGGCGTGATCACCTACGGCGGCGGAGCCCCCAACGTCATCCCCGCCCGCACCGAGATGTCCTGGTACGTGCGCGCCGCCACCAAGGAGCGCCTCGACGAGCTCACCGACCGGGTCCTCGCCTGCTTCGAGGCGGCCGCCACCGCCACCGGCTGCTCCTTCGAGACGGCGACCCGCGGCCACCCCTACACCGATCTCCGCTCCGATCCCGTCCTCACCGAGCTGTACCTCGGCAACGCCGCGGCCCTCGGGCGCACCATGGGGCGTGGCGCCGACATGGACCCGGGAGCCGCCGGATCCACCGACATGGGCAACGTCAGCCACGTCGTCCCCGCGCTCCACCCCATGCTCTCCATCGACTCGCTGCCCGCGGTGAACCACCAGGAGGCGTTCGCCGCCGCCACCATCACCCCGGCCGGCGAGGCCGCCATCCGCGACGGAGCCCTCTCCATGGCCTGGACGGTCATCGACCTCGCCGAGGGGGACCGCTGGGAGGAGCTCGGCGCCGCCCGCGCGCCGGGGGCGCCTACAGGATCTGGCTGAGGAAGAGCTTCGTCCGGTCGTGCTGGGGATTCGTGAAGAAGTGCTCCGGCGTGCCCTCCTCGACGATCGTGCCGAAGTCGAAGAACAGCACCCGGTCGGCCACCTCCCGGGCGAACCCCATCTCGTGGGTGACGACGATCATCGTCATGCCCGACTCGGCGAGCTCCTTCATGACGTCGAGGACCTCCTTGATCATCTCCGGATCGAGCGCGGAGGTGGGCTCGTCGAAGAGCATGATCTTCGGCTGCATCGCCAGGGCACGGGCGATGGCGACGCGCTGCTGCTGCCCGCCGGAGAGCTGTCCGGGGAACTTGTTCGCCTGCTCCGGGATCCCGACCCGCTCCAGGAGCTGCATGGCCAGTTCCTCGGCCTCCGCCTTCGGCTGCTTGCGCACCCAGATGGGGGCGAGCGTGATGTTGTCGAGCACGGTGAGGTGCGGGAAGAGGTTGAACTGCTGGAAGACCATGCCCACCTCGGAGCGGATCTTCTCGACGTTCTTGATGTCGTTCGTCAACTCGATCCCGTCGACGATGATCGTCCCCTCCTGGTGGGCCTCGAGCCGGTTGATGCAGCGGATGAACGTCGACTTCCCGGAGCCCGACGGTCCGATGATGACCACCACCTCACGCTCGCGCACCGTCGTGGTCACGCCCTTGAGCGCCTGGAAGTCACCGAACCACTTCTTGACGCTCTCGCAGACGACGATCTCGCCACCGAGGGTCCGTGAACCGTTGCCGTTGCCCATGTCGCCTCCTCGCGGCCCGGTCATCGTTCGCCGACGCCGAGCTTCTTCTCCAGCCGCAGGCTGATCCGGCTGAACGTGAACGTGAACATCCAGTAGACGGCCGCGGCGAACAGCAACGGCTCCCGCAGCGCCCCCAGGAAGTTGAAGGGTTGGCTCTGTCCCGGGATGACCACCCGGGCGATGTGCAGGAAGTCGAAGAGCCCGACGATCGTCACCAGGGAGGTGTCCTTGAAGATGGAGATGATCTGGCCCACGAGGGCGGGAATGACCGCCCGGAGCGCCTGAGGGAGGACGATGAAGATCGTCATCTGGGCGGTCGTCATCCCGAGCGCCCGGGAGGCCTCGTACTGGCCCTTGGGGAGCGCCTGGAGACCGCCTCGGACGTTCTCGGCGAGGTAGGCGGCCGAGAAGAAGGTCATCGCCCCCACCGCCCGCATGACCCCCTGGATCTCCACGCCATGGGGGAGCGCCACCGGGAGCATGATGAACGCCACGAGCAGCCAGGTGATGAGCGGCACGCCCCGGATGAGCTCGATGTACACCGTCGACATGATGCGGAAGATGGGCATCGAGGAGGCCCGGCCCAGGGCGAGGAGCACGCCGAGCGGGAAGGAGGCGACGATGGCCGAGATGGAGATGATGAGGGTGAGGCCCAGCCCGCCGATGAAGAAGTTGCCGGGGACCTCCACCGTCGACTCGGCGGTGACGACCATGGCGAGGAAGACGACGACGACCGTGAGGATCGCCCACAGGGCGAGGAACCGGAGACGGCCCTCGCCCTTCCCCCCGAAGGTGGGGGCGGCGAGGGCGAAGACGGCGAGGAGCAGGAGGAGGAGGCGCACCACCCACTCCATCGGGAAGTCGAAGGGCACCACCGGCAACTTGGCGACCAGCAACGAGGCGAGCGCGACGACGAGGAGGACCCCGCCCGCGACCCGGGCCAGCTCACCCTCCCGGTCCGACGCCACGAGCTGGAGGATGATCCCGCCGACGATCGTGAACCCGAGGGCGAGGGGCACGTACCAGGTGACGACACGGTGGTAGTCGAGGTGGGGGTCCCGCAGGACGACGAGGACGATGACCGGGTAGGAGAGGACCCAGAGGCCGACGAGGACGCGCCGGGCCGCGCCCGCCGGGATCCGGTCGCCGAGGGCACGGAAGAGGAGGTACGTCGCGGTCCCGACGACGGCGAGGATCGTCCAGGGGAGCGCCGTCGAGCGGGCGATCCGGGCGAAGCCGACGAACTGCTCCCCGGCGTCGTCCTTCAGGGGCACCGGGAGCGGCACCGTCCAGATGGCGACGAGAAGGAGCCCGACGAGGGACCCCACGACGCCGAGGATCGGGATCGTCTCCTGCTTCGCCCGCTCCGGTCCGGGCACCGTCCGCACGAGGTAGCCGGCGGCGGCGAGGACGACTCCCACGATCCCCCACTCGAGGAGACCCGCGGTGCCGAACGGTCCGAGGATCCCGCCGAGGAGCACGGCCGGCCCCACACCGAGGAGGATCCCCCCGATGCGCCGCGGCGCCACCCGGCCGCCGATGCGGTACACGGCCAAGGTGGCGGCCAGCAGCACGACGACGATGCCCACGCTCACCCAGATCCGCACCATCTGCTCGGCGGGGAAGGCCTGGACCATGAGGAGCTTGATGTTGAAGGTGACGGCCTCCCAGCGACGTCCCTCCCCGAAGACGAAGCCGAGGATGCCGCGGTAGGCGAAGAGCACCACCGCGAGCGCCACCAGGCTCATCACCGAGCTCGCCGGCGTCGAGAAGAGGTTCTCCCGGAGCCACAGGAGGGGCCCGCGGGGGGGCGGCTCCGGCGCCAGCTCCATGACCTCGGCGGCAGGGTGCACGGTCATCTCAACGCTCCACGAGCTTGAGCTTGCGGTTGTAGTAGTTCACGATCGCCGAGGTGCCCAGGCTGAGGGTCACGAAGAAGCCCATCCACACCAGCACCACGGGGAGGGACTGGCCCGTCTGGTTGATCAGCGTGGTCCCCACCGCCACGATCTCGGGGAAGGCGACGGCGATCCCCAGCGTCGTGTTCTTCGTGAGGTTGAGGTACTGGTTGCCGAGCGGCGGCAGCATGATCCGGAACGCCTGAGGAAGCACGACGAATCGCAGGAGCTGGCTGCGACGCAGCCCCAACGCCGAGGCCGCCTCCGACTGGCCCTTGGGCACGGCGAGGATGCCGGCGCGAACGATCTCGGCGATGAACGCCGCGGTGTAGATCGTCACCCCCGTCCAGACCGCGAAGAAGGGGATGGACATGACCACCCCACCGGTGCCGTAGTTGACGAACCCGGCCCCGCGCACGATGACCGCGGCCTTGGTGAAGATCACCGGGCTCCCCGAGGTGAGGTCGAAGGACCGCCCCAACCACTCGAAGACCCGCACGAAGCCGACCCCCGCGAGCTCCGCGATCGACTCGTGGGCGCCGCCGGGCACCTGGAGGACGAAGGCGCCGATGACGAACGCGGCCGCCGCCACCGCCAGGCCGGAGATCCCGGCGAAGACGACCCGGAACCAGTCGTCGTCGGTGAGCTTGCCGAATCCCGCCGGCGTCCTGCGCGCGGCGAAGAATCCCCGGATCCACCACACGGACGCCGCGACGGAGCCGACCGCGACGAGCACCGGGTACACGAGCGGGGGAACGGCGCCGAAGACACGGGCGATCCCGAACCAGAGGGGAGCCAGGACGCGCAGGAGCGGCCAGAGGAACCAGCCGGCCACGGCGAGGACCACGACGATGAGGAGCCACGAGCTCAGCGGGTACGTCGTCTGCCCCGTCTCCTCCTGCCGTTGGCGGAGCCGGCGCGCCACGAACCGCCCCACGACGATCCCGGCGACGACGAACAGCAGCCAGGGCCAGAAGCCGCCGTCGGGACGGAGCCAGGCGAGGGCGAACCCGCGATTCGACGCCTTGAAGAGGTACTCCCGCACGTCGTCCCGGGTGAGGGACGGAAGGGCGATCGCGAAGGCCGACCAGAAGAAGATCTGGAGCAGGAGGGGGACGTTCCGGATCGTCTCGATGTACACCGTCGAGATCTTCGAGACGATCCAGTTCTTCGAGAGGCGGCCGATCCCGACGATCGTCCCGAGGATGGTGGCGACCACGACGCCGGAGACGGCGACCCGCAGCGTGTTCACCATGCCCACCGCGAGCGCCCGGATACCGCTGTTCGGCGAGGTGTCGATCCCCTCCCGGATGTCGACGCCCGTGGGGTCGGAGAGCCACTTCCAACCGAAGGAGATGCCCGACTTGTTGAAGTTCTTGAACGCCTGGGTTCCGAGAACGACGAAGATCGCCACCACGGCCACGAGGGCGACGATCTGCGCCAGCCACTTGAGGAAGGTCGCGTTCCGCCAGAGGGGGGTCTTCTGGTGCTCCCGTGTCTGGACCGTCAAGCCTCGTCGCCTTCCTCCGCCGGTTCCCATACCGGCACCGCCTACGCCGGCGGCACTGTAGACGAAAGGGGAGTGGGGGCGCCAACGGCGCCCCCACTCCCCTCGTCGCTCAGGGAACGATCAGCGGGCAGGTGGTGCGTACAGGAGACCACCCTGGGTCCACAGCCGGTTGAGGCTGCCTTCCCGCTTGAGGCCGAGCGGGCCGGTGAGGTTCCGCTCGAAGATCTCGGCGTAGTTGCCGACCTGCTTGATGACCTGGTAGAAGGCATCCGGCGCCAGTCCCATCTTGGACTGGATCTCGCCCTCGCCGCCGAAGAGGCGGGTCAGCTCCGGGGTGTCGTCCTTCGTCTGGTCGATGTTCGCCGACGTCACGTTGTGCTCCTCGGCGATGAAGGTCGTGAAGACCACCCAGTCGACGACGTCGTGCCACTTCGAGTCGTTCTGCCGCGTCACGGGGCCGAGAGGCTCCTTGGAGATCGGCGACGACGGGAAGATGACCCAGTTCTCCGCACCGGGGGTCCCGGCCTTGATCTGGGCGGCACGGTTGCCGTACAGACCCGAGCCGTCGGTGGTGAGGATGTCGCAGGTCCCCGCCTTGAACTTGTCCATCGCCTCGGGGAAGTTCTCCACCGTCTCGAGCGTGATCTTCACGCCGGCGACCTTGGCGCCCTCGGTGATGTTCTTCTCGGTCGTGGTCCCGGCGTTCGTGCACACCGTGGCACCGTCGATCGCCTCGAACCCGGAGTCGGGCGTCAGGCCGGGCAGCCGGGCCGGGTCGCCCATCATCTGCTGACCGTCGTAGTACGTCGTGGGAGCGAAGTCCATGCCGATGTCGCTGTCACGGCTCTGGGTCCACGTCGTGTTCCGCACGAGGACGTCGATCTCGTTGTTCTTCAGCGCCTCGAACCGCTCGGCGGCCGTGAGGGCGCGGAACTCCACCTTGCTGGCGTCACCGAGCACGGCGGCGGCGATGGCACGGCAGTAATCCGCGTCGAACCCCGTGACCGACCCGTCGGGCTGGGTCTCGGAGAAGCCGACGGCCGAGCCGCTGACCCCGCACTTCAACTCGCCACGTTCCTTGACGACGTCGAGCGTGCTCTTGCCGGTCTCCTGACCCGCGTTCCCCCCGCCGGTCGCGGCGGTCGTCGTGGAACCTTGGGCCTGGGTCGTCGCGGTCGTGGTGCCTCCGCCACAGGCGGCGGCGACGAGCGCGAGAACGGCGAAGAGCAGCGCAAATCGCTTGAGCATGGGAATACCCTTTCCTCTGCGTTGCTTGCCTATCGTGGGCGTTGCCACTGACTCCCGGCCGGATTCCGCCGGTTGCGGCGAACGGGTCCGGGGTCGGCGGCACGCTAGTAGGGGCGCGCGCGCCATGTAAAGCGGTTTCATGACCGCGGGTGCGTCAGGTGCCCTGCGCGTGGATGAAGACGCGACGCTCCCGAGCCTGATCCAACTCGGCGAACATGACCCGCTGCCACTGTCCGAGCAGGAGCTCCCCGTCGACGATGGGGATCGTCACCGACGGCTGCCCGACGAGGAGCTGCCGACAGTGGGCGTGTCCGTTGACGAACTCGTCCTCCTGGAGATTCTCCGTCCGGATCTCGTGATCGTCGTGCTCGTAGTACGCCTCGGCGGGAACCATGCCGGCGATGAGACGCCGGAAGTCGTTGAGGAACCCCGTCTCGGACTCGTTGATCACGACGGTGGTCGTCGTGTGGGGCGTGTACACGGTGACCTGCCCGTGCCGGACCGCGGAGCGCTTGACGACCTCCCGGACGATCCCGGTGAGGTCCCAGAACTCGTCGGCACCGGTCGTGTGGAAGTGGAGCGCCTCGGTCCGCACCGGCGGTATCTGCGACTCGGCGAGCACGACGGGGGTGCCGGCCGGCTCCTCGGTCGCCTTACGGATGATGATGCGTTCGTCCACGCTCGCCCCGTTCGCTCGGCCGGAGGGAACCCTATCCGGCCGGGCAGCCTACCGGGGACGCTCCCCCACCGCCAGGACGGGAAATGGGGCCGAGGAGCGGCCGCCGGTAGACTCGGGGGCGAACCCGAGCCCGGAGGAGAGCATGACCGCGTCGGTGATCCTCGGTGCCCAGTGGGGCGACGAGGGCAAGGGGAAGATCACGGACCGGCTGTCGCGGACCGCGGACATGGTCGTTCGCTACCAGGGCGGCAACAACGCCGGGCACACCGTCGTCGTCGACGGAGAGCGGTTCGCCCTCTCCCTCATCCCGTCCGGCGTGCTGTACCCGAACGTCACGCCGGTCATCGGCAACGGCTGTGTCGTCGACCCGGCGGTCCTCATCGAGGAGATGGCAGCCCTTCGGGCCCGAGGGGTCGACCCCTCCCGGCTCCGCCTCTCGGCGAACGCCCACCTCATCATGCCGTATCACCGGAAGCTCGACATGGTGATGGAGCGCTTCCTCGGCAAGCAGCAGATCGGGACGACCAAGCGCGGCATCGGTCCCGCCTACATGGACAAGTTCTCCCGCTTCGGGATCCGGGTCCAGGACCTCTTCGATCCGAAGATCTTCCGCCAGAAGCTCGAGGTCGCCGTCAAGGACAAGAACAAGCAGCTCATGAAGGTGTACAACCAGCTCCCCCTCGACGTCGACGAGATCGCCGACGAGTACCTCGGGTACGCGGATCTCCTCTTCGAGCACGTCACCGACACCTCGCTCCTCGTCTGGGAGGCGATCCGCGACGGCCGGAACGTGCTCTTCGAGGGGGCCCAGGGAACGCTGCTGGACATCGACCACGGCACCTACCCGTTCGTCACCTCGTCGAGCCCGACCGCGGGCGGCGCCTGCACCGGAGCCGGCATCGGCCCGACCGCCATCGACCGGGTCATCGGGGTCGCCAAGGCGTACATCTCCCGGGTCGGCACCGGACCGTTCCCCACCGAGCTCCACGACGAGGTCGGGGAGAAGATGGTCCAGATCGGCGGCGAGTACGGGGTGGTCACCGGACGACGGCGCCGTTGCGGCTGGCTCGACGCGGTCGCCCTCCGCTACGCGGTGCGGGTCAACGGGCTCACCGAGCTGGCCCTCACCAAGATCGACGTCCTCTCGCATTTCCCCACCCTGAAGATCGCCACCGCCTACGACTCCCTGGGGGAGCGCTACACCGAGTTCCCCCGCCAGCAGCGCGTCCTCTACAACTGCCATCCCGTCTACGAGGAGCTCGAGGGCTGGACGGTGGACATCTCCGAGGTCCGTCGCTACGCGGACCTCCCGGCGGCGGCGCGTCGGTACATCGAACGCGTCGAGGAGCTGGCCGGCATCCCGGTCACGATCGTCGGGGTCGGTGCCGACCGGGAGGCCACGCTCGAGCGGAGCCCGGGCGAGTGAGGGTCCTCCTCCTCGGCGGCGGCGGCCGGGAGCACGCCATCGGGTGGAAGCTCGCCCGATCCCCTCACCTCGACCTCCTCCTCTCGGCTCCCGGCAATCCGGGCCTCGCCGAGCTGGGGCCGGTCGTCCCCGGGTTCGACGCCACCCGGCCCGACGCCGTCGCCGAGCTGGCCCTCGCCAACCGTGTCGACCTCGTCGTGGTCGGGCCCGAGGCGCCGCTGGCGGCCGGAGTGGTCGACGCGCTCCTCGCCCTCGGGGTCCCGGCGTTCGGCCCGACCCGGGCGGGGGCGCGGCTCGAGTCCTCGAAGGCCTTCGCCAAGGACGTCATGCGCCGCGCCGGGGTGCCCACCGCGGCGGCGGCCACCTTCGACGATCCCCGCGCCGTGGAACGCCACCTCGGCACCCTCCCCGGACCGTACGTCGTCAAGGCCGACGGTCTCGCCGCGGGAAAGGGCGTCCTCGTCACCGAGGATCTCACCGCGGCCCGCGCCTGGGCCCGCTACTGCCTCGAGGGCGGTTTCGGCGATGCGGGCCGTGCCGTCGTCGTCGAGGAGTACCTCCCGGGACGGGAGGTGAGCGTCTTCGCCCTCTGCGACGGCAGCCGAGCCCTACCACTGGAGCCGGCCCGGGACTACAAGCGCCTGCGCGACGGCGACACCGGCCCGAATACGGGCGGCATGGGGTGCGTCTCACCCGTCGCCGACCTGCCCGCCGACCTCGTCGACGAGGTGATGCGCACCGTCGTGGAGCCCGTGCTCGCCCAACTGGCCGAGGACGGGGTGGTGTACCGAGGATTCCTCTACGCCGGGCTCGTCCTCGGCGAGACCGGGCTGCGCGTCCTCGAGTTCAACTGCCGAATGGGCGATCCGGAGACCCAGGTCCTGCTGCCACGGCTCGACGACGACCTGCTCCCCCTCCTCGTCGCCGGCGCCGCCGGGGAGCTCCCCGCGGCTCCTCTCCACTGGTCCCCGACCGCCGCGGTCGACGTCGTCCTCGCCGCACCGGGCTACCCCGAGGCGCCGGCGCGGGACCTCCCCATCACCGGCCTCGAGGCCGTCGCCGCCCGAGAGGACGTGCTCGTCTTCCACGCCGGGACCCGTCGGGGGGCGGAGGGACTGCGCAGCTCGGGAGGGCGGGTCCTCAACGTCGTCGGGTTGGGGCCTACGGTGGCGCTCGCCCGTACCGCCGCGTACGCGGCGGCCGACGCCATCGTCTTCGAGGGCAAGCAGCTCCGCAGGGACATCGCTCGATGAGGAGGACACCATGAAGGTCGCCGTGCTCATGGGCTCGGAGAAGGACGCACCGGCGATGGCGGCCGCCCTCGAGGTCCTCGACGAGCTCGGCGTGGAACACGAGACCCTGGTCGTGTCCGCCCACCGCACCCCCGAGCGAGTGGCCGATCTCGCCCGGAGCGCCCGCGACGAGGGTTACGGCGTCGTCATCTGCGGGGCCGGGAAGGCCGCCCACCTCGCCGGTGCGGTCGCCGCCCACACGACGCTCCCGGTCATCGGCGTGCCGTTGGCCACGGGCGGCCTCGGCGGTCTCGACGCCCTCCTCTCGACCGTGCAGATGCCCACCGGCGTGCCCGTGGCGACCGTCGGCATCGACGGGGCGGCCAACGCCGCGCTGCTGGCGGTCGCCATCCTCGCCGTCGCCGACGCCGACCTCGCCGCGAGGCTCGCCGACCGCCGCCGGGAGCTGCGGCGATGATCGAGCGCTACTCCCTCCCCGAGATGGCGTCCATCTGGAGCGAGGAGCGCAAGCTCGCCGTCTGGAAGGACGTCGAGGCCCTCGTCCTCGAGGCGTGGGCCCGGGAAGGAGTGGTCCCCGCCGGGGCCGCCGACGCGGTCCGGGCGGCCCCTCCCGTGGACGTGGCCGCCTGGAAGGCCCGGGAGGAGATGACCCGCCACGACGTCGCCGCCTTCGTGGACGTCCTCGCCGCCTCCATGGCCCGCCACGGCGAGTGGGTGCACTTCGGTCTCACCTCCTCCGACGTCCTCGACACCGCCACCGGGGTGCTCCTCGCCGAGGCGGCCGACCTCCTCGCCCTCCGGCTCGGCGAGCTCTTCTCGGTGGTGAAGCGACGCGCCCTCGAGCATCGCGACACGGTCATGGTGGGCCGCACCCACGGCATCTGGGCGGAACCCACCTCGTTCGGGCTCAAGCTGGCCACCTGGGCCTTCGAGCTGGCCCGCGACCTCGAGCGCCTCCGCCGGGCCCGGGTGACGGTGGCCGTCGGGAAGATCTCCGGGGCCGTCGGCACCTACGCGCACACCCCGCCCGAGATCGAGCGGTTCGTCTGCGAGCGACTCGGGCTCGACGTCGAGCCGGCCTCCTCCCAGATCGTCCAGCGCGACCGTCACGCCGAGTACCTGGCGACGCTGGCGCTCGTGGGATCCTCCCTGGAGCGCTTCGCCACCGAGATCCGTCATCTGCAACGAAGCGAGGTCGCCGAGGTGCGGGAGCCCTTCGGTTCCGGTCAGAAGGGCTCCTCGGCGATGCCCCACAAGCGGAACCCGATCGGCGCGGAGAACGTGACCGGACTCGCCCGCCTCCTGCGGGGCTACGCCTCGGCCGGCCTCGAGGACGTCGCCCTGTGGCACGAGCGGGACATCTCCCACTCCTCGGTGGAGCGGGTCGCCCTCCCCGACGCGTCCCTCCTCCTCGACTTCGCCATCGTGCGCATGACGCGCATCGTCGACGGCCTCGTCGTCGACGCCGCTCGCATGCAGGCGAACCTCGAGGCCACCCGCGGGCTCGTCTTCTCCCAGGCCGTGCTGCTGGCCCTCGTCGCCGCCGGCCACTCCCGGGACGACGCCTACCGCATCGTCCAGCGCAACGCCATGGCGGCGTGGGACGAGGGGGGCACGCTCCAGGAACGGCTCGCCGCCGACCCCGACGTCGATCTCCCCGCCGACGAGCTCGCCGCCTGCTTCTCCCCGGATCGGTTCCTGCGCCACGCCGGGGTCGTGTTCGAACGGCTCGCCACGCTCCACCCTTCCCGATAGGCTCGGGAGCGTCGCGGAGAGGGGAGGCATGGTCCAGGTCGCCGACGGCGTCTTCCGCCTGGGAAGCGCCTACGTGGGGTTCTACGTCCTCGAGGAAGGCGGCCGGCTCACCGTCGTCGACGCGGGCCTGCCCCGATACTGGGACCGACTCACCACCCTCCTCGGGGATCGGGGATGGTCCCTGGAGGCGGTCGAGGCGGTGCTGCTGACCCACGCCCACCCCGACCACACCGGGCTGGCGGAACGTCTCCGGACCGCCGCCTCGGCCCCGGTGTACGTGCATCCCGAGGACGCCGCCATGGCGCGCGGCACCGTGAAGATGCCGCCGCCCCGGGTCCCGATCTGGAGGCCCGCGGTCCTCCGGACGATGCTGCTGGGGCTTCGGGGCGGGGTGCTGCGGGTACCGCCCGTCACCGAGGTCGCCACGCTGGCCGACGGGGACACCCTCGACCTCCCCGGGGCACCGCGGGTGATCCACGCGCCGGGTCACACCGCGGGGAGCTGCGCCCTCCTCTGCGCCGGCCGCGACGTGCTCTTCAGCGGCGACGTCCTCGCCACGGTCGACATCCTCACGGGCCGGCCGCTCCCCTCGATCCCCCCGGGTTTCGTCAACGAGGACAGCGAGCAGGCCCTCGCCTCCCTCGCCCGTCTCGACGGGGTCTCCGCCGGAACGCTCCTCCCGGGCCACGGTGATCCGTGGCGCGGCGGCGTCGCCGAGGCTCTTCGCATCGCCCGGGACGTCGGGGTGCGCTGAGGTTCGGGACCCGGCGTCCTCCTCCTCGTTCCTCGCGCCGCAGCGCCGCCGCGGTACCGAGCCCGGGCGGTGGTCTGGGTCGGCCTGGCCGGACCGGTGCTCCTGGCGGTCGCGATCACCGTGGGAGGCTTCCGCGAGCCGGGGCACGGTCACGACGAGCCGGTGAGCCTCCTCGCCGCCGAGGGTGCCCGGATGGCACCGCTCGTCGTCCCGGCCTTCCTCCTCTCGGGCCTCTCCCTCCTCGTCATCTCGGTGGCGCTGGGCTGGATGCGGTTCCCGCTCGGCCGGGTCGTGCCCGTGCTCGGGTTCGTGGCGGGAGGTCTCGTCGTCGGCTCGGCCCTCGCCCGCTGCAGCCCGGGCTGCCCTGCTCCGTGGAGCGGGGAGGCGCAGGTCCAGGACGTCGTCCACTTCTCCCTCGTCCTGCCCGCCATGTGGGGCTTCGCCGCCGCTCCGATCGTCGCCTGGCGTCGGCTCCGCCGCCTCGAGGGCTGGACCGCCTTCCGGCGTCTCACCGCGGCGTCGACGGTCCCCATCCTCGTGGGGGGGATCCTCACCTTCACCGCCGAGGCCCTCCCCGTCCCGGTCTTCGTCGGGACGACGGGGATCTGGCAGCGGATCGCGATCGGCGCCTCGCTGCTGTGGTTCGGTGCCTCCGCGCTCCTCCCCCTCGGCCGCTGGAGCCCGGACCGCTGAGCGCCGCGGCGGCCCCCGGCCGCGAGAGGGGAACCCGGCGTACCGCCGCGACCGTCGCAAGAGGGAACCCGCGACGAGAGGAACCCCGCGATGCGTCGAACCCTCATCCCCGCCGTCCTCGCCTTCGGGCTCGTCCTCGCCGCCTGCACGGCTCCCTCCACCTCGACGACGAGCACGAGCGTCGCGCCGGTCCACGGTGGACCCCTCCCCGGCCAGGTCTTCGCCGCCCCGGCGTTGGCGCCCTTCGCCTCCTGCGACGCCTTCCTCGAGTACGCCAAGGAGCGGGCGCTCCCCCTCGTCGGTCCGTGGGGACTCGAGGGGTACGGGAGCGGGCCCCCGCTGCCCGAGATGGCACCGACCGAGGACGGCGTCCGGCGGGCACCGGCCGCCGCGGCCGAGGTCGGTGACGGTCCGATCCACTCGGGGACGAACGTCCAGACCGCCGGCGTCGACGAGGCCGACCTCGTCAAGACCGACGGGAGGCGAATCCTCGCCGTGGCCCGCGGTCGGCTCTGGCTGGTGGACCTGCGCGACGGCACCCCCCGCCGGCGCGGCTCGCTCCCCCTCGACGGCGGGTGGGGACAGCAGATCTTCCTCGACGGCGATCGCGTCCTCGTCATGACCTCCTCCCCGGGGCCGGGACCCGTTCCGATGCTCCGCGACGGTCCCGGGCTCGACGCGGTCCCGTTCTCCGCCACACCGCGCACCGTCCTCACCGAGGTCGACATCTCCGACCCCGATCATCTCGTGGCGGTCCGGACCCTGACCCTGGACGGCACCGTGCTCTCGGCCCGGATGATCGACGGGATCGCACGGGTGGTCGTCCGCTCCGAACCGACCGGCTTCGCCTGGGAGTACCCCCAGGGCGGTGGCCTGCGCGCCGAACGACGCGCCCAGGAGGCCAACCGTCGGCTCGTCGCCGCCTCCACCCTGGAGAACTGGGTTCCCTGGTACGTGCTCGAGGATCGCCGAACCGGCACGGTGTCCGAGGGTCCCCTGCTGGATTGCGACCAGGTGGGACACCCCGACGAGTTCTCCGGTCTCTCCATGCTGACCGTCCTCACCATCGACCTGGGGGACGGTCTCGACCCCGGTCGTGGCGTCGGGCTGCTGGCCGGTGGCGAGACCGTGTACGCCTCGACGGACCACCTCTACGTGGCCACCACCCCGTGGGAACCGGTCGCGGTCCCGCTCCGGGGGGAGCCGATCCGACCCCGGACCCCGACCACGCGCCTCCACCTCTTCGACCTGACCGACCCGCGCACGGCCCGGTACGTCGCCTCCGGATCCGTGTCCGGAGTCCTTCTCGGTCAGTGGTCCATGGACGAGTACGAAGGGCGCCTCCGCGTCGTCGTCACCGACGTGCCGGCCGGCGGTGGCGGCAGGCTCGACACCCCGGATCGTGACGTCCCGGAGACCTCGGTGGTCGTCCTCGAGCGTCGCGGCGACCGCCTCGTCGCGGTAGGCAGGGTGGGGGGCCTGGGCGAGAACGAGCGCGTGTACGCCGTGCGCCTCATGGGGGACCGCGGGTACGTCGTCACCTTCCGGCAGGTCGATCCCCTGTACGTGCTCGACCTCGGCGACCCGACCCGGCCCGTGGTGACGGGCACGCTGAAGATCGCCGGGTACTCCGCGTACCTGCACCCGATCGGCGACCATCTGCTCCTCGGCGTGGGTCAGGACGCCGACGAGCGGGGCCGGGTCCTCGGCACCCAGGTCGCCGTCTTCGACGTCGCCGACTCGACCCGCCCACGCCGACTGGCACGGCTCGTCCTCGCCGACGGGTCCTCCGCGGCGGAATGGGACCACCACGCGTTCCTCTGGTGGGCGCCGCGGGACCTCGCGGTGCTCCCCCTGCAGCGCTGGTCGTACGACGAGCGCACCGGGGTCGAGGACGCCTTCTCGGGAGCCGTCCTCGTCACCGCCACCCCCACCCGGGTACGGCAGATCGGCGAGATCACCCATCCTGCGGCAGAGGACCCGGGGTGCGCGGACTGTCCGCGGTGGTCGCCGCCGGTGACCCGCGCCCTCGTCGTCGGGGACATGCTCTACACGGTCTCGGAGGCGGGCATCCTCGGTTCCGACCTCGACACGCTCGGTGACGTCGCGTGGATCCCCTTCCGCTGAGGCGCCGTCCGACCCTCAGCGCCGCCGCCAACGCCGCCTGGACGATCCCTCCCGGCGTGGTTCGGGGACGCCGACCGGAGCGTCCGGCACCTCCCAGCCGAGGGCGCGGCGCGCCCCGGCGCTCATGCGCTCCGGCCCCCAGGGTGGCTCGTCGACGAGGACCACCTCGACCCGGTCCACTCCCGGGATCCGGAGGAGACGCTCCTCGACCGCGCCCGCCAGGTAGGCGCCGAGCGGGCAGATCGGGCTCGTGGTCGTCATCGTCACCCGGGCGAGCCCGTCCTCGTACGCGACGCCGTAGACGAGGCCGAGCTCGACGATGGAGAGGCCCAACTCGGGATCGATGACGTCGCCGAGCGCCACCTCGACCTGGGTCGGGAGCGGAGCGGGCGTGACCATGGGGCAAGGGTATCGGACTCGGCGTCCCTTCCGGGTCTCCCTACCATCCCGGCATGACCGACCTCCGCAAGGTCCTCGTTCCCCTCGCCGGGCTGGGTGCCGTCGGCGGCCTCCTCGTCGGGGTCTGGATGGGCCTGGTACGCATCGGCTGGTCGCTCGGTTCCCCGCCGCCCCTCGGGCTCCACGCCCCGATGCTCGCCCTCGGCGCCCTCGGAACGCTCATCGGGTTGGAGCGTGCCGTCGCGGTGAACCGGCCCTGGGCGTGGGCGGGGCCGCCCGCCTCGGCGGCGGCGGTCGGGGCCATGGTCGTCGGCCTCCCGGCGGCGGCGGCTGCGGTGCCCTTGACGGCGGGTGGGCTCGTCCTCGTCGCGGTGTTCGCCGTCGCCCACCGCCTGCGGCCGGGAGCGCACCTCGTGGTCATGGGGGCGGGAGCGGCGGCCTGGGTCGTCGCCGCCGCGGCCTGGGGAGCCGGGAGTCCCCCTTCCCGGCTCGTGCCGCTCCTCGCCGCCTTCCTCGTTCTCACCATCGCGGGAGAGCGGCTCGAGCTGGCCCGCCTCGGGGTGGGAGCCGTCGCCCGCCTCTGGTTCCTCGCCGCGGCGGTCGGAGTCGCCGGCGGGGCGGTGGCGACCCTCGCCGCGCCCGCGTCGGGACCCCGGCTGGCCGGCCTCGGACTCCTCGGCCTCGCCGCCTGGCTGGCCCGTCACGACGTCGCCCGGCGCACCATCCGTCTCGGAGGATCTGCCCGCCACATGGCCGCGGCGCTCCTCGCCGGGTACGCCTGGGTGGCCTTCGCCGGGGCTCTCTGGGTCCTCGGAGCCCTCACTCCCGGGCGGCCCGCATACGACGCCGCGGTACACGCGGTCTTCCTCGGTTTCGTCATGTCGATGGTGTTCGCCCACGCCACGATCGTCCTCCCCTCGGTCGCCGGCCTCGCCCTTCCCTGGCGCCCCGCCCAGTGGGTTCCCCTGGCACTCCTGCACGCATCCCTCGTGCTCCGGGTCGTCGGCGACCTCGCCGGCGACGTCTCCGCCCGTCGGTGGGGCGGCATGTTCAACGCCGTGGCGCTGGCCGTCTTCGTGCTCCTCGTCGCGTTCACCGTGGCCCGCACCCGTCTGCGGGCCCGGACGTGACCTCCTCGGCTCCCGGTCCGGGACGGGGGAGGAGGGTCGTCTCCTCCCATCGCCTCACCACCGCGGCGCTGCGCCTCGCCGCGGCGTACGGGGGAGTCGCCATCACCTGGGGATTCGTCGTCGCCATTCGGGGAGGCTCGTGGTGGGGGCCACTCCACGCCTTCCTCGCCGGAACCGTGCTGCTCGCCATCTCCGGTGCCACCCAGCTCTTCACGGTCACCTGGGCGGCGGCGGTGCCGCCGACGGCCGGCGTCACCGCGTTCCAGCGGTGGGCGATCGCCCTGGGGGTCGCCGGGATCCTCGTCGGCGTCCCGACCCGCACCGCCGTGCTCGTCGTGGCCGGTGCGTCGCTCCTCGTCGTCGGCATCGTCCTCCTGGCGTACTCGCTCGTCGGCGCGATACGGCGCAGCCTGCTGCGCCGCTTCGACCTCTCGGCGAGGTTCTATCTGCTGGCGCTCGGCTGTGGAACGGTCGGGGTGGGCCTCGGCGCGGTCCTCGCCACCGGTCGGGCCGGCACGGGCCTGCTCGCGATACGTACCGCCCACCTCCATCTCAACCTCGTGGGCCTCGTCGGCTTCACCGTCGTGGGCACCCTCCCCACGTTTCTGCCCACCTTGGCGCGGCATCGCGCCGTCGGCGGACTCGAGGCCGTCCTGGCCTGGTGGACGGCCCTCCTCGCCCCGGTCGCCTTCCTCGCCGGGATCCTCCTCGGACCGTGGGCCGTCGGCGTCGGCGCCCTCCTCGCCGCGGGCGCGGCCGGAACCGTGCTCGGCGGCATCCTCCTCCGCCTGGAACGGCGGCCCGCGACGCTCCCGTTCCTCCACGTCGTCGCCGGCGTCGGGTGGCTCGTCGCCTGGACCGTCCAGGACGGCGTCCGCCTCCTCGGAGGGTCGTTCCCGCCCCCCTTCCCCTCCTGGACCGCCGCGGTGGCGATCGGTGGAGTGGCCCAGGTGCTCCTCGGCGCCCTCGCCTACCTCGTGCCCGTCCTCCTCGGACCGGGTCCGAACCTCGGACCCAACCTGCGCCGGATGGGCCGCCGCCGCCCTCTCGCCCTCCTCCTCGCCAACGGTGCGGCGGTCGCCGCCCTCGCCGGCGCCCCCTTCCTCGTCACCGCGGCGGTCGGAGGGTGGGCGATCGACTTCGCGGCACGCCTCCTCACCCTCCGACCCCCGTCGCGCTGAGCGCCGCGCCGGTCGTGCCGTGAGAACGCGGGGCGGCCTCCGGCCCGGCGGGATCACCGAGGCCCGGGGCCGGTCTATCCTCACGACGTGCGGGCGCTGCAGCACGTCGCGTCGGGGAAGGTCCGGGAGATCTACCGGATCGACGACGAGCGCCTGCTCATCGTCGCCACGGATCGCATCTCCGCGTTCGACGTGGTCCTCGAGCCCGACATCCCCGACAAGGGGCGGGTCCTCACCGGGCTGTCGCGCCACTGGTTCGACATCCTCGACACCCCTCACCATCTCCTCTCGACGGAGCCCGCCGACGTCCCCGGCCTCGGCCCCGCGGAGTGTGCCGACCTCGCCGGCCGGATGATGCTCGTGCGCCGCGCCGAGGTCGTCCCCATGGAGTGCGTCGTCCGCGGCTACCTCTACGGGTCGGCCTGGCGCGAGTACGCCGCGGGAGGCGGCCCGACGACCGAGGGCCTCCCCGGCGGCCTCCGGCAGGGGAGCCGGCTCCCCGAGCCCATCTTCACCCCGGCGACGAAGGCCGCGTCCGGTCACGACGAGAACCTCACCGCGGCGGAGGCTCGCGCCCTCGTCGGCGACGATCGCTACGAGGAGCTGCGGCGCCGGACCCTCGAGATCTACGAGATCGGCGCGGCGTACGCCGCCGAGCGGGGGATCTTGCTCGCCGACACCAAGCTCGAGTTCGGGATCGTCGACGGCACGCTCCTCCTCGTGGACGAGGTCCTCACCCCGGACTCGTCGCGCTACTGGCCGGCCGAGGCGTGGCGCCCGGGTCGCACCATGCCGTCGTTCGACAAGCAGCCGGTACGGGACTGGCTCGACGCGCAGCCGTGGGACAAGACACCGCCGGCGCCGCGACTTCCGGCCCAGGTCGTCGCCGACACGCGGCGACGGTACGTCGAGATCTTCGAGCGCCTCACGGGAACGTCCTTCGCGACGTACCTGAGGACCGCCGGGATCGAGCGATGATGCGGTTCCGGGTGCGTATCTGGCGAAGGCCCGGACTCGCCGATCCCGAAGGGTCCACGACCGCCCGGGCCCTGCACGACCTGGGGTACCCCGAGGTCCGGGACGTCCGGTTCGGTCGTGACATCGTCGTCGAGCTCGCCGCCACCGACGCGGAGCTCGCCCGGGCACGGGTCGTCGAGATGTGTGAGCGCCTCCTCGCCAATCCGGTGATCGAGGAGTACACGGTGGAGGACGCGTGAGCCGCGATCGGCGCCGCGAGGTCGACCGCCGCGTCCGGGCCGTCGCCGGGGCGGGACACGAGAGGTGAACTCGTGAGGATCGCCGTCGTCGTCTTCCCCGGAACGAACTGCGAGCACGACGTCGCCCACGCCCTCTCCCTGCTCGGCGCCGACCCGGAGCTCGTCTGGCACCGCGCCACCGACCTCGGCGGTGCCGCGGGGGTCGTGCTCCCCGGGGGCTTCGCCCACGGCGACTACCTACGGACGGGGGCGATCGCACGGTTCTCCCCGGTCATGGAGGAGGTCGGCCGGCTCGCCGGGGTCGGCGTCCCCGTCCTCGGCATCTGCAACGGTTTCCAGATCCTCTGCGAGGCCGGTCTCCTCCCGGGAGCTCTCGTGGCGAATCGGGACCTGCGCTTCGTCTGCCGCCGGGTGCACGTCCGGGTCGAGTCGACCGCCGGGGCCCTCACCCGTGAGGCGCGCCTCGGACAGGTGCTCGAGATCCCCCTCAACTCCTACGAGGGCAACTACGTCGCCGACACCGCCACGCTCGACGAGCTCGACCGCACCGGACGAGTGCTCCTCCGCTACTGCGACGCGGCGGGCCGCGTGACCGAGGACGCGAACCCCAACGGGTCCATGCGGGGCATCGCCGCCGTCGCCGGGGCCGCGGGGAACGTCGTCGGGATCATGCCGCATCCCGAACGCGCCGCGGAGGCCATCCTCGGCTCCGGTGACGGCGGTGTCCTCATCGCCTCGTTCCTCCACGCCGCCGCGGCGGCCGCGGCGGCCCCGGCCCACTGAGTGGCGGATCCTCGCCGACCGCCGATCGGAGACACCACCGGAGTACCGGCGTCTCCACCCTCCGGCCATCCCGCTACCGTCCCCGCCCATGGATGAGCCCCTCCACCGACATCTCGGCATGAGCGACGAGGAGTACGACCGGGTGGTCGAGATCCTCGGCCGGGTGCCGCGACCCGCCGAGCTGGCGATGTACTCGGTGATGTGGTCGGAGCACTGCTCGTACAAGTCGTCGCGCGCCTGGCTCGGCCGGCTCCCCACGACGGCACCCTGGGTCGTGGTGGGACCGGGGGAGAACGCCGGAGTGGTCGACATCGGCGACGACTGGCTGGTGGCCCTCCGCATCGAGTCCCACAACCATCCGAGCTTCGTGGAGCCCTTCCAGGGCGCCGCCACGGGTGTCGGCGGGATCCTCCGTGACATCTTCACCATGGGGGCGCGACCCATCGCGCTCCTCGATGCGATCCGTTTCGGACCCCTCGAGGCGCCCCACGATCGCTACCTCTTCGGCGGCGTCGTCTCGGGGATCGCCGCGTACGGCAACGCCGTGGGGGTACCCACCCTCGGAGGCGAGCTCGAGTTCGCCGACGCGTACTCCCAGAACCCGCTGGTGAACGTCATGGCGCTCGGACTCGTCCGCCGCGATCGGCTCGTCACCCGGGCCGCCGCCGGATCGGGGAACGTCGCCATCCTCCTGGGCTCCTCGACCGGTCGGGACGGGATCGGCGGCGCCTCGATCCTCGCCTCGGCGTCCTTCGACGACACGTCGGGAGCGAAGCGTCCCTCGGTGCAGATCGGCGACCCGTTCGAGGAGAAGAAGCTCATCGAGGCCTGCCTCGAGCTGTACGAGCGCGACCTCGTGGTCGCCGTCCAGGATCTCGGTGCCGCTGGTATCTCCTGCGCCACCTCGGAGTGTGCCGCCGCCGGCGGCATGGGCATGACCGTGGACCTCGACGCGGTCCGGCTGCGGGAGGCCGGGATGAGCCCGGAGGAGATCCTCATGTCCGAGTCGCAGGAGCGCATGCTCGCCGTCGTGCGTCCCGAGGACGTGCCGGCAGTCCTCGAGGTGGCGCGACGCTGGGAGATCGAGGCCGCCCGGATCGGCACGGTCACGGCCGACCCGGCCCTGCGCATCCTCCACGAGGGTCGGCTCGTCGCCGAGGTCCCGGCCGCCTCCCTCAGCGAGGACGCCCCCCGGTACCGACGCCCCTCCGCCCCCCCGGCCGACCGGGACCGGCGCTGGGCCGACGCGCCCCGGCTCCCCGAGCAGGTGGACGTCGGCGCCACGCTGCTCGATCTGCTCGACGACCCCGCGCTCGGCGACCGCTCCTGGATCTTCGAGCAGTACGACCACATGCTCTTCCTGGGTACGGTCGTCGGGCCCGGGAACGACGGGTCCCTCATCCGGGTGAAGGGCACGAACAAGGGTCTCGCCGTGACGACCGACGGTGACGCGCACCGCTGCTCTCTCGACCCCCGTCGTGGTGCGGAGCGCATCGTGTACGAGGCGGCCCTCAACGTGGCGGTGGCCGGCGCCCGCCCCCACGCCGTGGTGGACAACCTCAACTTCGGCAACCCGGAGAAGCCCGAGGTGATGTGGCAGTTCGTCGAGACCATCGAGGGCCTCGCCGCGGCGTGCGAGCACCTCGGCGTCCCGGTCGTGGGCGGGAACGTCTCCTTTTACAACGAGACCGACGGCGTCGACATCCCGCCCACGCCGGTGGTGGGCATGCTCGGGCTCGCCGATCCCCGCCCGGCGCGACCACCCCGGCTCGACCGGGCCGCCTCGGGAATGGCGGTGTGGCTCGTCGGGCCGGAGCACGGCACGGACTTCGCGGCCTCGGCGTACGCCCGGGTCGTCCTCGACGCCCACGGGGGTCGTCCCGCCCCCGCCGAGCCGGAGACGGCGCGCCGGGTCGTGACCCACGCGGTGCGTCTCGCCGCCGCGGCACCGGTGCTCCACGACGTCTCCGCGGGAGGTCTCGTCGTGGCGCTCGCCGAGATCTGCATCCGCTCGGGGGTGGGGGTGACCGTCGCGACCGAGGATTGGCGCCTCCTCCTCGACGAGTCGCCTCACCGTCTCCTCGTCGTGGCTCCCCCCGAGCTCGACCTCGGCATCGACGACGTGCCGTGGCGACGCCTCGGGACGATGGGAGGCGACCGCATCGATCTCGGCGGGTGTGGGAGCGTCGCGCTCGCCACGGCGGCCCGCGTCTGGCGGGAGGCGATCCCCCGCCGGGTCGGGACCTGAGACCCGCCGGAGGGTCGGGGGCCGGCGGGCCACGGCGTACGCGTACGCCGTCCTCCTCCTCGGTTCGAGGCGGGATTGTCGCGACGCGCCGGTAGGTTGCAGCCCACATGGACGAGCGTCTCGAGACCTCCGTGCCCGTCTGCTACCGGCACCCGAATCGAGTGACGGGGTTGGCGTGCACCCGCTGCGGCCGACCCATCTGCGTGGAGTGCAGCCACGACGCCGCGGTGGGGCAGCTCTGCCCCGAGTGTGCCCGGCCGCAGGGCCGTCACCGCGTCGTGTCCGCCCGGCGCGTCTTCGGACGACCCACCTTCCAGACGGCTCCGGTGAGCTTCACCCTCCTCGCGGCAACGACGACCGTCTTCCTGCTCGGCACGCTGGCTCCCTCCCTCGGCGACGTCCTCTTCGGCTGGTTCGCGCAGGCGAACTGGCTCATCGCCGCCGGCGAATGGTGGCGCATCTTCACCGCGGCCCTCCTCCACGGAGGGATCGCCCACATCTTCTTCAACATGTACGCCCTCTATCTGTTCGGTCCACGCCTCGAGCAGCGGGTGGGGAGCCCGGCGTTCGCCGCGCTGTACGTGGCCGCGGCGGGCGCGGGTGGGGCCGCCTCCTACGCCTTCGGCCCCCCGCAGCAGGTGAGCATCGGCGCCTCTGGAGCCATCTTCGGGCTCTTCGGCGCGTGGCTGTTCGCGGCCTGGCTCCTCCGCGAGCACGGAGGACGACGCATGTTCAACGAGCTCGTCATCCTGCTCGTCATCAACCTCGCCCTCCCCCTCCTCATCCCCGGCATCGACTGGCGGGCCCACGTGGGCGGCCTCCTCGCCGGACTCGCCATCGCCTCCCTCTGGTCGAAGCTCGCCGCGGGCCGGGCGAACGCCGTCGGTCTGCGCAGTGCGATCGCCGCGGCCGTGGTCGTCCTCGACCTCGTCGTCGTCCTCCTCCGTTGATCGGCCGGGCGCGGATGCGGGGCCCGGCCGTCCGGCCGGGCCCCGCATCCCGTCGTCACCGTGTCACCGCTGGTAGCAGGGCTCGGTGAAGTCGAAGTTCGCCGCGGCGTCCGAGGTGAAGAAGTCCTGGATCATCTTCGACCCGGTCGTCGGGTTGGCCGTCGACAGCGTCTGGTCGGCACCGCCCGCCGCCTCGTAGAAGGCGAGGTCGGGCTTGAAGACGGCCGTCTTCCGGCCCACGTACTCGTTGGGCGTGCCCGTGTAGGACGTCGGCGGGGCGAAGCCCTGATAGTCGACGCCACTCAGGCTGTTCGCCGCGGCGATCACGCCCGCCCGGGTGAGGTCCCCGTTGGCGATCGCCTGCCGCAGCACCGCCTCCATCGCCATCGAGTACACCCATCCGATGATGAAGTTGTCCGAGGGTCGCCGATCGGGGAAGGCGACCTTCAGCGCGTCGATCATGGGCTGCATGCCCGGCACGTCGGTCCCCAGCGCCACGAAGTAGCTCGACTGGTAGTAGGCGTCGCTCAGCACCGGTCCCAGCGCCGTGTCGAGGAGCTGGAAGGTGTACGAGGGGTTCGAGCCCGTCCACTTGCCCCCGTAGCCACCCTGGACCGCGCCGCCGATGATCTCGGCGGTGATCGACGGGCTCACCGTGAGGAACACCCAGTCCGGGTTCGCGGCGACGATGCCCTGGATGACCGGCGTCTGGTCCTGACCGGGGATGACCGCGGCCTCGCCGTCGTAGACGAGGTCCATGCCGTAGTACGCGATGGCCTTCTTCACCCCGATGGCGGCGTCCTGCCCGTAGTCACCGGGGAAGGTCGCCAATCCCACCGTCTGCGCCCCCTGGTCGTGCATGTAGCCGACGAGGTTCATCGCCTCGATGCAGTAGGGGACGAACGTCTCCATGGCGTAGCCGTGATCGAACTCGGGAATCGCCCACCCCGAGTACCAGGTCAGCGGGATGAAGAGCATCGGCTCGTCGTCCTCGATCATCTTCTGGAGCATCGCCACGGAGGTGGGCGAGCCCGTCGACTGGGCGATGGCGACGACCTGATCCCGAATCTTGGCGTACTTCTGCAGATGCTGGTCGACGTTGTAGTTCGTGTCCTCGACGATCGGGTTGACCGTCCAGCCCTCGATCCCGCCGTTGGCGTTCAGTCGATCCCAGTAGACGAGCTCGGCGTCGGTGATGTCGGTCACCTGCGTCGAGAAGATCCCGGTCAGGTCGGCGAGGATGCCCAGGTTGATCACCTTGTTCGCCGCGTCGACCCCGGTGTCCGTCTTGATGGCGGGTGCCGGGGCCTCCGTGGTGGCAGGTGCCGCCGCCGTCGTGCTCGGCGC
>CAZPAV010000020.1:0-48363 GCA_964584755.1 uncultured Acidimicrobiaceae bacterium
GGTGCGGCATCGACGTGAGCTATCCGCGGGAGCACGCCGGGCTCGCCGCCGCCCTCCTCGACCACGGGGGCGGCGTCGTCACCGAGTACCCGCCGGGCACCGCGCCCGAGGGGTGGCGGTTCCCGCCGCGGAATCGGATCATCGCCGGGATGGCCATCGCCGTCGTGGTCGTGGAGGCGGGGATCACCGGCGGTGCCCTCGTCACGGCGGGCCGCGCCCTCGAGTACGGGATCCCGGTGTTCGCGGTGCCCGGGGACGTCGACCGGGCGAGCTCGCGCGGCTGCAACCTGCTCATCCGGGACGGCGCCCATCCCGTGCTCGACGCCGAGGATCTCGTGGCCGAGTTGGGGCTTCTCCTCGGTGCGAGGACGGCGTCGACGGCGAGCCGGGTGGAACCCTGACGGGAGGGCGCCTCGCAGGATCGTTGACGCCCGTGCCGCCGGGGGCGACCATGGACCCATGGTGGAATCCACGACGGAGCTCCGCGGCACCCTCGCCGGATACCTCGAGCGTCTCGAACGGCAGCGGGCCCTCTCGCCGCACACGGTGGCGGCGTACCGGCGGGACCTCGGGCAGTTCGCGACGTTCTGCGACCGGCTCGGCGTGACCACCCTCGAGGCGGTCGACCGTCGGGTGGTGCGGCGCTTCCTCGCCCACCTCGACACCCGGGGGTACGCCCGGCGCAGTGTCGCCCGCAAGGCGTCGGCGGTGCGGACGTTCCTCGAGGACGCCGCCCGGCGAGGCGTGATTCCGGCGAATCCCGCCGCCGGCGTCCCGCAGCCGCGCCGTCCCCGTACGCTGCCCCGGGCGCTGCCGGCGCCGCTGTTGGGTCGACTGCTCGACGGCCTCGGCGGCGAGGATCCGCTCGCGCTCCGGGATCGGGCGCTGCTCGAGTTGCTCTACGGCACGGGACTGCGGGTCTCGGAGGTGGCCGCGCTCGAGGTGAACGCCGCCTCCGGACCCTTCGTCCGCGTCCTCGGGAAGGGGGCGAGGGAGCGAGCCGTCCCCTTGGGCCGGAAGGCGCGGGAGGCCCTCGACGCCTACCTGCGCGCCGGCCGGCCCCGACTCGCCCGAGCCGGGGAGACGGCGCTCTGGGTGGGGGCCCGGGGCGGCGCCCTCGGTCCGCGGGGGATCCGGCGGGTCGTTCGCTCCCGGCTGGGCACCTTCCCGCATGCCCTGCGCCACTCCTTCGCCACCCATCTCCTCGAGGGCGGGGCCGACCTCCGCGCCGTCCAGGAGCTTCTCGGTCACGCGAATCTGGCAACCACCCAGATCTACACTGCAGTGACCCGGGAGCACCTCAAGGCCACCTATGACCGAAGTCACCCACGTGCATGAACGCGGCGCCGAGGAGCTCGAGGAGCTCTGGGCCCGCTTCAAGAGCACGGGGGATCCGAAAGCCCGCGAGGGCCTCATCCTCCACTACTCACCCCTGGTGAAGTTCGTGGCCGGACGGCTGCGCGCCGGGCTCCCGCGCAGCGTCGACGCCGGTGACCTCGCCTCGTACGGGACGTTCGGCCTCATCGACGCCATCGACAAGTTCGAGCCGGAACGCGGCTACAAGTTCGAGACCTACGCGGTGAACCGGATCAAGGGGGCGATCCTCGACGAGCTCCGCGCCCTCGACTGGGTACCCCGGTCGGTGCGGGCCCGGGCCCGGGAGATCCAGCGGAGCCTCGCCGAGCTCGAGCATCAGCTCCAACGCACCCCGACGGAGGAGGAGCTCGCCGAGTACATGGACGTGGACGTGGAGGTGTTGCGCGACCACCTCGGGGAGATCTCGACGTTGGGCTTCGTCGCGCTCGACGAGCTCCTCAGCCCCGGGGAACGCGACTCGGGCGTGGTGGGGGATCTCCTCGCCGATCCCAAGTCCCTCGATCCCGACGGGGCGTTCGAGAAGGAGGAGACGCGCTACCTGCTGGCCGACTCCATCAACCGTCTCCCGGAGCGGGAGCGGCTCGTGGTGACCCTCTACTACTACGAGGGTCTCACGCTGGCCGAGATCGGCAGCATCCTCGACGTCACCGAGTCCCGTGTCTGCCAGATCCACACGAAGGCGGTCATGAGTCTCCGGAACCGCCTCATCGAGCCGCCCTACCGGCGTTCCTGACGCGGTTCGCCGTTGGCGTGGTGGGTCGGTACACTCCCGCCGAATCCGCACGTCCATCTCGACCCCGGACGGGTGGGCCGCGTACGCGGTCGATCGGGGAGCACTCGGGTGGGCGGAGGCGACAACCCGAACACTGAGGAGGATCCCCCATGTCCGCCGTGACCATGCGGCAGCTCCTGGAGGCCGGGGTCCATTTCGGCCACCAGACCCGACGCTGGAATCCGAAGATGCGGCCCTACATCTTCGGAGAGCGCAACGGTATCCACATCATCGACCTGCGTCAGACCCTCGAGCAGGTGCAACGCGCCTACGACCAGGCACGGGACATCGCCGCCGACGGGGGTGCGCTCCTCTTCGTCGGGACGAAGAAGCAGGCCCAGGCCGCGATCGAGGAGTCGGCGCAGCGTGCCGGGATGCCGTACGTCAACCACCGGTGGCTCGGAGGGATGCTGACGAACTTCCAGACGATCCACAAGCGCATCCTCTACATGCGCGAGCTCGAGCACATGGAGACCTCGGGGGAGATGGAGTCCCTCCCCAAGAAGGAGCGCCTGCGACTGCGCCGTGAGCTCGGCAAGCTGCAGACGGTACTCGGTGGCGTGCGCGACCTGCAGCGGCCGCCGGACGCCGTCTTCGTCATCGACGTCAAGACCGAGCACATCGCCGTTCGCGAGGCGAACCGCCTCGGGGTGCCGCTCCTCGCCGTGGTCGACACGAACTGCGACCCGGACCCGGTCGACGTGGTGATCCCGGGGAACGACGACGCGATCCGCGCCGCCCATCTCCTGGCGGGGGTCATGGCGGACGCGTGCCAGGAAGGTCGCCAGCTCGCCGGAGCGGTCGGCGCCGACACCGGCCCGGAGCCGGCGGCCGCGGGGGAGGAGTGATCTCGTGAGCGACTTCACCGCCAAGGACGTCCAGGCGCTGCGGAAGGCCACCGGTGCCGGGATGATGGACGCCAAGCGTGCCCTCGAGGAGGCCGGAGGCGACATGGCGCGCGCCGCGGAGATCCTGCGGGAGAAGGGCCTCGCCGACGCGCGCAAGCGCGCCGGCCGGACCCAGGGTGAGGGCGCGATCGGGTCGTACCTCCACATGCAGTCCGGTCGTCCCGTCATCGGGGTGCTCGTCGAGCTCGCCTGCGAGACCGACTTCGTCGCCAAGGGCGAGGAGTTCCAGCGGACGGCCAACGACATCGCCATGCACGTCGCGGCGGCCCGGCCCCGATGGGTGCGACGGGAGGAGGTACCCGAGGCGGTGCTCGCCAAGGAGCGGGAGCTCATCGCCGCCCAGGCGCGTCACGAGGGGAAGCCGGACCACATCGTCGAGAAGATCGTCGCCGGACGGATCGGGAGCTTCTTCGAGGACCACGTCCTCTACGAGCAGCGCTACGTGCGGACCGAGCAGTTCGACGGCACCGTCGGCGAGATGGTCCAGCAGCTCGCCGCCCGTCTCGGGGAGAACATCGGGGTGACCCGATTCGCCCGGCTCCAGGTCGGGGAAGGGGAGGGCTGAGTGGGCCGACGCCGGGTCGTCGTCAAGCTCTCGGGTGAGGCATTCGCGGATCCGGCGTTGCACTACGGCATCGATCCCGAGACCGTGGCTCGGGTCGCCGAGGAGATCGGAGCCGTCCATCGCGAGGGCATCGAGATCGCGATCGTCGTCGGCGGCGGCAACATCTTCCGCGGGCTCAGCTCGACGGCGAAGGGCATGGACCGCGCCAGCGCCGACTACATGGGCATGCTCGCCACCGTCATCAACGCGCTCGCCCTTCGGGACGCCCTCGAGCGGACAGGATCGCCGTGCCGGGTCCAGACGGCGATCAACATCCAGCAGGTGGCCGAGCCGTACATCCGGCTCCGGGCGATCCGGCATCTCGAGAAGGGACGGATCGTCGTGTTCGCCGGGGGAACCGGCAACCCGTTCTTCACCACCGACACCACCGCGGCGCTTCGCGCCGCGGAGGTCGGCGCCGACGTGGTGCTCAAGGGGACGCGGGTGACCGGCGTGTACGACGCCGATCCCCGCACCGAGTCGGATGCCCGCCTCCTCACGGAGGTCTCGTATCTCGACGTGCTCAACCATCGGCTCGAGGTCATGGACTCGACGGCAATTACGATGTGCATGGACAACGACCTGCCGATCCGGGTCTTCGACATGACGGTGCCCGGGAACCTCGCCCGGGCGATCCGTGGAGAGGACGTCGGAACGCTGGTGCACGGACCGGAGGAGACGGCGTGATCGACGACCTGCTCGCCGAGGCGGACCACAAGATGGATCAGACCGTGGCCCACGCGGCGCAGGAGTTCGGGGGCATCCGCACCGGGCGCGCCAACCCGGGGCTGCTCAGCCGGATCACCGTCGACTACTACGGCACGTCGACGCCGCTGCAGCAACTCGCCTCCTTCTCGGTCCCGGAGGCACGGTTGCTCGTCGTCGCCCCCTACGACCGATCGGCGATCACGAGCATCGAACGGGCCATCATGGCGGCCGACCTCGGGCTCAACCCGTCGAACGACGGGAACGTCATCCGCCTGGCCTTCCCGGCGCTCACCGAGGAGCGGCGACGGGAGCTCGTCAGGATGGTGCGACACATGGCCGAGGAGGGACGCATCGCGATACGGAACGTCCGGCGGCACGTGAAGGACGCCCTCGAGGCCGAGGAGGTCTCCGAGGACGACATCCGACGGGCGGAGAAGGAGCTCCAGGCGCTGACGGATCGACACATCGCCCGCATCGACGAACTGGTGGCCAAGAAGGAAGAAGAGCTCCTCGAGGTGTGACCCGGCCCCTGCGGGAGCGAACGGAGGCGCGGTTGGAGCACGACGACCGGGAGGATCGGTTCGATCCCCACCCTGGCGACCCGTGGCATCCGGATTGGACGCCCGAATCCGGCGGGGAGGCCGACGACCTCGCCGACGTCCCCGCGCCCCGGCGCGGCGAAGGCCGGCTCGGGTTCTTCCGGCGGGTCCTCGGCCGGGGCGGGCGCGAGGAGGAGCCGTCCTCCTCCGTCGAGCACGTGTACGACCCGCTGCGCGAGGACTGGCCCGGGGCGGAGCCGCCGTTGCCGCCCGTGGAGCCGGAGACCCGGCGCCGCCGGCGGCGACGCCGCCGGGGGAGAGAGGCTCGCGACGAGCCCGGGAAACGGGTAGCGTCCGGGCCCATGGACGCGGAGGGACGGGACGACGGCGGCGCCGAGCAGGATGCCGCCGAGCACGGCGGGACGTGGACGTCGGGCGCGGACCCGTACGCCCAGCTCGACGGGGACGACGACGCCGACGAGATCGCCGCCTGGGTGGCGTTCACCAACGGTCCCGGAGCCGAGGAGGACCCGGGATGGGAAGGGGACGCGCCGGTACCCGACCCGCGCGACGAGCCCTCCGGCGGCGAGGAGGCGCACGACACCGACGAGTTCGACGCGATCGTGCCGCCGGCCGAGGAGACCGCGGAGCTCCCGGCGACGATCCCCGAGGACGGGCCCACCGACGAGCCGCGGGACGAGGTGGAGCCGGAGCCCGAGCTGCCGGAGGTCAGGGCGGCGCCCACGCCGACGAACCCGGCCGAGGAGACCTGGGCCGGTGTCGGGACCGAGGAGGAGCCGTTCGACTGGGGAAACGCCGAGGTCGCGGCTCCCTGGTCGGCGGAGGGGCTCGAGTGGGTGGGGGAGGACGAGGAGGAGGACGGCGAGGAGGACGCGGTTCCCCCCGTCGAGCCGGAGGGGGACCTCGTGGGAGCACCCTTCGAGGAGGCCGGGTTCTCCGAGCTCTTCGACACCTTCACCGAGGACGAGTACGTCCAGGCGGCCACCCGCGAGCACGCCGTGCTCGCCGACGCCATCGCCCGTTCCCGCGAGGAGGAGACCGAGCAGGTGCCGCTGGCTGCCGCGATCCCCGGTCTCGACGCCGGTGTCATCGGGTTCGACGACGTCGTCGCCGCGGAGCGCCCCGCCATCGCCGAGGGTGCACCGGCACGTTCCAACCTCGGCTCTCGCGTCGCGACCGGCCTCCTCCTCGGCGCCGCCTTCGTGGCCGCCCTCTTCTGGCGACCGGCGCTCGTCGTGCTGGCACTCGCCGTGTTCCTCCTCGCCGCCGGGGAGTTCTCGACGGCACTCATGCAGCGCGGGTACCGGCCGCTGTCGCTCTTCGCGTTCCTCGGGATCGGTGGGGCGGCACTCGGGACGGTCCGGTGGGGCGTCGTCGCGATCCCGGCGGCCCTCGTGCTCACCACCGTGCTGCTCCTCCTCGTCTTCGCGGTGGTCCCGAGCCGGCGTGCACCGCTGCCGAGCTTCGTCACCACCGTCCTCGTCACGGTCTGGATCGGGGGCCTGGGCGCCTTCGCGTTCGCCCTCATCGCATCGCCCAACTACCGGATCCTCGTCTTCGCGGTGGTCGCCATCGTGGCGCTCACCGACATCGCGCAGTACTTCGTGGGACGGTCCCTGGGACACCGCGCGCTGGCACCGGTCGTCTCGCCGAAGAAGACGGTCGAGGGTCTCGCCGGGGGGATCGTCATGGCCCTCCTCCTCGGGGCCGCGGCGAGTTTCGTGTCTCCCTTCGACCTCGTCTCCGGGCTCGTCCTCGGGGCGACCGTGCTCGTCTTCGCCCCCCTCGGGGACCTCGCGGTCTCCGTCCTGAAGCGAAGCCTCGACCTCAAGGACATGGGGTCGATCCTCCCGGGACACGGCGGACTCCTCGACCGCATCGACGGCCTCCTCTTCGTCATCCCCGCGGCTTGGGTGGTCTTCCGGTGGGCGGGGCTGCTCTGAGGCCCGTCGTCGTCCTCGGCGCCACCGGCTCGATCGGCCGACAGACCCTCGAGGTCGCGGATCGTCTCGGCATCCCCGTCGTCGGCCTCGCCGCCGGAGGTCCTTCGGCGGCGCTGTCGGCGATCGCCCGCCGGTATCCCGACGCGACGGTCGCGGTCGCCGACGGGGACGGTCCCGCCGCGGACGAGGACCTCGCGAGGCGGATGCAGGTCGGACCCGAGGCGGTCGCCGAGCTGGCCGGTACCGCGGCGGTCACGGTGGTGAACGCCGTCGTGGGTGCCGCCGGGCTCCTCCCCAGCCTCGCCGCGCTGGAGGCAGGGAACCGTCTCGCGCTCGCCAACAAGGAGAGCCTCGTCGCCGGGGGAGCGATCCTCACCGCGGCCCTGGCCCGGCACGGGGGCGAGCTCGTGCCCATCGACAGCGAGCACTCGGCCATCTGGCAGTGCATCGTCGGGGAGCGTCCTCGGGACGTGCGTCGGCTCGTCCTCACCGCCTCGGGGGGTCCCTTCCGGGGGCGGCGCCGGGAGGACCTGGCGTCGGTCGAGGTCGGCGACGCGCTGGCACATCCGACGTGGCGCATGGGGCCGAGGATCACGATCGACTCGGCGACCCTCATGAACAAGGCCTTCGAGGTCATCGAGGCCCACCATCTCTTCGGGATCGGCTTCGACGACATCGACGTCGTCGTCCATCCGCAGAGCTACGTCCACTCCCTCGTCGAGTTCGTCGACGGTGTCGTGAAGGCCGAGGTGGGCCCACCCGACATGCGCAAGCCGATCCAGTACGCGCTCACCGCTCCGGACCGGCGGCCTGCGCCGGCGCCGCCGCTCGATCTCGCGGGGAGGACGCTCACCTTCGAGCGGCCCGATCCCGAGGTGTTTCGCTGCCTCGAGATGGGGTACGTCGCCGGCCGGCGGGGAGGCAGCGCCCCCGCGGTGCTCAACGCCGCCGACGAGGTGGCGGTCGCCGCCTTCCTCGCCGGGCGGATCGGGTTCCTCGACATCCCCGACGTCGTCGCCGCGGCCCTCGAGGCGGTGCCGTGGCGCGAGCCGGCGACGGTCGCCGAGGTGCTCGCCGCCGACACCGCCGGGCGGGAGGCGGCCGCCGAGCTCGTCGCCCGTCTCGCCCGGCGCAGGTAACGTCCTCGCGTCGGTAGCGTTCCGGCGCCGTCGTCGAGGAGGAAGGGGACCCATGGGCGCCGCGGTGGTGCTCGTCGGCCTCGTGCTGATGATCGTGATCCACGAGGGGGCGCACTTCGTCGCCGCGAAGGCGTTCGGCATGAAGGCCACCGAGGCGTTCTTCGGGTTCGGGCCGAGGCTCTGGTCGATGCGGCGCGGGGAGACCGAGTACGGGATCAAGGCGATCCCCCTGGGCGGGTACGTGCGCATCATCGGCATGAATCCCCTCGAGGAGGTCGAGCCCGGCGACGAGGCCCGGACCTACCGCACCGCCCCGTACGGGAGGAAGGCGATCGTCGTCCTCGCCGGCGTCGGGAGTCACCTCGTCGTGGCGTTCCTCATCTTCCTCGTCGTGGCGCTCGCCTTCGGCGTGGTGCGAACCGACGAGCACGGCGCCCCGCTGGCCACCACCGTCGTCGCCCGGGTGGCGCCGACCATGCCCGACGGCTCGCCCACGCCCGCCTCCGGCTCGGGGATCGAGGCCGGCGACGAGATCGTCGCGTTCGACGGCGTCCCGGTGGAGTCGTGGGAGCGCTTCGTGGAGTTGACCCGAGCCCATCCCGGCGAGACGGTCACCCTCACGGTCCGTCGTGACGGCGCGGAGCGCACCGTCACCGCCCGGCTCGCTCGGGTGGAGCGGCCGGTCGTCGTCGACGGCGCGGTGGTGACCGACGACGCCGGCGAGCCGCTCACCGAGACGGTGGGGTTCCTCGGAGTGACGCCCGAGGCGGCGAAGGAGCGCCCGGGCGTCCCGGCCGCGGTGGCCTTCGCCGCCCGGGACGTCGGCACCGCGATCGTCCAGAGCGCGGTCGGGTTGTGGCAGCTCGTCACGAACTTCGGGAGCCTCCTGTCGGCCACCTTCGGAGGGAACGACCAGATCCTCGGCCAGGTTCGTCCCGTCTCCCCGATCGGGCTCGTGCGGATCGCCGGACCGCTCGAGAGCGGCCTCGTGCTGCTGGCGATCGTCAACGTGTTCGTGGGGGTCCTCAACGTCGTTCCTCTGTACCCCCTGGACGGGGGACACTTCGCGGTGGCGACGTGGGAGCGAATCACCGGTCGAGCTCCGGACGTCCGCCGGCTGATCCCGGTGGCCGCCGTCGTCCTCGTGTTCCTCGTCACCCTCGGCCTCCTCGGGGTGTACCTGGACATCTTCCGTCCCCTTCGTCCGTGAGGAGCCGCGGCGCGGGCCGCACGATGCACCGGGAGCGGCGACGGCATCGTCGGGCGGACTCCTAGCATCGGGGCGGATGGAACGCCGCGAGACGAGACGGATCCGGGTCGGATCGGTGGCCGTGGGCGGCGGCGCCCCCGTCAGCGTCCAATCGATGACCACGACGAAGACGGCCGACGTCGACGCCACCCTGGCACAGGTGTACGCGCTCCACGCCGCGGGCGCCGACATCGTGCGGGTCACCTGCAACGACGCGGCGGCGGCGGAGGCGCTCGCGGAGATGGTGCCGCGGTCGCCGGTGCCGATCGTGGCCGACATCCACTTCCAACACCGGCTCGCGCTCGCCGCGGTACGTGCCGGCGTGGCCGGGCTGCGTCTCAACCCGGGGAACATCCGCCGCGAGGCCCACGTGAAGGAGGTGGCGCGCGCCGCCGCCGACGCCGGCATCCCCATCCGTGTCGGCGTGAACGCCGGGAGCCTCGACCGGGAGCTCCTGGAGCGGTTCGGCGGCCCGGTGCCCGAGGCGCTCGTGGCCTCCGCCCTGCGAGAGGTCGCGTACCTCGAGGAGGTCGGCTTCGCCGACATCAAGATCTCCGTCAAGCACTCGCACGTGCCCTCCATGGTGGCGGCGTACCGGCTCCTCGCCGACCGGGTGGCGTACCCCCTCCACCTCGGGGTCACCGAGGCGGGGCCACCGCCCGGGGGCCTCATCAAGTCCGTGGCCGGGATCGCGACCCTGCTCCTCGAAGGGATCGGCGACACGATCCGGTTCTCCCTCACCGCCGACCCCGTCGAGGAGGCGAGGGCGGGGCGCCGGCTCCTCGAGTATCTGGGACTGCGGGAGCGGCGCGGCCTCGACCTCGTCGCGTGCCCTTCGTGCGGACGTGCCGACGTGGACGTCGTCGCGCTCGCCGCCGCGGCGAGCGCCGCCATCGAGGCGGAGGCGCTGCCGATCCAGGTGGCGATCATGGGGTGTGTCGTCAACGGCCCGGGGGAGGCCCGGGAGGCCGACCTCGGCATCGCGGCCGGCAAGGGGAAAGGACATCTGTTCATCAAGGGCCGGGTCGTCCGCGTCGTTCCCGAGGAGGAGATCGTCGACGCCCTCGTCACCGAGGCGCGGGCGCTCGTCGCCGAAGGGCTCGCGGCCCGCCTCGCGGCCGCCGACGCCGCCGCCGCCGAGGACGCCGCGGAGACCCGTCTCGAGCTCCTCGGCATCCAGGGAGACGCCAACCGGTCCGCGGCGCGTCGGGCCGCGGTCGCCGAGATCGCCCGCGAGCCCACGGAAGGGGCAGGGTAAGCTCTCCCCCCGTCCGTCCCCGACACCGCCAGGAGCAGGTCGTGCGTTGGTCCCGAGCCTTCATCCCCACCCTCCGCGAGGATCCGGCCGACGCGGAGGCGGTGAGTCACCGACTGCTCGTGCGCGCCGGGTTCGCGCGCCAGCTCATGTCCGGCGTGTACTCCCTGCTGCCGCTGGGATTCCGGGTGCGGGCCAAGGTCATGCGCGTCATCCGGGAGGAGATGGACGCCATCGGCGGGCAGGAGTTCCTCCTTCCCGAGCTGCATCCGCAGGAGATCTGGGACCGGACGGGGCGGACGGAGGCGATGGGCGACATCCTCTTCCGTCTCCGCGACACGCGGGGCGCCGATCTCGTGCTCGGACCGACCCACGAGGAGATCTTCACGACGTTGGCTCTCGAGCTGACCTCGTACCGGCAGCTCCCGCAGCTCTGGTACCAGCTCCAGACGAAGTTCCGCGACGAGCCCCGTCCCAAGTCGGGCCTCCTGCGCGTCCGGGAGTTCACCATGAAGGACTCCTACAGCTTCGACCTCGACGCCGCCGGTCTCGACCGGCAGTTCGACGCGCACTACGCCGCCTACACGCGCATCTTCCAGCGTCTCGGCCTCGAGGCGGTTCCCGTCGTGGCCTCCTCGGGAGCCATGGGCGGGAGCGGCTCGGTGGAGTTCATGGTGCCCTCGCCGGCCGGGGAGGACGACGTGGCCCACTGCGGCTCCTGCGGGTACGCGGCGAACGTCGAGCGGGCGACCTCTCGGATTCCCGAGGTCGACGACCCGGCGGGTCCCGACGCGCCGGAACGGTTCGCCACCCCCGGGGTGCGGACGATCGCCGACCTCGTCACGTTCCCCGGCGGCGCTCCCGCCGACCGCCAGATCAAGACCCTCGTCATGGTCCTGGACGGGGCGCCCACGCTCGTCCTGCTGCGCGGCGACCACGAGCTCGTCGAACAGAAACTCCAGGACGCGACCGGCGCCCTCGAGGTGCGGCCGGCACACCCCGAGGAGATCCGGGAGCTGCTCGGGGCCGACGCCGGGAGCCTCGGAGCCGTCGGCGTGACCGGGATCCCGATCCTCGCCGACCCCGCGCTCCGGGGGCGACGGAACATGACCACCGGCGCCAACGAGAACGACCACCACGTCCGCGGCGTCGACGTGGAACGGGACATCGCCGTCGACCGTTGGGTGGAGCTCCGCCGCGTCGCGGCCGGAGAAGGATGCCCCTCGTGTGGTGGCCCGCTCGCCGTGTTCCGGGGGATCGAGATCGGTCACATCTTCAAGTTGGGGACGAAGTACTCCGAGGCGCTCGGCGCCACCGTGCTCGACGCCGGGGGGCGAGCGGTGCCGCTCGTCATGGGGTCGTACGGCATCGGCGTCGAGCGGAACATCGCGGCGATCGTCGAGACGAACCACGACGCGAAGGGCATCGTGTGGCCGCTCGCCGTCGCTCCCTACGAGGTGGTGGTGACGGCGGTCGCGATGGCCGACGACGACACGCGAGAGACGGCGGTCGCCCTGTACCGCGAGCTGCGGTCGGTCGGCGTCGAGGTCATCCTCGACGATCGGGAGGAGCGCCCGGGGGTGAAGTTCACCGATGCCGAGCTCGTCGGCTTCCCGTACCGGATCACGGTGGGACCGCGGGGGTTGCGCGACGGTGTCGTCGAGCTCGTGACGCGACGGACCGGGACCACCGAGACCGTTCCGGTGGCCCGTGCCGCGTACCTCGTCGCCGAGCGGATCGCCGCCGGACGCTCCGGGGAGGAGGCGAACCCCGTGGGGGGATGAGGCCGTCGAGTTCGTCGGCTCGCTGATATACTCGGTGCAACCAACCGAGACGTTCCTCTCGAGGTGGGCCGTCGCCCGCCTCGTCGTGTGAGGAGGGTCGTCGGAGCCGAGGAGGAGCAGTGGGTGACGCGGCGAAGCGCCTCTGGGGCGTCGTCGAACCGTACGTCGCCGCAGAAGGAGTCGAACTCGATGACGTCGAGCTGCTCGGTGGCGGCGGGGCGCGGATCGTCCGCGTCGTGCTCGACGCGGAGGGTTCCCTCGACGTGGGCCGGCTCGCCGACCTGTCGCGAGGGATCTCCCGACTCCTCGACGCCGAGGATCCGATCCCGGGCGCGTACACGCTCGAGGTCACGACGCCGGGGCTGGAACGAAAGCTCCGGCGGCCCGAGCACTTCCGCAAGTCGCTCGGGCGGGAGGTGAAGGTGAAGACGCACGAGCCCGTCGCGGGGGCCCGCTCGCATCGGGGTGTGCTCGTGGCGACCGACGACGACGGATTCGAGCTGGAGATCGACGGCGCACGGCGGCGGATCGGGTACGGGGCGGTGGCCTCGGCTCGGACGGTGTTCGTCTGGGAGAAGAGCGGACGACCGGGCAAGGACGCGTAGGAGAAGCACGATGGACTACAACCTCATGGACGCCCTGGAGCTCGTGGAGCGAGAGAAGGGCGTGCCGGCCGAGACCATCCTCGACGCGCTCGCCAACGCGCTCGTGTCGGCGTACAAGCGCAGCCCCGGTGCCGCCGAGGAGGCGCGGGTCACCATCGATCCCGACACCGGCGAGATCCACGTCTACGGGCAGGAGCTCGACGAGGAGGGCAACGTCGTTCGGGAGTGGGAGGACACTCCCGAGGACTTCGGGCGCATCGCGGCCCAGACCGCCAAGCAGGTCATCATGCAGCGGTTGCGTGACGCCAAGCGCGAGCAGGTGTACGAGCTGTACGAGGGTCGTGAGGGCGATCTCATCACCGGGATCGTGCAGCAGTCGGATCATCGCTACGCCATCCTCGATCTGGGGGACGCCGAGGCGATCATGCCGGCCTCCGAGCGCATCCCCTACGAGCGTCTCGAGCGCGGCAATCGGGTCAAGGCCTACATCCTCGAGGTGCGCGAGGAGGGGAAGGGGCCGCAGATCGTGGTCTCGCGGAGCCACCCCGAGTTCATCCGGTCGCTCTTCGAGCTGGAGGTCCCCGAGCTGGTCGAGGGTGACGTCGAGATCCGTGCCATCGCCCGGGAGCCGGGGCATCGCACGAAGATCGCCGTGGTGTCGCACGATCCCAACGTCGACCCGGTGGGGGCCTGCGTCGGCGCCCGCGGCTCTCGGGTCCGCCAGGTCGTCAACGAGCTGCGGGGCGAGAAGGTCGACATCGTCGAATGGCGTGAGGATCCGCGACAGTTCATCGCCGAGGCGTTGAGCCCGGCGCGGGTGAAGGAGGTCCGGATCGACGAGGCCTCCAAGGAGGCCCAGGTGGTGGTGCCCGACCATCAGCTCTCCCTCGCCATCGGCCGGGAGGGACAGAACGCGCGCCTCGCCGCCCGACTGACCGGGTACAAGATCGACATCCGGTCCGAGAGCCAGGACCTCGGCCTGGACGTCGAGGACGAGGAGGAGAGCGAGGCGGAGTCCGCTCCTACCGGGGAACCAGCGGTCGTCGCCCCCGAGGGGTCGGAGGGTGGACCGGCCGCCGCGGACGAGTCCGGGGCCGGTGTCGCGGAGGCGACGGCGGAAGAGACGTGACGTTCCGGCGCCGACTTGCGTCGGCGACCCGGGGAATTGAGACTGGTAGCGGTACGACCGCCCGGAGGTGACGGTGGCGAAAACACGGGTCTACGAGCTGGCGCGAGAGCTCGGACGCGAGTCCAAGGACGTGCTGGCGCGGGCTCGGGAACTCGGGCTCGAGGTGAAGACGGCGTCCTCCGGGCTCGACGAGGACGCCGTCGCGCTGGTCCGTCTCTCCTACGAGGAGGAGGCGGCGACCTCGGCCGTGCGCACCGAGCCGGAGGCTCCGCCGGTGCCCGAGTCGGTGCCCGAGCCGGAGCCGGTGCCCGAGCCGGAGCCGGTACCCGAGACCGCCCCCGCCCCGACCGCGGCCGTCCCGGCGGGCGCGGAGGAGAAACTCCTCTTCCTCGAGCCCGGGGTCACGGTCCACGAGCTCGCCCGGATGATCGGGGTCCGGACCGGCGAGGTCATTCGCACGCTCATGGGCATGGGGGAGATGATCCCCGGGGCGGGAACGATCCCCACCCACGCCCTGGAGCCGCTCGGCGCCGCCTTCGGGTACGAGGTCCTCGTCGCCGAGGTGGAGGAGGAGCCCGAGGAGGAGGGGCCGGTCCGGCACCTCGTCGTCTACGAGGACGATCCCGCCCGGCTTCGTCCCCGGCCGCCGGTGGTCACGGTCATGGGTCACGTCGACCACGGGAAGACCCAGCTCCTCGACGCCATCCGCGAGTCGAACGTCGTGGCCGGCGAGGCGGGGGGGATCACCCAGCACATCGGGGCGTATCAGGTACGCCACGGCGGCGGCACGATCACGTTCATCGACACGCCCGGTCACGAGGCGTTCACCTCGCTGCGTGCCCGCGGGGCGGAGGTGACCGACATCGTCGTCCTCGTCGTCGCCGCGGACGACGGGGTCATGCCCCAGACCGTCGAGGCCATCGACCATGCCCGGGCCGCCCGGGTGCCGATGATCGTGGCGATCAACAAGATGGACCTCCCCGCCGCCCGCCCCCAGCAGGTACGGGCCCAACTCACCCAACACGGCGTCGTCGTCGAGCAGCTCGGTGGGGACGTCCCCTCGGTCGAGGTGTCCGCGCTGACCGGAGCGGGCCTCGACGAGCTCCTCGAGATGATCTCGCTCGTGGCCGAGGTCGAGGAGCTCCGGGCGGACCCGGCCGCACCCGCGGTCGGCACCGTCATCGAGGCACGCCTCGAGGTCGGCCGCGGGCCGGTCGCCACCGTCATCGTGCAGCGCGGGACGCTCCGGCGGGGCGACGCCCTCGTCGCCTGGCACGTCGCGGGACGGGTCCGGGCCATGTTCGACGAGCGCGGCGAGAAGGTGGCGAGCGCCGGTCCGAGCACGCCCGTGCTCGTCATGGGGTGGGACGAGGTCCCCGTGGCCGGAGACATGTTCGAGGTCGTGAAGAACGAGCGTGTCGCCCGCAAGCTCGCCAAGGAACGGCTCGAGCAGATGCGCGCCGCGGAGCTCACCGTGCCCACCGCGGCCGAGCGGCTCGGCATGCTCCTCGAGCAGCTCCGTACCGCCGATCACGCCGAGTTGCGCATCATCGTGAAGGCGGACGCCCAGGGGTCGCTCGAGGCCATCCGCGACGCCGTGGCGAAGATCGCCCGCGAAGATGCCCACGTGACCGTCATCCACGGGGCGGTGGGCGGGATCAGCGCCAACGACGTCATGCTCGCCGAGGCCTCCGACGCGATCATCTACGGGTTCAACGCCCGTCCCGACACGACGGCCCGCAAGGCCGCGAAGGACCGCGGCATCGACATCCGGACCTTCTCGATCATCTACGAGCTCCTCGACGACGTGGAGCGGCTCCTCGTCGGAGGGCTCGCCCCCGAGGAGGTCGAGTCCTTCCTCGGGGTCGCCGAGGTCCGCGCCACGTTCCGGGCGCCGCGTTTCGGTCTCGTCGCCGGGTGCTACGTCACCGAGGGGACGATCCACCGGAACGCCCGGGCGCGTCTCGTCCGAGACGGCGTCGTCGTCTACGACGGTCGCATCGCCTCGCTGCGCCGCTTCAAGGAGGACGTCCAGGAGGTCGCGACCGGGTTCGAGTGCGGCATCGGGCTGGAGAACTTCCGGGACATCAAGGAAGGCGACACGATCGAGTCCTACGAGGTCCGCGAGGTCGCGAGACGGTGAGCGATCCATGGCCGACATGCACGTCGCCGCGGTCCGGATCGATCTGCGGATCCCCAACGTGCGCTCCCTCAAGGGGAAGCGGCGGATCCTCAAGGCGGTGACCGCGCAGCTCGCGCGATCGGAGGCGATCGCCGTTGCCGAGGTGGACCACCACGACCTGTGGCAGCGGGCCGCGCTCGGCGTCGCCCTCGTCGCTCCTCAGGCGGGGCGGCTCGACCGTATGCTCCACGGCATCGAGCGAGACCTCCGTCGCCGCGACGACGTGGAGCTCCTCGCCGTCGCGGTGACCTATCTCGAGGAGCCGACATGAGCAGGGGAGCGACGCCCCGGATGCGCAAGGTGAACGAGACCCTCCGCGAGGTGCTCGCCGAGGAGGTCCTGCGACTCAAGGACCCCGGTCTCGGGTTCCTCACGATCACCGAGGTGGACACGGCGCCCGACCTCCGCTCGGCGGTCGTGTACTACACCGTCCTCGGCTCACCGGAGGAGCGGGAGGCGACGGCGGCCGCGCTGGAGCGAGCCCGGGCACGCCTCCAACACCGCGTCGCCACCGGGGTCCGGCTCAAGTACACGCCTCGACTCCGCTTCGCCGTCGATCCCGCCGTGGAACGGGGGCTCCGCATCAACGCCATCCTCCACGAGCTGGCGACCGAGGAGGACGGCGTCTCTCCGAGCGACGAGGACGTCCGTGACTGAGCGGGCCTGGGAAGCCGCCGTCGCCGCGCTCGCCGACGCCCGTCACATCGGGGCGGTCGGCCACGTCGGGCCCGACGGCGACGCGCTCGGCTCCAGCCTCGCCGTGGCACTGGCGGCACGGGACGCCGGCAAGGAGGCGTACGTCTCCTTCGGTGAGCCCTTCGTCCTCGGATCGACCTTCGACTTCCTCGACGTGACGCCGCTCGTCTCCCCCACCGATCTCCCTCGAGGCCTCGACGTCGTCGTCGCCTGCGACACCGCCGATGCCTCCCGGCTCGGGAGCGTCGCCGACGTCGCCACCTCGGCGAGGACGCTCCTCGTCGTCGATCATCACCCCTCCAACGACGGGTTCGGGGACGTCCGGATCATCGACCCGCGGGCCGCGGCGACGGCCCAGCTCGTCTACCGCCTCCTGCGGCGGCTCGAGTGGCCCATCGGTCCCCAGACCGCCACCGCGCTGTACACGGGGCTGGTCACCGACACCGGGCGCTTCCAGTACTCGGCGACCACGCCGGAGGTGCACCGCATCGCGGCGGAGCTCCTCGAGGCGGGGGTCCGGCCGGAGGTGGTGGGTCAGCGACTCTTCGAGGAGGCACCCTTCGCCTCGTACCGGGTCATCGCCCGCGTGATGGGTCGGGCGGTGCTCGAGGAGCGGCTGGGGCTCGTGTGGTCGATCCTCCTCCAGGAGGACCTCGCCGCGGCGGGGCTCCCCTACGAGGAGGTGGACGACCTCATCGATCTCGTACGCATCGCCCGTGAGGCCGGCGTCGCCTGCCTCCTCCGGGAGATCCAGCCCGGGACGCTCAAAGGGAGCCTGCGGTCGCGCGGCGTCGTCGACGTGGGCGCGATCGCGGCCCGGCTCGGCGGCGGAGGGCATCGCAACGCCGCCGGGTTCACCTTCGAGGGGTCGCCGGAGGCGGCGATCGCCGTGATCCGGGAGGCGCTGCGATGACGACCCCCACGCCGACCGGGTTCCTCCTCGTGGACAAGCCGACCGGCTGGACGTCCCACGACGTGGTGGCGAGGGTCCGGCGCCTCCTCGGGGCGAAGACGGGGCACGCCGGCACCCTCGATCCCATGGCGACGGGGCTGCTCGTGCTGGGCGTGGGTCGCAGCACCCGTCTCCTGCGGTTCGTGCAGCGACTCCGCAAGGAGTACCTCGCGACGGCGCGGCTCGGCGTCGCCACCGACACGCTCGACGCCGACGGTGCCATCCTCTCCCGTACGCCGCTGCCCGTCGGCCGCGCCGAGTTCGAGGCGATCCTGGGCCGCTTCCTGGGACGCATCGTGCAGGTGCCCCCCATGGTCTCGGCCCGGAAGGTCGGTGGTCGGCGCCTCTACGCCCTCGCCCGCGAGGGCAAGGAGGTCGAACGCGAGGCGCGGCCCGTCGAGGTCCACCATCTCGAGGTGCTCGACTTCTCCCCCTGCGACTACCCCGAGGTGAGCCTCCGGGTCGTGTGCGGGACCGGCACGTACGTCCGGACCCTGGTCGACGACATGGCGCAGGCGCTCGGGGGTCACGCCCACCTCACGGCGCTGCGCCGCACCCGGATCGGCTCCCTCCGGGTCGAGGACGCCGCGACCCTCGAGGAGGTCGGCGCGGCCGTGGACACGGGACGGCTCGCCGAGCTCCTGCTCCGCCCCGCCGAGGCGCTGCGGGACCTCGCCGCGGTACGGGTCGGGGCCGACCTCGCCGGCGCGGTCCGACACGGTGCGGCGCTCCCGGTGGCGGTGCTCGGCGAGGATGCGCCCGACAGCGGCCTCGTGCGCATCCTCGGACCCGACGACGCCCTCCTCGGGGTGTTCCGCGTCGAGAAGGGTCGGGCACGGGCGGAGGTCGTCGTCGCATGATCGTGCTCGAGGGAGATCCGCGCCGTTGGGCGCCACCGGAGGGTGGGAGCGCCGTCGCCATCGGGGTGTTCGACGGCGTGCACGTGGGGCATCGCAGCCTCCTCGCCGCGCTCGATCCACGGCCGCCCGGGGCGCGCAGCGTCGCCATGACGTTCGATCCGAATCCGGCGAAGATCGTCGCCCCGGAGCGGGCGCCCACCGCGCTGACGACCCTCCACCGTCGCCTCCAGCTCCTCGCCGAGGCCGGTCTCGACGCGGCGGCCATCGTGACCTTCGACTCGACGGTGCGCACCATGGATCCCGAGGCCTTCGTGCGCCGGTACCTCGTGGGGGGCCTGGGCGCCCGTCTCGTCGCCGTGGGTGCCGGCTTCCGGTTCGGACACGGTGCCGCCGGCGACGAGGACACGCTGCGGGGGCTCGGTGAGCGGCTCGGTTTCGAGGTGCGGGTCGTGCCCATCGTCGAGGTCGGCGGCGTCCCGGTGCGCTCCACGGTGATCCGGGCGGCCATCCGGGCGGGGAACGTGGTGCGGGCGGCCCGCCTCCTCGGTCGCCCCCACGAGATCGAGGGGACCGTGGTGCCCGGCGACGGACGGGGACGGCGTATCGGCGTTCCCACCGCGAACCTCGAGCTCCTCGACGATCCCACCCTCCCCGCGCACGGCGTGTACGCGGTCCGGACCGTCGTGGAGGGGCGGCGCCATCCCGCGGTGGCGAACGTGGGCGTGCGTCCCACCTTCGACGGGACCGCGGAGGTCGTCGAGGTCCACCTCCTGGACGTGCCCGGCGACGTGAACCTCTACGGTCATCTCCTGCGGATCGAGTTCGTCGAGCGGCTCCGCGGCGAGCACCGCTTCGCCACCGTCGAGGCGCTCATCGACCAGATCCGGGGTGACATCGCCGCGGCCCGACGCGTGCTCGCCTGAGGCGCCCCTCTTGAAGCCCGCCCGCGTCCGGGGCATGGTGGGGGACGCTCCCGCCTCCCCGGAATGGGGGTGCCCATGCTCGTCGTGCTCGCCGGTCTCTTCGTGTCCCTCCTCACCCTCGCGACGCCGACGCCCGCCCCGGGTGACGGACTCGGCCTCGCCCCGGGGGCGCCGGCGCCCCTCCCCGCCTCCCGGTCCCACGGCGGCGTCCCACGACTCCCCCTGGGGTGGCCGGGTGCCGGTCTCGGCGGCACGGCCGCGGCCGCGGCCGCCCTCGATGCCCGGCGGCGGAGCCGGGACCGCCGGCACGGCGCCATGGACGACACCCTCTTCGTGTTCGTGCCCGGCCACGGCGGATCGCCGCAGGACTTCGACGATCTCGCCCGGCGGATGGGGATCCCGCCGGATCAGGTCCGGGTCTTCGACTACCGGTGGGTGCTGCCGGACCTCGATCGGGTGACGGCGTCGCGCTGGGCCACGGCCGACGAGGCCGCCGACGCCCTCGGCGCGTACGTCGCGGCGGAGGCGGAGGAGCACCGGAGGATCTACCTCATCGGTCACAGCAAGGGGGGAGCGATCGTGGCCGACCTCGTCGGACGCTGGGACCGGCGTCCCGAGCTCACCCCGGACGGCGTCGTCGGGGCGGCACTGCTGGATCCGGCGATCGCCTCGGGCCCACTGGGGTGGCTGCAGCGGGTCGGCTTCGCCGTGGGGCCGCTGGCCGACAACGGGCTGTTCGATCCGGTGCGCTGTGGCGCGGACGGCTGCCACGACCTGCGACGCGACCTGGGGCGTCGTGCCGGAGTGGAGGTGGTCGTGGTGCGGAATCCGGACGCGCTCGTGACGAACTTCCACGATCGTCCCGACGGTCTGCGGGTGTACGACCTGGTCGAGGACGGCGGACGGAGCGCCTGGTACGCGCTGCCCGACGTCGGGGCCTTCGCCCGACGGGTGGCGGAGGCCCACGCCTCGGTCCTGCACGACGACCGGGTCGCCGGATGCCTCGCCGCGGAGGCGACCCTGCCCGGATCGTGCCACTGGCCGGGAGGGCGGCAGCGGGCGTCGATCCGCCGTCCCCGAGGGCGACGAGGGGGCGGAGCGCTCATCGAGTGAGCCCGACGGGTACCCACGGTGGCGTGCTATCCTCACCGTCGGGCGTTCGCCCGCGCATTCGGTCGCGAAGGAAGACCTCCGTGAAGGACACCCAGACCATCGTCGAAGAGTTCGGCACGCACGCACACGACACGGGTTCACCCGAGGTCCAGGTCGCGTTGCTCACCGAGCGAATCAACCACCTCACCGAGCATCTGAAGGTCCACAAGAAGGACCATCACAGCCGGCGGGGTCTCCTGATGATGGTCGGGAAGCGCAGGCGGCTCCTCCGATACCTCCGCGAACAAGACGTGGAACGCTATCGGACGTTGATCGCACGACTGGGACTTCGTCGCTGAGGCGACAGGTGGAGGCGGCTCTCGGGCCGCCTTCGTCCGTTCCCGGCGGCCGTCCCTCCGGAGGAGGGCGAGTCCAGTTGTCAGTGGTCGGCGCTCGGCGCCCGTCGAGATCCGTCCACTGCCAATTGGGCGACTCTCCTCCCCGAACCAAAGGAGAGACGCGTGGCCGAGACCACCGTACGCGCCCGGATCGGCGCCGCCGAGATCTCGTTGCAGACCGGCAAACTGGCCCAGCTCGCCGACGGGGCGGTCCTCGCCCGAGTCGGTGACACCGAGGTCCTCGTCACCGCGACCGCGAGTCGACGGCTGCGGGAGGGCATCGACTTCTTCCCGCTCACCGTGGACGTCGAGGAGCGGATGTACGCCGTGGGGCGGATCCCGGGCTCGTTCTTCCGCAGGGAGGGGCGTGCCACGGAGAAGGCCATCCTCACCGCCCGCCTCATCGACCGCCCCCTCCGTCCCAACTTCCGCAGCGGGTTCCGCAGCGAGACGCACGTCGTGGCGACGGTCGTCTCCGCCGACCTGGTGAACGCCTACGACGTTCCCGCCCTCAACGCCGCGTCGGCGGCGCTCACGGTGAGCCCCATCCCCTTCGAGGGCCCCATCGGCGCCGTTCGGCTCGGCCTCGTCGAGGGTGAGTGGATCCCGTTCCCGACGTACGAGCAGCTCGAGAACGCCGTCTTCGAGCTCGTCGTCGCCGGCAAGCGCAACGCCGAGGGGGAGATCGACATCGCCATGGTGGAGGCGGGCGCCACCGAGAACGGCCTGCGTCTCGTGGCCGCCGGTCAGCCGCCGAGCGACGAGGCCACGGTGGCGCGCGGTCTCGAGGAGGCCAAGGAGTCCATCGCCCGGCTCATCGACCTCCAGCTCGAGCTCCTCGCCGCGGCGGGGGAGCCGGACCCGGTGGAGTGGCCGGTCGTGGAGGACTACGACGAGGTGCTCCTCGCCCGCGTCGAGGCCGCGGCTCGTTCCCGACTCGAGGCGATGGGGGTCGTGGTCGACAAGCGGGCGCGGCTCGAGGCCGAGGCGCGCATCCTCGAGGAGGTCGTCGCCGAGCTGGGGATCTCCGAGGAGGACGCCGAGACGCGCAAGGCCGTCGGGAAGGCGTACCGCAGCGTCCAGAAGGCGGTCATGCGGGAGCGGGTCGTGCGCGACGGGATCCGCCTCGACGGACGGGGACTCACCGACATCCGTCCGCTCACCATCGAGGTGGGGATCGTGCCCGAGGCGCACGGGTCGGGGCTCTTCCAGCGGGGTGAGACCCAGGTCCTCAACGTCGCCACCCTCGGCATGCTGCGTATGGAGCAGATGCTCGACACGATCTCCATCGAGGAGTCGAAGCGGTACATGCACCACTACAACATGCCGCCCTTCGCCACCGGCGAGGCCGGGTTCATGCGAGGGCCCAAGCGGCGTGAGATCGGGCACGGCGCCCTCGCCGAGAAGGCGCTGCTCCCGGTGATCCCCACCGAGGAGGAGTTCCCGTACGCCTTCCGGCTCGTCTCCGAGGTGCTCATGTCGAACGGATCGAGCTCCATGGCCTCGGTCTGCGGGTCGTCGCTCTCGCTCATGGACGCCGGGGTGCCCATCAGCGCACCCGTGGCGGGGATCGCCATGGGACTCATCGCCCACGAGGGTCGCTTCGTGACCCTCACCGACATCCTCGGGGCGGAGGACGCCCTGGGCGACATGGACTTCAAGGTCGCCGGGACGCGGGAGATGATCACCGCCCTCCAGCTCGACACGAAGATCGAGTCCCTCCCGGCGCAGGTCCTCATCGACGCCATGAGCCAGGCCCGCGCGGCACGGCTCTTCATCCTCGACCGGATGGCCGAGGTGATCGCCGCACCACGGGAGGCCCTGGCGCCGAACGCGCCGAAGATCGAGGCGGTCACCGTCCCGAAGGACAAGATCGGCGAGGTCATCGGGCCGAAGGGCAAGACGATTCGGGAGCTCGAGGAGGAGACCGGCGCCACCATCGAGATCGAGGACGACGGAACCATCCGCATCGGGGCCCCCGACACGACGGCGCTCGAGCTCGCCAAGGAGCGCATCCTCGCCATCGGCTACCCACCGGAGCCCGAGGTGGGGGAGACGTACGAGGGCGAGGTGGTGAACATCACGAAGTTCGGGGCGTTCGTCAACATCCTCCCCGGCCGTGACGGGCTCCTCCACATCTCGAAGATCGGCGGTGGTCGCCGTATCGAGCGGGTCGAGGACGAGCTGTCGCTCGGCGACAAGGTGGAGGTCGTCGTGCGGGAGATCGACGATCGGGGCAAGGTCAGCCTCGACCTGGCCGGGGCGGAGCCCAGGGCGGAGGAGGGGGCCCGGAAGAAGGGTCCCGAGGACGGTCGTCGCCGGGAGCGGGAGCGTGGTCGGGGGAACGACCGGGGCCGGTCCCGGGGTGGCGAGGGAGGCCGTGCCAAGGCCGCCAAGGGCGCCAAGGGCGAGACCCGGCGTCACGACCGGGAGCCGGCGCGCAAGCCGGGTCGTACGGTCGTCTCCTTCGAGGACGAGTTCGAGGCGGGGGTCTAGGAGCGGCCGCCGCCACGTCGCTGATGCCCTCGGGGTCCGGACCCCGAGGGCATCGCTCTGCTCGTCGTCCGGGGACGCCGTCAGTCCTCGAGGAGGAAGGTCAGCTTCATGTCGACGCGGAAGTGCTTGATGGTCCCGTCCTCGGCCAGCTCGACCTTCTGCTCCGAGATCCACGCTCCCTGGATCCCGTCGACGGTCTTCTGTGCCTTCGCGATGCCTTTCCGGATGGCGTCCTCGAAGCTTCCTGGCGACGTGGACGTGATCTCGATCACCTTCGCAACTCCCACGGACACTCCTTTCGCTGCGCGTGGTCCTGCATGGCTCAGGCTACCCGCGTCGGGCGGGGCCGTCTCGGCCGGCTTGCGGGGCGAACACATGTTCGATAGCATGCGGTTCCGGCGGGAGTGGCCACGCCGGAGGAGCGAAGCGGAGGAACGGTGTGACCGTGCGGCCTGTCCCGTCTCCCGGCCGGGAGGAGCTCCGAGGCGGGACGCTCCCCGAGGGGGTTCCCCTTCCGGACCCCGGTGAGGTCGTCGCCCTGTTGGGACGTCCCGGCCTCGGGGCGACCCGCTTCGGGCTCTCGTTGCTCGGCGCGTTGACCGGTCGCGGTCCCGTCGCCATCGTCGACGTCCGTGGGTGGATGGCTCCGCCGGCCCTCTGGGAGGCGGGGATCCCGCCGGAGCGGATCGTGCTCGTGCGCTGCGGCGATCGGCTGCGCTGGGCGCGGGCGACCGCGACGCTGCTCGAGGGGATGCCCGCGCTCTTCGCCGAGGTTCCCGGCGGCACCCGCGCCGGGGTGCTGCGACGGCTCGCCGCCCGGGCGCGCTCCCACCGCACGGTGCTGCTCCTCCGCCCCTTGGACGGCACGATCCCCTCCGGGATCGCCCAACTCCGGGTGGAGGCGGTCGGAGTGACCTGGGAGGGCGTCGGGCAGGGTCACGGTCGTCTCGTGCGACGCCGGAGCACGCTGCTCCTCTCGGGGAGGGTCGTGCAGGGGAGGGAACGGACGATCGAGATGGTGGACGATGGAACGGACGCTCTGCATCTGGTATCCCGACTGGGCGTTGCGAAGGGCGGACGCGCCGCGGGGTGAACCGTGTCAGGTGCTCGGGGACGACGGGAGGGTCGTCGCCGTCGACCCTCTCGCCGCCGCCGCCGGGATCCGACCCGGCATGCGCCGCGGCGAGGCCGAGGGGATCTGCCCCACGGTGGTGACGCTGCGCGGCGACCCCGGGGCGGAGGCGGTGGCCTTCGAGGCGGTGGTCGCCGCGGTGGAGGAGGTCCTCCCTCGGGTGGAGGTGAACGTTCCCGGACTCCTCCTGGCCCCGGTCTCCGGCGCGGTGCGGTACTACGGAGGGGAGACGCCGCTCGTGGAGCGGATCGTCGCCGCGCTCGATCCGGTGACCGGACCCGGTTACCGGATCGGGCTCGCCGCCGGTCCCTTCGCCGCCCGCTGTGCGGCGGAACGGACCAGTGCCACGGCGCCGGTCCACGTCGTCGCCGACGATGCCGCCTTCCGGGCCGGGATCGACGTCGCGGCGCTCGGGGCGGAGGACCTCGTCGCGACGTTCCGGTGGTTGGGGATCACGACCCTCGGCGCGCTCGCCCGACTTCCTCGAGCCGCGCTCGTCTCCCGTTTCGGTTCCGCCGGCCTCGCCGCCCATCGACTCGCCTCGGGAGAGGATCGGAGCACCCGTCCGCGGGAGATCCTCGAGATCCCGGAGGTCACGATGCGCTTCGATCCTCCGCTGGGCGATCTGGAGCGGGTCTCCTTCGCCGCTCGCCGCGCCGCGGGACGTCTCGTGGCGCGGCTCGCCGCGACGGGGACCGCGGCGTATCGGGTCCGAATCGAGGTCGAGGCCGCCGACGGGAGTCTCCGGAGCCGCCGTTGGGGGAGTCGGGATCCCTTCGACGACCGGGAGCTCGCCGAGCGGGTCCGCTGGCAGCTCCGGGCGTGGATGGAGGGCACCACGAAGGGGATGCCCGGCGGGATCGTCGTGTTGCGTCTCGTCCCGGAGGAGCGATCCGACTCGGGACGGCAGCTCGGGCTTCGGGAGGAGGTGCGGGCCCGACGGGAGGCGGAACGGGCCCTCGCGGAGGTCGAGACCATCGTCGGTCCGGACCGGGTGCTCCGGGCCCGCCCCCAAGGGGGTCGAGATCCCGCGGAACGGGTGCAGTGGTATCGCTGGAACGAGGACCCGGGGCGACCCGAACGGGACCCGGGTGCACCCTGGCCGGGAAGGATCCCTCCTCCCACGCCGATGCTCGTTCCCCCTGCTCCTCGTCCGTGGGAGGTCGAGTGGGAGGACGGCTTCCCGGTACGGGTCCGGCTCGGGAGCCGATGGGAACCGGTCCGTGCCTGGGCAGGGCCCTGGCGCCGGATGGGTCGTTGGTGGCGGGGAGAACCGGCGGGGGACCGGTATCAGCTCGTGACCTCGGCCGGAGCCTTCCTCTGCGAGGTCCGGGAGGGCCGGACCTTCCTCCTCGGGATCTACGACTGATGGGAAAGCGCCGCGTACACGGCCTGCATGCGCTCGTGCACCTCCTCCACGAGCCGCCGCGCGTCGGCCGCGACGAGACGGTCCGTGGCGACGGGCTCGAGGACGCGGACCTCGGCGCGGCCGGGGGAGAACACCTTGGCGCCGGGCGCCCACGACTCCCGGGTTCCCCGGATCACCACCGGGACGATGGGGAGGCCGAGATCGATCGCGATCCGGAACGCCCCCTTCTTGAAGGGTCGCATCCGCCCGTCCCGGCTGCGCGAGCCTTCGGGGAAGACGATGAGCGAGAAGCCCCGCCGGACCACCTCCCGGGAGGCGGTGTTGATCGCCTCGTGGGCGGATCGGGCGCGTTCCCGGTCGATCTCGACGATGCCGATGGCGTCCATCGCCCGGCCCACCAGGGGGATCCGGTACAGCTCCTTCTTGGCGAGGAAGCGGATGCGCGGGGGCAGGGTGACGAAGAGCAGGGGGATGTCGAAGGTGGAGAGGTGGTTGGCGACGATGACGTACCGTTCCTCCGGGTCGAGGCGGTCGGCGCCCTCGACGTGATACCGGAGTGGCGCCATGGAGAGGAACCGTCGCGACCACCAGCGGATGGTCGCGTCGATCCGTCCGTCGGTCGGGTCCCGCCGGGCGAGGAGGATGACGCGCACCGCCAGCAGGAGCGTGAGGAGGAAGAAGAGGGGGACGAGGACGACGGTACGGATCGTCGCCGACACGGTGCGCCACATGACCGGTAGCGTAGCGAGACCCCGACGGCCCGGAGGGAGGGTGGTGTGCGCCGTCTGAGCATCGAGCGGGCCCGGCGGATCGCCCTGGCCGCCCAGGGCTTCGGCGTGCCCCGGCCCCGGAGCCGGATCGACGTGCGGCACTTCCGTCGTGTCCTGCAGCGCCTCGGGGTCGTCCAGCTCGACGCCGTGAACGTCGTGGCCCGCAGCCACGAGCTCGTGTTCTTCTCGCGGCTCGGTTCATACGACCGTGTGGCGCTCCACCGGTGGTCCACCGGTTCCGGCGAGGTGTTCGAGTACTGGGGTCACGAGGCGTCGCTGCTGCCGGTCGAGTCCCATCGGTGGCTGCGGTGGCGCATGCGTCGCCCTCACCCCTGGGAGCGCGTGCGTCGCATGGGGGAGGAGCATCCGGAGTTCGTGGCGGACGTCCTCCGTCAGGTGGCGGAGCGAGGACCGCTGACCACGGCGGAGCTCGACGATCCGGGACGGCGGCGCGGCCCATGGTGGGATCGCTCCCGCGGCAGGGACGCGCTCGAGTGGCTCTTCGCTGCCGGGGCCGTGACCGCGTTCCGGACGCCGACCTTCGCCCGTCGTTACGACCTCCCGGAGCGGGTGCTGCCCGCCGAGGCGTTGGCCCCGCCGGATCCCGACGAGGAGGCCGCCCACCGGGAGCTCCTCCTTCGGGCGGCGCGACACCGTGGCATCGGGACGGCGCGGGATCTCGCCGACGACTACCGGCTCCACGTGCCTACGGCGCGCCGTGTCCTCGCGGACCTCGTCCGTGCCGGGTCGCTGCAGACGGTCGCCGTGGACGGGTGGCGGGAGCCGGCCTACCTCGATCCGGCGGCTCGCCACCCGCGCGTCGTCGCGGGCGCGGCGCTGCTCGGTCCCTTCGACCCGCTCCTGTGGGAGCGGCGCCGGCTGGAGCGGCTCTTCGGTTTCCGCTACCGGGTCGAGATCTACGTTCCGGCGGCCCGGCGGGTGCACGGCTACTACGTCCTGCCGTTCCTGCTCGACGGCGCCCTCGTCGCCCGGGTCGATCTCAAGGCGGACCGGCGTGCCGGGCGTCTCCTCGTGCGGGGAGCGTACGGCGAGAGCGGCGCCGACCGGAGGCGCACCGCCGCCGCCCTCGGCGCCGAGCTCGAGCTCCTCGCGGGCTGGCTCGACCTCGGTGAGGTCGTCGTGGAGGACCGGGGGGATCTCGCCGGGCTCCTCGCCCGGCGCTGAGGGTCCTGGACCGGGCCGGAGCGCCGGATCGCACCGCTAGGGTTCCGCCGGAACGACGGAGGGAGCAGCATGATCGATTTTCGTGATCGGGTCGCCATCGTGACCGGGGCCGGCGGCGGTCTCGGCCGAGCCCACGCCCTCCTCCTGGCGCAGCGGGGCGCGGCGGTCGTCGTCAACGATCTCGGCGGGTCGGTCCACGGCGAAGGAGCGGGTACCTTCCCCGCCGATCACGTCGTGGCGGAGATCGAGGAGGCGGGCGGCGTCGCCGTCGCCGAGTACTCCTCGGTGGCGACGCCCGAGGGCGGCGAGGCGATCGTCCAGAAGGCGCTCGACGAGTTCGGACGAGTGGACATCCTCGTCAACAACGCCGGGATCCTCCGCGACCGTTCCTTCGCCAACATGGAGTGGGAGGACGTGCGCGCGGTCCTCGGGGTGCACCTCGAGGGAGCGTTCGCCGTCACCCGGCCGGCGTTCCGGTGGATGAAGGAGCACGGCTACGGTCGCATCGTGCTCACGTCGAGCAGCTCGGGTCTCTTCGGCAACTTCGGTCAGGCGAACTACGGTGCGGCGAAGGCGGGCCTCGTCGGGTTCATGAACGTCCTGAAGCTCGAAGGCGCCAAGTACGGCATCAAGGTGAACACCATCGCGCCGGTCGCCCGCACCCGCATGACCGAGGAGCTCCTCGGCGAGATGGCGGAGAAACTCGATCCGGCGGCGGTGGCGCCGGTGGTGGCGTACTTCTGCTCCGAGGCGTGCGAGTTCAGCGGTGAGGTCTGGTCGGTCGGCGGCGGGTCGGTGAGCCGCATCTTCATCGGGCTCTGCGACGGGTACTTCAAGCATCCCGACCGCGACGGGGCCCTCACGATCGAGGACGTGGCGGCGCACCTCGAGGAGATCCGCGAGGAGGACGGACACCTCGTCCCGTACTCGGCGCAGGACGAGTTCGCCAAGCTGGGCCCGCGACTCTTCGGGTGACCACGCCGCCGGCGCCGGGCGCCTCGAAGGCACGATGGCGGCGTTGGGCGCGAGCGGTGCGGCGCGGCCTGGACCTGGACGGCCTCGGGGAGCGGATCCGCGCCGGCCTCCTCCGCTGGCCGCGGCTCGAAGGCACGGTGCTGCTCTACCTGCCGCTTCCGGACGAGATCGATCTCACGCCCCTGCGCGACGCCGGGCTGCCCTGCCGCTTCGTGGTGACACGCACGCCGGAGGAGGGGGTCCTCACCGTCCACGAGCTCGGCGGGGAGCTGGAGCGGCACCGGCACGGCTTCCTCCAGCCGACCGCTGACGCTCCCCGCGTCGAGCCCGCCGAGCTCGACGTGCTCCTCCTCCCCGGGCTGGCCTACGACCGGCGGGGCTGGCGACTCGGGCGGGGAGCGGGGTACTTCGACGCCTTCCTCGACTGCGTTCCGGAGCGAGCCCTGCGGGTGGGGATCGCGCCGCGGGCCGTCATCGTCGATCGTCTTCCGATCGAGGCCCACGACCGGCGGGTCGGCTTCCTCGCCAGCGAGGAAGGGGTCGAGACGGTCGACGAGCCGTGAGGGTGCCACGGGGGACGGCGGAGGAGGTGGGCGCCGGCGGGACGCGGTCCGCGCCACGGGAGGAAGCCGGGAGGCGCGGGACGTGACACGACAGGCCTGCGGAGAGGGGATGGAGCTCGACGACGACCCCGGTCGGGTCGATGTTCTCGCGGTGCACCGGTTCCTGGCGCAGGAGTCCTATTGGGCACGCGGTCGGACGATCGAGGAGGTCGAGCGATCCATCGCCGCCAGCGCTCGCGTCGTGGGGCTGTACATGGGTGGGCGGCAGGTGGGGTTCTGTCGCGTCGTCTCCGACGGGGTCGCCGTGGCGTACCTCGCCGACGTCTACGTCCTGGAGCCGTTCCGGGGACGAGGGCTGGGCGCGGCGCTGGTGCGGTTCGCCGTCGAGGGGGGTCCCCATGCCGCGCTGCGATGGCTCCTCCACACGGCCGATGCGCACGGTCTGTACCGTCGTTTCGGCTTCGACGCGCCCGGGCGGCGGCTCATGGAGCGTCCGGGCCGCTGAGGAGGGCCACGGCCTCGATCCGGACGACGACGCCGACGGAGGAGCCCACGGCGGGAGCCTGCTCGGCGGCGGCGACGACCTGCGTGCCGTCGGGGAGGCGGACGACGATCCGGTACCCGCCGCCGCGGAAACGGGCCGCGGCGACGATGCCCCGCACCGGTGCCGAGTGGGTGAGGCGGACCGCCTCGGGCGGGACGACGACCGCGGCCGGGGGGCGTCGGTCGGGCGGCAGCGGGATGCGGAACCATCCCGCGTCGACCTCGCCGGCCACGACGTGGACCGGGTAGACGTTCTCGAGTCCGATGAATCGGGCGACGAACTCGCTGCCGGGGTCCCGCCACAGGTCCTCGGGGGTGCCGGTCCGTACGACCTTGCCGGAGCGCACGACCGCGGTGCGGTCGGCGACGGCGAACGCCTCCTCGCGGTCGTGGGTGACGTACACGACCGTGGTGCCCACGTGCGAGAAGATGGCGGGCATCTCGGCGAGGAGTCGCTCGCGTAGGGTCCGGTCGAGGGAGCCGAGCGGCTCGTCGAGCAGGACGAGACGGGGCGACGGGGCGAGGGTGCGAGCCAGTGCCACCCGCTGCTGCTCGCCACCGGAGAGGGTGGCGACACGCCGGGTCTCGTAGCCGGGGAGACCCACGATGTCGAGCATCTCGGCGACCCGGCGGCGGATCGCGGTGGGGGAGAGCCCCTGCATGCGCAGCCCGAAGGCCACGTTCCCGGCGACGTCCCGGTGGGGGAAGAGGGCGTTGTCCTGGAACATGAGACCGAACCCGCGGCGGTGCGGAGGGAGATCGTGGAGGGGCGTGCCGTCCCAGAGGACGCGGCCGCCGTCGGGGTGCTCGAGTCCGGCGACGACCCGGAGGAACGTCGACTTCCCCGAGCCGGAGGGGCCCATGACCGCGACGGTCGTCCCGTCGGGAACGGTGAGGTCGAATCCGTCGAGGGCGCGGGTGTCCCCGAAGGCGAGCCGGAGGTCCTCGGCGACGAGCATCAGAACTCGTCGCCCCGACCGAGGCGGAGGGACTCGATGACGAGGACCGCGGTGGCGGTGAGGAGCATGAGGATGACGCTGAGGGCCATGGCCCGACCGAAGGTGGCGGCTCCGGGCTTGGCGAGGAGTCGGAAGATGGCGATGGGGAGGGTCGGGGAGGAGGGACGGGCGAGGAAGGAGGTCGCGCCGAACTCGCCGACCGAGACGGCGAACGCGAACGCCGCCCCGACGAGGAGGGCCCGCGCCGTCAGGGGGAGGTCGACCTCACGCCAGGCACGGGTGGGAGACGCGCCGAGGACCGCCGCGGCCTCACGCAGACGTCCCCGGATGGAGCGCAACACCGGCAGGGTGCTGCGCACGACGAAGGGCGTGGCGACGAGCGCGTGGGCGACGGGCACGAGGAGGAGCGACGTGCGGAGGTCGATGGGCCAGTCGAGGGCCACGAGGAGTCCGAATCCTATCGTCACCGCCGACGTGCCCAGCGGCAGCATGAGGAAGGTGTCGAAGGCGCGTCCCGTCCGTCCCCGTACCGACGCCACGACGACCGCGGCGGAGAGCCCCACGACGAGCGCGATGAGCGTCGCCGCGAGGGCGAACCGGAGGGAGTTCGTCACGGCCTCGAGGGGAGGAACGAAGAGGGTGCCGGTCGTCGTGGTACCCAGACTCGTGTAGTTGCCGATCCCGAGCCCCGAAGGGGTGCGCAGGGAGCGGAGGAGGAGGACGAGCAGCGGAGTGCCCAGGAAGAGCGCGAGGGCCCCCAGGGTGCCGCCGACGAGGAGCCGCTCGCCGGGGGTCCGGGGACGACGCGCCGCCTCCCGGGGGGCGCGGAAGGTGAGCTCCACCGCCCGTCGCTCCTGGTCACGGGCGTAGGCGGCGAGGATGGTCCCGACCGCGAGGAGCTGGAGGAGGGCGAGGGCGGAGGCGACGTCGAGGCGGAGGAACGCCATCGTCTGGCGCCAGATCTCCACCTCGATCGTGGCGTTGCGGAAGCCGCCCAGCACGAGGACGACCCCGAAGGAGGTGAACGTGAAGAGGAAGACGAGCGCCGCGGTGGAGCCGAGCACGGGACGCAGGAGGGGGAGGGTCACCTCGCGGAAGGTTCGCCACCGGCCGGCTCCGAGGACCCGGGCGGCCTCCTCGGTGGTGGGGTCGATCTGCTCCCAGTAGGAGCCGACGCCGCGCACGACGATCGCCAGGTTGTAGAAGACGTGGGCGACGAGGATGGCCCAGACGGTGCCGTGGAGATCGATGCCGAGGGTCCCGTTGGGACCGAGGAGCGCCAGGAAGGCGGTACCGACGACGAGGGTGGGCAGAACGAAGGGGACGGTCGTGAGGGCGCGCAGGAGACGCTTGCCGGGGAAGGTGAACCGGGCGAAGACGTAGGCGGCGGGGATCCCGACGAGGAGGGTGAGGCCGGTGGAGACGGAGGCCTGCCACAGCGTGAACCAGGCGACCCGCCGGAGGCGGGGATCGGTGAGCACCCGGAGGAACGGAGCCGCGGTGAACCGACCTCCGGGGGCGAGTCCGACGAGGAGGATGCGGACGAGGGGGTAGAGGAAGAACGCCCCGAGGAAGAGCGTGGGGACGGCGACGAGGGTCGCCGTCCCCACGGTGCCGAAGCGGGTCCTCATCCGACGATTCGGGACCACGCGTCGATCCACGCCTCCCGGTTGGCGTCGATGACGTCGGGGTCGAGGGTCAGGGGGTGCTCGGGGATCGTCGTGTACCGGACGAACACGTCGGGGAGCGCCGCATCCTGGTTGGCGGGGAAGACGAACATGTTGAGGGGGATGTCCTCCTGGAACCGTCGGGAGAGCATGAAGTCGACGAGCCTGCCGGCGAGGTCGGGGAAGCGCGTGCCGGCGAGGATGCCGGCGTACTCGATCTGGCGGAAGCACCCGTCGGTCACCACGGCGGTGGGGGCCTCGGTGAGCTCGCCGTAGTACACCTCGGCCGGCGGGGAGGAGGCGTAGGACACGACGATGGGCCGGTCGCCGCCTCCCGAGCCTCCCGAGAACGTCCCGTAGTACGCCTCCTCCCACCCGGAGGTGACGGCGACGTCGTTGGCGACGAGGTCCTGCCAGTACGCCTGCCAGTCGTACGCGGATCCTTCGGGGAAGCGGGCGACGGTGGCGAGGAGGAACGCCAGGCCCGGCGAGGAGGTCGCCGGGTCCTCGACGACGAGCATGCCCCGGTACGTCGGATCGGTGAGGTCCTCGAGCGTGGCCGGCGGGGGAACGTCGTGGTCGGTGAAGAAGCCGGAGTCGACGTTGAGGCAGACGTCGCCGAAGTCGATGGGCGTGACCCGATGCTCCGGATCGGTGACGAGGGACGGATCGACCCGATCGAGTCCCGTGGCGACGTAGGGCGCGAAGAGATCCTCGCGCAGGGCACGGGAGAGGAAGGTGTTGTCGACGCCGTAGAGGACGTCGGCGAGGGGGTGGTCCTTGCTGAGGATCGCCTGGTTGAGCATGGCGCCGGCGTCCCCGGCCTGGAGCACCTTCACCTGCACTCCGGTCTCGTCGGCGAACGCCGCCAGGACGTCGTCGGAGACGGCGAAGGAGTCGTGGGTCATGAGGACGATCTCGTCGGGCGGGGCCGCGGTCGTCGAGGCCGGGGCCGCGGTCGTCGTGGTCGAGGGGATGGTGCCGCTCGTCGCCGGTGGGCTCGTGGTGGCGGTCGTGGTGGTCGTCGCCCCGCCGGCTCCGCCGCACGCGGCGGCGAGGAGCGCGAGGAGGACGGCCACGATCGCGAGGGTGCGGGTCATCGTGGGCTCCTTTCGTGAACGACGAGGAGGACGCCGCCGCCGAGCGCGACGGTGGCCTCCTCCCCGGTCATCTCGTTGCTGATCCCCCGCGTGGAGCCTGACGTGAGGGTCGCCCCGTCGAGTCGCCAGCGAAGGCCCGTGGTGCGGACCCCTCGGGCGGGACCGCCGACGGCGAGGAGCGAGACGAGCTCGCCCGGCGCGCCCTGGATCGTCGCCGGTCGCTCGGGACGGGCGACGACGACGGTCGTGGGGCCGACGCGCCAGCGGAGATCGAGCGCCGCGTAGCGGTCGGCGGCGAGGAGGAGCGCGTTCCCGAGGAGGTGGTCGAGTCGACCCCCGTGGCCGCCGAGGACCGTCACGGCGGTCGCTCCGCGGGCCACGGCGGCGTCGATCGCCAGCTCGAGATCCGTGGCGTCCTTCGCCGTGGGGAAGCGTTCCACCTCGGCGCCGTCCCGGCGGGACCGGGCGAGGGTCGCCGGGGCGACCGAGTCCATGTCTCCGACCACGACGTCGGGACGGAGCCCGAGGTCGTAGACGGCCTCGAGGCCCGAGTCGGCGGCTACGACGAGCGCGCCGGGAGCGACCGCGGCCCGGTCGGACCGGTCCACGGGCTCTCCGCCGGCGAACACGACGGCTCGCCTCTCGGTTCGGGAGCGTTCCACGCGCTTCCTCCGCTGGCATTACCCAGGTCAGGTTCCACGGGTCGGCGGCGTTCGCGGTCTCCCGCACCGGCCGCCCTCTCAGCTCGGCGTTCCCGAGCTCCCCGGGGTGGTGACGACCTCATGATACCTCACCTCGACCGCGGCCGAGGACGGGAGGCACAGGGGCGGTCGCGGCCGCGGTAGACTCCGAATCTCCAGTTCAAGAAACGTTGAATCATGTCTCCCCCGAGAGGAAACGGGTCCGGTTCCCGGTGGCGCCGGCCGGACCGAGCCTCTCGACGGGGGACCCGACGGAACGGCAACCCGAGAGGAGAGGAGCGATGACCACACCGGCCGCCGAACCGGCCGTCACCCGCAGACTGTCGACGCTCGATCGCTACCTGCCGCTGTGGATCCTCCTCGCCATGGTCGGCGGGCTGGCAGTGGGGCGGGTGTTCCCGGGTCTCAACGACGCTCTCGACACCTTCGAGATCGGCACGGTCTCGCTCCCCATCGCCCTCGGCCTGCTGGCGATGATGTACCCGATCCTCGCCAAGGTGAGGTACGCGAGGATCGGCGAGGTCACCTCGGACCGGCGCCTCATGAGCACCTCGCTGGTCCTCAACTGGGTCCTCGGTCCCGCCGTCATGTTCGCCCTCGCCTGGATCCTGCTCCCCGACCTTCCCGCCTACCGCACCGGGCTCATCATCGTCGGTCTGGCACGCTGCATCGCCATGGTCCTCATCTGGAACGACCTCGCCTGCGGCAACGGCGAGATGGCCGCGGTGCTGGTGGCTCTCAACTCGCTCTTCCAGGTCGGCGCCTACGCCCTCCTCGGCTGGCTCTACCTCCAGGCGCTCCCCGCCTGGCTCGGGCTGGACACGGGCACCACCTTGGACGTCTCCATCTGGGAGATCGCCCGTACGGTGCTCGTCTTCCTGGGGATTCCCCTCCTGGCCGGGTACCTGACCCGGCTGTGGGGGGAGCGCGCCAAGGGGATCGAGTGGTACGAGACCCGGTTCCTGCCGGCGATCGGACCCGTCGCCCTGTGGGGGCTGCTGTTCACCGTCGTGGTGATGTTCGCCCTCCAGGGCGAGACCATCACCTCCCACCCCTTCGACGTGATCCGCATCGCCATTCCGCTGGTCGCCTACTTCGCCATCATGTGGTTCGGCTCCTTCGCCCTCGGTCACCGGCTGCGCTTCCCCTACGACCGGAACACCGCCATGGCGTTCACCGCGGCGGGCAACAACTTCGAGCTGGCGATCGCGGTGGCCATCGGCGTGTTCGGCATCGCCTCGGGCGAGGCACTGGCCACCGTGGTCGGACCCCTGATCGAGGTTCCGGTGCTCATCTCCCTCGTCTACGCGGCGCTGTGGGCCCGACGCCGTTTCTATGCGCTCGACGGGATGCCGGCGACGAGCGAGGCGCGTCGGACCTGAGTTCGCCCGCGGGGATGGCCACGGGCGAATCGCGTTTCGAGGATGCGTGACATGTGCCCGCCGGTCGCGGTATGCTGCGCGGGTGAATGTTTCAAAGATGCTTGAAACGAAGCCCCTGCAGGAGCGAGCCGAGCTCTTCCAGGCGCTGGCCGATCCCAACCGTCTCGAGATCCTCGAGATCCTCTCCCCGGAGATCCGCTGCAACTGCCATCTGCAGGAACGACTCGATCTCTCCCCCAACCTGCTGTCGTATCACCTCAGGGTCCTCCGGGAGGCGGGGCTCATCAGCGGGACCCGCCGCGGCCGGTGGATCGACTACGCCCTCACGCCCGAGGCCCGGGATCTCATCGTTGCCGCACTGCCGGCCGGCCTCCGATGAGCGTCTCCCTCCCCGCGTCCCCGACCCGGCGGTCCCCCGGCCGGATGTGGGGGCTGCTCGTCGCACTGCCGTCCCAAGCCGGCTGAGGGCATCGACGGCCCTCCCCGGCCACCGGCCCGACTAGGTTCCCGGTCGATGTCCGCCGATGCACCGCCTCCGTCCGGGTCCCGGGGCACCTGGCCCACCGCCGGCGAGGACCGGCCCTTCGTCATCGGCATCGCCGGCGGGTCGGGGTCGGGGAAGACGACGATCGCCCGGAGCGTCGTCGAGCGTGTCGGCAGCGGACGGGTCGTCCTCATCCCGCACGACGCCTACTACCGGGACCGATCCGACCTTCCTCCCGAGGAGCGCGCCCGGATCAACTACGACCACCCCGACTCGCTGGAGAACGAGCTCCTCGCCGCGCATCTCGAGACGCTGCGGCGGGGAGAAGCGATCGAGCGACCCGTGTACGACTTCGCCACGCACACGCGGACGGCCGCCCGGGTGCGGGTGGCACCGGCGCCGGTCATCCTCGTGGAAGGCATCCTCATCCTCGCCGAGCCGCGGCTGCGCGAGCTCTTCGACCTGAGGATCTTCATCGACACCGACGCGGATCTCCGGTTGCTGCGACGTCTGCGGCGAGACCTCCTCGAGCGGGGCAGAACGGTCGATTCCGTCCTGGCACAGTACGAGGCGACGGTGCGTCCCATGCACCTGCAGTTCGTCGAACCGTCGAAGCGGTACGCCGACCTCATCGTTCCCGAGGGCTACAACGTCGGGGCGGTGGGGACGGTCATCGCGATGATCCGCCACGTCCTCGCCGAGCGGACGCCCTGACCTCCCCCGGTTCCTCGATCCCGCCGCCGGCGGCAGGACGCGCCGCACGGGCGGCGAGGGCGCGGTCGATCTCGGGGATGGCCGCGGCCGCGTAGAGATCGTGGCCGCGGGCGGAGGCGTGGAAGAGATCGGCCGCCCACAGGTCCGGGTCGCGGGCGAAGGGCTCCCAGCGGGGACCCCACGTCTCGGTCTTGCGCACCCGCGGGTGGCGGGCGAGGACGCGGGCGATGGCCCGGTCGAGGCTGCGGCCTCGCACCCGAACGACGCCGCGGACGAGGGCGGGGAGGCGGGGGATGGTCCCGAGGTCGCCCACGCCGGAGCAGACGACCGCGGGAACCGCGGCCTCGAGACGGCGGACGATCCGCTCGTACTCGTCCTCGAACCGGGCGACGGGGGTCCCGCGCAGCGCGTCGTTGCCGCCGACGCTGACCACGGCGAGGTCCGGGGCGAGGGCGACGGCCCGCTCCAGTTGATGGGCGAGGACGTCCCGGGCCTTGGCGCCGCCGCGGGCGACGCTGAGGAGCACGACGTGGTGCCGGACGGCGAGGTGGCGGGCGACCTGCCGGGGCCAGGCGGCGTCGAGGGGGGACACGCCGGGGGAGGTGACCGTGCTGTCGCCGAGGAACACGACCCGGAGCGAGGGAGCGGCGGGGTCGCCGAACACGCCGGACGGGTCCTGATCGGGGAGGAACGGGAGATCGGGCCGGTGGATGGCGTGGAGGAGCTGACCGGTGGCGGCCGCCAGGAGGAGGGTCGCGTCCTCGATCGTGTGGACGAGGAAGCGGCGTCGGTGCGGAGCAGCCATGGACCCCTCAGCGGTTGAAACGGAAGTGGATCACGTCCCCCTCCTGAACGACGTAGTCGCGGCCCTCGAGTCGCCACCGTCCCGCCTCCTTCGCCCCCTGCTCCCCCCCGCAGGCGACGAAGTCCTCGTAGGCGACGACCTCGGCTCGGATGAAGCCCTTGGCGAAGTCGGTGTGGATCTCGGCGGCGGCCTCGGGAGCGGTGGCGCCACGCCGCACGGTCCAGGCGCGCACCTCCTTGGGGCCGGCGGTGAAGAAGGTGCGGAGGCCGAGGAGCTCGTAGGCGGCCCGGATCACCCGATGCAGTCCCGGCTCGGCGAGTCCGTACTCGGCGAGGAGCTCGGCGCGATCGACGGCGTCGAGAGTGACGAGCTGCGCCTCGAGGTCGGCGGCGACGACCACGACGCCGGCGCCGGTGGCCTCGGCGTGGCGACGCAGCGCCGCGACGTGAGCGCCGCCGTCGAGGTCGGTCTCGGCGACGTTGGCCACGTACATGACCGGCTTCGCGGTGAGGAGGAAGAGGTCGCGCAGGAGCCGGCGCTCCCGGTCGTCGCGGATGAGGGCCCGAACCGGACGGCCGGCCTCGAGCCCCTCCCGAACCCGCTCGAGCAGGGCGAGCTCGCCGCGGACTTCCTTGTCGCCGGCGCGGGCCCGGCGCCCGGTCTTCTCCAGCGCCCGCAGCACGGTCTCGAGGTCGGCGAGGGCGAGCTCGGTCTCGACGATGGCGACGTCGGCGAGGGGGTCCACGGTGCCGGCGACGTGGACGACGTCGGGGTCGGTGAAGCAGCGGACGACGTGGGCGATGGCATCGACCTCGCGGATGTGGCCGAGGAAGCGGTTCCCCAGTCCCTCGCCGCGAGACGCTCCGTCCACGAGGCCGGCGATGTCCACGAACTCGACCGTCGTGGGCACGATCGCGGCAGGGTGGACGATGGCGGCGAGGGCGTCGAGACGGCGGTCGGGGACGGGCGCGACGCCCACGTTCGGGTCGATCGTGCAGAACGGGTAGTTGGCCGCGTCGGCACCGGCCGCGGTGAGCGCGTTGAAGAGGGTCGATTTCCCCACGTTGGGGAGTCCGACGATGCCGCAGCGGATGGCCATGGGGTTCCTTCGCGAGGGGAGGAGGAGGTTAGGTCGGTGACGAAGCGGGGGAGCCCGGCTCAGTCGAAGACGACGGTCTTGTTCCCCGAGACGACGATCCGGTTCTCGAGGTGGAGGCGAACGGCCCGGGCCAGGACGACCTTCTCCAGGTCCCTGCCCTTGCGCACGAGGTCGGGAACCTCGTCGCGATGGCTCACCCGGACGACGTCTTGGGCGATGATGGGCCCGGCGTCCAGCTCGGCGGTGACGTAGTGGGCGGTGGCGCCGATGAGCTTCACCCCGCGCTCGCGGGCCTGGTGATAGGGCCGGGCGCCGGCGAAGGCGGGAAGGAAGGAGTGGTGGATGTTCACGATCCGCATCGGGTACGCGGCGACGAACCCGGGGGAGAGAATCTGCATGTAGCGGGCGAGGACGACGAGGTCGACGTCGTGCCGGGCGAGGATGGCCTCGATCTCCGCCTCGGCGCGGGGGCGGGTCTCCGGGGAGACGGGGACGTGGTGGAAGGGCACCCCGGCGGCGGCGGCGGCGTCGGCGAGATCGGGGTGGTTCGAGACGACCACGGCGATCTCGGCGGGGAGCTCCCCGATGCGCCACCGGGCGAGGAGGTCGTACAGGCAGTGGCCCTGGCGGGAGACGAGGACGCCGACGCGGCGGGTGGTGTCGGAGAAGTGGAGGTCCCAGTCCATCCCGAAGCGCCGGGCGATGGGGAGGAACGCCGCGGGGATGTCGTCGCGGGGGAGCGAGAACCCCTCGAGCTCCCACTCGACCCGCTGGATGAACCGTCCCTGGGCGGCGTCGGTGTGCTGGTCGGCGTGCACGATGTTGCCGCCGTGCTCCGAGATGAATCCGGCGACGGCGGCGACGATCCCCCGGGCGTCGGGACAGGAGAGGAGCAGGGTCGCGGTGGGTCCGGACATGATCGGGAGCGTAACGGTCCCCGGACGCGCGCCGATCGCGCGGCGCCGCCCTAGGGTGGTGGGGATGGTCGGGCCGCGATGATCCGGGTGCTGTTCTTCGACGTGGGCGGCGTGCTCCTCAGCAACGGCTGGGACCGTCGGGCGCGGGCGCAGGCGGTGGTGCGTTTCGGGCTCGACGGGGCGGAGTTCGCGGAGCGGCACGCCCTCGTCGCCGCCGCGTTCGAGACCGGGGCCATGAGCCTCGAGGAGTACCTGGACCGGACGGTGTTCCATCGCTCCCGGGACTTCACGCCGGCGGCGTTCGCCGCCTTCATGCGGTCCCGGTCCCGGCCCCGCCCCGCCGTGCTGCGCCTCGTGGCCTCCCTCGCCGGTACGGGCCGTCACCTCCTGGCGACCCTGAACAACGAGTCCCGGGAGCTGAACGCCTACCGTATCGAGCGCTTCGGCCTGCGGGACCTCTTCTCCGTGTTCTGCTCCTCCTGCTACCTCGGGGTGCGCAAGCCGGAGGAGCGGATCTACCGGATGGCGGTGGAGCTCGTCGCCGCGGATCCCGGGGAATGCCTGTTCGTCGACGATCGGTTGCTCAACCTGGAGTGCGCCGAGCGGCTCGGCATGCGGACCGTCCACCATCGCGGCGCGGCGCGGCTCCGTGCGGCTTTGACGGCGGCCGGCGTCGAGGTGCCGGCCGCGGGAGGTACGGGATGATGGAAGTCGGCATGATCGGTCTCGGGAAGATGGGTGCGAACATGGCGCGGCGCCTCGTCGCCGCCGGGCATCGGGTGGTCGGGTTCGACCTCGACGCCGACGCGGTGCGCCGTGCCGCGGCGGACGGCATCGAGGGGGCCCACTCGCCGGAGGACCTCGTGGCGCGTGTCGCCCCGCCACGGGTGCTGTGGATGATGGTGCCGGCGGGACCCCCCGTGGACGCCACCATCGAGCGGTTCGGACCGTTGCTCGACGAGGGCGACGTCCTCGTCGATGGGGGCAACTCCAACTATCGGGACACCGTGCGGCGGGCCGCCGGCTGCGCCGAGGCGGGCCATGCCCTCGTCGACGTGGGGACGAGCGGTGGGGTGTGGGGTCTCGCCGAGGGCTACTCGCTCATGGTGGGTGGGGACGCCGACGCGGTGGCTCGACTCCGACCGGTCCTCGAGTCGCTCGCCCCGGCTCCCGATCGAGGGTGGGGCCACGTGGGTCCGCCCGGTGCCGGCCACTTCGTGAAGATGGTCCACAACGGCATCGAGTACGGGCTCATGGAGGCGTACGCCGAGGGGTTCGCCGTGCTACGAGCCAAGGGGGAGTTCGACCTCGACCTCCATCGGATCGCCGAGATCTGGCGGCACGGCTCGGTGGTGCGATCCTGGCTCCTCGACCTCCTCGCCGACGCGCTCGCCGCCAACCCCGCCATGGACGGCATCGCCCCGTGGGTCCCGGACTCGGGGGAGGGGCGGTGGACCGTCTTCGAGGCGATCGACCTCGACGTCCCCACGCCGGTCATCGCCCTCGCCCTCATGCGACGCATCGCCTCCCGCGACGAGTCGGGGTACGCGGACCGGCTCCTCGCCGCCATGCGCCACGCCTTCGGCGGTCATCCGATCCGTGCCGAGGAGGACGGAGCATCGGGCGGATGAGCGGGATCGACCCCCACGTCTTCGTCATCTTCGGCGGCACCGGGGATCTGGCGCGCCGCAAGCTGATCCCGGCGCTGGTCCGGGCCCTGAGGGCCCGAGACGCCTTGGGGCGGTGCGTGCTCCTCGGCGTGGCGACCCGGGAGCGGAGCGACGAGTCGTACCGGGAGGCGGTGACCGAGGCGCTGTCCGCTGCCGGGATGGCCGACACGGCGACGCGGGAGTGGGTGGCTCGGGCGGTGCACTACCAGGCGGTGCGTGGCGAGGACGGGTATCGGGAGCTTGGAAGGCGCCTCCTCGACCTCGAGGCGGGCACGCCCACCGGGGGGAACCGGGTCTTCTACCTGGCGCTCCCGCCTGCCGTGTTCCCGGCGGCCATCGGCGGCCTCGGCGAGGCGGGCCTGGCCCACGGACCGGGATGGACGCGCCTCGTCGTGGAGAAGCCCTTCGGGAGCGATCTCGCCTCCGCCGAGGCCCTGAACACGGTGATCCACCGGTTCTTCGACGAGCGGGACGTGTACCGGATCGACCACTACCTGGGGAAGGAGACCGTCCAGAACCTCCTGGCGTTCCGCTTCGCGAACCCGGTGTTCGAGGGGTCCTGGAACCGGGATCGGGTGGAGGCGGTCGACATCACCGTGGCCGAGACCCTCGGAATCGAGGCTCGGGCCGGGTACTACGAGGCGGCGGGCGTGGTGCGCGACATGGTCCAGAACCACCTCACCCAGCTCCTCGCCCTCGTGGCCATGGAGCCGCCGGTGGCGTTCGACGCGGAGCGGATCCGCAACGAGAAGGTGAAGGTCGTCGAGGCCATCGCCCCGATCGACCTGCGGAACGTCGCCGTGGGTCGATACGAGGCCGGCCGCATCGACGGGACGCCGGTGCCCGGCTACCGGGAGGAGCCGGGCGTCGCACCCGACTCGACGACCCCGACCTTCGTCTCCCTGACCCTGGGGGTGGACACCTGGCGGTGGCACGGCGTCCCCTTCCGGCTCCGCACCGGCAAGCGGTTGCCGCGACGGGTGACGACCATCACGGTGACCTTCCGCAAGGCCCCCCTCTGCTTCTTCCACGGCGAACGGGACGCGTGTCTCGTGGAGCCGAACCGGCTCGTCCTCGAGCTCCAACCCGACGAGGGCTTCGCCTTGAGCTTCAACGTGAAGCGTCCCGGGACGGCCCTGGCGGTCGACCGTCGCGAGCTCGACTTCGCCTACGCCGAGGCGTACCACCGACTCCCCGACGCCTACGAGACCCTCGTCGTCGACGTCATCGAGGGCGACCAGACCCTCTTCGTGCGGGCCGACGAGGTGGAGGCGTCTTGGCGCGTCTACACCCCGCTGCTGGAGGTCCTCCCCGCCCCGACGCCCTACCCGGCGGGGACGTGGCCGTTCGGGGGCGAGCCGGCCCTGACGCCCGTGCATCCCTGAGGGTCCCTATCGTGGCGCCGTGGACCTCGCCCGCCTCACCGAGCTCGTCGAGTCGAGTGATCTCGGCGGTCTGATCCGCCTCGTCGGCACCCTAGCCCGGGACGGTGACTGGGACGGGATCGTGACCGTGCGCGACCGATGCCGGGAGGCGGTGCGTCGCGGCAAGGAGGTGTGGGGCCCGGCGGAGTACGCCGAGTACCGACTCGCCCGGGATGCACCCGGCTCCTACGCCGCCATGGTCGTCGCCGACGGGAAGGGACGCTTCGGCCTCGGCCCGCTGTGGGAGGTGGCGGCCTCGACCCACGCCTGGGCGGAGCTCGAGCCCCATCTCGAGGTGGCGACGACTCGGGCGCTGGCGGCGCACGAGCGGGTCGTCCGTGGCGAGGATCTCACCGACGCGGGGGTGGATCGAGAGGTGCTCGACATCCCGCTCCGGCTCGAGCCGTGGGAGCCGCGCTACCCGGTGGCCGTCTATCGGGAGGACCGTGCGGACTTTCCCGAGGCGCCGGCCTCGCCGCTCGGCTGGTGTGATCTGCCGGAGCCGGGGGAGCGGTTGCGCGACGCCGGACCCGGGGAGGCCCTCCTCGAGCTCGTGCGCCCCTGGTGGGAGGAGAGCAGCGGTCATGCCGAGGCGGTCCAGGTCGAGGGGCCGGCGCGGCGCGCCATCCGGACCCTGGGGCCGCACCGGGCGCGGCTGGCGGAGGTGTCGCTCCAGGAGGCGCTCTCCGCCATGGTGTGGGCGGGGGCCTCCGGGGGCGCCTACGGCCGGCGCCGGGGCACGCCGGTGGGTCGGGCCGGCGCCTGGTGGGTGCTCGTCGAGCTCCTCGGCTGGGAGGAGCTCCCCGCGGAGGGAGAGGAGCTCGCTCGCGAGGCCGGCACGCTGCGCTGGGTGCGGTGGGATCCGGGGGATCTCGTGGGCGGGTGGTCCCTCCACCTCGCCGTGGAGGACCCGCTCGAGGGGGTGGCCTGGGCGATCTCGGCGGTGGACGTGCGCTGAGGCGGGAGATCGTGCCCCGTCCGCCCGCCTCGGCTCAGGGGTTGGCGAGGTGGCTGCGCGCCGTCTCGGTGTCGTCGACGGTGAGAGCGAAGTGGCGCCCGTCGGCGTTGGCGTGCAGGAGGTACATCGACTCGATGTTCACCCCGGCCGCGGCGAGCTCGTCGGTGAACTCGGCGAGGGCCTCGGGGTGGCTGTGGAGGAAGGTGTCGATGACCGGTCGCTCCTGGAAGTGCAGACCGGCCTCCTCGAGCGCCCGCCGGGCGAGCCCCGGCTCCTGGGGGAGGAAGCGGACGATGCTCTCGCCGTCGGTGGCGACGGCGGCCAGCGTCTCGACGTGCACGCCGGCGTCGGCGAGGAGCCGGGACAGCCGGGCGAGCTGTCCGGGTCGGTTGGCGAGCGTCACCGAGAACTCTCTCACGTGATCCATGGTACCCCACCCGGTCGTGGGGGTCGAAGGTGGCGGGGCGCCGCGTGGCCGCGCGGCTCCTTGACGCTGCCTGGGGGCTGGATAGGATCGATCACCGTCGAGGCCGCGGTCGGAGAGGAGGAACGCGGTGAGGCGCGGGCGCGCGGGCCGGGGACGGCCGCTCACGGTGGGTGCGGTCCTCTCGGGTGTCCTGCTCCTCGCGGCGTGTGCCGCCCCGAGCGCGCCGGTGGCATCCCCGTCGGCTCCGGCGACGACGGCACCGCCGATCCGCGCCGGGCAGCCGACGACCCCGGCCGTGCCTGCCGGAGCGGCGCGAGCCACGGGGAGTGCGGCCGCCTGGTCCGGATTCGCCCTCCCCACCGGCGCCGTCGAGACGGAGCACTTCACCGACCTCGGCGTGTTCGTCAACAGCGCCACGGTCGTGCTCCTCGGCCGGATCCTCGGACCGGGGCCCAGCCTCACCCTCCCCGGCGACCCGGGGGTGCCCGAGGACGTCTCCACCGTGCCGAGCGTGCGAGTCGAGGTGCTCGCCGTCCTCGCCGGCGAGCTCGTCCCCGGCAGCGGGACGCAGGTCGTGACGATCACCGGCCTGCGAGTTCCCGAGGGAGGGCCCTCCGCGGCGCCGGCGATCCTCTTCCTCCGGCACCACCAGGACCGGCGCTACCTGCGGGAGCCCGATCCGGCGACGATCACCGATCCGGCGGAGCGGGCGGCGCTGGTGGCCCAACTCGAGGCCTGGCGGGCGTTCTCCCGGGACAAGTACCACCTGGTGAACACCCAGGGCGTGCTGACGGCCGCGGGCGGGGTGACGGTGGCGCCGGCCCGTCCCGACGCCGCCGCGGACCCGTTGCTGGCGAGCCTCGTCGGCCGGCCGTTCGCCGAGGTCGAGGCCGCGATCCGGGCCGTCGCGGGACGTCCCGAGCTCGCCGCCCCCGGCCCCGGCGTCTGCTGCGAGCCGCCCGGAGCCGGCTGAGGACCGGGGGGGCGGGCTCAGAGGTGGGGGACGATCTCCTCGGCGATGCGGTCGAGCAGCTCCACCTGGCGTGACCAGGGCAGGGTGGCGAAGAAGGAACGCACGACGAAGTCGACCGGCACCGGCACCGCGGCGCGCACCCGCCGGAAGTGCTCGACGATCGCGGCCGAGGGACCGGCGACGACCCAGCCGCGGGCCTTCTCGGCGAGCTCGGCGCTCAACGGTGGAGCCTCGGGAAGCGGCGTCGTTCGGGTGGCGGACGCCGTCATGTCGGCGTACTTCCAGCGCTGGTACCAGACGTGGGGGAGCGCCTCCTCCGGGTCTCCGGGGAACACCGTGCTCAGCAGTCGCCAGCGGAAGGTCGCCGGGTCACGGCCGATGCGCTCCATCTCGTCGAGGGCCCACGCCACCTCCTGGACGAAGCGGTCCGGCGGGGAGATCGCCAGGAACCCGTCGGCGAGTCGGGCGGCGCGCCGGATCCCGGCCTCGGCCCTCCCGCCGCCGACGATCGGGATCCTCCGGTGCGGGACGGGACGTACGGCGAGCTCGGGGAAGGCGTAGACCTCGCCCCGCCAGTGGAAGGGCTCTCCCCGCCAGGCCAGGGGGAGGATCCGGTAGATCTCCTCCATGGCCCGTCCCCGCCGGTGGAGGTCGGCGCCGAGCGCGGCGAACTCGTACTCCAGCCAACCGAGACCCAGCCCGAGGACGAGCCGGCCGTCGGAGAGGAGCTGCACCGTGGCCGCGTCCTCGGCGAGCCGCAGCGGGTGATGGAGGGGTCCGAGCACGAGGCCGGTCCCGATCTCGATGCGGGAGGTGCGGGCCGCGATCGCCGCCGAGGTCACGAGGAGGGAGGGCATGTAGCCGTCGTCGACGAAGTGGTGCTCGGTCGTCCACACCGAGTCGAAGCCCTTCTCCTCGGCGCGCACGGCGAGGGCGATGGTCCGGCGGTACGCCTCCTCCCAGCCGCCGGTCGGGGACCGGCCCGGCGGGAGCTGCGCCGAGAGGAGGCCGAACCCGACGCTCATGGGCGCCGCTCCAGGCGGCGAGGGGCGGTGGAGGAGGGCGAGAGGCGTGTCGTGGCGGTCATGCACCCATGCTACGGCCCTCGCCGGGCCGGGGGTCAGGTCTCGGGAACGGTGGAGGAGCGCGCCGTCGCGGTGGCGGCGCCGAGCTCCGTCGTCCAGCGGACGGCCCGGTTCCGGCCACGGCGCTTCGCCTCGAGGAGGGCCGCGTCGGCCTGGCCGACGAGGGTCTCGAGGTCGCCCCCGGCGCGGGAGTCCGTCACGCCGAAGCTGCACGTGAAGGAGGGAGCCGATCCACCGCGCGTCTCGAGTACGAGCTGCTCCCGGATCCGCTGGACGACCGACTCGGCGGCCTCGGTATCGAGGTCGGGGAGGAGGATGACGAACTCCTCGCCCCCCCAGCGGGCGACGAGGTCCTCGGCGCGCAGCACGCGACGAACGGCGCGAGCGAAGAGACGCAGGGCTCGGTCCCCGGTGTCGTGACCGTGCCGGTCGTTGAGCTCCTTGAAGTGGTCGAGGTCGGCGAACACCACGGTTGCCACGTCGTGCCCCGCCAGGACCTGACGGGCCGCGTTCTCGAAGCTCCGGCGGTTCATGAGACCGGTGAGGGGATCGGTCGAGGCCTGGAGGCGGGAGGTGGAGAACGCCCGGATGACGCCGATGCGGTCCCCCGCCTTGGTGGCCACCTGGCCGAGGACACGGAGGGCGTCGTCGGGGAAGGGGAGACCGCGAGGACCGATGGCGTGGAGTACCCCCACGGCGCGGCCTCCGACGCTGACGGGGGTGCACGCCGCCGCGCAGGGCGGCGCCTCGCGGTCGCGCAGGTGGGGGCATGCCGAGAACTCGGTGCTGTCGGGGAAGACGATCCGGGTGCCGCGGCGGATGGCGGGGCACTCCATGGGGGTACCGACGTCGCATCCGGGGTTGGGGTCGGCCTCCCCGGTGCGGAGCATGCGGGCGAGATGAGCGTGACTCGAGTCGGCCAGGAGCAGCTCCACGGCGTGGTCGGGAAGCCGTTCCTCGAGGACGAGGGCCACGGTGGCGAGCACCGCCGGTTCGTCGAGCGCCATGTCGAGGGCCGTGTCGAGGGCGGCGTCGAAGGCCTGGGTGCGGGCGTTGCGGTTGCGCTCGCGGTCGAGGAGGCGGGTGGAGCGCACCGCGGCGCGGCTGGCGAGCCCGCCGATGCCCAGGCCGAGGGCGAGGAGGGCGAGGAGCTCGTTGCGGGTCGTTCGCGTGTGGCCCTCCACGGCGGCGACGGCCACGGCGATGCGGGGCTCGTACACGTCGTCCTCGAGGTCGTGGACGACGGTGCGCATCGTGTCGAACTCGATCCGGCTCTGGGCGAGGAGATCCGTGGGGAGAGGGCCGCCCTGGGCGTGGAGGAGGATCGCCGCGGTGAGGCGCTCCGTGGTGTCCAGCCACGCGTTCCGTGCCTGCTCGTAGTCGGCGTGGCGGGTCACCTCGGCGGCGGACTGGTCGGGGATGGCGAGGTATCGCTGCCACCGCTCGTCGGTCCGGGCCACCTGGAGGTGGTACTCCTGCAGGGAGGCCGCCGCCGCGGTGGGGTCCTCCTGGAGCGCCGCCACCTCGAGGGCACGTTGGGCGGCGAGGAGATCGCGGTCGATGTGGAGGAGGAGGTCGAAACCGGGGTACGCCCCTCGGGAGAGGCTCTCGAAGTCGGCACGGAGACGGGCGAGCTCGAAGGTGCCGAGGCCGACGACGACCGCCATGAGGGTGAGCAGGGCGACGGCGAGGAGGAGGACCCGAGGCGCGGCGTTCCGGTCACGGCGCCGGGGTCGTCGAGCTGGGGAACGGGCCATCGCTGCCTCCGGGAGGTGGGCCGCCGTCCGGTCTCTCCACGTCCATCGGCAGGACGGCGGCGACGCTTGACG
>CAZPAV010000021.1:0-46199 GCA_964584755.1 uncultured Acidimicrobiaceae bacterium
TCTTTGGAGTCAGCAATGTGGATAGCTCATCGGGCCACACGTCCCGCAGATTTCGCCGCAACCACACATAGAAGAAATCGGCAAGGTCAGCGTAGGAGATGTTGTTGTAGTAGGGAGGATCTGTTGAGACGACTGGGTGTGGAATCTCCTTTAGTCGTGACACGGCGTCGCGTTGCTCGATCTTGGACTGAGTATCGACCGAGGACATTCGGTCGAGGCTGGACGCGACGGTTTCAAGTGTTACATGCAAGGATCCAGTCGAGAGTGAGAGGGGATTGGCCTCTGCGAAGTCCCACGCCATAGGGATTGCTTGCCGGCCGAGCAGCTGCTGAGGGACCTGAGCCTTCTTTTCCCAATGACAAAGGGAATTGTTCCAGTCGGCGAGGCGGTCAATCGCGAACGCGAGGTAGGTGACGATGGCGTCGACGTAGGCAGTGGCACCCGAGCCGCCGTCGCGGAGGCTGATGCCGTCGGCATCAAGTCCGGCCGCGGCCGCATGCTCCTCGATCAACGGCCGCACGTCGCCCAGAAGATCAGAGAACGTGGTCAACGCCACCAACTGCCGATCCGTGAATAGATCGCCCCACGTGGCAAAGCCATACAGGCCCACGTTCACTGTTGCCTTGCCAAGCAGCTGCTCGGTTGGGCGCCATTCGGGTTCAGGAGCTGCGGGTGGAGCGATGGGAGGCAAGTAGGCTCGACCTGACGGCCCATCGGCAACGACTGCGATCGGTATCGCCCCAGAGCGATCTTCGCGGCTCTCTTTGCGGATGTACTCGAAGCTGATCGGTGATCCGGTCGCCAGGCAAACCGCACCCCTTCTGTCGACAGTTCCTCCAACGGGCGTACCGCCTTCGCGGATCCGGTAGGCGATGGTTTGGGAGTCATGGTCGATGACGGGTTCGATCCAGACGACCGGTCTGTTCTTTCTCGCCGTCCGCAGGATCCAGGAGCGGACGAGCGGCACGTGGCCTGACCAGGAGGGGTCGGGGGATTCGACAGTGCGGGCCCAGATCCACGCGATCACCGTGGCCTCGCCGGCCCCCTGTTCTGGGGGCAGCTTCACTTTCGGATACAGATGTCCGATCCGCTCGAGCGCCCGATCCCTCATCCACTGGCCGTAATAGCGAATGTCCTCAGCCAGCCCTTGGGCCCGCTCCCAAGTCTTCAACCCCGACTCCGCCCGAGCGTCGGGGTTCACCGGGGGCAGTCCGGCGAACCGCGGCGGGATTTCCACCATGGCCTTCGAGATGAGCACCGGGACCGGGTTCAGGTCTCCCCCGTAGGCGCGAAGACCGAGGCGTTGGGCTTCGAAGGGGATCGTTCCCCGGCCGCAGAACGGATCCAGGATGTTGGGCAGCTCCCCACCGCAGGATCGTTCGATCTCGGCCCTTGCTGCAGACAGCACCCGTTCGCTATTCGAGTTCTCCCACAGCACCAGGTCCTCCAAGATGCGGAACAGTCGCTGCCGCTCCACCTCTTGATCCTCCTCGGTAGGGAACTGGTCGGGATGCGCAGAGGGATCATCGACCAACGAGGCCCAAAGCACCGCCCGAGCTGCAACAATCGGCCGCGGGGCCCACCAGAGGTGCAGCTGCGTCGGCTTACCACGCTTCCGCGCTGTCTCTGCACTCGCCGCCTTGTTGATGGCATCCAGCGGCAGCGCCACCTCGATGAGTTTCTTCTTGTAAGTCACGGCGCTCCCTTGTTGTAGTCGTGGTCGTCCCGGACGCGTGCGTAGTCGTCCTCGTTCAACCAGTGGCACCAGATCTTCCGGCCCTTCAGGCTGAGTCGTCCGGTGTGCACGACGGGTCTGGTCCATGCTGCGACCTCGATCCGGATCCCGTGGAGCTCGTCGAGGACCGCTTCCATTGCCGGCCGTAGATCGGTGTCCCGGGACATGATGATGCCAACGTCGTACCAGCCCTTGACGGCTCCCATGACGAGTTCGACGGCCAAGGCGACGTCGATGCCCTTCTCCTCCGGCTTGCGATCCGGGTAGTCGGGGGGATACCGAAGCGGTCGAGCGACGACGGTGACGTCGGGGTCCCGCTCCCAGGTGGCGATCTGCGCGCGGCAGGCGGCGTAGCCTTTCGGGTCCTTGGACGATGAAGGGAATCCCCGGTAGACGCGCACACCGGCGAGGGTCCGATCGTAGGGGCTGCGTTCGACGAGAAGGCGCCCGAGGTCGCCCGGGTCGAACTGACCCTCCCAATGCGGTGCGAATGGCGGGTGGAACACCTCCCGGGCCGCGTGGTACGAGTTCTGGTAGTCGACGAAGAGCATCACCCGGTCGCTCATCGGCTCCCCCTCGACGGGCGAAAATAAACCCCGCCAGTGCGGGACGAGCCCGGACGGCGGGGAGTATTACCCGACATCCTACGCCGACCTCACCGTAGTTGACAACCGGGGTTCCTCTGCCTGCTCCAGGAGCCTCGGCAGGGACAGGGTGATCGACACGGCGGAGAACGGCAGCTCGGTGTCCTGGAAGGGGCGACGGACGTAGCGCACCGTCGGTTCGGCGTCCGTGTCTCCGGGGATGGTGACGAGGGCGAGGATGAACCGATCGGGGACGTTGTGGGCTTGGCGGACCTGGCGGGCCTTGACGGTGACGGTGTCGGCGCCTGCGATGCGCCCCTTGACCTCGATGAAGTACAGGTCGCCGGTGGCCGGGTCGCGGGACTCGATGTCGTAGCCGGGGTTGTGGTGAGCCATCTCGGTGGGTTCACGGCCGAGGGCTCGCTCGGCGGCCATGACCGCGGCGACGGCGCGCCGGTCGATCTCGGTGACGTCCTGGGCGTGGATCCATGGTTTCTCGGCGCCGGTGAGCCGGTCGAGGAGACCCTGGGGGACGACCACGGCCGCACCGACAACGACCGGCGGTTGGTTGGACAAGTCGAGTTCGGCGTCGAGTTCCCGGAGGCGCCGTTCCAGGCGGGCTTCGAGCTCGTCGGCGATGCCTCGGGCGTGGCCGGAGGAGAAACCTCCTCTGGGTTTCTTGCCGTGGAGCTCCTTCTGCTTGGCCTCGGCGGCCCGTTCATCCCAGTAGCGGATCTCGGCGGTCAGATGCTCCTCGACGGCCTTGCGGATGCGCCCGACCCGCGCGGTCGTGATCGCCTTGGCCTCGGCGAAGTGGGGGCCGGCGAGGTGGGCGATGGCGTGGTCCCGAGCTTCGGTGGAGACGGCTGCGGGGATCCAGTCGGCGTCGATCCACTCGTCGATGAGGGTCCGTTCGGTCGCGCCGGCGGGCCGGTAGTCGAGGTATGGGGCGTAGCTGGCGTCGGTTGGCGGACCATCGGAGCGCAGTTCGACGAACTGGTAGCGGCGGGAGATCGTCTGCCGTCGGCCGTCGCCGTCGATGCGGCCGTCCTTGATCGCGTGCTCCAGGTAGACGAGGACGCGCAGCCCCTCGGACGGGTCGTCGGGGTCGACGAAGACGGTGCCGTGCTGCAGCAACGCGCCGTGGCGTTCCTCGACGAGGTCGATGACGGCCCTCAACAGTGGATGACCCGGGGCGATCAGGTCGGCGGGGGGCTTGCCATCCGCGGTGACGAGCTTCGTTTCGAAGGTGACCCGTTCGTAGCGGGTCTGGATCGGCTCGCCGAGGCGGTTCCTCGTGTCGGCGGCACGGAGGGCGGACGGGACGCGGGTGATCTCGAACCGGTCGGGTTCCCGCTCCACGATGCGGCCTCCGAGGCGGCGGAATGCGTCGACGAAGAACGCCCTGATGAACCCGGGCTGCAGCTTGTGGGCCTTGGCACGTTCCATCTGGTCGCGGATCTCGGCCACTTTGGCCTTGGCGAGGACGTCGACAGCGAGTGCCCGTTCGGTAATGATCTCCTCCAGCCGCTTGCCGATGTCCTGGTCGATGATCCGCTGCTGGCGGGCCTTCACCTGGGGGTCGTCGCCGTGGCGGATCGCCTCGATGAGGAGATCCCGTAGGGACGTTTCGATGAACGAGTCACCGAGGACGTCGTACACCTGGTCGCCGAGGGCCCTGCGTTGCTCCTCGATCTTGTCCAGCAGCCGCTCGAAGACCGCACCCTCCCGGGTGTTCACCGCCACCAGGTTCCACAGGTAGCACACCTGCTTCTGGCCGATGCGGTGGATCCGCCCGAACCGCTGCTCGATCCGGTTCGGGTTCCAGGGGAGGTCGTAGTTGACCATCAGGTTCGCCCGCTGCAGGTTCACGCCCTCACCGGCGGCGTCGGTGGCCACGAGTACCTGCACCTCGGGGTTCTTCACGAACGCCGCCTGTACCCTGCGTCGCAGGTCCCGGTTCATTCCGCCGTGGATGGTGACGACCGTCTCGGGACGACCCAGGAGGCTGCGGATCCTGCCTTCGAGGTAGGTGAGGGTGTCCCGGTGCTCGGTGAAGATGATGATCTTCCGCCGGGTGCCGTCTTCGGCGATCATCTCGTGGGACTGCAGGATTCCGGACAGTTCCGTCCACTTCCGATCGGTCCTGGACGCCCGCACCGCGGCCGCCAGCTCGATCAGCGTCCCCAGCTTGGCGATCTCGTTGCGCAGCTCAGGAACCGTCGCGGCGGCAGTCGCCTGATCGATCGCCTGTTCCTCGAGCTCCTCTAGTTCGCCATCGTCGAAGTCGTCGAAGTCGAAATCCTCCAGACCCACCTCGGCGAGGACCTTCGGGACGGAAGGATGCACCTCCACGGTGCCGTCGGCGATCGCCTTCAACTCGACGAGGCGCTGCTGCAGCCGGTCGCGGCGGCGTTGCAGCGACCGGTAGATCGCCTCCGGCGAAGAGGCCAACCTGCGCTGGAGGGCGGTCAGCGCGAAACCGACCACGAGGCCCCGGCGACGATCACCGCCCTCCTCGATCGCCTTCGCCTTGTCCATCTCCTCCCGCACGTAGTAGGTGACCGCGTCGTAGAGCTGCACCTCGAGCGGGGACAGCTCGTACTTGACCGACTGAGCGATCCGCTCGGGGAACAGCTTCCGTCCGTCGAAAGTCAGGAGGTTCTCCTTGACGTAGCGGCGCATCACGTCCGACAGATCATCGGTCGAACCGAGGACCCGGCCCCTGAAACGGTCCGGATCCAGCAAGGCGAGGAACTGCTGAAAGTCCTCCTCCTTGCCGTTGTGTGGCGTCGCCGTGAGCAACAGGAAGTTCCGGGTGAGGCCACGCAGCAGCTCACCGACCTGATACCGCTTCGTCTTGTGCAGCTTGGCGCCGTAGCGGCGTGCCGACATCTTGTGGGCCTCATCGACGATCACGAGATCCCACGTCGAGGCCTGCAGCTTCAGTTGTAGGTCCTCGTTGCGGGCGAGCTGGTCGATGCGGGCGATCAGCAGGTTCCGCTCCGTGAATGGATTCCCGGTGCGGGCAGACTCGACCATGTCCCGGGACAGGATGTCGAACGGAAGCTGGAACCGCTGCCACAGCTCGTCCTGCCACTGCTCCACCAGCGACCCGGGGGCCACGACCAGCACCCGAGCCGCGTCGCCGCGGATCGTCAGCTCCCGGACGTACAGGCCCGACATGATCGTCTTGCCCGCTCCGGGGTCGTCTGCCAGGAGGAACTGCAACGGACGGCGAGGAAGCAGCTTCTCGTACACCGCCTCGATCTGATGCGGCAACGGCTCGATATCGGCCGCCGCGACCCCAACGTACGGGTCGAACAGGTAGGCCAGCTCGATCCGGCGCGCCTCCGACACCAGCTTGAACAGCTCGCCGTCGGCATCGAACGCCGGTCGTTCCGCGGCGCGCATCGTGAGGCGAGGTTCGTCATCGCGGGACAGCAGCCGCTGATCCACCGCCCCATCCGCCGTGCGGTACACCAACGTCACCGCCTCCGGCCCGTGCCACGACACGGCGACCACCGTCACCGGCTGCCCCGCTACGACACCGTCGACCGAAGCCTCCGGGACCAGTTCCTCCAGCTTCGCCAACACCCACTCCCGGTCGTCTCGCGCTTCGAGCGGCAGCATACCGAGAGGGGCCGACAGGAACCGGGGCCCCGGGCGGGCCCGCGCCGGTGAACCTGCTCGTTGATTCTCGTCCTACCTCCGTCGTACCCTGCATCCGCGCCGGGGCCAGTCGAGGCTGGATGATGAAGGGATGAGGAAGGAGCGGGCAGCACTCACGATCGGGGACAACGTCGTTCGCGTCTCCACCGAGGAGGTCGGCGTCGTCGTCCGGTTGGACGGCGACTCGGCGATCGTGGCGTTCCCCGGAGGCAAGCGACTGGTCCTGGTCTCTGACCTCGATCCGGCTCCGCTCGACCCCCTCGAGCAGCTTCGAATGGGTTCTTTCCACGAGCTCGACGCGTTCACGGTCCGCCTCCAAGGACGGTACATCCAGCATGCGTACCGGTTCGACCCCCTGGCTGGCCTGACGAACGCCAGGATCGAGCCACAGCATCACCAGGTGTACGTCGCCCACCGGGTGCTCAGCAGGCCGCGTCCGCGGATGATCCTCGCCGACGAGGTCGGCCTGGGCAAGACGATCGAAGCGGGCCTCATCGTCAAGGAACTCATCGCACGTCGCGTCGCGGAACGCGTCCTGGTCGTCTGCCCTGCCTCGCTGCAGCGGCAGTGGCAGTACGAACTCGCCTCCAAGTTCAACGAGGAGTTCACGATTCTCGACGGCGACGGCCTACGGTTCCTCGGCAAGGACGGACAGAACCCGTGGACGAAGGCCGACAAGGTCATCACCTCGTTGACGCTCGTCAGCAGGGAAGAACGGATTCGTGAGGTCGTCGACGCCGGCTGGGACGTCGTGGTCTTCGACGAAGCACATCGAGTTCGACGGCGCTACGGAGGACCCAATCGAGTGTACGCCACCCGGGCGTACCAGCTCGCCGCCGAGCTCGAGAGCGGCGTCGATGGACTGCTGCTACTCACCGCGACCCCCATGCAGCTTCATCCCTACGAGCTGTACTCGCTCATCGAGCTCGTCGAGCCAGGGCTGTTTCCTTCGTTCGACGAGTACGACAGGCGTCGCACCAGCCTGCCCGTTCTCAACCAGCTCATGCAGCTCTTCAAGTCCTGGGAGGTGTACTCACCGGGCGAGCGGCGGTCGAGGATCGAAGGGTCGGCCCACCTCCTCGCACAACTCGGAATACGCCCTGCCCGGGCGTTCGAACGGCTCTCCCGACCCGAGATCCGCGAGCAGCTCATCGAGGCGTTGATCCAGAAGCATCCACTCACCGAGGTCCTGATTCGGAACCGGAAGGCACAGCTCGGCTGGACGGACCGTCGAGACGCACGGCGTCATCCCGTGGAAGCCACCGAAGAGGAGTATGTCGCGTACGAACAGGTCACGAGCTACATCCGAGACGTGTACGACCAAGCCGTCCGGCACGAGAACCGAGCCGTGGGCTTTCTCATGGTGCTCTATCAGAAGATGCTCGCCAGTAGCTCCAACGCCATCTACACCAGCCTCAAGAAGCGCCATGCCAGGCTCGTCGAGCTGGCCGAGCTCGCCGAGCAGGAGATGGGCGACTCGAGCGCGAACGACCTCGCCGAGCTCGCCGAAGCCGAGGAGATGTCCGAAGCGGTCGCCCGGCTCGAGGAAGCCGCCATCGACCTCGAGCTGCTCGAGTGGGAGATCGGTCTCCTCGACCGACTCTTGAATCGTCTCGGAGGCCTTCACGACTCCAAGCTCCGGGTCCTGATCACGGACATCGTCGACCCGCTGTTCCGCGACCGTGCCGATGAGAAGCTGGTCATCTTCACGGGCTTCCTGAAGACGCAGGAGCTCATCGCTGCGGCGCTTCGTCATCGGGGGTACCGGGTGGCGATCTTCAACGGAAGCATGAAGCTCGAGGAGAAGGAAGCCGCGGTTGCAGACTTCCGCGACCGAGCACAGGTCCTCGTTACCACCGAGGCAGGGGGAGAGGGTCGCAACTTCCAATTCGCCCACATCATGGTCAACTACGACCTTCCGTGGAATCCGATGCGGGTCGAGCAGCGCATCGGGCGGCTCGATCGAATCGGCCAGAAGAAACGAGTCCTCATCTACAACCTGGCGGTGGCCAGAACCGTCGAGGAACGTGTCCTCGACGTCCTCGAGTACAGGATCCAGCTCTTTCGCGAATCGGTCGGCGCTCTCGAGCCGATTCTCGGGAAGGTCGAAGCAGACCTGGCGCGGATCGTGCTGGAGCATGCCGATCGGCTCGACGAGGAGCTCGACATCTACGGTCGGGACCTCGAGCAACAGATCGCGGCCGCCCGCGAGACGGAGGAGATGCTCGGGGATTTCATCCTCGACGAGGCGAGCCTGCGACGTGACACGGTGAACGAACTGCGAGGGCGGCAACCCCTCGCCACTCACGAGGATCTCCGGGCGACCGTCGCTGCCGCACTCGCTTTCCGCGGCGGCGCCCTGACCCGCGCCGAGGAGGTCGACGAGATCGCGCTGTCTCCGGGACTGCAGCGGATCCTCGATTGGAGAACGGCGACGACCAGGGGACTCTTCGGGCCGGCGGAGGCGCTCGAACGCGAGGAAGTGGACTTCTTCGCCATGGGCCACGAGCTCATCGACCGCATCGTGGCGCTTGCGGCGCAGAGTCCGGCGGCGGTGACGAGATACGTGGCAGAGGACCTCCCGGCAGGCTCCGTGCTGATCGAGCTCTACTACGAGCTCGAGACCACCGGTTTCCGCAGTGAGGGCAGGTTCGTGCGCCACCGCGTCGGTCCCGATCTCCACGTGCGATCCGAACGGTTGGCCGCCCCACCGCGACTCGGGACGGCCCCGGCAGAGATCGAGCCACCCACATGGACCGACCAGGCCATCGCGGCAAGCCGGCAGCAGCTCGTTCGGGAACTCCATTCCCTCAGCGACGAGGTCGTCGCCGAACACGAACGGGCCAAGGAGGAGCGCATCGAGCGAATCCGCCGAGTGTACGAGTACCGGGAGCGCCGGCTCGAAGACCGGATCGACTCCGAGGAGCGGTTCCTCGCCGAGTTGATGGAGACCGGCACCCCCGAGCAGCGCCGGGTGCTCCCGGCTCGCCAAGGACGGCTCCGGAAGATGCGCGAAGAGCTCCGCGCTCTCCCCGCCCAGCGCGATGCCGAGATCCGGGCGATCGAGGAAGAGCAGGTGAAGCCCTCCGCCGACGCGCTCGCCGCGGCCGTCGTCGTCGGAGGCGGGCCGTGAACCATCCCATAGGCTGTGGCATCGACTTCGGGACGACGAACAGCTCCATCGCCGTCGCCTACGACGACGAGACCGTCGAGGTCGTCGCCGTCGAGAGGACGCTTCCCCGGGAGATCCTTCCCTCCCTCGTGTTCCTCCACCGCTCCGGTACTCGACTCGCCGGCGAGGCGGCCGTGGAGCGCTTTCTCGTGACCGGGGGCCGGCGAACCTCCTGCCAGGACTGCGCGCTCGTCGCTGCCGACGTGGACGGGAGGCTCGCTTCGGATTGTCAGCAGTTCCGCGAGGCGGGTCGATGTCTGGACGGCCGTCTCATCGCCGGGATCAAGTCCGAGCTCGCCAATCTGGGGTTCACCTCCACGCACTCATGGGCGAGGGACTTCACCATGGAGGACCTGGTCGAGGTCGTCATCCGCACCCTCAAGGACCGGGCGGAGCGCCACGTCGGTGAATCGCTCCACCGCGTGGTGATCGGTCGGCCCGTTGCCTTCCCCGGTACCGGAGACAGCGAGGCCGACACGCAGGACGAGGTCGCGGAGGAGCGACTCACAGAGGCGGCACGGCGGGCGGGGTTCTCCGCCGTGTCGGTGTACCCAGAGCCCCTCGCCGCTCTGGTCGACGAGCCGGATGAGCCCGGTGTGATGGCGTCGGTCGACTTCGGCGGGGGCACGTTCGACATCGCGATCGTGCGTATCGGTCGTGATGGTGTCGGCGAGGTCGAGTCCATCAAGGGCGCGTCGGTGGGAGGCCAAGACCTCGATGCCGCCTTGTTCACGCTCAAGGTCGAAGCGGCCATCGGTCTCAACGACACGGTGGTGGCGGACGGCAAGGAACGTTTCGTGCCTGCGGAGATCCGAAAGCGGATGCAGACGCTCGCCGGTCTGCGCAGCCTCCTCAACGATCCCCAGGTGCCGTTCACCCTCGCGTCTCTGCGACGCGATGGGCTCGACACGAGCCGAATCGAAGCGATCCTCTTCGGGGGCTACGCCTACGACCTCTACCGCACCATCGAGGAAGCGAAGATCGCGCTCTCGAGAGAGCAGGTGGTGAGTATCCGCTTCCGTCGCCCTGGGCTCGTCCTCGATGAACGCGTGACCCGCGTCGAGTTCGAGTCCGCCATCCGACCGTGCCTCGAGACCGTCGACCGACAGATCGGTGAGGCCATCGCAGAGGCCGAGATCGCGCCCGAGGATGTGACGTCGGTGGTCCGAACCGGTGGCTCTGCTCAGCTTCCCGCCTTCGCCGACCTGCTGCGCCGCAGGTTCCCCAACGCCGAGCTGAGGCGACGTCCGGTGTTCACCAGCGTCGCTCGGGGTCTCGCTGTCGTCGCCGGAGAGGAGGCAATGGATGGATGAGTCCGACCGCAGCGATCAGGAGGACCTGTGGATCCCCACCCCCGCCGAGCTGGAAGAGGGTGCCACGCCCGGCGGCAAGCATCCCAGGCGGCGATCGAACCGATCCGGGAGCGCGGCGACTCCCACCGGTCGGCCGATCAGGAGACGGATCCGTGAACTCCTTCGGGGCGTGGACGTGCTACGACGTCGCACCGAAGCGAAGGCCCCTCCCCTCACGCCTTCGACGGAGGAGACGGCGCGCGATGGCACGCAACCGGGCCTGCCAATCACGGGCGTTCCCGCGTCGCCGGCTCCGTCCGAGTCGCCCGCGCCCACGGTCGGCAGTGGTCGCGCGGAGGGCTCCGGAAGCGGATCTCGCAGCGAGCGCCCGCAAGTGCCACCCAGGGTTCGCACGCGGGGGAGGGTGGGAAGGATCCGATGGCAGAAGGCCCCCGTCCAGGAGCGTCCGGTCGAGGTCGTCGACGCGTTCACTACGCGCAAGCGACAGGGAAGGAAGAAGGCGGCCGAGAAGGGCCATGAGATCGGGGAGTACGAGGAGGAGCGGATCGGCTCGGGTCGATTCACGGCGCGGTGTGCGCACTGTCACCGCAGCGTGACGGTCGTCGTCGACACACCAGAGAGGTACACGCCCGCGGCGGCAACATACGCGCTGCGTGGCGACGCCCTGCACTATCCGTGTACCTGAGTGGCGCCCCGAGAAGGGAGACATCAAGAGCCGGTCGCGCCCGTCCGGCTCCGCCGGCCCGCGTCGCTCACACCTCGTAGAGGCGGTCGATGTACCGCTCGAGGAGATCGGCGACGGCCTCGCGGGCAGGGAACGTGGCGGCCATGCCGTAGATGGGTGCCGCTCCGGTCACCGGCCCGCCCCCGGCGGCCCGCGCCGCGTCGACCGACGCCGCCAGGTCCTCGAGGAACGCGTCGGCGACGCCCGGCGCGGTGTGGCGCAGTGTCACCGCGAGATGCACCGCCGGCGGGCGCTGGAGGCCGTTGAGGCTCCATCCCCGCTCCGCCATCCGGGCCATGACCTCGTAGACGTCGAGGTCGTCGGCGGTGAACGCGATGACCCACAGCGGGTCGCCGAGGACACGCAGGCCCTCGATCCGTCCGATTCCCTCCCGGATGGCGGCCGCGGTCTCGAGGATCGCGGCGGTCGCCCGCAGATACCCGGCCTCTCCCATCGACAGCAGGGCCGCCCAGGCGGCGGCGAGCAGCCCGCCCGGACGGCTCCCCGCCAGGGTGGGGGAGAAGTAGAGGCCCCCGGGCCAGTCGGTGGCGACGGAGAACTGGTGGTGGCGGAGCTCCCGGCCCCGGTACAGCACCACCGACGTGCCCTTCGCCGCGTACCCGTACTTGTGGGTGTCGGCCGACATCGAGGTCACCCCGGGGAGGCGGAAGTCGAACGGAGGCACCTCGTACCCGAGACGCTCCGCCCAGGGGAGCACGAACCCCCCGAGGCAGGCGTCGGTGTGGAACCCGATGCCGCGCTCACGGGCCATCTCGGAGAGCTCGGCGATGGGATCGACGACGCCGTGGGGGAAGCCGGGGGCGGATCCGGCGACGACGACGGTGCGGCGGGTGAGCGCCCGTCGCATGGCCACCACGTCGGCGCGCAGGTCCGGCCCAACCGGGACCCGAACCTGCCGGTATCCGAGGAACCGGGCCGCCTTGTCGAAGGCGACGTGCGCCGAGTCGGGGATCACCATCTCCGGATCCCGGATCCCGGCCCGGTCCCGGTACGCCTTCATCGCCATGACGATCGACTCCGTCCCCCCCGAGGTGACGGTGCCGACGATCTCGTCCCCGGCGGCGTCGGCGCCGAGCATCCCGGCGGTCATCGCCACCACCTCGGCCTCGAATCGCACGACCGAAGGCCAGAGGTCGGCGTGGAGCGGGTTCGATTGGGACTGGAGGGCGTACACCTCGTCGAGGAACGCCACGTGGGCCGCGTCGCCGTGATAGACCGCCCCCGACGCCCGCCCGGACCGCCACGTCGCCTCCTCGGCGGCGGCGAGCTCGGCGACCCGGGCGAGGATGTCGGTGCGGTCGAGCGGCTCGGCCGGGAGCCGGTCGAAGCGAGGCGCCCCGGGCGCGCGACGAGGCACCACCTCCTCGAGCATGGCGGCGTACTCGCTCTCCAGGCGGCTCCGGACCGCCGGGACACGGCTGGCGCCCCGGTACGCCAGCGCGGCGAGACGGCGCGGGAGGCGCCGGAGGAGGCGCTCCCCGAGGGAGGTCAGGTCCATGGGGACCTCATCGGTCGAGCCATCGGGAGAGGCGGCGGGTCGCCTTGTGGAAGCGGCGGAACGCCTCGTAGGCACGGTCGTAGACGGAGCGGTTCCGCGCATCGGGGGCGTACGACGCGGCCACCGGGACGAGATCGTCCACCTCGTCCCAGGCGACCTGCCCCAACGCGGCGTGGGCGAGCATGCCGGCACCGCGCACGTTCACGAGGATGGGATCCGCGGCCTGGAGGATCGTGCGGTCGAGGACGTCGGCGTGGATCTGGCACCAGAGATCGGAGACGGCGCCTCCCCCGACCATGACGATCGGGTCGAGGCGCCGGCCGGTGAAACGCTCCACGTAGCCGAGGAGCCAGCGGGCGTTGAGGGCGACGCCCTCGAAGACCGCCCGCACCATCTCGGCACGTCCCGTGGCGAGGGACTGGGCGAAGAACGACGCCCGGAGGGTGGCGTCCTCGACCGGGGTGCGCTCGCCGTAGAGCCACGGGGTGAAGACGACCCCGCCCGCGCCGGGCGGGGCCGCCGCGGCGATCTCGTTCAGCCGGTCGTGGACGTCGCCGTCGCCGTCGGGGAACAGGATGCCGGCGAGCCAGTCGAGGGTCTTCCCCGCGGTCTCTTGCTCGTCGGCGACGAGGTAGCGGCCCGGGACCGCCGCCGGCAGGGAGGCGATCGAGTGGAGCAGATCGGTCTTCTTGAAGGGGACGTGGCACGTGATCCACGCCGACGTGCCGATGTAGAGATGGGCGGCGAAGTCGCGGGTCGTGCCGGCGCCGATCGCCGCCGAGTGGACGTCGGGCGTGCCGGCGACGACCGGGGTGCCGGCGGGGAGAGCGAGGTGGGCCGCCGCCGTGGCGGTGAGACCGCCGAGGACCGCGGTCGCCGGGTGGAGATCCGGGACCCGGGATCGCTCCAGACCGGCGAGCCGGAGGAGAGCGGGGTCGTACTCGACGCGGCGGGGATCGCGGTTGTCGGTGAGCCAGTGGAGCGCGATCGAGTCGAAGGACGCCGCGGCGCGCCCGGTGAGCAGGAGATTCACGAAGTCCTTCGGCTCGAGGAACGTCTCGGCCGCCCGGTACACCTCGGGACGCTCGTGGCGGAGGTAGAGGATGTGGGCGATCGGGTCCTTGCCTGAGCCGCTCGGGGCGCCCCCGGTGAGCCGCAGCCAGCGGCGGAGCTTGCCCGGAGCGAACCCCTGGATCCGCACGGGTCCTCCCACGAGCGCGGGGACGTACCGGGCCCCGCGGGAGTCCATCCAGATGATGGCGTTGCCGACGGGCTCTCCCCGGCCGTCGACGGCCACCGTGCCGGACCACTGGCCGGTGACACACACCGCGCCGACCCGGGTGGCGGGCACGGGCGCCGCGGCGAGGACGCGACGGGCAGCCGTCCCGATCGCCTCCCACCACGCCGCCGGGTCCTGCTCGGCGCCTCCGTCCGGCAGGAGGAGGAGCTCCACCGGGGAGAAGGCATCGGCGACCACCTCGCCCCGTGCGGAGACGAGCGCCACCTTGGGTCCGGAGGTCCCCAGATCGATGGCGAGCGCGTAGCTCGGGTCGCCCATGGCGACACGGTAGTCCTCCGGACCCGGCCGGAGGACGGGACGCGCCGGGCACGATGGGCCGTGCGACCCATGGTCGGCGGCGCCGGGACGCGATAGGGTGCGAGAGGTCTGAGGAGGACCCGTACATGCTCGCAACCTTGCGCGACGCCGCACGGCGGGTGGCCCGTGACGCCCGGGGCGCCAGCCTCGTCGAGTACGCGCTGCTCGTGACCTTCATCGCCATCGCCGCCTTCGCCGCCATCGCGCTCTTCGGCTCGGCACTGGGTGGCGAGTACTCGAGCATCGCCTCGAAGATGCCCTGAGCGGGTTCCCTGCGGAACGCGGCGAGGGTCGCTCAGGCGTCGAGCCCCACGGGGCAGGCGACGCCGGTTCCGCCGAGCCCGCAGTACCCCTCCGGATGCTTGGCGAGGTACTGCTGGTGATACGCCTCGGCGGGGAAGAACGTCCGCTCGGGGGCGATCTCGGTGGTGATGGGACCGTACCCGGCGGCGGTGAGACGCTCCTGATAGACGGCGCGGGAGCGCTCCGCCGCCCGCCACTGCTCCGCCGTGGTCCAGAAGAGGACCGAGCGGTACTGCGGGCCCACGTCGTTGCCCTGCCGCTCGCCCTGGGTGGGGTCGTGCCCCTCCCAGAACGTGGCGAGGAGGACGGGGAGGGCGATCGCCGTCGGGTCGTACACGACGAGCACCACCTCGGCGTGTCCGGTCAGGCCGGTGCAGACGTCCTCGTAGGTCGGGTTCCGGGTGTGGCCGCCGGCGTACCCCGCGACCGTGGTGAGGACGCCGGGGAGGGACCAGAAGCGACGCTCGGCGCCCCAGAAGCAGCCCATCCCGAAGAGGATCCGCTGGGAGCCGGGCGGGAAGGGAGGGCGCAGCGGGGCGCCGGTGACGAAGTGCCGCGCACCGGGATCGACCGGGGTCGGTCGGTCGGGCGGGGCGGCAGCGGGGCGGCGGCGCAGCGGCATGAGACCCTCAACGCTCCGGTGGGGCGGCGCGTTCCCCGTTCCGGCGCTCCAGCCAGGCGAGGATCACCGCCACGACCCGCTCCCAGTCGGGATCGAGCATCATGTCGTGGGCCATGCCCGGGAAGAGGACGGGCTCGGTCCGGTAGGCCCGGGCGGTGGCCGCCACCGCGCGCGGTGGGACGATCGTGTCCGCCTCCCCGCCGAGGACGAGGACGGGGTCGGCGACGCGGCGGGTGCGAACGGGGAGGAACATGCCGAGGTAGGCGGTGAAGGACTCGTCCTGGAGGCGGTCGAGGTAGGGCGCGGCGACGGCGGTGTCGCGGAAGAGGAGCTCGGTCGCGAGTTCCCGATCGCGGACGATCGGTTCCAGGGAGAGGGTGAGGTTGGCGCGCAGGAACGCCCCGGGGGAACGGCGGGCGACGCGCAGGGTCGTCCCGAGCACGCCTCCGGGCGGCACGGCCGCCATAAGGACCGCCGCCGGGGCGCGACGTCGGGTCAGGTAGCGCTGCACGACGTAGCCGCCCATCGAGTGTCCCACGAGCACCGGCGGCTCGGGAAGGCCGGCGACGACCGCGGCGAGGTCCGCCACGTACGCCGAGATGGAGGTCCGGCGCAGCCGCCGGCGCCCCGGGCTGTCGCCGTGCCCTCGCAGGTCGAGGGCCGACGCGACGTACCCGGCCGCGGCGAACGCCCCGAGGAAATGCTCACGCCAGCACCAGGCGCCGTGCCAGGCGCCGTGCACGAAGAGGACGGTGCCCCGAGCCGGCGTCGTGGGAGTCTCCGTCGCCACGGCGATCTGCATGAGGCATCGTAGGCTCGTCCGGCCGGCGGAGGGGTCACCCCGCTGCGGGTCGCAGGGCGCGGATCCTGCCGGCGAGCTCGCGGACGACGAGAACGAGGAAGAAGACGGCCACGGCGAGGAACGACATCGTCGCCCCGCCCGCGGTGTCGAGATGGAAGCTGAGGAGGAGCCCGAAGGCGACCGAGAGGACGCCGATGAGGGCGGAGACGGCGATCATCGCCGGGACGCGACGGGTGAGGAGGGAGGCGGTCGCCGGCGGCGCCACGAGGAGCCCGAACACGAGGAGGGCGCCCACGGTCCGGAAGGAGGTGACGACGGCGAGGGTCACCATGGCGAGCATCACCAGGTGTGTGCCGCGCGGGGCGAGACCGAGGAGCGCGGCCTTCTGCTCGTCGAAGGCGAGCACGAGGAGCGGCCGGTAGAACACCGCGGCGAGGAGAGCCACGGTCAGTGCGGTTCCGGCGCCGAGCCAGAGGTCCCCCGCGGTGGTTCCGAGGACGTCCCCGAAGAGGATCGCGACGACGTTCACCGCGAACGACCCCGATCGGGAGATGACGATGATCCCGAGGGCGAGCATCCCCACGAAGAGGAGCCCGATGGCGGTGTCCTCGCCGAGACGCGTCGTCCGGTGGATGACGGCGATCGCACCGATCATCACCACCGCGGCCACGACCGCGCCGAGGAGGGGGTCGACGTCGAGGAGGAAGGCGACGGCGATCCCGGGAACGACGCCGTGGGCGAGCGCGTCGCCCATGAAGGAGAGCCCGCGCAGGACCACCCACGTGCCCACGAGCGAGGTCGTCAGCGCGACGAGGATCCCCGCGGCGAGAGCACGCTGCATGAAGGCGAACCGGAAGGGATCGAGGAACCAGTCGAGCATGGCGGGCCTCCGGGCCGTAGAATGAGAACGACTCCCAAAACCCGAGTCTACCGGCGGGACCACATGGAGAGCGGACAGATCGAACGCGACGTGCGCGCCCGACTCCGGGAGCGCGCCATCCGGTGGACGGAGACGCGACGGCGCATCGTGATCGCCCTCGCCGGGCGCGGGCGGCCGTCGAGCGCCGCCGAGCTCTTCGCCGCGACGTCCGGCGCGGTTCCCCTGTCGTCCCTGTATCGGAACCTCGCGCTCCTCACCGAGGCCGGGGTCCTCGCCCGCAGCCACGAGCGCGACGGCGTGGCGCGCTTCGAGCTCGCCGAGTGGCTGCTCGGGCACCACCACCACCTGGTGTGCCTGTCCTGTGGTCGAGTCGAGGACCTCGCCGTCCCGCCAGGGGACGACGAGGCGCTCACCGCCCTCGTCGCCCGGGCGGCCGGCCGCCAGGGGTTCATGGTCACGGGCCATCGTGTCGACGTCGAGGGGCTCTGCTCGCGATGTCGCGCCGCGTAGCCGCCACGGGACGGGGCGTCGTCGCCGGCTACGGCCGCCGCGTCGCCATCGCCGCCTCCGACTTCACCATCCCCGCCGGCGCCTCCACCGCGGTGATCGGTCCCAACGGATCGGGGAAGTCCACCCTCCTCGGCGTGCTGACCGGGCTCGTCGTGCCGGCGAGCGGCACCGTCACCGTCCTGGACACCGACCCGGTTCGGGCGCGCCCGCAGGTGGGTCTCGTCCTCCAGACCACGAAGGTGAACGACACGGTGCCGATCACCGTCCGGGAGGTCGTCGCCATGGGGCGGTACGCTCACCTCGGTCCCTTCCGTCCCTTCACCCGGGAGGATCGGGCGGTCGTCGCGGCCGCCCTCGAGCGTCTCGACCTGGTCGGCCTCGCCGGCCGGCACCTCGCCGAGCTCTCCGGCGGCGAGCGCCAGCGCGTCTTCGTCGCCCAGGGCCTCGCCCAGGAGGCGGAGCTGCTCCTCCTCGACGAACCCGTCACCGGGCTCGATCTCGTGTCGCGAGAGCGCATCCTCGACGCCGTCGCCGAGGAGCTCGCCGCCGGACGGACGGTCGTGACCACGACCCACGACCTCGCCGACGCGGGACGGGCGCAGCACGTCCTCCTCATGGCGGGAAGGGTCCACGCCGAGGGCCCTCCCGAGGCGGTCCTCGACCCGGAGGTCCTCTCGAGCGCCTACGGGGTCGGCATCGCGCACGTCGACGGGGGTCGAGTGACCCTGGAGGGTGGTCATCACCCCGACGAGCGGCACGTGCACTTCGAGCGGGGCGGCCGAGGGCACGAACCGGACGTCGGGTAGCATCGGCACGTGCCCGACCGCGTCGTCGACCTCGTCGCCGCCCTCGATCGGCGCGCGCCGTTCGCCAAGGCCGCCGAGTGGGACCCGGTCGGGCTGCAGGTGGGGGACCCGGAGGCGCCGTGCCGTCCGGTGGTCGTGGTCCACGAGGTCACCGAGGCCGTCGTGCGCCATCTCGAGGCCCAGCCCGTCGGCACCGTCGTCGCTTACCACCCCCTCCTCTTCGGATCGGTCACGGCCCTGCGGGCCGGGTCCTCGCCGGCGGGCCGGGCGTACCGACTGGCCCGTCTCGACACGGCCCTCGTCGTCGTGCACACCGCCTTCGACGTCGCCGCCGGCGGAACGGCCGACGCGCTCGCCGACGCCTTCGCCCTCGAGGGCGTGGAAGGGTTCGGTCCGGCGTGGCCGACCGGCGGGGTGAAGGTCGTCACCTTCGTCCCCGTCGCGGCGGCCGACGCCGTCGCCGCCGCCATGGCCGCGGCGGGGGGAGGGAGGATCGGCAACTACACCGACTGCACGTTCCGTCTCGTCGGGACCGGCACGTTCTCCGCGGGGCCGGGCGCCACCCCCGTGGTGGGCGAGCCGGGACGCGCCAACGCCGTGGAGGAGACGCGTGTCGAGATGACCGTCCCCGGGGCCCGTCGCGACGCGGTCGTGGCCGCCCTCGTGGCGGCCCATCCCTACGAGGAGCCCGCCTTCGACGTGTACGAGGCCACCGGGAACGCCGGGATGATCGGACGGGCCGGGTCGTTGCCGGCACCGCTGCCCTTGGGGCGCTTCGCCGCGACCGTGGAGGAGCGGCTCGGGAGCGCGGTTCGGGTGGCCGGTCCCCTCGATCGTCCCGTCGAACGGGTCGCCGTGGTCCCCGGATCCGGGGGAACGTTCCTGGGCGCGGCCGCCGAGCTGGCGGATGTGCTCGTCACCGGCGACGTGAGTCACCATCGGGTGCGAGCTGCCCTCGACCGGGGCCTGGCGGTGATCGACGCCGGCCACGTCCCGACCGAACGGCCGGGGCTGCGGAGCCTCTACGCTGCGGTCCTCGAGACGACGCCCGACGCGGTCGACCTCACGGCGATCGACGCCCACCCGTGGGAGGAGCCGACATGGAGGAGCTGAACGGCCTGGCGGATCTCCTCGATCTGCAGGCGGTCGACCTGGAGATCGATCGGCTCATCGACCGTCGCGGCAGCCTCCCCGAGCTCGAGGCGTATCGGCACGCCCACGCCGAGGAGGAGCGGTTGGCGAAGGAGCGCGCCACGCTGGAGGACCGGATCCGGGACGCGGCCCGCACGCTGGACCGGACGAGCGGCGAGCTCGACCTCACCGAGCAGAAGGCCGCCGCCGAGGAGAACCGGCTGTACGCCGGCGGGATGAGCGCCCGGGACGCCGACTACCTGCGACGCGAGGTCGAGATGCTGCGTCGCCAGGTGTCCGACATGGAGGAGCAGGTCCTCGAGCTCATGGAGGAGCGGGAGCGGCTCGACCACGAGCTCGAGGCCGTCGTCACCGAGCTGGAAGGTGTGAGCGCCGAGAAGGGGCGGCTCGAGGCCCTCATCTCCGAGCAGTGGCGGGCGATCGACGCCGAGCTCGGCCGCAAGGAACGGCGCAAGGCCGAGATCGTCCCGACGATCGATCCCGACCTGCTCGAGCTGTACGAGGAGCTGCGGCGCCGCCACGAAGGCGTCGTCGTCGGCACCCTCACCGACGGGATCTGCGGCGTCTGTCACCTGCAACTCTCCGCCGCCGAGCAGGTGGCGGCGGCGCGGGAACGTCCCCCCCGCTGCGTGCACTGTCGCGGAATCCTCGTCCTCTGAAGGGACGGATCCGATGCTCCTGTGGCATCTCGGGGCGACGGTGGCGCTCGTCCGCTACGCCTTCCGCGACGAGCGGATGGACCTGCGGTTCCTGGCGCTGGGCGCACTCCTCCCGACGCTCCTCGACGCACCGGTGGGGATCGTGGCGTGGGACCACTTCGGGAGCGTGCACCTCGTCGCCCACTCCATCGTGTTCGCCGCCGCGGCGATGACGGCGGTCCTCGTCCTCACCCGCCGGGGGGCGGCGCGGCGGCGCTGGATGCTCGTCGTGGTGGGGATCCTCGTGCACCTCCTCCTCGACGCCATGTGGCGGGAGCCCGCGACCCTGTGGTGGCCATTCCTCGGAGGGTCCTTCACCGCGTCCGGCCATGCGACGATCGGTGGTCTCGTCTCGGCGACGCTGCGCGACCCGCGGAGCTGGCTTCTCGAGGCCCTCGGGGCCGGGTACCTCGCGGTCCTGGCGCGACGAGCCGGCCTCGGGAACGCCGCGGCCCGCCGTCGGCTCCTACGGACGGGGAGGGTCGACGCCCCCATCGACCGGCGGTGAGGGCGCGGTGCGGCGTCGCCGGGCGAACATGCCCCGGGCCCGCAGCGTCATGCGGATCGCCAGCAGGATGAGGAGGGTCCCGAAGAGGCGGCGCAGGGTGTCCGAGGGGAGGCTGAGCGCGAGGCGGGAGCCGATGGTGCTCCCCACGATCGCCACCGCCGCCAGAGGCAGCGCCACCCGCCACACGACGCGTCGTGCCCGGGCGTGGGCGAACGTCGAGATGATCGCGGTGGGGAAGATCGCCGCCAGGGACGTGCCCTGGGCGAGCTTCTGGTCGAGTGCGAAGACGACGACGAGCGCCGGGATGAGCACCACGCCGCCGCCGATCCCGAGGGAGGCCGCGAGGGCCCCGACGAGGAGGCCGAGGGCGACGAAACCGGCGAGCTCGATCAGAGCCACAGGCGCACTCCCGCCACGAGGAGGATGACCGCGAACACGGTCGCGAGGAGGTGCTCGGGGATCCGGGTGATGAAGCGGGCGCCGAGCCAGGCCCCGGTCCCGGATCCGACGAACACGAGGAGCGCGGCACTCCAGTCCACACTGCCGTGGAGGCCGAAGGAGAGAAGGGCCGCCGCCGAGGAGGCCACGATGGTGGCCGCCGACGTCCCGGTGGCGTGGTACTGATCGAAGCGGAGCCACAGGATGAGTCCGGGGACGACGATGATCCCGCCCCCGATGCCGAAGAGGCCGGCGACGAAACCGGTGAGCGCTCCGAGGAGGAGGGCCTTGACGACTGCCGACATGGCCTAGGAACCTAGGCGACGGCTCGCCGGGGCGCACATCGGGGTCGGTGTCGGGAGGTGCCCGCTAACCTCGCCGGGTGATGCCTCGCATCCTCCCCCTCCTCCTGACGGTCGTCGTCGTCGCCACCGCGTGCGGGGGGCGCTCCACCGAGCCGGAGACCGTCCCCGGCCCGTCCCGGGTCGTCGTTCGCTGGCTCGAGGCGGTGGAGAACGCCGACGCCCCGGCGATCTCGGCGAGCGTCCTCGAGGACACCGTCGCGATCGTCCTCGCCGTCGAGAACGGACTCACGGCGGCCCAGACGGCGGGGCTGTTGCGCGACGGGATCCCCGCCCCGATCGCCGCCGAGTACTGGCGATCGTTCCGCGACGAGTTCGCCGCGTTCGCCGGCCGGCCCATCTCCACCCTGACGGTGGGGGAGGAGCGGGAGCTCGACGCCGGCGGGTACCGGTACGCGGCGGTGCAGGTGCGCGGCAGCGGCGGCGCGGAGTCGGTGGTCATGGCTCGGCGAGATCCCGACACGGGCGTGTGGCGCATCGACCTGGTGGCGACCCTCGGCTCCGGATTCGTCACCCCGCTGCGGCGGGCCTTCGAGGCGCTGCCCGACGACGACGCCGGTCGCTACGTCGCCGACGCGTACCGGCAGGCGGTGGCGCCGGGGCTGTGGGCCGCGCTCGGCTCGGGCGGGTTCGACGAGGACTTCGCCCGGGAGGCACTCCGCTTCGTCGAGGAGATCGATCCGAGCTCGTGACCCTCGGGTCGTGACCGGGCCGCGGGCCGCTCCGCGCTCTGCTCAAGGGCGGGGGGAAACGTGCCGAAGAGTGTCGCGGCCGTGGTGCCCCGACGCGGCCGGAAGAGGTGACCCGTGGCCCGTCTCGCCGAGGTTCGATCGACGCCGAGGATCCTGTTGGTGGAGGACAACCCCCTCCACGCCCGCCTGGTGACGTCGATGCTCGCCGACGCATGGCCGGACATGGGGCGGTTGCTCCAGGCGAGGCGTCTCGATCAGGCCCTCACCCTGGTCCGGAACGAGGACCCCGATTGCGTGCTTCTCGACCTCGTCCTCCCCGACGCCGACGGCCTCGAGGCGCTCGACGCGGTGCTCGGGGTCTCCCCGGAGGTACCCGTGGTCGTCCTCAGCTCTCACGACGACGACCGCGTCGCCCTGGAGGCCCTGCGTCGGGGCGCGCAGGACTACCTCGTGAAGGGAAGCGTGGATGGACCGGGACTCCTCCGGGCGATTCGCTACGCGATGCGCCGCGGGACCCGGACCGGCCGGCCGGACCCGACCGGGGACCGCGCCGAGGGTTCCGCGACACCCGCGACGCCGGAGGAACGGGGCTCCGCGGCCGTCGGCTTCGCCCTCCTCGATCGCACCGGCACGATCCGGTTCGCCGAGGAGGGCGTCGCCGAGATGTTCGGACGACCCGTCTCCCTGCTCGTCGGCCTCTCGCCCGCCGACGTCACCCACCCCGACGACCGGGACCGCTGGCGGGAGGCCTTCGGTCGGGTGGGGGGCGCCCCGGGCCGGCCGACGCTCGTGGAGGTGCGCATCCGCCACGCGGCGGGTCACGACCAGCGGGTCGACGTCGAGCTCCACGCCCTGCGGGGCAGAAGCCGGCAGGTGGAGGCCGTCGTCGCCCGGTACCGGCCGCACCCGGAGGAGGGCACGGCGTCGTCGGGAGGCAGCTTCGTCGTCATGCCGGGGTGGAACTCCTGAGCGCGGACCGGTGCGAGGCCGGCTCACCGTCCTCGGGAGGGATCTCCGACGGCACGCAGCCGGGGGAGGACCTCTCCACCGAAGCGATCGATGAGGTCGCCGGGGTGGGACGAGGCCGCCTGGACGACGACGAGATCGGCCCGGAGCTCGGTGACGAGCGGCCGGTACACCTCGGTGAGCTCCGCGGACGTCACGGCCCGGACATAGCGGGACAGCACCTCCCGGCGCGGCAGGGCGTCGGCCCGGGTCCGCAGCTCCGCCGGATCCACCGCCTCGAGCCGACCGGGGGCTCGGAGGCCCCGCCACGGACGCAGGGCCGTCCACGCCTCGTCCTCGTCCCGGGCGACGACGCACCAGCGGGTGGCGACGACGGTCAACGGGCGGTTCCCGGCGGTCGCCGCCCGGCGGGCGGGATCCACCACGCGCCTCCGGCTCGCCGCGGGGTCCTTGACCGAGACGATCACCCCGTCGGCGGAGGAGCCGGCGAGGGTCGCGGAGCGCGGGCCGCCGGTGCCGAGCCAGATCGGCACGGGCCCGAGCGGAGGCGAGTAGAGGCGTGCCCGCCGGGTCCGGTAGAAACGCCCGGAGGAATCGACGGTCTCGCCGTCGAGGAGGCGGCGCATGAGCGGGAGCGCCTCCGCCATGCGGGCGGCCCGCTCGGCGTACGGGGGGAAGGCGTACCCGAGGGGGCCCTCGTTGAGGTTCTCCCCGGTACCGACGCCGAGCCGGAAGCGGCCGCCGGAGAGCCGGTCGATCGTGGCCGCCGCCTGGGCGACGACGGCGGGGTGGAAGCGGAAGAGGGGTGTCACCACCGCGGTGGCGAGCTCGACCCGTTCGGTGGCGACCGCGACGGCGCCCAGGGTCGTCAAGGCGAAGGCGGCGGTGCCGGCGTCGTCCACCCAGGGGTGGAAGTGCTCGGAGACGACGACGGCGTCGAACCCCGCTCGCTCGACACGTCGGGCGAGCGCGACGATCTCCTCGGGATGGAACTGTTCGCTGCCGAGGAACCATCCGAAGCGGGGCATCGTCGCAGGGTACCGGAGGGGGTGACGGTGGCGGGACGGGTTCTCACCTGCTTCTCAGGCGCCTCGTACGCCCGCCGAACACCACGGATCGATGGTCGGGACATGGCGAATCAGGAGTGACGAAATGCGCAGGATCCTCATCCTCGTGACCGTGACGGCGATCCTGGCCGCCGGATGTGCCGCGGTCGGGACGCCGCCGGGTGACTCCGGTGCCGGAGCGGCGCCGTCGTCGACGATCGCAACCGTCCCGACCGGTGGCGGACCGACGACGAGCGTCACGGTGACGGTCGCAGCGACGACCGAGCCACCCGACGGCTCGACGGAGCCGCCGGCCGGCGACTCCCGCTTCGTCGTCGAGACCGACGGGGAGCGGACCATCGTGCGCATTCCCGCGCTGGCCGCGCTCGACTGCGCCGACGTCACCGCCTCCCCCGTCCTCGTCGACGGGCTCGTCGTCTACCCCCTCCACGTCCACGGCCGGACGTGCGGTGGCGGCGATTGGGGTCTCCTCCTCGGCTACGACCCCGACTCGGGCACGGTCACGGTGCTGTCCGACGCGGGACCGGCGGAGGCCACCCCGGTGTACGACGCGGTGACGGGGCTCCTGTACCTGGACCTCGTCGGCGCTCGCACCTCGGTGGCCGTCCTCGATGCGTCGACGTTCACGCCGGTGGGGACGGCCTCCCTGCGGGCCGGGAGCGACTCCGCCGGGGTGGTCCTCGGAGATGCCTACTACACCGGAACGGTGAACACCCCTGAGCCGGCGTGCCAGGCGGGCCCGAACCCGGACTGCGGCGTCGTGGTGGCGCTCTCCACCGACGGGACGGTGACCCACCGGCTCGACGTCACCGACGGTTTTCGGAACTGGGTCGCCGCGAGCATCACGACCGACGGGAAGGTGCTGTACGTGGGAGGCGGCCCTCACGCCTACGGTGCCGACCTGACCACTCCCCGTTACGGGTGTGCGGTGACGATGCTCGACCCGTCGCTGCAGGTCGTCTCCTCCTTCGATCCGGGCGACCCCGGGTGCCACCGGCTCGGCTTCCACGGGGCGGACGAGGACGCCGTGGCCGGCGAGGTGGTGCCCACCGGCGACGGCGTCTGGGTGGCGTACGCCCGGCCCAACGCCGACGAGTCGGTGACACGCCTCTACCGTCTCGGCGAAGACCTGACGCCCGTGTGCTCGGTCGGTTTCCCGTCGCTCCCCAGGTATCAGACCGTGGGTTTCTACGACGCGGTGACGGTCGACGCCGCCGGCAACGCGTACCTGGCGATCACCACCGTCGGAACGAGTGGGGGACCGGCCGCCGAGCTGTGGCGGGTGAGCCCGGGGTGTGACGAGACGCTCCTGACTCGCATCGAGGGCCGGCGGGCGGGGGCCTCGCCGACGCTCGCCGACGACGGCTACGTCCTCTTCGCCACCGACGGCCTGCTCACGATCGTCACCTACGACGGGGACGTCGTCGCCCGGTACGAGCTCGGCTCCGACGCCGGCGTGTCGGGCAGCCCGATGATCGCCGGCGGTGTCGTGTACGTGGTGCAACGGGACGGCACCCTGACGGCGATCGCCGGCACGGGTCTCGAAGGGTACGGGAACGCCGTGTGGCCGCGGTACCGCCACGACAATGCCGGGAGCGCCGACCTCACCACCCCGACCGGGTGAGGCGGGACCGAGGATGACCGTCCCCCGATCGCGAAGGAGCCCCCGGTGGGGGCTCCTTCCGGTGGTGAGTCCGCGTGTAAGCCGGATCCTGTCGAGGACGGTCATCTATCTGGGACCGACGTTGCCGCCGGCCTCGAGCGGTCTACCCGGGGCGTAGCGGGCGGGCCACCCTGCCCCTGCTCGACCTTGCTCCGGGTGGGGTTTACCGAGCCGTCCCGGTCTCCCGGGACGCTGGTGGTCTCTTACACCACCGTTTCACCCTTGCCTGTGCCCCGGAGGGCCATCGGCGGTCTGTTCTCTGTGGCACTTTCCGTCGGGTCGCCCCGCCTGGGCGTTACCCAGCACCCTGCCCTGTGGAGTCCGGACTTTCCTCGACCGGCTCACGCCGGCCGCGACCGTCCCGCGGGCTCACCTCGCGAACAACGTCCGTTCGGCGCCGAGTGTTCCCTCACAGCGAGTCGCGTACCCGCAGGAGCTTCTCCCGGACCTCCCCGGCGAGCTCCGCGACGCCGGGGACGTCGACGATGCCGAGCACGGCGGCGGGATCCATGAACGCCACGGTGACCGCGTCACCGGTCTGGCGGAGGACGACGTTGCAGGGGAGGAGCGCCCCGATGTCCGGGTCGGCGCTCAGGGCCCGGTGGGCGAGCGGCGGGTTGCAGGCCCCGAGGATCAGGTACGGGGGGATCTCGACGCCGAGCTTCGCCTGGAGGGTCGCGGCGACGTCGATCTCGGAGAGGACCCCGAATCCCTCGGCCTGCAGTGCGCTCTTCACCCGGTCCACGGCGGTGGCGAAGTCGCCGTCGAGATGCGTCCCGAAGGTGTAGCTGGACATGGCTCCCTTTCGTCGCGGCTCCCGGAAGGGTACCGTCGCCGGGGGTGCAGCGCCCGATCGGGGCCGGACGCGCCCACCCCCGCCGGAGGGAGGGCGACGGCGGGGGTGGGGGAGGGGCGTCAGATGAACAGGATCTGGGCACCCTCGGTCAGATCGACGAAATCGGTCGCCGAGAGCACGCCCTCGACGCCGTCGTACATGTCCTTCTCCTCGAGGCCCATCATGTCGACGGTCATCTTGCAGGCCCAGAGGTGACCACCCGACTCGACGATCAGGTCGAGGAACTCGGGGATCTCCGGAACGTCCTGCTCGGCGATCATCTTCTTCATCTGATGGGTCGCCATCGCCGTCATGCCGGGCAGGGGGGTGACGGCCTGGGGCATGTGTGTGGCGGGGTTCCCGATCGGCGTGAACTTGAGATCGTCCATCGTCTTCTTGTTGATGATGTCGAGGCCCCAGAAGGTGAAGAAGATGTGGGTCTCGATGCCCTCGCCGAGCGCGGCGTTGGCCATCACCAGAGCGGGGTACGCCATGTCGAGCGTCCCCTTCGAGGCGACGAAGGCGATCTTCCGCTCACTCTCCTCGTCCCCGAAGTCGGGAACGATTCGGGTCTCTTCTGCTGCGGTCGTCATGGCCTCCTCCTCTCACACGCAGCCGTGCGGCTTGGGAAGGCCGGCGATGTACGCCATCTTCTTCGCCGGCTTCTTCGGGAAGAGCTTGAACAGGTCCTTGGTCGGGATGCCCCCGACGGTGGACACCCGGCGCAACGTCGGGGTCGCACCCGTCTCCCGGAAGTCCTCTCGCAGGAACTTGATCGCCCGCCAGTGCTCCTCGGTCAGCGCGTCGATCCCGATGTTCCTCGCCAGGGCCGGGGCGAGGTCCTCGTCCCACTCGTCGTACTCGGTGAGGAAGCCCTCGTCGTCGACGTGGATCTCCCGGCCTCCGATCGTGGTGACCGGCATCAGACACCTCCTCGCGTCGTGTTCTCTCGTTCTCGTGGCATGGGGGACCCCCCCGTCCCCGCGCCTGCGATCTCCGGCGGTCGGACGTCGACGTCGGAGACCGCCTTGAGGGTCATGAGCGCCCGACGGATGCCCCGGCGTACCTCCGGATCCCGCATCTGTCGGAGCAGCCCCCAGAGGCTCGGAGCCTTCTCCGGCTCGTGCTCGAGGGCCTCGCGCTGCTGCCGTACCCGTTCGATCATCCGGTAGACGACCGCCATGATCTCGGGTTGGGTCATCTCCTTGACCGTGTCGAGGATGAGGATGACGTTGTCTCCGAGCTGCTCCACGTCCTCTTCGCTGAACCCGGTGACGACTCGGTCGACGACGCCGAGGCCGGCCTTGGCGAAGGAGAAGTAGCCGCGCTCGTCGAGGGCCTGCAGTCGGTCGGTCGCCAGGTCCATGGCTTGGCCGGCGATGGGGGAGAGGATCTCGGCGAGCTCGGCCAGGCTCTCGAGCTGGGCGACGGCCGCCTCCAGGGTGTCGACGTTGGCGGCCAGGCGCCGCAGGAGGGCCACGAGCCGCTCACCGGACAGGCCCGTCTCGTCGAGCTGGGAGGAGGCGGCCTCGAGCACCGAAGTCGCGATCGGCATCGCGGTCGCCTGGAGCTCCTCCCACCCCTCTCGGCGTCGCCGCGCCGCCTCGGCCTCGGCGACGAGGAACGCCACCTGCTCGGTGAGCCGGTCGACCTTCCGCTCGAGCTCGGCGGTGCGGTCCGTGGTGAAGGTGGTGGCCATCACTTCTCCTCCGGGATCTTCCCGGCCATGGACATGAGGGCCGGAAGGGGCAGCTCCTTGCCGGGGAGGAGCAGGTTCCAGTACATCCACCGGAACAGCAGCTTCCCCCAGTGGTTCATCTCGGTCTCCTCGAGCAGGGAGAAGGGTCCGATGCCCGGGAGTGGGTACTTGCCCGGCAGGGGCTCCGTGTCGTAGTTGAAGTCGATGAGCAGGCCCTTGCCGTGGCCGGACTCGATGAAGCAGTTGGCGTGTCCGTCGAACCGTTCCCGCATCGGGAGGCCCTCGATGTGGCGGAGGAAGTTCGGGACGAACACCTCGACGGCGAAGTGCGCCACCGATCCGGCCTTCGACGTCGGGATGGCGGCGGCATCGCCGAGCACGAAGAGGTTGTCGTGGTCCTTGTGCTGGAAGGTGCCCCTGTCCACCGGGATGTGGTCGAGCTCGTCTCCGAGACCAGACTTGGCGACGAAGTCGGCTCCCATGTTGAGGGGCACCGTCACGAGGAGGTCGTAGGGGACCTCCCGCTCGTCGTAGGAGACGATCGTCCTGCGCTCGGCATCGATCCGCTCGATGGAGAAGTCCGACTCGAGGTGGATCTTGCGCTCCTCGAACATGCCGCCGAGGTGGGCCGAGGCCACCGGCTTGGTGAAGGCGCCGGGCATGGGGGTGACGTAGTGGATCTCCACCTGGTCCCGCATGCCGAGCTCGGTGAAGTGGGCGTCGGCGAGGAAGGTGAACTCGAGCGGTGCGACCGGGCACTTGAACGGCATGTCCACCATGTGGACGACGAGCCTGCCGCCGGTGAACTCCTGCAGGGCGCGCCGTAGCGCGAGCGCCCCCTCGTAGGTGTAGAAGGTGTGGATCGTCTTGCCGAACTCGGGTCCGTCCATGCCCGGGGTCTCCTCGGGCCGGGGGTGGGTGCCGGTGGCGATGACGAGCTGGTCGTAGCCGAGCTCGGTCCCGTCGCCGAGGAGGACCGTGTCGGCGTCGGCGTCGACCGCCTCGATTCGCTGCTCGACGAACTCGACACCGGCGGGGACGAAGCGCCGCTTGGGCTTCTTGACCTCGGCCGGGGTGTACTCGCCGAACGGCAGGAAGAGGAAGCCGGGCTGGTAGTAGTGGGTCGGCTCCTGGTCGACGATGACGATCTCCCACTCCTCCCGATCGAGGCGAGGCCGGAGCTTGTTCACCACCATCGTGCCGGCGGTACCTGCGCCGAGGACGACGAGACGTCTCATGGCTGACTCCTTCGTTCCTGGAATGCTCTCTTCGGCCGGATCGGGGCCGACTCAAGGGATGCGGGCGAGCTCACGGTTCCTGCCCCCCTGCTCCGGCGGTCCCCGGCGGGGGCGTGGCACCGGCCCGGCGCCCCGTGGCGAGACGGGAGAGGTGCTCGGTGAGGATCGACAATCCGCGCAGCACCGCGGGCCTCCGGTCGGCCGGGAGGTGATGGATCTCCTCCACGTGGGCGGTCAGGGCGTCGACGGCGATGCCGGTCTCCGCGGCGATCGCCTCGAGGGCGCGCTCGTCGGGGGGCCACTCGTCGGGGGCGATGCATCCGGCGAGCACCATGGCCTCGAGACGGTTCCCGACCCGGACGAAGGCCCGGGCACAGAGGAACCCGAGGTGGCTGGTGCGCAGTCTCGGCTCGAGGCCGTGCTCGCCGCCGTAGGCGCGCCACTCGGCGACGCAGCGAGCCACCGCCTGCGGCGCGGCGAGCACCACCCGGAAGAAGCCGCAGGGGTTGCTCACCTCGGTGAGGGGGCGACCGTCGAGGTCGGTGACGACCGCCATGACACCGTACAGGTCGGCGAAGAGGTCGACGAGGTCCTGCGCCTCCTCCCGAGGGAACGGTCGGGGCTCCACCGCGGCGACGCCGTTGGCCCGGGATCGCAGCCATCGGGAGATCTCCTCGGCGGGGAAGCGCCACTGGCGGCCGACCTTCACCGCGGGGATGCGGCCCGATTCCGCCATGCGGTAGATGGTGGACTTGTCGACCCTGATGAGGGTCTGGACGTCCCGAGTGGTGAGGTAGGGGCCGGTGTCCAGGTGCCGCTCCTGCGTCGTGCCGGTGCTCATCACTGCATCTCCTGCATCTCCTGCACCGTACGGCGAGCCGCGCCGGCGAGACCAGGGCCGGGATGCCCTACGAGGAGGGTCGAAGGTCCCGAAAGCGTCGCAGGGGACTCAGGGGGCAGGGCGGCGGAGGTCGGCGAGCGCGCCTCCGGCCGAACCGAGGACCGCGGCGACGACGCCGAAGAGCAGGAGCTCGAGGAGCGGCGGTCCTCCGGCGGCGATGGCGACGATCCCGGCGAGGAGGAAGAGGAGGATGCCGGCGATGCCACCGTGGGCTGCGGCCGCGTGTCCGGCCAGCCTCCCCGCCACCCATCCGGCGAAGACGAGGGTGGCGAACTGGAGGACGAGGAGGGGGAGCGGGTTCGCCCGGGGCGAGGCGACGCCGACGACGCCGAGGGCGGCGAAGACCACGAGGCCACCCCCGAAGCCGCTCAGCGCGCCCAGGGCGACCGCTCCCCAGTCGATGCGGGTCAGGGCGCCGCCTCTCAGCGAGCCGGGTCGAGGTGTTCCTCGAGTCCGGCGATCCACCCGGCGGGGAGGCTCCAGTGCCGCGACCCGGCGAGCATGAGCTCGAGGTACTCCGTCGAGGGGGTCGTCTCGGCGTCGGGGGTTCCCGCGTACAGGTGCGTGACGACCCGATGGCGCCGACCGGTGCGGTCCATCGCCTCCACGGTGGAGGAGACGCGCTGCTCGGCACTCTCGGCGGCGTCGAGCGCGGCGAGCTGGTCGTCGGGGATCGAGAACACGGCGCCCCAGACGGTGTGGCCGGTCGCCGGGATCACGGTCGGAAGCCCGCCGTTCCAGCCGTTGCCCTCGATCGGGAACTCGAGACCCCACTCCGGGAGGTGGGCGATGAACTGGAACTCGGCGTCGGGCGCCACCTCCGCCATCTTCTCTGGTGCGATTCGTGCGGTGTAGGCGAAGTACAGCAGGGTCGCCTCCTCACGTCGGATCGGAACCGGGAACAGCAACGGGGGATTCTAGTCCGTGACCGCCGGCCTTTCCCGAACGGGAACTCACCGGTCCGCCGGTTCGTCATATACCCGAAGCGACCCCGGGGGTGGGCCCTCGTGAGCATGCGGGACGACACGTTGGAGCTCGACATCTTCGCGCCTCCGATCCTCGAGGAGCGTCCGTGGGCGGTGTTCGCCGCGTGTCGCGGCGAGGATCCGGACCTCTTCTTCGGGGCGACGAAGGAGGCGGTGGCTCGAGCGCTCTCCCTCTGTGGAATCTGCCCGGTGGAGACGGACTGCCGCGAGTACGCCCTCTCCGCACGGGAGCGGTTCGGGATCTGGGGCGGACTGACGGAACGGGAGCGGCGACGTCTCCTGCGTCGGCGACCCTGAGGAGGCGCTCAGAGCGACCGCTCCCGTACCACCTGGGCGACATCGAGGCGCCCCACGGATCGGACGCCGGGAATCAGCGACAGGAGCGCCACCACGACGAGCGCCGCCGCCGCGTAGAGCAGGGTCGTGGGATGCATCTCGAGGTCGAAGGTGAGGAGATCCGAGCTGTAGGTGTGCATCATCGCGGCCGCGGTCCAGTACCCGATGAGGAGACCCGGGAGGATCCCGAGGAGGGTGAGGAGGAGGTTCTCTCCGGTGATGAGCGCCGCGATCCGGCGGTGGGAGAGTCCGTTGGCGCGCATCGTGGCGTACTCTCCGGCACGCTCCGCGACGTTCACCGAGATCGTGTTGAAGATGAGGGCGAACGCCATGGCACCGCCGAAGACGAGCATCATCCCGACGAAGGCGTAGAAGAAGCCCAGGTAGTCGTGCACGAGGCCGAAGAGCCGGCGCGCGTCCACCACGGTGGCCACCTGGGGGAGGGCCTCGATGTCGTGGAGGACCGCCGAGCGGTCGACGCCGGCGGCGAACCGGACGAGGAGCGGAGCCAGGGTGGGATCGGCGAGGCGGGCCGCGGGCACGGGAGGATCGGCCTCCTCGGTGATGGCGCGGGTGAGGGCGTCCTCGTCCATGTACAGGAGGGTGCCCACCGGCTCGTCGAGGAAACCACGTACCTGGGTCCGGAAGGACGTGCCGAGCGTGGGGAGGATGACCTCGACCCGGTCTCCGACGGCGATCCCCAGCTCGTCGGCGAGGGCGCGTCCGGCGAGCACTCCGTCCGGGGGTAGGTGGTCCACGTCGCCGATGAACCCGTGCATGCGGGTCGTCGGGACCAGTCCCTCGATCCGGGTGGCGTAGTCGGCCGTGCTGGAGCGGACCGTGACGGGGATCGTCAGGGTCGTCTCCACCGACGCCACGCCGGGGACGGCGGCGACCGTGTCGGCGGCGGCCGGGACGTTCGGCACGGCGAGGACGACGACGGCGTCCTCGCGGTGGACGTCGTTGAACTGGCGATCCACGAGGATGCTCGTCGTGTCGATCATGCCCCAGGCGGCGAGGATGAGCATGAGCGCCAGGACGACGCCGATCACCGTCGAGAGGCTGCGGCGACGGTTCCTGCCGATACCCCGCAGCACCATGAGCCAGCGGACGGGGAGGCGTCGCAGGAGGGGCACGAGGCGCTCGAAGAGGCTGCGCCGGCCCCCGTCCGGAGGCTGCACTCCTCGCATGGCCTCGGCGGGGCTGATCCGGAAGGCGGCCCGCGCCGGCGCCAACCCGGAGAGCGCCCCGGTGGTCACCCCGAAGAGCAGGCCGACCACCGGGGTGAGGGGATGGAAGCCGCGCACCGTGTCGGGGATGCCCAACGAGCGGGTGTACCCCGCGGTGATGCCCCACCCCGCAGCCATGCCGGCGAGGACGCCGAGCACGGCGCCCGCGGTGCCGAGGAGGAGGCCGTAGGAGAGGTAGTGCCGGGAGAGCGTTCTGCGACTCATGCCGGACGCCCGCAGCGTGCCGATCTGGCCACGTTGGGCGTACACGATGCGGGTGAGGAGGATGAACGTGGCCATCCCCGCGGCGAGGAGGAAGAGGAGCGGGAAGAGGACGGCCATCTGGGCGAACCCCTGGACGTCGAGGTTGAGGGTCTGGTTGGAGGGGTGTTCCGCCCGAGGGATGACCGCGCCGGCCCCGGCGTCGCGGGCCTGGGCGGCGATGGCGGCGTCGAGGGCCGGACGGTCGCCGGTGGCGTCGTACCGGACGAGGACCTCGTCGGTGACGGCGGCGGCGGGAAGCGCGTCGAGCAGGCCTGCGGGGGTGAAGAGCACGCCGAAGGAGCCTGGGGCGGGGAAGATGTCCTGGCGTGACCGTGCGGGCCAGATGTACTCCGGTGAGACGGCCACCCCGAGGACGCGCACCCGAGTCCACCCGGACGGGGTGAGGACCGCGAGGTCGTCGCCGACGTCGAGGTGGAACTCGTCGGCCATGTGGGTCTCGACGACGACGCCGCGGGGCTCCTCCGGATCGAGGTAGCGGCCACGGACGACGTCGATACGGTCGATCTCGGGTTGGTGCGCGACGGGCATGCCGACGAGCCGGCCGAGGAAGGCGTGGTCGCCCACCCGAAGCGGGACGTCCGCCTCGCGGCGGCTCGTCACCGTGGCGACGCCGTCGAGCCCGGCCACCGTCTGCGCGAACCCGGGAGCGGCCCCGGTGATGGTGACGTCGGCGAAGGCGAGCCGCTCGTAGGTGCCGTTGTAGGAGGCGTCGAGGTTGCGATAGGCGTCGTACGACGCCGCGAAGAGGAGGACGCCGAGCGTGATCGTCACGAGGACGGCCGCGAACTGCCAGCGATGGCGACGGAGGTCGCGGCGGCGCTTGATCCGGAGGTACCTCACCAGCCGAGGTCCTCCGGGGCGGCCGGCGACGGGTTCTCCTCGTCGCGGACCACCGCCCCGTCGCGGAGCTCGATGATGCGGTCCGCCATGCGGGCGATGACGGTGTTGTGGGTGACGAGGACGACGCTCCGACCTCCGCCGTCCGTGCTCCCGCGCAGGAGCCGGAGGATCTGGGTCCCGGTTCGCTGGTCGAGCGCCCCCGTCGGCTCGTCGCAGAGGAGCAGGGGCGGGTCCTTGACGAGCCCCCGGGCGATGGAGACCCGCTGCTGCTCACCGCCGGAGAGCTGGGCGGGGAAGTGGTCGAGCCGATCCCCGAGCCCGAGCTCCTCGAGCACCGCCGCGCTCCGGCGGTCCGCCTCGGGTCCGGTCAACTCGGCGATGAGCGCGACGTTCTCGCGCGCGGTGAGGGTGGGGACGAGGTTGTAGAACTGGAAGACGAAACCGACGGAGCGGAGCCGGTACTCGGTCCGCCCCGCCTCGTCGAGACCGTCGAGCTCGACCCCGGCGGCGGTGATGCTGCCGGCGGTGGGAGTCTCGAGGGCCCCGAGCTGGTTGAGGAGGGTCGTCTTCCCCGAGCCGGAGGGTCCCAACACGACGACGAACTCACCGGGCCGGATGGTGAACGAGACGTCGCGCAGCGCCGCCACCGCGGTGGCACCCACGCCGTACGTCTTCGACAACCCCTCGACCCGTACCGCTTCCATGAGCGCGCCCTCCGGCTGATAGTGACTTCCACACTATAGTGACTCGCAGAAAACGTGCCGGGAGGGCGTGACGCGTGTCCCTGTGGGAGCGGAAGAAGTACCGGGCGATGCTCCGGATCCAGGACGAGGCGTACCGGCTCGTGCGAGAGCGGGGATTCGCCGCGACCACCGTGGACGAGATCGCGGCCGCCGCCGAGGTCTCTCCGGCGACGGTGTACCGGTACTTCGGGACCAAGGAGGGGATCCTCCTCTGGGACGAGTTGGAGCTTCCCGCCACCGAGCTCCTCGTGGCGGCGCTGGGGGAGGGTTCGGTGCTCGATGCGCTCGTCGCCTCCTTCCGAGGGGCGGCGGAGCGCGGCTTCCATCTCCCCGAGGAGGAGGTACGCGAGCGGGTGCGGTTCCTGCTGGAGCAACCGGCGCTGCGCTCGGCCGTGCGCGACGCGGCCGCACGCTACGAGACGGAGCTCGCCGGGCTCCTCGAACGGGAGGCGGGCACGGCGTCCTTCGACGCCAGGATCGTCGCCGCCGTCGCCACGGCGACAATGCTGGCGGCGATCGAGGCGTGGGCCGCGTCGGACCGGGGCATCGTCGCCGTCACCGAGGACGCCGTCACCGCGCTGCGTCGCGCGCTCGGCGGGTGAGGAGCGTCGCCGGCGTTGCCGGCGGCGGCGACGGAGCGATACCATCGCCGTCCCGGCCGGCCGGTCCGGGTGTCGCGGAAGGAGGCGGACCATCACCACATTCGACTGGCCTGCGTTGCTCGAGACCCTCATCGCGGGGACCGACCTGGGTCGGGTCCGGGCCCGAGCCGCGATGACCGAGATCATGGAGGGTCGGGCGAGCGAGCCGGAGACCGCGGCGTTCCTCATGGGGTTGCGCTGCAAGGGCGAGACGGCCGACGAGATGACGGGGTTCGTCGAGGCGATGATGGACGCCGCCGTCACGGTGGACGTGGGCGAGGACGTCGTCGACAGCGTCGGGACCGGGGGCGACCGGTCGGGAACGTTCAACATCTCCACGACGGCGGCGTTCGTCGCCGCCGGGGCCGGGGCTCGCGTCGCGAAGCACGGCAACCGCGCCGCCTCCTCCCGCACCGGGTCGGCCGACCTCCTCGAGGCGCTGGGTTTCGACCTCGATCTCCCCCCCGAGGCGACCGTCCGGATGATCCGGGAGACCGGCTTCGGCTTCTTCTTCGCTCCCCGGTACCACCCGGCGATGCGGCACGCCGCACCGGTGCGGCGCCACCTGGGCATTCGGACGGTGTTCAACTTCCTCGGCCCGCTGTGCAACCCGGCGCGGGCCCGGCGTCTGTCGGTGGGGACGGCGGACGGCGGGATGGCGCGTCTCATGGTCGAGGTGCTGCGCAACCGCGGGGCCCGGTACGCCTTCGTCTTCACCGGCGAGGACGGGCTCGACGAGATCACCACCACCGCCCCCACCTACATCTACCGGCTCCGTGACGGCGAGATCACCCATGCGGAGTTCACTCCCGAGGACTTCGGCGTCTCCCGGGCCCGCCGGGAGGATCTCCTCGGCGGAACCGCCGCGGAGAACGTCGCCATCACCCGCGCCGTCCTCGCCGGCGAGCCGGGTCCGAGGCGGGACATCGTGATGGTGAACGCGGCCCCGGCGATCGTCGCCGCCGGGCTCGCCGACGGGTTCACCGAGGCGATGGTGCTCGCCGCGCAGTCCATCGACTCGGGGGACGCCGCGTCGGTGCTCGAACGGGCCGTGGCCATGAGCCGTGCCCTGAGCGCCGCCGACCGCGAGGAGCCGCCGGCCGGGTGAGCGGGCGGCGGCCGGTGCGCCGCTTCACTCTCCCTCCGGCACCGCTAACGTGCCGCGCCGATGCGACGCGTCCTGCCTCTGCTCGCCCTCGCCCTCGCCCTCGTGGCGGCGGCCTGCGGCGGGACGGCCGTCGTCCCGGTTCCCTCGACGACGGTGGCGTCGGTTCCCGAGGGTGCCGGGTCGGTCGTCCCCACGTCGCCGGAGGTCACGGTGACTCCCACCGCGACCACGGCGCCCACGACCCGGTCGACCGTCGACGGTCCCCCGGCTCCCGACTTCACGCTTCGTCTCGCCGACGGGACCGAGTTCGTCCTCTCCCGGGAGACGAGACCGGTCTACCTCGTGTTCTGGGCGGAGTGGTGAACGATCTGCCGGCGGGAGTTGCCCGTCATCGACCGAGTCGCCGCCGAGTACGCCCCCGCCGTGCGTTTCATCGCGGTCGCGGGACGCTCCGACCTGAGCCGGACCTCGGCCGCCGCGGCGGAGCTGTTCGACCATCTCGACTGGGGCCTCGACGACGCCATCTGGGACCTGTACGGCATCCCCGGGCAGCCGGCGTCCGTCCTCATCACCGGGGACGACGTGATCGTCGACGGGTGGTTCGGCGGTCGGGCCGAGGCGGAGCTGCGCGCGGCGCTCGACCGGCTCGTCGCGCTCGGGTCCTGACGTCGAGCTCCCGTCGCCCGGATCAGCCGTCGCCGGCGGGCGCGGGGCGCGCCCGCCGGGAGAAGACGAGGACTCCGAGGATTCCCAGGAGGACGCCGAGGGCGTAGAACCACCACGGGCTTCCGCCCAGGGAGGGGCGCAGCGGCTCGGTGACGAGACGGATCCCTGCCGCGGCGAGCACCGCGACCGACGCGGGAAGCCCGGGTGCCGGTCGCCCCCGGGTCTTCCAGAGGGCGAGGGCGATGCCGGCCGCCACGAGGAGCAGGGCCGCGTACCACTCGACGGGGTGGCGTCCCACGGTGCTCCCGGGAGCGGTGAGGGCCCACGGGAGGTCGGTGGCGGTCCCGAGGCAGGCGCCACGGAACGTGCATCCCGCCTGCCATCCCGCCAGTCCGACGAGTCCCGCCGCGGCGACGCCGTCGGCGGCGGCGACCGGCTCGCGGCGCGAGAGCAGGAGGAACGCGACCACGGCGGTGAGGACGGCACCGACCGTGGAGACCCCGGAGCGGACGATGAGGATGTCGCCGGGGTGGGCGAGGGGATTGGTGCCGGCGAGGACCATGGCGAGGAGCCGGCCACCGAAGATCCCGGCGACGGCGGCGGTGAGCGCGTCACCCCAGAGATCTCCGGCGCAGCGGGCCGCGTTGCCGCGGGGTGCCTCCCACCGGAGCATCCCCCACATGGCGGCCACCCCCGTGGCCGCGGCGGCGAGCAGGGTGAACTCCATCAGCGCCCCCCGGCGAGGAGCTCGTCGATCTGGAGGGCCAGCGTCCGCTCGTCGATGACCCCGTGGTGCAGGTGGGTGAGGTCGCCGCCCGGTCTGAAGAAGAAGGTGAGGGGAACGCCGGGCCCGCCGCCGAGGTCGGCGGGGATGGTGCCGTCCGGGTTCGCAAGGTGCTCGATGGGGACGTCGCGGTAGAACTCGGCGATGAAGCGGCGAGCGTCGTCGGCGCCGTCGGCGACGTCGAGTCCGACGAAACGCACCCGGCCGTCGAACCGCCCCGCCGCGGTGGCGAGGAGCGGCGCCTCGGAACGGCAGGGGATGCACCAGGACGCCCAGACGTTGAGGACGACCGGGAGCTCCGAGTCGGCGAGGAGCCGGCGGACCTCGGCGGTGGTGACCACGGGCGGCGCCGGTACGCCGGTGGGATCCACCCGGGGCGTGCAGGCGGCGGCGGTGGCAGCGAGCACGGCGAGGGCGAGGAGGAGGCGACGCATCGCCGGCAGGCTACCCCGAGCGGCGATTCACCGGGCGCGGCGATCCAACTCGGCGGCCACCTCGGGGAAGGGGACGTCCCGCTCCGCGAGGAGGACGAGGAGGTGGTAGAGGAGGTCGGCGGCCTCCTCTACCACCCGGGTCGCGGGGCCACCGACGGCGTGGTCCTTGGCGGCGAGGACGACCTCGCCGGCCTCCTCGATCACCTTGCGGGCGCAGGCGTCGACACCCCCGTCGAGGAGCTCCACCGTGTAGGAGCCCTCGGGGCGGAGGGTGGCGCGGGCGACGATGGTCTCCCAGAGACGATCGAGGGTCGCGGCACCGCGTCCCGCCTCGGCGGCGAAGCAGCTCACCGCGCCGGTGTGGCACGTGGGACCCGCGGGGAGGACCTGGACGAGGAGGGCGTCGCCGTCGCAGTCCCGCCCGAGGGAGACGACCTCGAGGACGTTGCCGCTCGTCTCGCCCTTCTTCCACAGGCGGTTCCGGCTGCGGCTCCAGAAGTGGAGGAAACCCGTGCGTCGCGTCGCCTCGAGCGCCGTGGCGTTGACGTACCCGAGCATGAGGACGCGACCGGTGCGGGCGTCCTGCACGATGGCGGGAGCGAGGCCGCGCTCGTCGTAGACGGGGTCCGTCGCGGAGAGGCTCATGGTGCGACCTCGGTCTCGACGGGCCGGATGGGGAGCCCCGCCGTCGCCAGGGCGTGTTTCACCTCGGCGAGGCCGTACTCGCGACGATGGAAGATCGAGGCGGCGAGGACGGCGTCGGCCCGGCCCGACGCGAGGGCCTCCGCCATGTCGGCGGGGGACCCGGCGCCGCCCGAGGCGATGAGCGGCACCTCCACCGCCTGCCGGACCGCCTCGAGGAGGCGGAGGTCGTATCCGTCCTTCGTCCCGTCCCGGTCCATCGAGGTGAGGAGGATCTCGCCCGCACCGAGGCGGGTCCCGGTCGCGGCCCAGGCCACGGTGTCCCGGCCGGTGGCGCGCCGACCGCCGTGGGTGAACACCTCCCAACGTCCCGGCCCGGCCTGGCGGGCGTCGATGGCGAGGACGACACACTGGCGGCCGAACGCCGTGGCGCACTCGGCGAGGAGCTCCGGGCGGCGAACCGCCGCGGTGTTCACCGTCACCTTGTCCGCCCCGGCGCGCAGCACCGCCCGCATGTCCTCGACCGACTGCACGCCGCCCCCCACCGTGAGCGGGACGAAGACCTCCTCGGCGGTACGGCGGACGACCTCGAGCAGGGTGCCGCGTCCCTCCGCCGAGGCCATGATGTCGAGGAAGCAGATCTCGTCGGCGCCCTCGGCGGCGTAGCGGGCCGCCAGCTCCGCGGGGTCGCCCTCGTCGACGAGGTCGCGGAAGCGAACTCCCTTCACGACCCGTCCGGCGGCGACGTCGAGACAGGGGATGACCCGTCTACGCAGCACGGTGCTCCTCCCGGGAGGCGTCGACGAAGTTCGCCAGGAGCCGCAGCCCGGCGGGGCCGCTGCGCTCCGGATGGAACTGGACCCCGACGAGGGGGCCGCGACGGACGGCCGCGGTGAAGGGGGCACCGTGGACCGCCGTCGCCACGACGAGGTCCGGGTCGGCGGGCACGGGTGCGTAGCCATGGACGAAGTAGAACGTCGTTCCCTGGGGGATGCCCCGGAACAGGGGGTCCTCCCGGTAGGTGACGTCGTTCCAGCCCATGTGGGGGAGGGGGCGGCCGGTGAGAGGCTCCACCCGTCCGGGGAGGATGCCCAGGCAGGGTCCGTCGTCCTCGGCGGAGTCCGTGAAGAGGAGTTGGAGGCCCACGCAGATCCCCAGGAGCGGTCCCCGCCAGGAGCGCAGCGCCTCGGACATCCCGGTCGCCTCGAGGCGCCGCATGGCCGCGCCGGTGGCTCCGACGCCGGGCAGCACGATGCCGTCGACTCGCGACAGCTCGTCGGGCTCCGTGCAGATCACGGGCTCGGCGCCGACGGTGGCGAGGGCACGTCCGATGGAGACGAGGTTCCCGGCCCCGTGGTCGATCACCGCGAGCCGGATCACAGGGTCCCCTTCGTGGAGGCGACCCCGGAGCGCCGGGGGTCGAGGAGGAGCGCGGCGCCCAGGGCTCGTGCCAGGCTCTTGAACGCGGCCTCCGCCACGTGGTGGTCGTTGCGGCCCCGCGCCTCGAGGTGGAGGGTGAGTCGGGCGGCCCGCGCCAGGGACTCGAGCGCATGGGGGATCATCTGGGTGGGGAGGGCGCCGATGGCGGGAGTGGCGAACCCGAGGTCGAGGACCGCGTAGGGACGCCCGCCGAGGTCGAGCGCGCAACGGGCGAGGGCCTCGTCCATGGGGACCGCCGCGTCACCGAAGCGGACGATGCCGGCGCGGTCGCCGAGCGCCTCGTCGAACGCGGCGCCGATGGCGAGGGCGGTGTCCTCGACGGTGTGGTGGGGATCGACGTGGAGATCGCCCTCCGTGGTCACCTCGAGGTCGAAGAGTCCGTGGTGGGCCAGGGTGGCGAGGAGGTGGTCGTACATCCCGACCCCGGTGGCGATCTCGGCCTTCCCGGTTCCCTCGAGTAGGAGCGCGACCTGCACGTCGGTCTCCCGGGTGGTACGACGGATGGTGGCACGGCGGGTCATGACAGGGCACGCTCCAGGGCATCGACGAGCCGATCGTCCTCCTCGGGCGATCGGACGGTGAATCGGAGATAACCGTCGAGGGGGCCGTCGGCGGGGAAGGTGCGGACGACCAGGCCCTCCGTGAGGAGCCGTTCGGCCACCTCCGGCGCGGCCGAGCCGACCTCGCAGAGGAGGAAGTTCGCCGCCGAGGGGAGGACACGAAACCCGAGTCCGGCGAGCAGCTCGGCCAGGCGGGAGCGCTCGCGGACGATGCGCGCCACCCGCCGGGTCATCCGGGCGGGATCGTCGAGGGCCCGCTCGGCGAGGAGTGCGGAGAGGCTCGAGATGCTTCCCGGGGGGCGGACCGCGTCGAGGGTCGCCACGAGCTCCGGGGTGGCGAGCGCGTACCCGACGCGGATGCCGGCCAGGCCGAACCCCTTCGAGAGGGTGTGACAGACGACGAGGTTCGGATGGCGGGAGATCCAGGCTCCCCAGCGGTCGCCGGAGATCTCCGCGTACGCCGCGTCGAGGACGACGATGCCGGGGGCGCCGGCGACGAGCTCGGCGAGGGTCGCGTCGTCGAGGCGGACCCCGGTCGGGTTGTTGGGAACGCACAGCCACAGGAGGTCGACCTCGCGGGCGAGCCGCTGCAGCGCCGCGACCGGGAAGCCGAAGTCGGATCCCTCCAGGGGCACCTCGCGGAGGCGGGCACGACGTTGGTGGGTGACCACCCGGTAGAGCGGGTAGGTGGGGGTGGGGGCGCCGGCGAGGCCTCCCGGCTCGAGGAACGCTCGCGCCACCATGGCGATGATCTCGTCGACCCCGGCGCCCGGGACGACGTTCTCCGGCGCAACGCCGGCGTACCGGGCCGCCGCGGCCCGCAACGGCGCGTAGTCGGCCCCCGGGTACTCGTTGAGCCGGCAGGCCGGCTCGGCGAGGAGTCCGGGTGCCCAGTCCGTCGGGTACGGCGAGGTGTTGTGATCGAACCGCACGACCTGCCGTTCGGGGATGCCGAACCGGGCGGCGATCCGGGCCGTCGTCGGCTGCCAGCGGTAGCGGGGCGCGCTCATCGGGTCCCCAGACGGACGTCGACGCAGCGGGCGTGGGCGGTGAGCCCCTCGGCGTGTGCCAGGGCCCGGATCGTCGGGGCGAGCCCGACGAGGCCCTCCTCGGTGAGCTCCTGGACCTGCCGCCACGAGCCGAAGTCCTCCACGGAGAGGGGTCCGGCGGCGCGCGCCAGCCCGCCGGTGGGGAGCACGTGGTTGGCGCCGGTGGCGTAGTCGCCGGCCGACTCGGGGGTCCAGTGACCGAGGAAGACGGAACCCGCGGCGTGAACGAGCTCGGCGTCGGCGCGGGGGTCCGCGGTGTGGAGGGTGAGGTGCTCGGGGGCCCAGGCGTCGACGAACCGCAGCGCCGTGGCGTGGTCGGGGGCGATGACGACGAGCCCGAAGTCGAGGATGCTCGCCCGGATGATCGCCTCGCGGGCGAGTCCCGTGACGAGGCCGTCGGCGATGCGGAGGACGGTGTCGGCGAGGTCCTCGCCGGTCGTCACCAGGGCGACCGGCGAGTCGGGGCCGTGCTCGGCCTGGCACACGAGGTCGGCCGCGGCGACGGTGGGGTCGGCGGTGTCGTCGACGACGATGATCGCCTCGGAGGGCCCGGCGGGAAGGTCGATGTCGCAGGCGCCGTACACCGCGAGCTTGGCCGCGGTGACCCAGGGCCCTCCCGGGCCGACGATCTTCGCCACCGGTCGGATCGTGGACGTCCCGTAGGCGAGGGCGCCGATCGCCTGGGCGCCCCCGGTGGCGTAGAACTCCTCGATCTCGAGCATCCCGGCCGCGCCGAGGATGAGGGGGTCGACGGTGCCGTCGGGCCGGGCCGGGGCGACGACGACGATCTCGGGCACCCCGGCGATCCGGGCGGGGATCACGCCCATGAGGAGCGACGAGGGGTACGGGGCGCGGCCGCCCGGTACGTACACGCCGACCCGCGGCAGGGGGGACCAACGACGGGAGACCGTCACCCCGGGTGCGACGGTGAGGGTCGTGTCGACGGGTCGCTGGGGCCGGTGGCACGCGGTGATGTTCTCCGCGGCTCGCCGCAGGGCGGCGGCCACCTCCGTCGGGAGCGACGCCGCGGCCGCCTCGAGCTCCGCGGCGTCGATGCGGAGGCGCCCGTCGCCGAGCCCGCCGCCGTGGCTGGCGTTGGCGCGGCGGAGGGCCGCGTCGCCACCGTCGCGGACCTCGGCGACGATGGCGGCGGCGGCACGGCGCACCTCGAGATCGGGCACCGGGGAGCGGTGCACGAGACGAGACCACGCGGCGGGGGTGAGCTCGGCGAGGACGACGCGGCGGGGGGCGAGGCTCATGGGATCATCTGCTCGATCGGGAGGACGAGGATGCCCGAGGCGCCCGCCGCCTCGAGGCGCGGCAGCACCGTCCACATCTCGTCGGCGTCGACCACGGAGTGCACGGCGACCTTGCCGTTGTGGGCGAGCGGGACGACCGTGGGGGCGTCCACACCGGGGATGATGCGCTCGATCGTCGCCACGGCCTCGACGGGGGCGTTCATGAGGACGTAGCGCTTGCGGCGGGCGGTCACGACGGCGCGGATCATGGTGACCACCGGGGAGGAGGGGGTGGCGTCGCCGGGGGCGACGAGGACGGCCTCGGACTCCATGAGCGTGGCGACGGGGCGGAGGCCGTTGACCATGAGGGTGCTCCCGGTCGAGACCAGGTCGACGATCGCGTCGGCGATGTCGAGCTTCGGGGCGACCTCGACGGAGCCGCGCAGGGGAACCGTCGACACCGGCACCGCCGCCGCGGCGAAGAAGCGTGCCACGACGTTGGGGTGCGACGTGGCGACGCGGAGCCCGGCGAAGTCGCCGAGGACGTGCACCGGTGAGGCGTCGGCGACTGCGGCGGTGAGCCGGCAGCGCCCGTATCCGAGGCGGACGACGACGGTGAGGGGTCTCCCCGCCTCCTCGACGAGGTCCGCTCCGGTCACACCGAGGTCGGCGACCCCGTCGTCGACGAGCTCGGGGATGTCCTCGGAGCGCACGAAGAGGAGCTCCACGGGCATGTTGCGCACCGGGACCGCGAGGCTCCGCTCGGTCTTCTCGAACACGAACCCGGCGCGCCGCAGCAGCGCGGCGGTGGGCTCGGCGAGCCGTCCCTTGTTCGGGACCGCGATCCGCGTCCGGTCGCTCATGCCTCCGGCTCCTCGGCGAGCCCGAGGCGTCCCAGGGTCTCCCGGTACCCCCCGGTGCCGTGGTGGAGCCAGTCGTTGATCCGGGTGATCGTCGCCGTCGAGACTCCGGTGCGCTCCCGGATGACGCGGTAGGGCAGTCCCTGGGCGAGGAGTCGCACGACGGCCCAGCGGGAGGTCATCTCCTCGAGCTCCCTCCGGGTGCAGAGGTCGCGGAGGAACCGTTCCGCCTGGCCGCGGTCCTCGAGGGAGAGGAACGCGTCGAGGAGGGCACGCCGATCGTCGTCGGCCCGGTCGTCGGGAAGGGTCTCGGCTGGGCTCATAATGCGCTAGCATGTTAGCACACTATGAACCCTGGTGAGAAGGCGGTGCCGGCGTGGACGTGATCCCCGCCATCGACGTGCTCGACGGGAGGGTCGTACGGCTCCTGCGCGGATCCTACGAAGCCGTCACCGTCTACGACGAGGACCCCGTGGCGGTGGGACGTCGCTGGCGGGAGGAGGGCGCGGCGCTCCTGCACGTGGTGGACCTCGGCGCAGCCCGGGGGGACCCCCCCGACCGGGCACTCTGGGCGGGGCTCGCCGCGGCGGAGCTCCCCTTCCAGATCGGCGGGGGCATCCGGGACGGCGCCACGGCGCAGGCCGCGGTCGCGGCCGGGGCACGGCAGGTCGTCGTGGGCTCGGCGGTCGTCGCCGGAGCCGTGGCGGAGGTCGTCGACGCCGTCGGGCCGGGTCGAGTGGTCGCCGCTCTCGACGTCAGGGGCGGAAGGGCCCACGGGTCGGGATGGAGGGACGCCGGCGTGCCCCTCGAGGAGGCCGCGGCGACGCTGCGCCGGGCGGGAGTCCGGCGGGCGCTCGTGACCGGGATCGAACGGGACGGCGCCCTCACCGGGCCGGACCTGGCGCTGCTCGGTCACGTCGCGACCACCGCGCCCTTCCTGACGCTCATCGCCTCCGGAGGGGTCGCCACCCTCGCCGACCTGCGCTCGCTGTCGGGCCTGCGCGCCGTGGAGGGGGCGATCGTCGGTCGGGCCCTGTACGAGGGCGCGTTCACGCTGGGCGAGGCGCTCCGGGCGGTGGAGGCTCCGCCGGTCAGACCTGTCCGTTCCGTACCGCCAGTGCCGCCGCCAGATCCGCCGCGGTGACGGCGAGGGCGGACCCGTCGCGACGGAGGGCCTGGAGCGCCGCCTCGCGCAGGAGGCCGGCGAGGTCGGCGAAGGACATGCCGTCGGTGGCGTGAACGAGGCGCTCCACGTCCACGTCGGTGGCGAGGGGAACGTCGGTGAGGGCGAAGAAGGCGCGCCGGGCTGCCGCGGCGGGGAGCCCGAGGCGGAGATGGACCTCGAGACGCCCGGCGCGCAGCAGCGCGGGATCCACCAGGTCCTTCCGGTTCGTGGCGCCGATGACGAAGACGTCGCCGCGCCCGGCGACGCCGTCCATCTCGGTGAGGAGCGCGGCGACGACGGAGTCGGTCACCGAGTTCGTGGCCTTGCCACGCACCGGAGCGAGGGCGTCGATCTCGTCGAAGAAGAGGATCGCGGGAGCCACGGCGCGGGCCCGGGCGAAGAGCTCCCGGACCGCCCGCTCGGACTCCCCGACCCACTTGTCGAGGAGCTCCGCGCCCTTGACGGGGAAGAAGGCGGCGGCGGACTCGTGCGCCAGGGCGCGCACGACGAAGGTCTTGCCGGTGCCCGGGGGGCCGTGGAGGAGGAGTCCGCGGGGCGGGGCGATGCCGAGCCGCGAGAAACGGGAAGGGTCCCGCAGCGGCCAGACGACGCTCTCGGTGAGGCGCCGCTTCACCTCGACGAGATCGGCCACCTCGGCGAAGCCGTGCGACGGGATCTCCCCGAGCGAGGTGGCGCCCAGCGACGGGGTGATCCCGGCCAGGGCCTCCTCCAGGT
>CAZPAV010000022.1:0-44252 GCA_964584755.1 uncultured Acidimicrobiaceae bacterium
TCCCACCCGGTCCCCGATGGGGAACGCCCGCAAGTGCCACTTCTGCCTGCATCGGGTCGAGGTGGGTCTCCTCCCCGCCTGCGTGACGACGTGCCTCGGTGGGGCCACCTCCTTCGGTGACCTCGACGACACCGACAGCCTCGTCGCCGAGCTCGCCGCCTCGGAGCGGGTCATGCGGTTGAAGGAGGAGCTCGGCACGAACCCGAAGGTCTACTACCTGGTCTAGGAGGTCCGCGATGAGCGTTTCGATCCACACGGACACCATCCGGGTCCCCGACGCGGTGCGGCGGCTCGGTCTGCTCGTCCTCGGCCTCCTCGCCCTCGGCGGGATCGTGGCCGTGGTCGTCCGTTTCCTTCAGGGAATGCAGGTGACCAACCTCACCAGCAACGTGGCCTGGGGGATGTGGGTGGTGTTCTACATCTACTGCATCGGCCTCTCCGCCGGTTCGTTCCTCATGTCGACGGTCATCTACGTCTTCGGCATGGAGCGGTTCGAGAAGATGGGTCGCATGGCTCTCCTCTCCGCCCTCTTCGCGCTCGCCGGAGGTCTCGCCTTCGTCTGGATCGACCTCGGGCATCCCTGGCGGTTCTGGGAGGTGTTCCTCAAGTGGCAGGCCTCCTCGGTGCTCGCCTGGGAGGCGATGCTCTACATCGTCTACGTCGCCATCATCCTCTGGGAGCTCTTTCTCCTCATGCGGGCCGACCTGGCCCGTCTCCGGGACGGCACGTCCGGATGGCGTCACCGCCTGTACACCGTCCTCGCCCTCGGCTACCACGGCGACGGCGAGCACGGCGTGCACAGCCGGAGGACCCGCAACACGCTGCGAGCCCTCGGCATCATCGGCATCCCCGTCGCCGTCGGGGTGCACGGGGGAACCGGCGCCCTCTTCGCCGTCGTGGCCGCCAAGCCACACTGGTTCAGTGGGCTCTTCCCCATCGTCTTCCTCGTCTCGGCGCTCCTCTCCGGAGCCGGCCTCATGCTGTTCCTCAACGCCTGGTTCGGCCGGCGTGACGCGGCGTACTCGTCCATCGTCGACGGGTTGCGGCTCTTCGTCCTCGGGTTCATCGCCGTCGACGTGATCATGTTCATCAGCGACGTCCTGGTGAGCCTCTACAGCGGCATCCCCGACCACGTCGAGGTCTGGCGACAGATCGCGTTCGGCCAGTACTGGTACGTCTTCTGGTTCGGCCAGATCGGCCTCGCCTGGGCCCTGCCCTTGCTGCTGACCAGCCTCCCGGGTACCAAGCGGTCCGCGACCTGGCTGGGAGTCGCCGGGGCGAGCATCGTCGCCGGTGTCCTGGCGGTGCGACTCAACCTCGTCATCCCCGCCTACCTGTTCCCGCAGCTCCCGGGTCTCGACGTGGCGCTGACCGATCCCCGCTCCGCCTACTCCTACTTCCCCTCGCTCATCGAGTGGGTCTCCTCGATCGGCGTACTGGCGCTGCTCACCCTCGTTTTCATCCTCGCCTGGAGGCTGCTTCCGATCTACGAACTCGACGGCGAACTCGTGAAGGGACGGTCCGCATGACGACGACCACACCGCGCAGTGGGTTCTCCCGCCGCGACTTCATCAAGACGTCCGCACTCGTCGGCGGCGCCGGCGTGGCCGCCACCGCCTTCCACCTGACGGTCTTCGGGGAGCCGGCCCTCGCCGGGACCACGCTGCCCGTGCCCGGAGACTACGTCCTCGCCGACGCGGCGAACGTGCTGTACAGCACCTGCCTGCAGTGCCACGTCACCTGCCAGATCAAGGCCAAGACGTGGAACGGCGTGCTGGCGAAGCTCACCGGGAACCCGTACAGCCCGCAGAACTACCTGCCCCATCTCCCGTTCGAGACCTCGCCGTTCGACGCGGCGACCGCCGACGGCAAGCTCTGCCCCAAGGGACAGTCGGGCATCCAGACGTACGCCGATCCCTACCGGGTGCGCAAGGTCCTCAAGCGGAACGGCCCACGGGGGTCGAACACGTGGAAGGCGATCCCGTTCGAGCAGTTCATCGACGAGGTCGTCCAGGGTGGTCAGCTCTTCGCCGACATCGGCGACGACCGTCACTACCCGGGATTCGACGAGGTGGTGGTCGCCAGGGATCCCGAGGTGACGAAGGCCCTGGCCACCGACGCCGCCAAGGTGGCGTCCGGCGAGATGACGCTCGAGGAGTTCAAGACGAGCCACGCCACGCACCTCGACCTGCTCATCGATCCGGAGCATCCGGATCTCGGAATGAGGAACAATCAGTTCGTCTTCCAGGCCGGCCGTATCGAGCACGGCCGCAAGGAGCTGATGAAGCGGTTCACCAAGGGCACCCTGGGCTCGGTCAACGCCTTCGAGCACACGACCATCTGCGAGCAGTCGCATCACATCGCCTACAAGGCGCTGACGAACTGGAAGGCCGAGCACATGAAGCCCGACCTCGAGCGCGCCGAGTTCGTCATCTTCTGGGGGACCGGGGCCTTCTCCGCGAACTTCGGGATGACGCCGATGGCGGAGAAGGTGACGGCGAGCCGGGTGAAGCGGGGCCTCAAGACCGCCGTGGTGGACCCGCGGCTCTCGAACGACGCGGGGAAGGCCGACTGGTGGCTCCCCGTCAAGCCCGGCACCGACCTCGTGCTCGCCCTGGGCATGATCCGGTGGATGCTCGAGAACGAACGGTACGACGCCCGCTACCTGGCGAACGCCAACAAGGCCGCCGCGGCCGCGGACGGGGAGACGACCTGGACGAACGGGACGTACCTCGTCAAGCTCGAAGGCGGGCGGCAGTCGCTCCTCACCGCGGCCGAGGCCGGCGTCGGAGACGACGGCGAGTACGTCGTCATGCAGGGGGGCACACCGGTCGCGGTGAACCCGGACGACGAGGAGAACCCGGTGGAGGGCGACCTCTTCGTCGACGCCACCGTTGCCGGGATCGCGGTGAAGTCGGGCTTCCAACTCCTCTGGGAGGAGGCCACCTCGCGGTCCCTCGACGAGGTCGCCGAGATCACCCAGGTCCCCCGGCGCCTCATCGAGGAGGTGGCGACGGAGCTGACGAGCCATGGCAAGCGGGCCGCCGTCGACCTCTACCGGGGCCCCGTGCAGCACACGAACGGGTACCACGCCGCGACCGCGGTGATCCTGCTCAACGTCCTCCTCGGGAACGCCGACTGGGCCGGCGGGCTCGCCAAGGGCGGCGGTCACTGGCACGAGTCGGGCGGCAAGGACGGGAGTGTCTACAACTTCAAGGAGATGCACCCCGGTGCCTTGAAGGCCTTCGGCGTCAAGATCACCCGGGAGGGCACCCACTACGAGAAGACGACGCTGTTCCAGCGTGACGGGTACCCGGCGAAGCGTCCCTTCTTCCCCTTCACCGGCAACGTGTATCAGGAGATCATCCCCTCCTTCGCGGCGGGCTACCCGTACCCGGGGAAGATCCTCCTCACCCACATGGGGACCCCGGCACTGGCGGCCCCGGCGGGACACACCACCATCGACATGCTGCGAGATCCCGACCGGGTGCCGTTGTACATCGCCAGCGACATCGTCATCGGCGAGACGAGCATGTACGCCGACTATCTCCTGCCGGACGTCACCTACATGGAGCGCTGGGGACTGCCTCACGTCACGCCCGACGTGACGACGAAGACGAGCAAGGTCCGCCAGCCGGTGGCGGTGCCGCTCACCGAGGAGGTCGAGGTCGACGGGGAGCGGATGCCGATCCAGCTCGAGACCTTCATGCTCGCCGTGGCGAAGAAGCTGGGGCTCTCCGGATTCGGGAAGAACGCCCTCGGAGACGGCCTGCATCTCGACCGTCCCGAGGACTGGTACCTGAAGATGGTGGCGAACATCGCCTACGGGGACAAGGCGGACGAGGCCGTGCCCGACGCCGGTCCCGAGGAGCTGGCGCTCTTCGAGAAGGCGCGCCGGCATCTCCCGCTCTCCGTCTACGACGTCGACCGGTGGCGACGGGCGGTTCGTCCCGAGGAGTGGCCCAAGGTGGTGTACGTCCTCAACCGTGGCGGCCGCTTCGCCCCCTACGAGACCGCTGTCGACGGTGAGCACCTCGCCGGGAAGCTCGGCTCGATGTTCCACGTCTTCTCCGAGAAGGTGGCCGCCGCCAACCACTCGGTCACCGGCGAGCCCTTCCTGGGCATCCCCGTGTGGCGGGGTCAGCGCGACAGCGCCGACGAGCCGGTGGACGGTGGCGACCAGTACCCCTTCGCCCTCTTCACCTACAAGGAGCCGTGGGGTGGCCAGTCCCGCACCATCTCCAACTACTGGAGCAACCTGGGACTGACGCGCACGAACCACGTGCTCATGGCCCGGCGTGACGCCGAACGGATGGGACTCCGGGACGGCCAGCGGGTGCGGCTCGTCTCGAAGACGAACCCCGAGGGCCGGTTCGATCTCGGCGACGGGACGTTCGAGGAGGTCGTGGGGCCGCTCAAGACGGTCGAGGGCATCCTTCCCGGAACGGTCGCCGCGTCCTGGCACTTCGGCCATTGGGCGTACGGCGGCAACGACGTCGAGATCGACGGAGAGATCGTTCCGGGCGACACACGACGCACCGCGGGCATCTGCCCGAACGCGGTGATGCTCGTCGATCCCAAGCTCGGCGACGCCTGCATGACCGACCCGATCGGCGGCAGTGCCTCCTTCTACGACAGCAGCGTGGCGGTGATCCCCGCCTGACCGCGGGTGCACCCTCCCGCTTCCCGCCCGGGGAGCCGCCCTTCGGGGCGGCTCCCCGGTGTCGTAGCATGCCGTCATGGGCACGCTCTTCGGCGGGGTCGAGCTCGGCGGTACCAAGACGGTGTGTGTGGTGGGCTCCGGGCCCGACGACCTCCGGGCGGAACGGCGGATCGCCACCGAGGATCCCGGATCGACGCTGCGGAAGGTCACCGACTTCCTCCTCGAGGAGGGAGGGAGCGGACTGCGAGCGGTCGGTGTCGCCTCCTTCGGCCCCGTCGAGCTTCGACGCTCCCGGCGGGAGTACGGACGGATCGTGCGCACCCCCAAGCCGGAGTGGTCGGGGACCGACCTGGTGGGGACGGTGCGCGGCGCGCTCGGGGTGCCGGTCGGTTTCGACACGGACGTGAACGGCGCCGCCCTGGGAGAGCAGCGCTGGGGCGCGGCGCGAGGACTGGACCAGTTCGTGTACCTCACCGTGGGGACCGGGATCGGGGGCGGTGCCGTCGTCGGCGGTCGCCTGGTGCACGGGCTCGTCCATCCCGAGATGGGGCACGTCGCCGTACCCCGCCTGTCCGGCGACGACGATCCCGGCTCCTGCCCGTTCCACGGAGACTGCCTGGAGGGGATGGCATCCGGACCGGCCCTCCGGAAGCGGTTCGGCCGGCCGGCCGAGGAGCTCACCGGGACGGAGCTGGGCCGGGCCGTCGAGATCGTGGCCGGGTACCTCGCCGCGGGGATCCGCGGTCTCGTCTACACCCTCGCCCCGCGACGAGTCGTCGTCGGCGGGGGGGTGGCCAACCTCCCCGGCCTGTTCCCCGTGCTCCGGCGGCGCCTCGTCCGGGAGCTCGCCGGGTATCCGGGACTCCCGGAGCACGCCTCCGCGGGGTTCGTGGTCCCCGCCGCCCTCGGTGGTCGGGCCGGCCCGCTCGGAGCCCTCGTTCTCGCCGAGCAGGCCCTCGACCCCTGAGCGCCGCGCCGGGGTCGGGGAGCCCGGTCCGCCACGAGGTCAGGCGCGGTCCGGATCCAGGTCCTGGTGGGCACCGGTGCGCAGGTGACAGGCGACCCGGTGCTCGGGATCCTCGGAGGTGGCCACCAGGAGGGGCTCGGTGGCGTCACAGATGCCCTTGCGGGCGATCGGGCAGCGGGGGTGGAAGCGGCAGCCGGCCGGCGGATGGATGGGGTTCGGGATCTCCCCGGCCGGCATCGGCTCGGCCCGGCGGCGGGTCGGGTCCGGAACCGGAACGGCCTCGAGGAGCGCCCGCGTGTAGGGGTGCTGCGGATGCCGGTAGATGCGCTCGAGCGGCCCCACCTCGACGATCTTCCCCAGGTACATGACGGCGATGCGATCACAGACGTACTTGGCGGTCGCCAGGTCGTGGGTGATGAACAGATAGGTGAGGTCGAACTCCTCCTTGAGCTGCATCATGAGCTCGAGGAGGCGGGCGCGGACCGAGACGTCGGCCATGGCGATCGGCTCGTCGGCGACGATGAGCTCCGGAGCGGTGATCACGCCGCGGGCGAAGACGACCCGCTGACGTTGCCCGCCGGAGATCTGGTGTGGGTACTTGTCGTAGAAGAACGCCGGTGGGTTCATCCCGACCTTTCCCAGGATCTCGAGGGCCAACTTCCTGCGGGCGGCGGCGTCGAGCTCGGGAAGGTGGATCTCGGCGGGGTGCTCGATCGCCTTCCCGATCGTCATGCGGGGGCTGAGCGAGGCGAGCGGGTCCTGGAAGATGACCTGCATGCGACGACGCAGGCGGCGCATCTCCTCCTTGGAGAGGCTGCCGAGGTCCACGCCGTCGAAGGCGACCGTGCCCGCGGTCGGGGTGAGGAGTCGCAGGACGAGACGGCCTACGGTCGACTTCCCGGATCCCGATTCCCCGGCGAGACCGAACACCTCCCCCTGGCGGATGGTGAAGTCGATCCCGTCGACGGCGCGGACGTGGTCGACGCGACCGCGCGCCATGAGGTTGGCGAGGAACCCGCGTTGAACGGGGAACCACTTCTTCAGGCCCTCGGCCCGCACGAGGTCTCGCCGCTCACCCATCGACGACGGCCTCCTCGTAGAGCCAGCACGCGGTCTCCCGGTCGTCGTGTCGGGCGAAGGGCGGATGCTGCCGGGAGCAGATCGGCATGGCGTCCGGGCAGCGGGGATGGAAGGCGCATCCGGGAGGTGGGGTGAGGAGGCTCGGGGGCGAGCCGGGCATGAGGTAGAGGTCGCCGCTCTCGAGGTCGATGTTCGGAACCGAGGCGAGCAGCCCTCGGGTGTAGGGATGTCGCGGCGAGCCGAACACACCCACGGCGTCCCCCAACTCCGCCATGCGCCCCGCATACATCACCGCCACCCGGTCGGCGACCTCCGCCACGACCCCGATGTTGTGGGTGATGAGGAGGATGGTGAGGTCGAACTCGTCGCGGAGCTCCCGGAGCAGGTCGAGGAACTTCGCCTCGACGATGACGTCGAGGGAGGTGGTCGGCTCGTCGGCGATGACGAGGCTGGCCCGCAGCGCGAGTGCCAGGGCGATCATGATGCGCTGTCGCATTCCCCCGGAGAACTGGTGGGGGTAGTCGTCGATCCGCTCCCGGCGGATGCCGAGGCGCTCGACGAGCTGCGCGGCACGGTCTCGGGCCGCCTGCCGCGACGTGCCCGGCTCGTGGGTCTGGATGGTCTCGACGAGGTGGTCGATGATGCGTTGCACCGGGTTGAGGGAGGTCATGGGATCCTGGAACACCATCCCGATGCGTCCGCCCCGAACCTGACGCATCTCCTTCTCCGAGAGCGTCATGAGGTCGCGGCCCTCGAACCACAGCTCGCCACCCGTGATCCGGCCCGGCGCCTGGATCATGCGCATCATCGCCTTGCCGAGCGTGGACTTCCCGCATCCGGACTCGCCGACGAGGCCGAGGATCTCCCCCTTGTGGATCTCGAAGCCGACGTGGTCGACCGCCCGGACCGTCCCGCTCCGGGTGGCGTACTCCACGGTGACGTCGCGCAGCGCGTAGAGGGTCTCGCTCACCGGTCTCTCAACTTCGGGTTGTACATCTCCATGAGTCCCTCCCCCAGGAGGGTGAAGGCGAGTACGACGAGCATGACCGCCAGACCGGGGAAGGTGATGAGCCACCAGGCGTTCTGGATGTTCTGCTGTCCGTGGGCGAGGTCGATGCCCCAGTCCGGGGTGTCGGGCGGGAGGCCGAGGCCGAGGAAGCTCAGGCCCGCCCCGGTGAGGATGGCGTCGGCGACGTTGACCGAGAAGATGATCGCCACCGAGGGGATGACGTTGGGGAAGACGTAACGGCGCAGGATCGTGCGGCTGCGGGCCCCGAGGCTCCGGGCCGCCTCGACGAAGAGGTCCTCCTTCACCGACAGGGTCTGGCCACGCACGATCCGGTAGTACGTGGGGACGTAGACGACGGCGATCGCCACGATGACGTTGAAGATGCTCGGGCCGAGGACGGCGGTGATCGCGATGGCGAGGATGAGGCCGGGGAAGGCGTAGAGGCTGTCCATGACGAGGCTCATGCCCCGGTCGAGCTTTCCCCCGGCGTAGCCGGCGAGGAGGCCGAGGGGGAGACCGGCGAGGAGCGAGAGGAGCGCCGTGGAGAAGCCGATGAGGAACGCCACCCGGGTGCCCCAGATGAGCCGGCTGAGGACGTCCTGACCGAGCTGGTTCGTCCCCAGGGGGAAGGATCGGACGACCCCGGCCGCTCCGGCGGTCACCGGTCCGGTCGTCCGGAGATCGGGGTGGTCGGCGAGGACCGCGTCGAGGGCCTTCGAGGAGGCGACGAGGGCGTCGACCTTCCCGTCCTCGAGGGCGCCGAGGGCCTCGGCGAGCGCCTCGAACCGGACGACGCGCACCCGCACCCGGAGGTCGCTCCCCTCGGCCTTGAGCCGCTCGGTGATGCGGTCCGCCTCGGCGCGGACGGTCTCGCTGGAGGGGGTGCCCTTGAGGACCGCCACCTTGACGCGGGTGGTGTCGGCGAAGTCGGCGAGCTCCTGGGCGGGCGAATCGGCGGGGACGACGAGGGTCTCCACCTCGGGGAGCTCCCCGGGGGCGAGCAGGCGCGGTCCCACCTGCTCACGCGGGTCGTGGGGGGCGAAGAGCCCCGGGAGGAAGGCGAGGAGGAGGAAGCCGGCGACGAGCACGCCGGAGATGGCCACGAACCACCAGTCCACGCCGTACCAGCGGCGCGCCCGCAGCGCCCGTCGCAGCCAGCCGACCCGGGCGAGGTCCCGTTCCCAGGGGGTGAGCTCCATCTCGGGGAGGTCCGCGGGGGAGTCGTCGCGACGGGTCATCAGTACCGCACCCGGGGGTCGAGGAGGGAGTAGATGATGTCGACGGCCAGGGAGATGAGTGCCACGAAGAGGGCGAACATGACGATGACCGACTGGACCGCCGTGTAGTCGCGCAGGCCGATGCGCTCCACGAGGTACCGGCCCATCCCCGGCCAGGAGAAGACGGTCTCGGTGAGGACGGCGCCGGCGAGGAGGATCGCCACCTGCAGGCCGATGAGGGTGACCACCGGGATGAGGGCGTTCTTGAGGGCGTGGCGGTAGACGACCGTCCGTTCCCGGATGCCTCGGGCCCGGGCCGCGGCCACGTAGTCCTGCTGGAGGGTCTCGATGACGTTGATTCGGGTGAGGCGGAGGAAGACGCCGGAGAGGATGAGGCCGAGGGTGACGGCGGGGAGGATGAGATGGTGGAGCACGGAGGCGAGCGCGGTCCAGTTGCCGGTGAGGGTCGAGTCGATGACGAGGATGTTCGTGGTGCGGTGGAGCGTCGTCGCCACCTGGGCGTCGATGCGGCCGGCGACCGGCGTCCACCCCAGACGCACACCGAAGAAGAGCTGAAGGAGGAGGCCGAGCCAGAAGATGGGCATCGAGTAGATGATGACGCTGTAGAGGCGGGCGCCGTAGTCGGTGGCGCGCCGCCGTCGTGACGCGGCGAGGGTGCCGAAGAAGATGCCGACGAGCAGCGCCAGGAGGGTGGCCGGGACGACGAGCTCCAACGTGGCGGGGAAACGTTCCCCCATCTCGTCGACGATGCGGCGTTGACCGCCGACGAGGGAGTGCCCGAAGTCGAGCGTGACGACGTCTCCCAGGAACCGGCCGTACTGCACGATGAGGGGATCCTCGAGGCCGAGCTCCTCGCGGAGTCGCGCCTTCACCTCGGGGCTTCCCTTGGGGCCGAGGCTGGAGGTGACCGGGTCGCCGGGGATGATGCGAAGGACGAGGAAGACGAGTGTGGCGAGGATGAAGATCATCGGGAGCGTCAGCGCGATGCGCGTCACCACGTAACGACGCAGCGAGCTGCTGCCCCGGACGAAGACGTAGAGGAGGGCGATCCCGGCGGGGACGCCGATGAGCAGGAACGTGATCGCCAGAGGGTGCACGGTGCGGTGGTGAGGAGGTGGGGGACGGGCCGAGGCCCGTCCCCCACTCCGTCAGGTCACTTGCTCGTGTCGAGCAGTGCGTAGTTGAAGTCGAACGCCGGGCCGATGTTCAGCGACTCCGCGTTCGCCGCGCTGGCGTCACCGGAGATGTAGTCGTGGTAGATCACGAACTCCGGCTGGAACCACATCGGGATGGTGACGACCTCCTGGGCGTACAGGTTCTGGGCCTCCTCGTAGAGCGGACCACGCGCCGCCTGGTCGGTGTTCGTCCCCGCCTCGTGGAGCTTGTCGACGAGCTGCTTGGAGAGGTCGTCGACGGGCTCGTTGCTGTCGGGGTCGGTCACCATCGTCCCCAGGCCGCCGTTGAGGACGAAGGGCTCGAGGTAGTTGCTCGGGTCCGGGTAGTCGAAGAACCAGCCGAGGAGGGACACCGAGTAATCGGCGCCGCCGATGACGGCACCCACGTAGGTGCTCCACTCCTGGGCGTTGAGGGTCACGTCGATCATCCCGGTGGCCTCGAACTGCTCCTTGAGGACCTGCATCGTGTCGGCCACGGTGCCGCCGTAGTGCTGCGGCGGGTAGTTCAGCGTGAGCTGGAGCTTGTTCGTCGCCGAGTAGCCGGCGGCGGTGAGCTCCGCCTTCGCCTTGTCGAGGTCCGGCGATCCGAAGATGTCGTCGAAGGCCTCGTTGGCGCCGAGGAACCCGGGCGGGACCATCGAGTAGAGCGGCTCCCAGGTCCCTGCGGAGACCCGGTCGACGATGGCGTCACGGTCGAGCGCGTAGGCGAGCGCGTTGCGCACGTGCGCGTCGTCGGTGGGAGCGAGCTTGTGGTTGATGATCAGATACCGGATCGAGCCGCCCGGCACGCCGGCGACCTTCAACCCCTCCACGCCCTTGAGCTGCTCGAGCAGGTCGGGCTGGGCGATCGTCCGCCAGGCGACGTCGATCTCGCCGTTCTGGAGGGCGAGGGCCATCGTCTGCGGGTCGGAGAAGTCCCGGATGATGATCCGGTCCACCTTCGGCGGATCGCCGTAGTAGTACGGGTTCGGTTCCATGACCATCTGCTCGCCGATCGTGTAGTCGGTGATGATCCACGGACCGACGCCGTAGAAGGGCGGGTCGGGGAACTCGTTGAGCGCGTCCTCGGGGAAGATGCTCGGGTCGGTCGGGATGTACGGGGCACCGGCGACGACCTGGGGGAAGAACCCGAAGGAGTCCTTCAGGTGGAACACCACCGTGTAGTCGTCGGTCGCCTCGTAGCTGTCGATGAACGGCGTGCCGAGCGCACCACCGACGCCGCCCGAGCCGTCGAGCTCGAGCATCCGCTTGATGTGCCGCACGTAGACGTTGGCGTCGAGCGGGGTACCGTCGCCGAACTTGACGTTCTTGCGGAGGTGGAAGGTGTAGGTCTTCCCATCCGGGCTGACGTCGTAGGACTCGGCGATCCCCGGCACGAGCTCGGTCGTGCCCGGCTTGAACTTGAGGAGCGGCTCACCCGTGTTGCGGATGATCTCCCAGTCCCGGACCGAGTAGGCGTCGGCCGAGTCCATCTCGGCGATGGTGTCGGTGGTGCCGATGATGATCGTCTTCGGTGCGGCCGGGGCGGCTGTGGTCGTGGGTGCCGGGGCCGCCGTGGTCGTGGGTGCCGGGGCCGCCGTGGTCGTGGGTGCCGGGGCCGCAGTCGTCGTGGTGCCGGCCCCGGACGTGCAGGCGGCGGCGACGAGCGCCAGGACCGCGAGCAACAGGGTCAATCTCGAGAAGCTTCTTCTCATCAGATCCGATGCCTCCTTCCGCGGGGCCGAGCGGCACCCGCATCGACGGGACACTACTCCTGCCCGGGGACGGTGTCGATGCCGCGGGGTGTCGCCGCGGCGGGAAAGGAGAGCCCGAGGAGCTCCTCGAGGCGGTGGAGGGCGCGGTCGGGCGCCGTCACCTTGACGGTGGTCATCCCCAGCGCGGCCGCCGGTTTGAGGTTGGCGCCGATGTCGTCGAGGAACACCGTCTCGCCGGGTGCCACGGCGAGACGGTCGAGGGTGCGGCGGTAGATCTCGGGCTCGGGCTTGCGGACGCCTTCCCGCCAGGACTCCACGAAGACGTCGAACCGGTCCCGCAGGGAGGCCCGGTCGTCCTCGGCGGCGGGATCTCGCCAGTTGTTCGTGAGCGCCGCCACCCGCAGCCCGTGGGCGCGGAGGACGGCGACGGCGTGCACCATCGCCGGGCGGGGCGTCGCCACCGCTCGGATGCGGTCCATGAGCTCGTCGACGGAGGCGGCGGGGACCCCGAGCTCGGCACCGAGGTCGTGGCGGAACACCTCGTAGCCGATCTCGCCCCGCTCGTGCCGCTGCCAGGCACCGTCGGGTCCGGCGTTCGAGACGACGCGGGCCACCAGACCCGGGGGTAGGCTCCGGTCCCGTTCCCAACGGGCGATCTCGTGGAGCGGGGAGCCGAGCACGACGCCCCCGAGATCGAAGATCACCGCCTGATACATCCCACCCTCCTCCCGGTGGGCCCGCAGGGACTCGAGGACGACACCGGCGCACGAAGTGTCCGACGCGGGCATTCTGGTCGATCGGCGCTCCTCGGCGAACGTGCGCAGTCGGTCATCACGGCCCCGGCCTCACCGCATGGCGCCGGAACCCGCTCCCGGCCGTACCCGACGGGGCTCCTGAGGCGGGGAAGCGGGTTCTCGCTCAGGTCGGTGGAACCGGAAACCGGACCTCGAAGCGGGCGCCCCCGAGAGGGCTGTCGTCGAGGACGATCGATCCGTTCAGGTGCTCGACGATCTCCCCGACGATGGCGAGGCCGAGCCCGGCTCCCCCCCGGTCGCGGCTCCTCGCCTCGTCGATTCGGGCGAATCGCTCGAAGACACGGGCTCGTTCGTCGACGGGGACTCCGGGGCCGTCGTCCTCGACGCGCAGCACACCGTGCCCGTCGACTTCGAAGACCGAGACCCCGACGTTGCCGCTCGTGTGGCGGACGGCGTTCTCGAGCAGGTTCCGTACGACGCGACGAAGGAGCTCCTCGTCGCCGACGACCTGCGCTCCCGAGACCGCGCCGAGGTCGAGAACCACGTCGTCGGGAAGTGGGATCCGGGCGGCTTCGTCGATCACGAGATCGTCGATGTCGACCGGTACCAACGCCCGAGGGAGCATGCGCGCGTCGCTGCGGGCCAGGAGGAGCAGATCGTCGACGAGACGCTGCATCCGTACCGTCTCCTCCAGCACCGCCTGCTCGGTGTGTCGCCAGCGCGCCGTCCGGGGATGGGCGAGATCCACTTCGAGCTGGGCGCGGATCCCGGTCAGTGGGCTGCGGAGTTCGTGGGAGGCGTCGGCGACGAAGCGGCGTTGCTGGACGGAGGCATGCTCGAGGCGCTCGAGCATGGCGTTCATCGTCGTGGCCAGCCGGCCGATCTCGTCGTCGACGGGAGGTTCGGGAACCCTGCGGTCGAGCTCGCGATCGGTGATCGAGGCGACTTGGGCACGAATGGCCTCCACGGGGTCGAGCGCCTCGCCAACGATGATCCAGGTCGCGATCCCGACCACCAGGATGAGCAGGGGCACTCCGACCAGCAGGAGAGACGTCAGATGGGCGACGGCGGCATTGGCGGGCTCGATGCTCGAGGCCACGTAGATCGTGAACGTCCGGTCGTGCTCCGCCACGGTTCGGGCAGCGAGACGGAACGCTCCCTCCCCGATCGGGAGGTGGGCGAAGGTGCGCAGCGCGATGGTGTCGGGAGCAGGTGAGAGGTCGGAGATGCGCTCCTCTCCGGCGATGTTGGCGCTCGACGCGATCACCGCCCCACGGCCGTCGACGACCTGCACCAGCGCCAGGTCGTCTCCGCGCACCGTGACCGGATCGGGGAGCGCCCCACCGACGATGAGGGCCGTGAGGTCGTCACTGCGTGTGATGAGCGCGGAATCCACGGCGGCGATGAGTGAGCGTCGCTCGAGCGAGACCATGGCGAACGCTCCGACGACCAGGGCGACGGTGACGACCATCACCGCCATACCGGTCGCCTTGGCCCGGACCGTTCCGAAGCGGCGGCGCAGGCGGCTACGCACGGCTCGCCAGTCGATACCCGGCTCCCCTGAGTGTCTCGATCGACCGCCGACCGAACGGCTCGTCGATCTTTCGGCGCAGGTGCCTGACGTACACCTCGACGATGTTCGGGTCGCCGTCGAAGGCGAAATCCCAGACGTTCTCGAGGATGTCCGCCTTCGGCACGACCTCTCCCTTGCGTCTGATGAGGTACTCGAGCACGGAGAACTCCCGCGCCGTGAGCCGGATCTCCTCGTCCCCGCGCCAACAGCGGTGGGAGGACGGATCGAGACGGAGGTCTCCCGCCTCGTACACGAGCTCGGGTGCCTGTCCCGAGCGACGCAGGAGGGCTCTGATACGGGCGACGAGCACGACGTAGGAGAAGGGTTTCGTGAGGTAGTCGTCGGCACCGGTGTCGAGGGCTTCGGCCTCGTCGAGGTCTCCGTCCTTGGCGGTGAGCATGAGAATGGGGGTCCAATCTCCGGCTTCGCGGAGATTGGCGCAGAGTTCGTAGCCGTTGATGCCGGGCAACATGATGTCGAGCACGATGACGTCGTAGGTGTTCTCCTGCGCCATCCACTGCCCGTCGGTTCCATCGAGCGCGACGTCGACGGCGAACCCCTCGGCTTCGAGGCCTCTCCTGATGGCCGCCGCCACTCTCTTCTCGTCCTCGACGACGAGCACTCTCATGGCTTCGACCTCCTCGCGAGTGTCTTCCATTCTCGACGACGCGGCTGAACCCGAGCTGAAAGCTATCGGTGTCGTCGGGATGTCCTCGGAGCTCGGCGCGCCCGTCGCCACCGGTGCCCCGCGTCGGACCCGGCACGCTCGTCGGCCTTTCAGGACCTTTCAGGTGGGGTTCAGTGGGTGTGTCGCATGCTGCACGGGAACGGAGAAGCTGGTGCGAAAGGAGCACTCGTGCACGGAGCATCGAAACTCAGGAAGCGGGTCTACGTGTCCGCGGTGGCGTTGGGTCTCGCCTTCGGGTCGGTGGGGGTGGCCGCGGCGGCGACGCACCCGCCGGCCCCCACTTCCGCGCCCGAGGAAGCGGTGGATTCCGCCGATCCCGGGTACGTCGCCTCGATCACCGTCCCCCAGGCCCAGGTCGAGGGTGTCGCCGAAGCGGATGAGACCGCTGCCCTGGAACGGCTGGCGACGATCGGCCCGGATGAGGCTTCGGCGGCGGCGACGGGTGCCGTTCCCGGTGTCGTGGGCAAGGTCGAGCTCGACAACGAGAACGGCTCGGTCGTCTACAGCGTGGAGATCACCGATGCCTCCGGCGGCCAGACCGACGTCAAGGTCGATGCCGGCAACGGGACCGTCCTCGACCGGCAGGCCGGCACCGAGGACGAGGCCGAAGGCGGGAAGGCCGCCGAGGCGGATGACGAGGCGGAAGAGCGGTCCGGCACCGAGGCCGACACCGACGGCGTGGAGCACGAATCGCAGGACGAAGGCGAGCACGACGACGCCGGTGAGGCCGCCCAGGGCTGATCACGCGTTCGGGAGTGGGTGGACCGACCTCGGTCCACCCACTCTGCGCGCGCGGGCCGGTCCTACTCCTCTGCGGGCGTACCGATGGTGGGCCCGCAGGGACTCGAACCCTGAACCGTCGGATTAAAAGTCCGCTGCTCTGCCAGATTGAGCTACGGGCCCGAGGACAGGATATCCCCGCCGGAGTCGGGCCCGGACTCAGTAGTCGTAGCGGCTGCCGGCGGAGGCCTCGATCGGGGATCCGTCGGCGGCCACCACGTACCAGGCGTTCTTGATGCCCTGCCCGTTGGCGTCCCCCGGGGCCCGGTCCCCGGCGAAGTAGTACAGGGGGTGACCCGCGTACGTCGCCTGGACCGTTCCGTCGGTGCGGGTCGTCGAGGCGATGAGACCGGCGTCGACCCCGGCGCCGGCGACGGCGCCGGCCGGGAGCGGCGGCCAGTTCGCGGCGCAGCCGTCGTAGCAGCTGCTCCGGTCGCCGTCGTCCTCGAGGAAGAGGTACACCGTGCGCCCCGCGTCGTCGACGAGGTGCGCGCCGAGGTCGTCCTCGGCGATGCGCAGGGTCGGGCCGGCGCTCGTGGCCGGGGGGAGGGTGGTCGCGGGCGCCGTCGTGGCGGGCACGGTCGTGGCGGTCGTCGCCGCGGGTGCCGCCGTCGACGATCCCTGGTCCGGGGCGGCGCCTCCGCCGCAGGCGGCGATCACGAGCGACACCACCGCGGCGAGGACGAGACTTCGTCGGGACACGCGGGCCTCCTTCTCCCTCGGGCTCTCCACGGGAGTACGGAGGCGACGGTCGTCGCGGTTCGCGGCGCTCCCGACGTTCAGGCCACCTCGAAGAGCCCGGCGGCGCCCATGCCGCCCCCGATGCACATCGTCACGATCCCGAAACGCCCGCCGGTGCGTCGCAGGTGGCGGAGGAGCTGCCCCACCATGCGCGACCCCGTCATGCCGTAGGGGTGCCCGATGGCGATGGAGCCACCGAGGGGATTGAGCTTCTCGTCGGGGATCTCGAGGACCCGCTGGCAGTAGAGCACCTGGGAGGCGAAGGCCTCGTTGAGCTCGACGACGTCGATGTCGTCGAGGGTCATGCCCACCATGTCGAGGAGCTTCGGGACCGCCCGCACCGGACCGATCCCCATCTCGTCGGGATCGACGCCGGCCACCTGGAAGCCGCGGAAGACCCCCAGCGGCTCGAGGCCGAGGGCGGCGGCCCGGTCGGCGGCCATCACCAGGGTCGCCGAGGCCCCGTCGGCGAACTGCGACGAGTTGCCCGCGGTCACGCTGCCGTTCTCCGGATCGAAGACCGGCCGCAACTTGGCGAGGCCCTCCAGGGTCGTGTCGGGACGGTTCGCCTCGTCGCGGTCGACCACGACACCCTCTTCGACGGCCATCGATCCGTCCTCCTGCTTCACGGCCCGGTTCACCGTGATCGGGGCGATGTCGTCGTCGAACGATCCCTCCTGCTGGCCCCGGGCGACGAGCTGCTGGGACCGGAGGGCGTACCGGTCCTGATCCTCGCGGGAGATGCCGTACCGCTTGGCGACGACCTCCGCGGTCTCGCCCATCGAGAGGTAGAGGCCGGGCAGCTCCTCGGCGAGGACGGGGTTGTAGAGGTCGGCGGTGCGGAGCCTCTCGTTCTGCACGAGGGTGATCGACTCCACGCCGCCGGCGAGGACGACGTCCGCCTCGCCCACCATGATCCGGTGTGCCGCCATGGCGACCGTCTGCAGGCCGGAGGAGCAGAACCGGTTCACGGTGGCGCCCGGCACCGAGGTGGGCAGTCCGGCCCGGAGCAGCGCGACGCGGGCCACGTTGTGCCCCGACGGGCCCTCGGGGAGGCCGCACCCCAGCAGGACGTCCTCCACGTCCTCGTCGGCGACGGCGGGCACCGAGGCGAGGGTGGCCCGAATGGCGTGAGCGGCCAGGTCGTCGGGCCGAGTCATGTTGAACGAGCCCCGGTACCCCTTCCCCAGCGGGGTGCGCTTGTTGGCGACGACGACGGCTTCACGCATGACGAGCTCCATTCCTCGGGGGGTTCAGCGTACCGCTCCCAACCTCGGGCGCGGCGTGGGCCTTCCCGGTGCCCGCCGACCTCTCCGGGGGCGGCGGTGGGGGGGACGCGGGCGACTAGCGTCGGCCCGTCGTCGCAGGAGGCCGTCGTGACCGACCAGCCCGCACACGCCGTCACCGCACCCATGCAGGGAACCGTGGTCGAGGTCGCCGTGGCCGTGGGCGCCACGGTGCGGGCGGGCGAGCCGCTCCTCGTCCTCGAGTCGATGAAGCTCGAGCACCCCCTCACCGCTCCCGCCGCCGGCATCGTGACCGCCCTCCACGCCGGCCCGGGGGAGGTCGTCGCCGCCGGGGCCGTGCTCGTCGAGGTTCGTCCCGCCGCCGTCTCCGAGGAACCGACCCCCCGGGAGGAGGAACGGCGGGAGCGGACCGACCTCGCCGAGGTCCTCGACCGGCGGCGTCGGACCCGGGACGCGGCCCGCCCCGAGGCCGTCGCCCGCCGCCACGACGCGGGGAGACGAACGGCCCGGGAGAACGTCGCCGACCTCGTCGACCCGGGGAGCTTCCTCGAGTACGGGCCCCTCGTCGTCGCCGCGCAACGGGCCCGGCGCAGCCTCGAGGACCTCGTCGCACGGACCCCGGCGGACGGGCTCGTCGCGGGGATCGCCACGGTGAACGGTGACGAGTTCCCCCGCCACGACGCCACCTGTGCCGTCCTCGCCTACGACTTCACGGTCCTTGCCGGCACCCAGGGCGTGCAGAACCACCGCAAGACCGACCGCCTCCTCGAGCTCGCCACCCGCCACCGGTACCCCGTCGTCCTCTTCGCCGAGGGTGGCGGCGGTCGACCGGGAGACACCGAGATGGCGGGCCGGGCCGGGCTCGACGTCCCGACCTTCGCCACCTTCGCCCGGCTCTCCGGCACCGTGCCGCTCGTGGCGGTCGTCTCCGGCTACTGCTTCGCCGGGAACGCCATCCTCGCCGGTTGCTGCGACATCATCATCGCCACCGCCGACGCGAACCTCGGCGCCGGCGGACCGGCCATGATCGAAGGCGGGGGGCTGGGGGTCGTCGCCCCCGAGGAGATCGGCCCGGCGACCGAGCAGGCGGCCGCCGGCGTCGTCGACGTGCTCGTCGCCGACGAGGCGGAGGCCACCGCGGTGGCCCGCCGCTACCTCTCGTACTTCCAGGGACCGGTGGCCCACTGGGAGGCGCCCGAGCAGGAGCCTCTACGCGACGTCGTACCGGAGAACCGCCGGCGCGCCTACGACGTACGTCCCGTCCTCGAGACGATCGCCGACGTCGGCTCGGTCCTCGAGCTGCGCCGGGAGTGCGGTCGCTCCATCGTCACCGCGCTCGCCCGCGTGGAGGGGCGTCCGGTCGGGATCCTCGCCAGCGACCCGTCCCACCTCGGCGGGGCCATCGACGCCGCCGCCGGGGACAAGGCGGCCCGGTTCTTCCAGCTCTGTGACGCCTTCGGGCTCCCCGTCGTCGCCCTCGTCGACACCCCCGGCATCATGGTGGGCCCCGAGGCGGAACGGTCCGGAACGGTCCGGCACGCCTCCCGCCCCTTCCTCGCCGGCGCCAACCTCTCGGTCCCGGTGATGGCCGTCGTGCTGCGTCGCGGCTACGGGCTCGGCGCCATGGCGATGGTGGGGGGAGGTTTCAAGGAGACGGCCTTCACGGTCGCTTGGCCCACCGGGGAGATCGGGCCGATGGGGCTCGAGGGGGCGGTGCGGCTCGGGTACCGGCGGGAGCTCGAGGCCCTCGCCGATCCCCGCGAGCGGGAACGCCGCGAAGCCGAGCTCGTCGCCGCCGCCTACGAGGAGGGAAAGGCGCTGGCCGCCGCGACGTGGTTCGACCTCGACGACGTCATCGACCCCGCCGAGACGCGGGAGTGGATCGCCGCGGTGGTTCGGAGCCTGCCTCCGGGTCGCCGCTGGGGGCGGCGACCCTTCGTCGACGCCGGCTAGGGGAGGGACGTCGGCCGCCGGCCGGCCGGTCAGGGACGTTGACGGCGCCACCCGGCACCCGACATACTGGGGCGTCGACGGGGCCCCGTCGGGAAAGGGACGGCGACATGGCGTTCGGGAGGTGGCGGGTCCGGTCCGGCGCGGCCGTCGCGGCGGGGGTCGTCGGCGGCCTGCTCCTCCTCGCCGGCTGCTCCCGATCCGGGGTCGGGTCGACGCCGACCGCCGCCGTGCCGGGGAACGGCCTGCGCCCCACCGCCGTCTGCGCCGCGGACGCCGTCGTTCCCGGTCTCGATCTCGCCGCGGCGGCGGGCACCCCCACGCTCACCCCCGACGGCGCGGTGGCGCCCCTGGGGACGTCGGGTGCCCGGGCGCTCGCCGACTCCCTCCTCGCCCGACCGTGGTGTGACCTGCCGTCCACCGCGCCGACCGCCGACCCGGTCGGGGCCTTCCGGAACGCCCTCGAGGCGTGGACGCAGGCCGACGCGGACGGTCCGGCGGAGGTCGCCGACCGAGATCGAGCCCTCGCCATGGCCGAGTTCGACACGCTGGCTCGGGTGACGCTGGCCTCGAGCGACGATCCCGCCCTGCTCTTCGGTCTGGCGGTGACGGCATCGGCGCTCGGCCGGCCGGACACGGCCTCCGCCGCGACCGCTCGGGCGAGGACGCTCGCCGCGGACGAGGTGCGGAGGGCGACCGCCGGCATCGACGACCCGACGGTCCTCCTGCGCGCCGAGGCCGAAGCCCGGCTCCTGGCGCTCGACACCCGCGGCCTCCCCCTCGCCCGCCTCGGCGACGTCGTCGACCGGCGCGTCCGTGAGCTCGCCGCCGGTTTCGACCCCTGCGACGCCACCTCCGCACAGGTCGACGAGGTGGAGACGTGGCAGGCCCTGGCCGAGGCGGTCGGCGCCGCCGTGCCCGCGAAGCTCACCACCGCCTTCGCGCGCTGGCGACGACAGGCCGACGGGGTCGGCACCCTCGCCTGCGACGCGCTCGCGGTGGTGGGGAGACACTCGGGTGATCCCGGGGGCGTCGCCGTCCTCGACCTCGTCGCCTGCGACGGCCGCACCTGGTCGGGGACGGTGCAGCTCGCGGGGAGCCGGCGGGTCTCCGGTGGGCTGTTCACCTATCGGGAGACGTTCGAGGTCGCGGTGACCGTTCCCGAGGAGGGTGGAGTCGGGGAGGGCTCCTTCGTCACCACCCTCGAGTTCACGGGAAGCCTCGAGGAGGGTGACGTGACGGGTGCGGCACCACTCACCGGGACGCTGACGATCGCCATCGACCAGGATGCGGGTCTCGCCCGACTGAGCTTCGTCCACGACCCGACCGTCGCCACGATCGAGATCGGCCCGCCCGGCGACGCGCGGGAGACCCGGGAGCAACTCGAGGGGAACCGGATCGACGTCACCGCCCCCCTGCTGCGTCCAACCGGATGCGACGACGCCGCCTGACCGGGAGGGCTCAGTCGCCGGGTGCCTCGGTGAGGAAGGTCGGCTCCGCGTCGACGCGGGGCGCGCCCTCCTCCCACTCCGTCCAGTCCTCCCACTCGGACACCTCGGTCGGCTCCGGCTCCTCGGCGACGAGGTCCTCCCCGGCAGGGACGTCGACGTACTCGAGGTACTCCACGAGCGGCGACTCGTCACCGCCGGCGAAGGCGAAGCTGAGGTAGCCGACCCGGGTGTAGGGGCTTCCCTCCCCGTCGGGGAGCCACGCCACCGCCACCGGCTCGCTGCCCGCCTCGCCACGGGTGAGGAGCACACCGGGGTTCTCCAGGGTCACCCGGACCAGGGCGTCGACGAGCTCTCCGGGCGCCACGTCGCCGGCGATGGATCCCGTTGCATCCGCGGCGAGCAGGGCCGCGACCCCGTCCCAGTTCCGGGAGTTGAACTCGTCGACGAACCGGACGACGACGTTCTCGCGTGCCGGGTCCCCGGGGGCGTCGTCGCCGGGGTGCGCCACCTCATGCTCGGTCATGACCACCTTCCGGTCGATGTCGCTCATCCGAATGGTACGAGGCGGACGGGATCACGCGGTCGATGGCACCTCGCCCGGGCGCTCTCCGCGGGCGATCGGTCCACCGGAGGTGCACCAGTCGCTCCACGAGCCGGGGTAGAGGAGGGGCCGGCCGAGGCCGGCGAGCTCGGCGGCGAGGATGCCGTGGCAGGCGGTGACCCCGCTTCCGCAGGCGACGACGAAGTCGGCGTCGTCGATGCCGAGGGCGGCGAAGCGCGCCCGGAGCGCCGTGGCGGAGAGGAAGCGGAGGTCGGCGTCGAGGCTCCCCGTGTAGGGGAGGTTCACCGCGGTGGGGATGTGTCCGGCCACCGGGTCGATGGGTTCCGTCTCTCCGCGGAACCGCTCGGGGGTGCGGACGTCGACGAGCGGCCGACGTCCGAGCAGGGACGCGACCTCCCGGCGGTCCACCGTCCCGGGCCAGGAGGCGGGGACCGGTCCGAATCGACAGGACCGGGTCGGTGGCGTGGGCCGCTCGAGCGGACGCCCGGCACGGAGCCATGCCTGGATGCCGCCGTCGAGGACCGCCACCCGGGGCGCGCCGAGCGCGGTGAGCATCCACCACAGGCGCGCCGCGAAGCCGCCCCCGCGATCGTCGTAGGCCACGACCGTCGTCTCCGGGCACACGCCCGCGGCCTCCATCCGGGCGGCGAAGGTCCGGGGATGCGGAAGCGGATGCCGACCCGGGCCCTCCCGGGCGGAGAGGTCGTCGTCGAGGGAGAGGAGGATCGCGCCGGGAAGGTGACCACCGGCGTACTCGCGGCGGGCCCGCCGCGGCTCCTCGAGCCACCAGCGGCAGTCGACGAGACGCACTCCCGGGTCGGCTCCGTGGGTCGCGACCCAGGCGACGTCGACGAGCGGTCCGAACCGCTTCACGTCGCGCCGGCCGCCGGACGCGGCGCACCGGGGATGGGGGCCGGGACGAGATCGGAGGGGCGGGTGGCGGCCTCCCAGGGGCGGGCGACGACGTACCAGGAGAGGACGAGCGCCGCGACGGGGACGGCCAGCGAGGCCTCGACGTCGATGCGGTTGTACGAGACGAGCGACCCGGAGAGCCGGGCCACCGACGTCCCCCCCACGGCGATGTGCCAGCGACGGGGACGAGGGTCGGAGAGGAGCTCGTACGCCCACACGGCGGAGCCCAGCTCCCAGCGCCGGCCCCACCAGGAGCGGCGCGTGACCCGGGCGAGCTCGCCCTCGTCGCCGAGGATGCGGACGACCCCCCATCCGTGGGGCTCGACGAGCCAGCGGGTCCCGTCGGGGAACCGGACCGTGGAGCAGTGGCGGCGGGGATGACGCTCCAGCTCGGCGACGACACCGGCGGCGGTACGCAGCTCCCAACGGTTCGAGAACCAGGGGCTGCGCAGCTCGACCGAACCGTGGAGGACGGAACGCACGCCGGGTGGGTCCATGCCCTGCACGCTAGCGGTCGAGAGGTAACGTCCGGACGTGTTCCTCCACCTCGTCGACGGGACCTACGAGCTGTTCCGGGCCTACTTCGGCGCGCCACGGCGGAGCGCGCCCGACGGGAGGGAGGTGGGTGCGGTCCACGGGCTCGTCGCCGGCGTCCTCGCGCTCCTCGCCGAACCGGGGGTCACCCACGTCGCGGCCGCGTTCGACTCGGTCGTCGAGTCGTTTCGCAACCGGGTGTTCCCCGCCTACAAGAGCGCCGCCGGGGTCGAGGGGGAACTGCTGGCCCAGTTCCCCCTCGCCGAGCGGGCCTTGCGCTCCCTCGGGATCACCGTGTGGTCGATGTACGAGTACGAGGCGGACGACGCGCTGGCCACCGGCGCCCGCCGCTGGGCCGGGGAGGTGGAGCGGGTCGTCGTCCACACGCCGGACAAGGATCTCTGTCAGCTCTACGGCGATCCACGCATCGTCGGCTACGACCGGCGACGGGGGCGGTTCGTCGACCGGGCGGCGGTACGGGAGCGATTCGGGGTGGAGCCCGAGTCCATTCCCGACTACCTGGCGCTCGTCGGCGACGCCGCCGACGGTCTCCCCGGCATTCCCGGCTGGGGAGCGAAGTCGACCGCGGCGGTGCTGTCCCGCCACCGGCACATCGAGGCGATCCCCCTGGAGCCGGCCCGGTGGCAGGTCGGGGTGCGCGGCGCCGCCCGCCTCGGCGAGAACCTCCTCACCCACCTGGAGGAGGCCCTGCTCTACCGGTACCTCGCGACGCTCCGCACCGACGTCCCCCTACCCGACGCGCTCGAGGACCTGCGGTGGCAGGGGGTGCCACGGGGGCGGTTCCTCGCCTTGTGCGACGAGCTGGGGTTCGGCCGGATCCGAGACCGTCCCCGGCGATGGCGGGAGGGGTGAGGGAGCCGGGTGCGACCTGCAGGGCCCGCCGGCCCGGTGAGTTGCGGAAACCGACGGGCCGACGGGAGAATGCGCCGTCATGGCGGTCGTCACGGTCCGAGGCCTGATCAAGCGGTACGGCGAGCTCGAGGCCGTGCGGGGGATCGACTTCGCCGTCGAGGCGGGGGAGGTCTTCGCGGTGCTCGGTCCCAACGGGGCGGGGAAGACGACGACGATGGAGATCCTCGAGGGGTACCGCCCCCGTGACGCCGGTGACGTCGACGTGCTCGGGTTCGATCCCGCCGACGGGGACCGTGTCTTCAAGGAGCGGATCGGCATCGTGCTGCAGGAGACGACCGTCGAGCCCGAGCTCACGGTGCGGGAGGCTCTGACGTTCTACGGCGACCTCTTCCCGCGACGCCGTCCCGCCGAGGAGCTCGTCGAGGTGGTCGGGCTCGAGGCGAAGCTCGACGCGCGGGTCCGGACGCTCTCGGGCGGGCAGCAGCGGCGGCTCCAGGTGGCCCTCGGTCTCGTGGGCGACCCCGAGCTCCTCTTCCTCGACGAGCCCACCACCGGCTTCGACCCCTCGGCGCGTCGCCACGCCTGGAAGATGATCGAGAACCTCAAGGCCCTCGGCAAGACCGTGCTCCTGACGACCCACTACATGGACGAGGCGCAGAACCTCGCCGATCGGGTCGTCGTCATGGCCCGCGGTCGGATCGTGGCCACCGGGGCGCCCGACGAGATCGGCGGACGCGACGACGGGGCGGCGGTCATCCGTTTCGGCGCGGAGGTTCCTCTCGGCGATCTCCCGCTCCCGGTGCGAACCGTGGGCAACGTCGTCGAGGTGCGGAGCGCCGATCCGGTCGCCGATCTCCATCGGCTCACCGGCTGGGCGCTCGAGCGCGGGATCGACCTCCCGGGACTCACCGTCACGCGTCCGTCGCTCGAGGACGTGTACCTGCGGCTCACCGGAGGCGACGGTGTCTGAGCGACGCTCCGACCTCTGGCTCCTGTGGAGACAGGTGCGGTACCAGGACCTCCTGTTCCGGCGCAACCCGGTCTCGGCGTTCTTCACGCTCGCCTTCCCCGTCCTCATCTTCGTCATCTTCTCCCTCGTCTTCGGCAACGAGCGCATCGACTACCTGGGGATCACCGTCGCCCAGTACTACGCGCCGGCGCTGGCGGTGTACGCCGCGGCGAATGCCACGTACCTCAACCTCGGGATCACGACCGCCTACCAGCGGGACCTCGGGATCCTCAAGCGGGTGCGCGGGACGCCCGTCCCGGCGTGGCTCTACCTCGCGGCGAAGATGATCTCGGGCGCGTTCGTGGCGCTGGTCGGGGTGGTGATCATGGTCGGCCTCGGGGTGGTGTTCTACGGGCTCGCCGTGTACCCGCAGACGCTCCCTGCCGCGTTCCTCACCCTCCTCGTCGGGGCCGCCTCCTTCGGGGCGTTGGGGCTGGCCATCGCCGCGGTCGCACCGTCCGGCCAGGGGGCGACGGCCATCGCCAACGCGACGCTCCTGCCGCTCGCCTTCTTCTCGGGGATCTTCATCGCGCCCTCCGAGAGCACGCCGCGCTGGCTCGTCCTCCTCGGCGACGCCTTTCCCCTGAAGCACTTCAACGAGGCGTTCTTCGCCGCATTCGACCCGCAACACACCGGGTGGGCCTTCTCCTGGGGACACCTCGCCTACGTGGCGCTCTGGGGGATCGTCGGACTGCTGTTCGCCATCCGGTTCTTCCGTTGGGAGTCTCCCGCGGGTGGGCACGCCGGGAGGCGTCGGAGCCGGCGGAGCGGCGCGTCCGCCTGAGTCCGGTGGAGCGGGGGCAGGGGTACCATCGGCACCCCGCCCGAACGGAGGCCCCATGCCCGAGATCGCCGAGTTCATGACCCACGAGCACCGTGCCTGCGACGAGCGCTTCTCCGATGCCGAGGCGGCCGTGGCCGCGGGCGATTGGGCGCTCGCCGACCGCCGATTCTCCGAGTTCGCCGAGCTGACGCTGCGCCACCTGCAGCGGGAGGAGGAGGTGCTCTTCCCCGAGTTCGAGGCCCGAACCGGAATGGTCGAGGGTCCGACGCAGGTCATGCGGATGGAGCACACCCAGATGCGTCACGCGCTGGAGGCGATGCGTGCCGCGCTCGAGGAGCGGGATGCCGACGGATACCTGGGGGAGGCGGAGGGATTCATGATCCTCACCCAGCAACACAACATGAAGGAGGAGCAGATCCTCTACCCCATGACCGACAACGCCTTCGGTTCCGAGGGTGGCGAGGTGGTCGAGCGGATGCGACGGGTGTGAGGTCGCGGTGACGGCCCGGGAGCGGTACCTCGACGTGAGCATGCTCGAGCCGTGCGAGCCGCTGGAGCGGAGCCAGGAGGCCGCCGCCACTCTCGAGCCGGGCGAGTTCCTCCACATCCGGCACCGACGGGAGCCCTTCCCGCTGTACGACCTCCTCGAAAGGCAGGGCATGGTCCACCACACCGTGGTGCGCGGTCCCGGCGCCGTCGAGATCTTCGTGTTCCGGAGGGGGGATGCCGTGGCGGAGGCCGCCGTGGAGGAGGCCCTCGAACCATGACCCCCATGGGGTACGGCGGCCTCCAGTTCGAGCGGATGCCGCCCCTCAGCGTCCCGCTGCGGTTCTTCCTCGTCGCCCCGGTCTTCGGTGCGGCCGCCGGGATCCTCCTCGCCGTGGCCGGCCCGGCGACCCTCCTCTCCCGATGGACGCCCGGGGTGCTGGCGGCGACGCACCTGGTCACGCTCGGGTTCCTGACGATGGTCATGGTCGGGGCGATCTTCCAGGTGCTCCCCGTGGTCACCGGCGTCCCGGTGGTCCCGACGCGCCCGGTCGCGTCCTCGACCCATCTGCTCCTCGTCGTCGCCACGGTGCTGTTCGGCCTCGGCGTGGGATTCTCTCGACCCGCCCTCTCGGGGGCGGCGGGAGCCCTCGCCGGGGTCGCGCTCGGCGGCTTCCTCGTCGCCGCGCTCGCCGCCGCCGCCCGGGTGTGGCGCAACGCCACCGGACGGGCCATGGGCCTGGCACTCGTCTCGCTCCTGGTGGTGCTCCTGCTCGGCGTGGTCCTCCTCGCCGGGCACGCCGGCTGGATGCCGTTGCGACGGGACCTCACCGACGTCCACCTCATGTGGGCCGTCGCCGGGTGGGTGGGTCTGCTCGTGATGGGCGTCTCGTTCCAGGTCGTACCCATGTTCCAGGTGACTCCGTCGTACCCGGGGGTCCTCCAGGACGTCCTTCCGGCGGCGGTGTTCGTCGGCCTGCTCCTCTGGCTCGGGGGACGGCTCGCCGGGTGGGCGCCGATCGCCGCCGCGGGCATGGTCGCCCTGGGTCTCGCCTTCTCCGTGTACGCGGCGGCGACGCTGTGGCTGCAGGCGCATCGTCGTCGCAAGCTCCGGGACGTCACCACGGATCTCTGGCGACTGGCGATGGTGCTGCTGCTCCTCGATCTGCTCCTCGCTGCGCTGGGCGCCGTCGGCGTGGTCGATCTCGCGGCGCCGCGGGTCGTCGTCACCATCGGCCTCGTGCTCCTCCCCGGTGTGGCCGTGTCGGTGATCATGGGGATGCTCTACAAGATCGTTCCCTTCCTCACCTGGCTGCGCCTCCAGGCGCGTCTGACGGAACGTGGGCTCGTCGGAGCGCTCAAGGTGCGGAACATGCGGCAGCTCCTCCCGGCGGCGACCGCCCGGTGGCACCTGCGGGTCCACGTGCTCGCCGTGGCGGCGCTCGTGGGTGCCGTGTGGCTCGACGGGAGCGCGTTCGCGGGGATGGGGGCGCGGCTCGCCGGCGTGGCCCTCGCCGCCGACTTCACGCTGCTGGGGTGGAACCTGGCGGTGGTGGTGGAGCGCTTCGGCGCGGAGCAGGCGCGGATCTTCGCCGCCCGATGAGGGCGCCCCTCGGTGGCGTCCCGGCCGGGTCGGCGACGCCGAGGAGCCGGTCGCGACGCACCGCGTCGCCTCCGCCACGGAGGAGGACGAGGGCGAGCACCCAGGCGATGGATCCGACGGCGAGCGCCGTCGGGGCCGGGCTGTAGAGGAGACCCGAGGAGATGGCGTAGGAGGCGACGATCACCGGCAGGGTCACCAACGTCGAGGCCTGCTGGGCCGCCGCCGCGGAGCGAACCCGCGCCGAGACGCGGAGGATCACCGCCAAGGCGACGGCGATGAACGGCGGGACGACCCAGACGATGAGCAGCAGCCACCCCGCGGTGGGGAAGAACCAGCCTCCGAGACGGCGACCCACCGTGAGGTTCACCACGAGGGAGTAGAGGGTGAAGCCGACCGCGGTCGCCACGTACCCCGGGACGAGGCTGGCGACGAGCTTCCCGAGGTAGATCTCCCGGACGGTGAGGGGACTGTGGGCCAGGAACTCGCCGGTGCCCTGCTCCCGCTCGCCGACGACGATGTTCGCCCCGACCGCGGACGAGATGGTCAGTGGGACGACGATGGCGATGGGGGCGAAGAGGTAGACGGCGAGGCCGTACGCGGTGCGAGTCGCCGGCGTGTCGCCGACGATCTGCTCCTGGACGCGTGCCGGCAGCGTGCCGATGACGTCGCCGATGCGGCTCATGAGCGGCGTCCGGTCCACCGCGCCGACGAGGCCGAGCGCGACGAGGGGGAAGACGACGAAGAACATCCCGGCGAGGATCGTCAGAGGGACGAGGTAGTCGCGGCTCTTCAGCAGCCGCCGCAGGTCGACGGCGGCGACGGCGAGGACCTGGTGGAGCCTCACGAGTCCTCCCCGCCGGGGCCCCGCACCGCGAAGTAGAGCTCCTCGAGCGTCGGCCGCAGGGGCTCGACCCGGGTGAGCCGGACTCCCCGGGCGACGAGGGCCGCGACGAGATCGGGGAGGTCGCCGATTCGCTCCAGGGTCGCCCGGACGGCCCCGTTGCGCTCGACGCGGGCGATCCCGGGCATGGCTCCCAGCAGGTCGAGCATGTCGGGATCCTCGGCCTCGAAGACGACCACCGGCAGGGGGAGCAGCCGGGCCGCGAGCTCCTCGGGGTGACCTTCGGCGCGTGCCGTTCCCCCGTCGATGATCACGACCCGATCGGCGATGCCCTCCGCCTCGTGGAGGAGGTGGGTGCACATGACGATGGTGCGTCCCCGTTCGGCGAGGTCCCGAACGAGGTCGAGGACGGCGCGTGAGGACTCGGGGTCGAGACCGGCGGTCGGCTCGTCGAGGAGGAGGAGATCGGGGTCGTGGAGGACGGCACGGGCGAGGGCGAGTCGGGTGCGCATGCCCGTCGAGTACCCGGTGACCTCCCGGTCGAGGGCGTCGTCGATCCCGAAGCGCGCCGCGGCCGCGGCGACCGTCGCCTCGGGAGCCTCGAAGACCCGGGCGGCGAAGCGCAGGTTCTCCCGGCCGGTGAGCCGGTCGTAGAACGCCGGCTTCGGGGGAACGACGCCGCACCGGCGCCGGATCTCGCCACCGTGGGAGTCGACGGAGGGGTCGAGCCCGAACACGCGGATCTCGCCCCCGTCACGGAGGAGCGCGCCGGTGGTGAGCCGGACGGTCGTCGTCTTCCCCGCCCCGTTGGGTCCGAGGAGCACGGTCACCCCTCCCACCGGCGCGGTGAAGCTCAGGGCGGAGAGGGCCCGGACCGGCCCGAAGGCCTTGACGACGGCACGGAACTCGAGGGCGTTGGCCACCGGACCGTCATCGGCAGAACCGCTCCCGGACTGAACGGGACCTCGGGTCGGGGTGGCGACTCACGTCGTCCCGAGGTCGGCGAGCAGATCCTCCTCCGGGACGAACATGGTGGAGTAGTGCTTCACCCACGTCACCACGCCGGCCCGGGTGACGAGCGCGAAGCTGTGGGCCGGTCGGTCGGCGTGACCGTAGACACCGATCATCCCGTAGGCACGCGACACGCGGCGGTCGGCGTCGATGAGGATCGGGACGTCGATCGCGAAGCGGTGAGCTTCCCGGGCGACCTCCTCCGGAGGGTTCACCATGATGGGGACGAGCGTGATCCCCCGCGCGGCGAGGGCGTCCTCGATCTCGGGGATCTGGGCGAAGCAGGCGTCACAACCGACGCCCATGGAGAAGTAGAGCAGGGCGTCCCCGTCACCGAGGACGTCGGCGAGCGACACCTCCGTTCCCACCGTCGTCGGGAGCACGAAGTCGGGAGCCGGTCTCCCCGTCTCGGTCACCGACGGGTCCTCTCCACCGCCGAGGGCCACGAAGGCGAGGACGACGGCCACGGGGAGGAGGACCCCGAGCCAACCCCACACCTTGGCACGGGAGCGGGACGGGGGGTCGGGCGGGGTCACCGGTCGTGAAGTCCCATGGCGTTTCCTGCTCATTCTTCCTCCTCTCGGGGATCGCGGCGGACCTGGCGTCGCCGTCCGGCCACGGCCGCCGCGGCGAGGCCGATGCCGACCAGGGCGATGCCGACGACCGCATCGGGGACGGGATCGAGCCAGGCGACGACCGGTGCGAGCCGAAGCTGGAGCCAGGTGGCGATGCCGGCCTGCAGGTCGGTGGCCACCGAGGCGCCGGTGACGGCGATGACGAGCAGGACGGCACCCATCGTGGCGAACGCCGCCGCCGCGACGAGATCGAACGTGTTGGTGACGAAACGGTGACGGCCGAGGCGCCAGTGGAAGGTACGCCCGCGGATCGCAGGCCGCTCGGCGAGGCCGGCACGGTCCCAGGCGACGGTGAGGACGACGAGGGGGAACACCATGCCGAAGACGTACGCGACTCCGAGGCCGACTCCCTGCAGCAGGCTCGGGGAGACCGCCGAGAGGGTGACGACGCCGGCGAGGACGGGTGCGCAGCACGCGCTCGCCGCGCCGGAGAAAACGCCGAGGGCGAACACCCCGGCGCTGTCGGTCCGGGCGACGTCGGGGGCGCCCCGCAGGAAGGCGAGGTTCCAGCTCCTGCCCGTGACGGCGAGCGCGGCGAGGACGAGGAGGAGGAGCCCGCCCGCCGCGTAGAGCGGCCCATGGAACCGGAGGAGGGAGCGGGTGAGGACACCCACGCCCAGGGTCACCGGGACGAGGACGACGGCGATCCCCGCGGCGAAGACGACGGTGAGGGGGAAGAGGCGCCAGCGACGGTTCCGAACGGCCACCGCCAGGTACGACGGGAACATGAAGACGATGCAGCACGGGGCGAAGAGCGCCACCATCCCCGCCAGGAACGCCGCCAGGAGTGATCCGCCCAGGAAGATGCCCTCCATGTCACTCCCTGCCGAGGGTCGTGTCGAGGACGCGGCGAAGCCTCCGCTCGGAGAGGCGGCCGTGGGCGACGTAGCGGCCGCCGACGAGGAGGACCGGGGGGAAGGGGACCCGGAGCTCACGAACCAGCGCGGCGCCCTCGACCGAGGCCATGTCCACCTCGCGCCAGGTCAGGGGGTACTCGTGAGAGAGACGGCCGAGGATCTCCCGGGCGTGCTCGCACAGGTGGCAGGCGGCACTCACGACGAGCACGACGTCGACGACGTGGGGGGGTGCCCCGGCCCCCGACGGCGGGTGGGGGGGAGTCGGGCCGGTCACGTCGCGTCCCTGCCCGGGGGGAGGAGGAACGGTCGTGCCGGCCCGGGTCGTCGGGGGCCGGGGCGGCGGCGACCCGGCCGTGGGGGAGCCGGCGTCGCCGTGTTCGGGACGAAGGTGTTCGCATCGTGCCGGTGGTGGTCGGGTCGCTCGGGTCGCGATCTCATGCCTGCTCCGGTGCCGCGATGCGGTGGAAGACGAGACCGGCGACGAGCGTGATGCCGACGAGCCAGGCGAGGGCGAGGAGGAGGGCGTCCCCGCGGTCGAGGGTCGGTGTGAACGCGCCGTCGACGAGGAGCTGGACGGAGCCCCGCGCCGGGAGGAAACGACCCCAGTCCGGTGGCGCGGCGCTGAACATCACGTTCTGGGCGATCCCGACGTCGATCATCGGGAGCAGGAACATGACGTACAACCCGCCGAGTCGTCCGAAGAGCGCGCCGACGAGGACACCGATCATGCCGTAGGTGAAGGCGACGATCACGCTGGAGAGGGCGAAGGGGCCCCACTGGGCGGGGAGGAAGTCGAACGCGGTGACGGCGAGCGACACCGCGGCGGTGAGGAGGGCGGCGAGGCCGATTACTCCGAGGCGGGCGGTGAGGATCTCGGCGGGACGTATCCCGGCGAGCGCCAGGCGGCGGTCCGCCTCGAGGGAGCTCACGACGACGAACATCCCGGCGAGACCGGCGATGAAGGCCACGGTGATCGGAACCATGAGGGCTCCGTGGACGTCCGCCATGGAGAGGATGCGGATCGTGGAGCGGCCGCCCTCGACGAGCGCCACGGGCGCGGGCTCCTCGGGGGTGACGGCGAAGCTCAGCGAGATGAACAGGACGGGCAACAGGACGAGCAGGACCCACATGGTGAGGTTGCGCCGGTACTCCCGGAATCCGTAGGTGAACGCCGCCAGGATGCGCTGCCGCACGCCGGCGAGGCGACGTGGCCGCCGCCGATCGCCGGTGCGGGTCGTCGCGGCGAAGAGCGACGCGGAGACGGCGAGACCACCGACCGTCCACAGCAGCGACCACCCGAGGTCGCCGAGGGGTCCGGCATGGCCGGAGGGTCGGCCGAGGAGGAGGAAGGTGGGGAAGTGGGTCGGGAACAGCCTCGTCGCCGGCATGTCGCCACCGACCATCCCCGGGCCGAGGAAGACGTCGAACATCCAGAGGAAGACGACGACGAGGGACCCGTTCAGCGGGTTCTTGACCACCGCACCGACCGCCACGCCGAGAGCCAGGTACGTCGTGGCGAAGATGGCCGTGCCCACGAGGATCCGGAGCGGGTGGGCGACCTCGGTGCGGATCGCCAGGGTGCCGAACGCCACGACCGTGGCGAGGGCGGCGAGCGCCAGACCGGCGGTCAGCCTCGCCGTGACGATGCGCAGCGGTCCCATGCCGGCCGCGGCGAGGCGCCGGTCGGGTCGCCAGGAGCCCTCGACGAGGAAGTACCCGGCGACCCCGGCGAGGAAGGCCGCCGCCCAGCCCGCGGTGGGCGCGGCGAGGGAGGCGGTGTCGTCGATGCCGCCGAGGATGGCGGCGAACTCGGTGATCGCCGACGCCGCGAGGGCGACGAACAGCACCGGGACGACGACGAGCAGCGCCAGGTTCAGCGGCCGGCGGGCGTACGCGGCGAGGTACCGCCTCGTGAGGAGCATCGTCGTCACGCCGGGACCGTCCTCCCGTTCCGGAGTTGGACGATCCGGTCGAAGCGCTCCGCGTCGACGACGAAGTGGCTGATGACGAGCACCGCACGTCCCGCCGCTCTGCGGCGCGCGGTGAGCTCCCAGAAGCGGAGGTAGGTGTCCCAGTCGAAGCCCGCGTAGGGCTCGTCGAGGAGGAGGAGGTCCGGGTCGGGGAGGAGGGCGAGCCCGAGGTTCAACTTGGCCCGGGTCCCGCCCGAGAGCTCCTCGACTCGCGTCTGCGCGTAGGTGGTGAAGTCGAGGACTCGGTACAGCTCGTCGCGCGAGCGCTCCATGGCGCCGGGATCCATGCCGTAGGCCCGGCCGAAGAGCTCGAAGTGCTCGTCACATGTGAGCCGTTCGTAGAGGATCGGTTCCTGGGGGCAGTAGCCGACGGATCCGTTCCTCGTGACGGTGCCGCCGTCACGAGCGAGGCTGCCGACGAGGATCTTCATGAACGTCGACTTGCCCGATCCGTTCTCGCCGACGAGGCCGACGACCTCTCCGGGGTATAGCGTGACGGCGGCGTCGAGGAGCACCGGGCGGAGGCGCCGTCGCAGCAGCCCGCCCTGCCGGTACGCCTTGGTGACTCCCCGGGCGGTGAGCAGGGCCCGCGGCCCGCCGCCGGTCCGGCTCGGCGCGGCCGTGGTCTCGAGCGGGCTCTCGGTGGGGACGTGGACGGGGTCGCTCATGGTTCTCGTGATGTCCGGCGGGAGCTCCCGTCGCGGGGAGATGGCCGGGTCGGGGAGGAGGGCCGCGCCACGATCTCGCGCCAGACGCCGCTCCGACGGACGTGGATGATCTCGAGACCGGCGGCGGCGACGTTCTCCTCGGTGCGGCGGTCGATCCGGAAGCCGAAGACCCGGCGGGTGAGGGGCGAGAGGAGGTCGGCGAGGCGACCGAGGATCGGGTTGCGGGGTCGCACGTGCTCGAGGAGGAGGGCGGTGCCGTCGGGGCGCAGCACGCGACCGAGCTCGTGGAGGCCCCGGACAGGGTCGGCCACCGAGCAGAAGACGCACGTCGCCACCGCGGCGTCGAAGGAGGCGTCCGCGAAGGGGAGGTCCTGGACGTCGGCCTCGAGGAGCTCCACTCCCGATCGGTGCGCGGCGCGCCGCCGGGCACGGTCGAGCATCCGGGCGGAGACGTCGATGCCGGTCACCGTCGCTTCCTCGGGGTAGTGGGGGAGGTTCCTCCCGGTGCCGACGCCGACCTCGAGCACCGCGCCCCGCGCGGCGCGGAGGAGGCGTCTCCGCCTCCTCCGCGTGCCCGCGAGCTCCATGGGGGCGTCGTAGAGGTCGTAGAGGGCCGCCATGCGGTCGTAGCGGCGCGTGACCTCGGCCTGGGCCCGGTGGCGATCGACGGTGCGACGTTCGGCCACCGGGGCGCTCAGGACGCGGGCTCGGCGGCGTGGTGACCGTGGCCCCCGCAGCACCCGCCGTGTCCGTGCTCCGCGGTCATGTGGTGGTGGCCTTCGTGCTCGGCGTCTTCGGAGGCGCCGGCGAGGAAGCGCTCGGGGTCGGCGAGGAACGCCTTCCGGCATCCCGGGGAGCAGAACGCGTAGGCGTCGTACCCCTCGGCGCGGAGGGCCGTGTCGTCGACCTGCATGCCGCAGACGGGATCCAGGAGCTTCGTCATGTCAGGTTTCCTCTCGTTCGTGGTCTCCGTGGAGACCGGTCGTTCCTTCGTCGCCCGGGAGCCCCGGGGTGGTGCGCCGAACATCGTGGCGAGCAGCTCCTCGACGATGTCGTCGGTGCGCCCGGCACGGACCGCCGCCGGCACACACCGGCGCAGGTGTCCGGCGAGCAGCTCGCGGCGGGCGTGCTCGAGGGCTCCCTGGACCGCGGAGAGCTGATGGAGGACGTCGATGCAGTACCGCTGCTCGTCGACCATCCGGATGACCGCGTCGAGGTGACCTCGGGCGATGGTGAGGCGGCGGGCGGCGTCCGCTCGGTTGCCCATCCTCACTCTCCTCGCGTCGTGGTCGGGGCACCTGGGTCCATTGTCCCACCCCACAGGGGGTGGGGTCAAGTCCTGTTTCGGGCACGTACACGGGGCTTCCGTGCGGAGGGTCACCTCCCGGACCCCGTCCGGGGGCAGAATGGGAGCATGTGCGGCAGGATCGTCCAGGCCGAGGAGCCCGAACGGTACGCGGAGTGGTTCCGCGTCGACCGGATCGTGGCCGGACCGCGACCCCGGAGTTGGAACGTGGCACCCACCACCGAGGTGTACGCCGTGGTCGACCACGAGGGTGAGCGCCTGCTCGGGACCCTCCGCTGGGGACTCGTGCCGTTCTGGGCCAAGGATCCGCGGATCGGGAGCCGCCTCGTGAACGCCCGCGCCGAGACCCTGGCGACGAGACCCGCGTTCCGGGACCCGTTCCGACACCGCCGCTGCCTCGTGCCGGCGGACGGGTTCTACGAATGGGAGCGGCGCGAGGGTCGCCGCGGGAAGGTCCCACACTACGTGTACGGGCGGGACGGCCGGCCCCTCGCCCTCGCCGGACTCTGGTCGAGCTGGGAGGACCCCGACGGCGGCGGGCGTCTCCGCACCTGCACGATCGTCACGGGCCGTCCCAACGAGCTCGTCGGCCGGCTCCACGATCGGATGCCGGTGATCCTCCCGCCCCAGGCGTGGGATCCCTGGCTCGACCCCGACCTCGACGACCCGGACGCGCTGCGAGACCTCCTCGCGACGTACCCGGCGGAGTCCCTCGCCGAGCACGCGGTGTCCACGCTCGTGAACCGGGTGACGAACGACGCCCCCGAGCTGACCGCTCCGGTGCGGGAGGGTCAGTGAAGGGCGCGGAGCGCCATGAGGGCCAGGGCGAGGGTGGCGAGGCCGACGACGAGGATGCGCAGCTCGGATCGGCGGCGGACCAGCCAGAGGGCGGCGACGAGCGCGGTCAGGGTGAGCCCGAGCTGAGCGAGCACGCCGGTGTCGGTGCGAGGCAGGAGGAGTTCGCCCACGTCACCCCAACCCCGGGGGGGCCGGCGACGATTCCCCGGCACCCGGCGGCGGCTCGTGGCGCGACGGATCCCGTGGGGATGGCGCCGGTTCGACGGCGGCGCACCGCTAGCGTTCGAGGTGCGATGCGTGCCCTCCGCAAGACCGCGCCCGGTCCCGGGTTCGAGATGGAGGAGGTTCCCGTTCCCGCCGTCGCTCCCGACGAGGTGCTCGTCGAGGTTCGTGCCACCTCGATCTGCGGTACCGACCTCCACATCCTCCGTTGGGACCCCTGGGCGGCCCGGCACGTCGTCGCCCCCGTCACCGTGGGCCACGAGCTCACCGGCGTGGTCGTGGAGCGGGGGGCCGAGGTGGAGGAACCCGAGATCGGCCGGCTCGTCTCGGTGGAGTCGCACGTCGTCTGCAACCGGTGTAGCTGGTGCCGCACCGGACAGGGCCACCTCTGCCCCAACACGCGGATCCTCGGCGTGCACCGGGACGGCGCCTTCGCGGAGTACGTCGCCGTTCCCGCCCAGAACGCCTGGTGCGACCCGCCCGAGATGCCGTACTCGATCGCCTCGCTCCAGGAGAACTTCGGGAACGCGGTCCACACCGTCACCACGCCCCGGGTCTCCGGCCGGAAGGTGCTCATCACCGGCGCCGGGCCGGTGGGGTTGATGGCGGTCGGCGCGGCGAAGGCCCTCGGCGCCCGCTCCGTCTTCGTGACCGACGTGAGCGCCTACCGGCTCGACCTCGCCCGCGTCATGGGGGCGGACCTCGCGCTCGACGCCGGCCGTGTCGACGTCGAGGCGATCGTGCGGGAGGAGACCGGGGGCGGCGGCGTCGACGTGCTCTGTGAGATGTCCGGGGCTCCCGCCGCGATCGAGACGGGCTTCCGTCTCCTCAAGCCGGGGGGAGAGGCGGCGCTCCTCGGACTCACCTCGCGGCGCATCGTGTTCGATCTCGACGACCACGTCGTCTTCAAGGGGGCCACCGTGCACGGGATCGTCGGTCGCCGGCTGTGGCAGACGTGGTTCGAGATGCGCGGCCTCATGCGGGCCGGCGCCGTGGATCTGGCGCCGCTCGTCACCCACCGCTTCGCGCTCGACGACTGGGAGAAGGCGTTCGCGCTCATGGAATCCGGGCAGTGCGGCAAGGTCGTGTTGTTCCCCGACGCGTCCCACGCCGACGGCCCGCTCGGCTGAAGGAGGCTCGATGGGCAAGACCGATTTCCTCGTCGAGGAGCTGCAGCGGCTGCGAGACGAAGGCCTGTACACGACGATCCGGCACGTGGACTCCCGCCAGGGGGCCTGGCTCGTCGTGGACGGCCGTCGCGTCCTCAACTTCTGCTCGAACAACTACCTCGGCCTCGCCGGCGATCCCCGGCTCGTCGCCGCCGCCAAGGCGGCACTCGACCGCTTCGGGGTCGGTCCCGGCGCGGTGCGCACGATCGCCGGCACCACGACGTTGCACGACGAGCTCGAGGCCCGTCTGGCGCGGTTCAAGGGCGTGCCCGCCGCGATCTCCCTCCAATCCGGCTTCGCCGCGAACCTCGCGGTCATCCCCGCGCTCGTGGGGGACGGCGACGTCATCGTGTCCGACGAGCTCAACCACGCCTCGATCGTGGACGGGGTCCGGCTCGCCCGGGCCCGCCGCACGATCTACCCCCACGGCGACGTCGACGGGCTGCGGGCGCGTCTCGCCGAGGCACGGGAGGAGGGGACGCGGCGCATCCTCGTCGTCACCGACGGCGTCTTCTCCATGGACGGTGATCTCGCCCCCCTCGACGGGATCGTCGCCGCGGCCGACGCCTACGACGCCATGGTGATGGTCGACGACGCCCACGGAGAGGGGGTGCTCGGACGCGGGGGGCGCGGCATCGTCGACCACTTCGGGCTCCACGGGCGGGTCGACGTGGAGGTGGGCACGATGTCGAAGGCCTTCGGCGTGGTGGGAGGGTACGTCGCCGGCTCGAGGGAGCTCGTCGACTGGTTGCGGCAGCGGGGCCGACCCTTCCTCTTCTCCTCGGCGGTGACGCCGGCGGACGTGGCGGCCTGCATCGCCGCCGTCGACGTCCTCGAGTCCTCCACCGAGCTCGTGGACCGACTGTGGGAGAACACCCGCACCTTCGGCGACATGATGCGAAGCGCCGGCTTCGATCTCGGTGCCTCGCAGACACCGATCACCCCCGTCATGCTCGGTGACGAGAAGATCGCCGGGGAGTTCTCACGGCGGCTCTTCGAGGAGCAGGACGTGTTCGCCCAGGCGATCGCGTACCCGACGGTGCCGCGGGGAAAGGCCCGAATCCGGGTCATGATCTCGGCGGCCCACGACGACGCCGACCTGCAGCGGGGGGCCGAGGCGTTCGTCGCGGTCGGACGTGGGCTGGGGGTCGTGGCGTGACCGTCGGAACCCCCACGGGGCTCACGGTCCGTCCCCTGCGACGGATGTGGGCCGCGTTCCTCGGCGTCGACGTCCTCCTCGGCGCCGCCGCCGGTCTCCTCACGACCGGATCGGGGCACGTCTCCGGCGTGGTGACGGCCGTCGTGGCCGGGATCGCCGTGGTCGATCTCGCCGTCATGGGTTGGTTCCGGAGGATGGGGGAGGAGGGGATCCTGTCGGCCGTCTCGAACGAGGAGCTCCGCGCCATCTACACGAAGAGGTTCCTGCTCACGGCGACGTTCGCCCTCTCGCCGGCCGTCGTGGGGTTCGCCCTGGGTCTGGGCGCCGGAGCCGCGGCCCCGGCGTTGGCCACCGTGGCGCTCTCCTTCGCGGCGCTCCTCTACACGGGACCGCGTCCGGGCGACCTGCGCCGGATCGACGAGCGGATGGTGGCCGCCGGCCGTCCGTTCCGCCTCTCGGCCGCCCTCGAGGCGTGACCCGTCAGGACGACGAGGCGGGGGAGGCCGCCTGCGCCGGGTGGATCGACGGGGTCGGGTCGTTGACGATGAGCCGGTACCCGAACCAGATGAGCGCCAGTCCGAGGAGCTCGGTCACGTAGAGGACCTCGACCCGCCCGAAGCGGGCGAAGGATCCGCCGATCCCGGGGAGGAGGGCCCCCACGGCGATGGCGACGTTGCCGGCCACCCGCCGGCGGGACCCGGTGCGACTGCGCAGGTATCGGACCGCCGACCAGATCGCACCACCGACGAGCCAGAACAGGGCGTAGGTGTTGACGAACGGGGAGAACAGCCGGACCCACTGCCAGGACATGACCCGTCCCGTGAGGTGGAACGGCTCGACGAGGGCGTGGTCGATCGGCACGATGAGCACGAAGAGGGTCGCCACGGCCAGGTAGGCGACGATGCCGGCGGTGAACCGGTTCGCGGTGCGTCGGCGGAGGAGGAGATAGACGGTCCCCTGGGCGAGGAACACGCCTCCCATGAGCGCTCCGGCCACGTACCAGAGCCGGAACACCGGCTCGCTCCAGCCGAGGAGCGTGTTGAGGCTCTCCGACAGCGTGCCCAGTCCATAGACGACGACCCCGAGCATCCACCAGAACATGTAGATGCTCTTCGGCCTCCGCCGCCAGTGCCGATAGAGGACGGCGGCGAAGACGATCGACAGGGTCGTCGTCACGAGGGGCAGGAAATCGACGGCTTGCCGTTCCATGGATCCTCCCTGCAAGTGAGACGGCCCGCGCCGGGCTCCACGGCGAGACGACGCCGCGGTCACCACGTCTTGGCCGAACGGGCCGGCGGAGAGCATGGCTCGCGGCGATGGCGACAGCGAGTCGGTTCCTCGGTGCGGGGTCCTCCCCGGTCACGGGGGTAGGCTTTCCCGACCCGAGGCACGATGACCGATTCCCTTCCCGACCGCCGAGCTCGTCCCCTCCCGTGGACCAAGATCGCGCTACGCGGTCTCATGCTCCTCGTGGCTCTCGTCTCCCTCTACCTCTTCCTCCCGCAACTCAGCGACATGTTCGCCAAGGCCGCGGAGCTCGGCGGGGTCCAGTGGCGCTGGTTCCTCCTCATGTTCCTCCTCGAGGCGGGAGCGTTCGTCGCCTTCTGGGAGCTGGTGCGCATCGCCGTGCCCGGGGTCTCCTGGTTCGTCGCGGCGACCTCACACCTGACGGCGAACGCGCTCGGCAAGGTGATCCCGGGGGGGCAGATGATCGCCGGCGCCGCGTACTACGGGATGCTCTCCGTCTCGGGGGTTCCGGCGGGCCGTGCCGCCGCGGGGTTGGCGGCCACGTCGGCACTCTCGACACTCGTGCTCCTCGCCCTCCCCGGCGTCTCCCTCGTCCTCGCCGGACTGAGCGCTCCCGTGCCGCGCGGTCTCCTCCCGGTCGCCATCGTCGGAACCGTCCTCTTCGTGTTCATGTTCCTGGCGGTCGTGGTGCTCGTTCGATTCGATCGTCCCCTCCACGCCTCCGGGTTCCTCGTCGAGCGAGGGGTCGGCTGGGTCGCGGCCCGGCTGCGCCGACCCTGGAAGGTCACCGCGGAGAGCTTCGTGCATCGTCGGGACGAGGTCGTCGGTGCGCTCGGCCGGCGCTGGGAGCGCGCCCTGGGAGTGGCCGTCCTCAACTGGATGCTCGACTATCTGGCCCTCGTGGTGGCGCTCGTCGCCATCGGCGCCGAGCCACGGCCCAGCCTCGTGCTCCTCGCCTTCGCCGCCGCCGCCGTCCTCGGGATGATCCCGCTCACGCCCGGCGGCCTCGGGTTCGTCGAGGCGGGGCTCGTGGGGACGCTCACCCTGGCGGGGATCCCGTCGTCGCAGGCGCTCCTGGCCACGCTCGCCTACCGGCTCTTCCAGTTCTGGACTCCCATCCCCGCGGGAGCCGTCGCCTACTTCCTGTTCCGCCACCGCTACGGCCGGATCCCCGAGGTCCCGTCGCGCCCGTGAGGCGTCTCAGGGTCCGGCCAGGTCGCGCACGAAGTGCGCCGTCGCCGCGGCGACGGTCTCGGGATGGGTCCGGTGGGCGGAGTGGTCGGACCCAGGGAGGAGGAGACGCTCGACCGGGCCGGCCACCCCGGCGGCGATGGCGTCGAGCTGGGCCTGCGTGCCGTACGGGTCCTGCTCCTCCTGGATGAGGAGCACCGGGATCTCGATGCCGGGGAGGAACTTCTCGAGGTTCCAGGTCGTGAAGTCGGGGTCGGTCCACGCGTCGTGCCAGCCCCAGAAGGCGACGTCGACGTTCGGCCCGTGGTACCGCTCGAGACGGCGGCGGAGGTCTCCCCGGCGGTAGGCGTCGCCGGCGCGCCGGATCGACGCCAGGCCCACCGACTCGGTGAAGACGTGTGGCGCCTCGAGGACGAGGCCGACGAGGCCGGGGAGGAGGCCCGAGCCGGCCGCGATGATGGCGATGGAGGCACCGTCGCTGTGGCCGAAGGCGACGAGGCGATCGATGCCGAGCGCGGCCACGATGTCGGGCAGGGCGGCGGCGTCCTCGTGCATGTAGGTGGTCGGTCGCGGGAGGGGCACCGGGTCGGAGCCTCCGTACCCCGGCCTGCTGTAGGCGACGACCTCGCATCCGGTGGTCGTCGCGAGGCGCTCGGGGAAGTCCTTCCAGAGGGCGACACAGCCGAGCCCCTCGTGGAGGAGGAGCAGGGTCGGGAGACCCTCCCTGGCGGCGGGAAGGCGCGTGTACTCGATGCGGGTGTCCGAGACGAGGATGGTCTCCATGGTCCTCCGTCGGCGACGTCGGCGTGACGCTAGTGCCTCCGGGGATCACCCTCGTCGCGGCACGGCACAGGCAGCGGTCCGAACCGTGGCGTCCCCCGCGACGACGCCGAGGAGGAAGCGGGGCCGGAACGGCTCGACGACCGTGACACACACCTCCGTGTCGGTGGCGACGGCATCCACCGAGCGGTCCACTCGGGGGCGGGCCGCCCGCGCCGCCGCGATCGCCACCGCCTCCGCCGCCGGCGGGTCGAGGAGGAGGCGGCCCCCGTACGCGGCCCTCTCGGAGATGACCGCGGCGCCTGCCTCCGCCCCGACGTCGGCGGCGAACGCGGCCTCCCGGTAGGTGGCGGCGTAGAGGGCGACGTCCCCGGCGAGGGCGACGACGACGAGGGCCACGAACACGAGAGCGGCCAGCAGCGGGAGCATCGCGCCGCGCTCGGTCACCGGCCGCTCCGGTACCGGCTGAGCCGGACGGTGGCGCGTCCCGTCACCGTCCGGACGAGAGGCGACCGGCCGGGTCCGGCGAGGGGCACGTCGAGGTCGACGACGACGGTGAGCGCATCGCCGGCGGACTCCACCCTGACCCGGGCCTCGGGGAGGAGCTCGGCGACGCGGCGCGCCGCCTCGTCGGGGATCCCGCGGCGGGCGGTCCACGTCGCGGCGAGTCGTGCCGCCTCGCTCACGTCCTCGGCGGCCCGCTCGAGGCGACCCAGGGTGACGAGGGCCTGGGCGACGAGGAGCACGACGGCGAACCCGACCACGAGGGTCTCGAGGAGCGCGGTTCCCCGACTCACGGTGGTGAGGCGGCGGGGACGGCGGCGTGGACCCGGACGACGACCGGCACGAGATCCGGTCCCGGGGGGCGCCACGCGAAGGCCGCGGTGGCGACGACGTCGTCCCCGCGGCGGACGACCTCCGCCTCGATGGCGGCGGCGCCGGGCACGGTGGTGGCGAGCTCCGTCAGGAGCCGGTCCCGCTCGTGCCCGGGCACGGCTCCCTCGCGCGCGGCGCGGCGCGCGGCCGCCGCCACCGCCGACGCGGCGACGTCCCGGGCGACGAGGAGGAACGCCGTCTGGACGACGACGACGAGGAGGAGGAAGACCACCGCCATCGCCGCCATGCCCTCCAGGGTGGCGCTGCCGTCGTCTACGCGAAGAAGCCCGTGAGCTGGGCGACGATGCTCGCCCACACCTGGGCCGCCGCGTCGCGCACCTGCGGGAGCAGCATGGCGATGACGAGCACCGCGATCGTCGCGAGCCCCAACCACTCCACGGTGGTGGCGCCTCGTTCTTCCTGCCACATGGTCACCTCCTCTCTCAGGGTCCGGTCGCCAGGCTTCTCAGCCCGACGATGGTGGGGTACAGCAGGAACAGGAGCGTGATGGGGACCATGAGGGCGAGGACCGGGCCGTAGGAGGCGAGGGCTCGCCGTCCCCCTTCGCTGGTGACCTCTCTCGCCAGCGCGGCCCTCCCGTCCCGGGAGAGCTCGGCGAGGGCGTCGGCGAGACGGCCGCCGGTGACGTGGGCGTGTCCGAGGAGCGTGTAGAGCCGTCCCGCCTCGGGATCGGCGGTGGAGCGGGAGGCCTCCTGGAGGGCCTCGGGGAGGCCCGCGCCCTCCCGGTGCCGGGCGAGGACCCGAGTCAGCTCGGTGGCGGCGACACCGCCGGCGACGGCCACGTACCGCTCGATGGCGGCCACGACCGGCTCGCCGGTGAGGACGTGGAGGGCGAGGACGTCGGCGACGACCGGCAGCTCGAAGCGCAGTCGACGGGAGCGGCGCTGGATCCTCGTGCTGATCCACATCTCGAGGAGGAGCCGGCCGGCGACGGCCCCGAGGACGACGAGGCCGGGAAGGGAGCGTCCCGGGCCGGTGACGAAGAGGTCGCCCTGGGCGAGGACGGCGCCGGTGACGGTCCCGGCACCGGTGGCCGCGGCACGCCGGATCCAGGCCTCCGTCGGGGACCAGTCGACCCCGGCCCGCCGCAGCCGCCGCTCGCCCGCAGTGGGGGTCCGCTCGGGGGTGGCGGGCTCCGGTCGCAGGTAGCGCCCGACGCGCTCGACGAGCGCGGGCGGACGGTACCCCGCGGTGAGGAGGAAGACCCCGAAGCCGGCGGCGACGGCGAGGATCGCGATCATCGGAACACCCGGGGCGGTCGAGCGAGGCGAGCGGTGCGGCGGGCGAGCAGGTAGCCGGTTCCGGTGGCTCCGAGGCCCAGTGCGAGGAGGAGGGTCCCATGTGCGGTGCGGTACACCTCCGCGGCCTGGGGGTTGGTGGCGATGGTGAGGGCGAGGAGCCCCCACGGCGCGACGAGGGCGACCACCGCGGTGAGGCGCTGCTCGGTGAGGGCGGCGTGGTGGGCCTTGCGGAGGCGCAGCTCGTCCGCCACCGAGACGCCGAGCGCGGCGAGGATCCTCCCCACGCGGGCGCCACCGGTGCCGTGGGCGGCGACGATCGTGGTGATGACCCGATCGGCGGTGGCGTCCTCGAGGCGTGTGCGGAGCCGTTCGAGCGCGGCGACGAAGCCGTCGCCGTACGCCACCGCGGCGGCGACGTGCTCCCCTGCCTCCTGCAGCGCGGGTGGTCCGCCGGCGACCGCGGCGACGAACGCCTCCGGTAGGGC
>CAZPAV010000023.1:0-42174 GCA_964584755.1 uncultured Acidimicrobiaceae bacterium
CCGCCGAACAGGTGAGGGAGGTCTTCGGTGACCGGTGACCCGGCTGGAAGGCCACAGGGAGCAATGCCCTCCCATGCGTGTCGATCCTGTAACGAAACTAAAGATTCTGGTTAGGATCGAGACATGACTGACGCAGGAGACTCGCTTCAACCTCGCGAGCTGGCCGACTGGCTGCTGGCTCGGGGCCGACATTGGGCGACCACGGCCGAGGTCGCTGAGCTCCTGGGGATTCCGGAGCATCACGTGGCACCATCGTTGGCCCAGTCGCGGCGGCGCGGGTTGCTGTTCAGCCCGACGAAAGGGTTGTACGTTGCGATCCCGCCTGAGTTCCGCTCCTGGGGCGCCGTCCCGGCGGCTCACTTTGTGGACCCGATGATGCGCCACCTCGGTCACGACTACTACGTCTGTCTCCTCTCGGCTGCCGAGATCCACGGGTTCTCCCATCAGCGCCCTCAGGTCTTCCAGGTGATGACACCGGCGAGGCTCCGGCCGCGGACATTCGGGCGGGTCCGGATCGAGTTCGTCACGTCCGTGCACACGTCGAATCGTCCCACCGACGTCGTCAACACTCCGACCGGGACCATGCGTGTCTCGACCCCGGAGGTCACCGTGCTCGATCTCGTGTCGTTCCCGAATCGGAGTGGGGCGTTGTTCAACGTGGCAACCATCATCGGCGATATGCTGGTCGAAGGCGCCCTCGATGTTGGTCGTCTCGCCGAGGTGGCCTCCGACTACCCGGCGTCGATCGTCCAACGCACCGGGTGGCTCCTCGACTACATGGCCAGACAGGTCGACGTGGAAGTCGACACCGATCCGCTGATCCCGGGTGCGTCCACACGGACGACGCCCACTCCGCTGGATCCAGGCCGGGGACGATCCGGGAACCTCGATCGGCGTTGGAACGTGGTCGTCGCCGAGTATCCGGACGAGGAGTCGTCGTGATCCCACGAGCGGCGATCACCGAATGGGGTCGTACCGTGCCGTGGCCGACGGTCGAGCAGGTCGAGCAGGATCTGGTGCTGTCCCGGCTCATCGTCGAGATCGCCAACGACGACTACCTCGGCGACGAGCTGGTGTTCCGAGGCGGCACCTGTTTGCACAAGCTCCATGCCCCCGAACCGTTCCGCTACAGCGAGGACCTCGACTACGTGCGCAGTACCGGTGGTGGAATCCGAGAGCTCACCAGGGCGGTCACCCGGATCGGGGACCGACTCGGCATGGAGGTGCGAACCAGGATCACCGAGCATCCCAAGATGTTCCTGCGTGCCCCGCACGAGACGGGTGGAGGCCAGATGCGGGTCAAGATCGAGGTCAACACGTTCGAACGGTCACCGGCCAGCCCACCGATCAGGATTCCATTCCATGTCGAGTCCTCGTGGTTCCGCGGCGGCGGCGAGGTCCTCACGTTCACCCTCCCCGAGGTCGTCGCCACGAAGATCCGGGCCTTGTTTCAGCGATCGAAGGGACGTGACCTATTCGACCTGTGGCTGGCCATCACCAAGCTTGGCGTGACGCCGGCCTCGATCGTCGAGGCCTTCGCTCCGTACCGTCCCGACAGCTACACCAGGAGTCGTGCCGTGCGGAACCTGCGCGAGAAGCTGACCCGTTCGGCGTTTCGCGACGACCTCCGTGCGCTCGTGACGGCCTGGCCGGAGGGATACGATATCGACGCCGCGGCCAATGTCGTCATCACGGACGTGCTCGCCCTCGTCGAGTAGGCGAGATTTGATTCTTCTAACGGATCTTCTAACGGATGGGCCGATACGAGGGGTTATCCACAGGTATCGGCCATCATGGCGATCCTGCGAAAACCCTTGCCAGCAAACGATTTTGAGCAATGATGGAAACTGATGAAAACCCTCCGAAGGCGACTCATAACCCGAAGGTCGCAGGTTCGAATCCTGCCCCCGCTACGAACGAAAGTCCTTGTCCCGCAAGGGCCTTCGGTGGTCGTGGGAGAGCTGCCGAGCTGCCGGCGGGCTGATCTTCTCAAGGATGACGACGTGGCGCTGTCGACGTCACCGGATGCCGCGGCGCGGCTCACCCGTTCGTCGGCGAGGCGCTCGGTGCTGGACCGAGGGCGCTGTCTTCGTCCGGTCTTTCGACGTCATCGAGGTCAGGGTCGGGCGCGACGAGGTGACAGGCTGCGAGACGGCAGAGCCTTGGTTGCGAAGAGGTTCCACTCGTTCCCGGCCGCACGGCGGCGATCACCATCGGAACGCCGATGGCCGCTGCGGCTTCGGCCTTGCCGGTCGATCTCCCATGGGTGGCGGCGGTGAACCCGGCCGCCTGCTCGTGACGGGTCGGGATCGCTTGGGCCGGGGAGGCTCGCCACGACTCGAGGAGCTCCACGGTGTCCTCACCCAGGATGCCGGAGACGTGCTCGACATCCCCGTTCTCGAGCACGTGCCCGAACCGGCCGGATCACGTCATCGGGCCGGTCGGAGCCGTTGTCGGCGCCCGTCCGGGGGTGTCAGGCGACGAGAGATCGACCCCAGAGAATCGTGAAGATGCCGATGACGACCAGCGCCGCTCCGATGAGATCGAACCGGTCGGGCCGGAACCCCTCCAGAAGCCAGCCCGATGCCATGGCACCCACCAGGAACACGCCGGCGTAGGCGGCGTAGAGACGTCCGAACTGGGACTCCGCCTGGTAGGTCTGTATCACGGCATACAGGAAGAGCGCGCCGAGGCCGGCGGGCACCAGCCACAGCGATGCCCCGTGCCTCCTCCATTGCCAGACGGCGTAGACGCCACCCAGCTCGGCCGTCACCGCCACCAGGAAGATCGCGACCGTTGCGACCATCGCCCTTCCCTTCATGCTTCCGACGAGTTGCTCGAAGTGATCAGGCTATCGGGATGGGTCGCGGCCATGGACGTGGCGTCGATCGCGCGCCGGAGGGACTGGGACGGTGCCCACCGGTCCCGAACCGATTGACGGCACGTGAACCCGCTGCTAGAACATGACACCTGAGTCACCTGTCAAGTTGAGGTCGATGTGACCGAAGTCGCCGACGGCGTGGGCCAACCCCGGACAGAGCGGGGCAGGGCGACACGCGCCGCCCTTCTCAAGGCCGCCGAGGAGGTCTTCGGGGAGTACTCGTTCGACCGAGCAACCGTCTCCGAGATCACGAGGCGGGCGGGCGTCGCCCAGGGGACCTTCTACGTCTACTTCCCCGACAAGAAGGCTGCGTACGTGGAACTCGTCCACGAGCTCAACGCCTCCCTGCGCCGCGCTATCGCCACCGCCATCGGCGACGAGACCGACCGCATGGAGATGGAACGGATCGGTTTCCTGACGTTCTTCGATTTCATCAACGAACACACCGCCCTGTACAAGGTGGTGCGTGAGGCCGAGTTCGTCGACGTGGACCTGTACAGCTGGCACTACCAGACGCTCGGCGCGGCCTACCGCAGGGGTATCCAGGCTGCCATCGACGCCGGGCAGCTCGACGCATCGCTCGACGCGGAGACGGCCGCCGACATCCTCATGGCGATCTCGGAGTACATCGGCTGGAAGTACGTGATCCGCGACGCGAGCAAGCCCAGCGAAGAGGTCTTCGAGCAGGTCATGGGGTTCATCTCACGTGGCCTCATGTACAAGGGAAGGAGCGCGCCGTGACGCCATCGCCGGCCCTCGGCATCCATGCGACCACCGTCGTCTCGTCGAGGATCACGACCAGGGTGCTGAGCGTCGGTACCCCCGACGGTCTCCCGGTCCTGTTCCTCCACGGCAACCTGTCGAACGCCACCTGGTGGGACACCACCCTCGCATCCCTGCCGGAGGGCATCTACGGCATCGCCCCCGACCAGCGTGGCTACGGCGAAGCCGATCCCGAGAAGAAGATCGACGCCACCCGCGGAATGGGGGATCTCGCCGACGACGCGTTCGCGCTGCTCGACCGGCTCGGGATCGACCGAGCCGTCGTCGTGGGCAGCTCGATGGGCGGTTCCGTGATCTGGCGCATGATCGCCGACCACCCCGAGCGGATCATCCGGGCGATCGTCGTCGCCCCCGGCTCCCCCTACGGCTACGGGGGGACCAAGGGCCTGAACGGGGAGCCCATCTGTGGCGACTTCGCCGGATCGGGCGCCGGGCTCGTCAACCCCGAGATGGTGGAGCGGCTCCGAAGCGGTGACCGGTCGACCGACAGCCCGTTCAGTCCGCGCAACGTGTTCCGGTCGCTGATCGTGAGAGAGGGGTACATCGCGCCGAACGAGGACGCCTACGTCGAGGCCATGCTGTCCACCCACTTCGGTGAGGGCGCCTATCCGGGGGATGCCGCCCCGTCGCCCAACTGGCCGTTCGTCGCCCCCGGTCTCCACGGCGCAGTGAACGGCCTGTCACCCCGCTGGGCGGCGGCGGCCGAGCCGGCGCTCGTGGCAGAGCCCAAGCCTCACGTCGTGTGGATCCGCGGCGCCAAGGACCTGATCATCTCCGACGGTGGGCCGCTCGATCCGGGCACCTGGGGCCCGACAGGCCTCGTACCCGGCTACCCGGGGCCCGAGGCGTACCCGGCGCAGCCCATGGTCGGTCAGACCAGGGCGTGGCTCCGGCGCTACGCGTCCGCGGGAGGACCGTTCGAGGAGATCGTCCTCGACGAAGCCGGGCACGTCCCCTACATCGACGATTCCGACACGTTCAACGGCGTCCTGCACGCCCACCTCGGCCCGGACGACGACCAAGCAAGGAGGGAAGGATGAGCGCACGACGAACGCCCCTGTGGGCGCTGGTAGCGGTGCTGGCGCTCGTTGCGGCTGCGTGTAGCAGCGGCAGCGGTGGTTCGGTGGCCAGCACCACTACCACAGCAGCCCAACAAGAGACTACGACAACGGCCGTCACAGTCGCGACGACCGCGCCGGAGACGACGACGACTGCGGCTGCCGGGGGCGTGAGCTGCACCGATCCGGTGAAGGTCGGAGTCATCACCGACCAGAGCGGTCCGCTCGCCATCTACGGCGCGCACATCATGCGAGCCTTCCCGCTCGGCATGGAGTACGCCACGGGATCACCGGGCGTGGACGGCACCTATCAGCTGGACGACTGCACGATCCAGGTCCTCTACCGGGACGACACCTCCGACGCGGAGGCGGCGTCGACCGCTGCTCGCGAGCTGATCGAGGTCGATGGCGTCGACATCATCGTCGGCTCCGTCTCCTCCGGGGTGACCGCCGGAATCCAGGAACTCGCCTTCCAGAACGACGTGATCCACATCGCGGCGCCTGCGGCGGCGAACGACCTGACCGGGGCCAACTTCAACCCGAACAGCTTCCGGGTGTCTCGGAACAACTATCAGGACGCGGTGAACATCTGTCAGTACCTGACGACGCAGTACCACAGCTTCGTGCAGATCGCCCCGGACTACTCGTTCGGGTACGGAGGCGCGGCGGCGTTCCGCGACGCGTGCACGTTCTTCGGCGGCGAGTTCCCGAGCGACGACATCTTCGCTCCGATCGACACGACGGACTTCACGCCATACATGGAACAGGTGTTGAAGAGTCCCGCCGAGGCGTTCCTCGTCACCTGGGCCGGTCCCGGGTTCGTGGCACTCGCCCAGGCCGCGAAAGATCTCGGGGTGACCGACGAGAAGGCGATGGCCGCAGGGTTCGTCGACAACAAGGTGATGCCGGTGTTCTTCGCCAACAGCATCGGGCAGACCTCGGGGATCCTGTACCACTACACGCTCCCCGACAACCCGATCAACGACTGGCTCGTCGAGCGGGAAGCCCAGGACGGGCAGATCCCCGACCTGTTCGACGCCGACGGCACGAACGCGGCGATCATGATCGTCGAGGCGCTCAAGGCGACGGGCGGCGATGCGAGCGCCGAGGCCTTGCGGAGCGTCATGGAGGGGATGAGCTTCGCAGGTCCGAAGGGCACCATCGACATCCGTGCCGAGGACCATGTCGCCATCCAGGACATGTACATCGTGAGGCTCGACAACGTCGACGACCCGGAGTTCAAGTACTTCACCCTGATCAAGACGAACCGCCCGCAGGTTCCCTGCCTGCTCGAGGGCGAGTACGCGAGCCGATGCGGTGACCTGCCCGCCGGCAGCCTCTCCGGCTGACGAGCCATCCGGCGAAGGGGCCCGGGCGTCCGGGTCCCCTTCGCCGGTCCCTACCACGATGAGCACCGTTCTCGAGACGAAGAGCCTCCGGAAGGAGTACGGCGCGCTCGTCGCCGTCGACGATGTCTCGATCCGGATCGAGGAGCGCTCGCTGCATTCGATCATCGGGCCGAACGGGGCGGGGAAGACGACGCTGTTCAATCTCCTCAGCGGAACGGTCGAGCCGACGGCGGGATCGGTCGTCTATCGGGGCCGGGACATCACCGGCCTTCCGGCTCACCGGACCATCCACGAGGGCATAGGTCGGTCCTACCAGATCACGAACATCTTCCCCCTCCTCACGGTCTTCGAGAACGTCAGGCTCGCGGCCCAGGCGCTCGGAGGGAAGAACTTCCGCTTCTGGAGACGAACCGTTGCGTTTCCGGACGTCATCGACCGCACCCGGGAGGTGCTGCGACGCGTCGGCCTGGCCGACGACGCCGCCCGGATCGCCAACACCCTTCCCCACGGCGACCAGCGCAAGCTCGAGCTCGGCATGATCCTCGCCCCGGACCCCGAGGTGCTGCTCCTCGACGAGCCCACCGCGGGCATGGCCTCGAACCAGGTGCCGGAGCTCATGCACCTCATCGAGGGGATCCGCGCGGAGGGCGACAAGACCGTCGTCCTCGTCGAGCACAACATGAACGTCGTGATGGCCGTGTCGGATCGCATCACCGTCATGCACCAGGGGGCCGTGCTCGCCGAAGGCACGCCTACGGAGATCGCCGACGACGAAGCGGTCCAGGAGGCCTACCTCGGGACGCTCTACGAGGGAGACGACACGTGAGCGTCCTCGAGGTCGTCGACATTCACACCTTCATCGGCCCGTTCCACATCCTCGAAGGGGTCGAGCTCAGCGTCGAACGCGGGGAGATCGTCGCCCTCCTCGGGCGCAACGGCGCCGGCAAGACGACGACCCTCAAGACCATCCTCGGGCTGACACCGCCCCGGTCTGGCAGCATCACCTTCCTGGGCGAGGACCTCGCCGGTCTGCGCCCCTTCCAGATCGCCGCCAGGGGCATCGGGTACGTCCCGGAGCGCCGCGGGATCTTCGGGGGTCTCTCCGTCGAGGAGAACCTCCGACTCGCGGAACGCCGGCGCGGCGATCTCGCCAGGCGTCGGGACTTCATCTTCGATCTCTTCCCGGATCTCGCCAGGCTGATCGACCTTCCGGGCACGAAGCTCTCCGGCGGCCAGCAGCAGATGCTCGCCGTGGCCCGGGTCCTCGTGCCGGACAATGAGCTGCTGCTCATCGACGAGCCCTCCGAGGGCCTGGCTCCGGTGCTGATCGAGCAGATGATGACCGCGATCGCCGAGTTGAAGGCGTCCACGACGGTGATCCTCGTCGAGCAGAACTTCCTCGTCGCGTCGAGGCTCGCCTCGCGGTTCGTCATCATCGAGGAGGGAACATCCGTCCTCGCCGGAGCGATGGACGATCTCGTCGACGACGAGGCCACCATCCGCAGGTACCTGGGGGCCGCATGAACAGGGCGCCCGCTACCGGAGCCACCAGGCGTGTGAGCGATCGCCTGAGGCGCAGCCGCGGTCGTGCGGCGATCCTGGCCGCGCTCGCCTTCATCTTCCTGTCCGGTCTGTTCTCCATGGACGCCGGTGACTGGATGATCACGGTCCTGCGGGGCCTGGCGGTCGGGGCCGTCACGTTCCTCGTCGCCTCCGGCCTGAGCCTCATCTTCGGGCTCATGGACGTCCTGAACCTCGCCCACGGGGAACTCTTCATGCTCGGGGCGTACATCGGGTGGACGGTCTACGTCCGCCCCGACACCTTCATCGACGTGCTCTTCCCGCTCGGTCTCGTCGTCTCCGTCGTCCTCGCCGCCCCGCTGATCGACCGGTTCTCTCGCCGGATCCGAATCGAGGGAACGGCACGGGCCCTGGTCGCGGTCGGCGCCGCTGTCGTCGGCCTGGCGACGGCGGTGTGGGCGCTGACCCGCTTCCCCCTGTCGATCTGGCATCTCGAGAACTTCGCCGACACCCCGGTGTCGAACTCCCTGGCACTCGACGGCGGCATCCAGACGGTACCGGCACCGGCGAGGTTCGCCGGCTCGGCACTCCTCCCGATCGTCGTCCTCCTCATCGGGGTCGCCCTCGTGGTCTTGGCGTTCTCGCTGACCAGCCGGACCCGACCCTCACCGGCGCCGATCACCTGGCGTCGGATGGCTCCCGCCCCGACCGTCGCCGTCGTCGCCTTCGCCTCGTACGCGCTCAACGACCGGGTCACCGAGTGGCTGTACACCCTCGGGACGAACCCGCGGTTCCTCCTCGCCGTGGCCGTCGCGTCGGTCGGCGGCTTCGCCCTGGGAGCCGCCATCGAGGTCGCGTTGATCCGACCGTTGTACGACCGCCCGATCTACCAGCTCATGATCACCCTCGGTCTGGGTTTCATCGTCATCGAGTCGGTGCGCGTCGTGTGGGGACGGCCGGGTTTCACGATGCCGAAACCCGCCCTGTCGAACGGCTCCGGCGTGGGCTGCCCCGGTGAGGGCCTCGCCGGCATGTTCTCGGGCTGCTCGACGGTCAAGATCCTCGATACCCGAATCCGGACCTACAACGAGGTGTTCGTCGTCGCCGTCGGCCTCGTCGTGTTGATCGCCGTCACGTTGCTGCTCCGGAAGACCCGCATCGGGATGATCATCCGCGCCGGTGTCGAGGATCGGGAGATGGTCGAGGCGCTCGGCGTGAACGTCAGGCGGGTCTTCACGCTCGTGTTCGGCGTCGGCGTCGGCCTGGCCGCCTTCGGCGGCATCATCGCGGCACCGGCCATCGGCCTCAGCGTCGACATGGGAGCGAAGATGCTCCTCCTCGCGCTCATCGCGATGGCCATCGGTGGTCTCACCTCGTTCCCCGGAGCCGCGGCGGGTGCGGTGCTGATCGGACTCCTCCAGCAGTTCGTGATCAAGGCAGGGTCGACGGGCATCCCGCTCCCATGGCTCGATCGGCCCTTCAAGCCCTCCCCGTCGCTCGTTCCCGTCTCGGGCATCCTCTTGATGATCGTTGTCCTGCTCGTCGTGCCTCGAGGCCTGTTCGGGAGGGAGGAGTGAGGGTCTCCCTCGCCGCTCCGGTGCGTCCCCGGCGACGCCGCATGCTGTACGTCGTGGTCGTCCTCGTCGTCGCCTTCCCGTTCGTCGTCGCCGTGCTCGACGGTCAGTCTCCGGGCGCGGTCCTCGCCGGTGAGGCCGGGAACGCCAAGTTCCTCCAAGGGCTCGCCATCGAGGTGTTCATCCTCGCCCTGTACGCGTTGAGCTACGACCTCGTCCTCGGGATCACGGGCCTGTTGTCCTTCGGGCACGCCATGTTCTTCGCCATGGGCGCCTACGGGGCGGGCATCCTCGTGAAGTCGTTCGGTTGGCCCCTCTGGGCGGCGGGTCTCGGCGTCGTAGTACTCGCCATCCTCCAGGCGCTCCTCTTCGCCGTGGTACTGCCCAGGGTCAAGGGCATCGCCTTCGCCCTTGTCACCCTGGGGCTGTCCTCGGTGTTCTTCATCGTCGTCCGGTCCTCGGAGTTCGCGGCATACACCGGAGCCGACGTCGGACTCCAGGGGGTGCCGATCCCCGGCTGGATCGACACCAACGCCCACCGGTTCAGGATGTACCTCCTCGCCTTCACCGTGCTGCTGGTCGCCTACGTCGTCTACCGGCGGATCCTCGAATCGCCCACCGGCGCCGTACTCCTCGCCGTCCGGGAGAACGAGAGCAGGGCCGTCGGCCTCGGCTACAACACCTTCTGGTTCAAGCTGTTCGCCCTGACCGTCTCGTCACTCGCGGCGTCGGCCGCCGGGATGCTGTGGATGATGCAGCAGCCCATCGTGACCCCGGCGGTGGCGGGACTCGGCTGGACCGTCGCCGCGCTGCTGATGATCCTCATCGGCGGCATGGGAACCCTCACCGGCGCCATCATCGGCGCCGCCACGTTCCGGCTGCTCAGCTTCTACCTCGACAAGTTCTTCGGCGGCGCCTCATCGGTCGTCCTCGGGGTCGTCTACGTCGTGCTCGTGCTGTACCTGCCCTTCGGCATCGTCGGGACATGGCGTGCGAAGGCGATCCGGCGCGGCGCGGGGCTCGAGCGCCTGCGTCGCCTCGTCACATCGAGCGGAGAGGAAGGCGGATGAGCGTTCGCCTCGTCTCCCTCGGCACGTACTCCCCGGAACGGTGGATGCCCGCCGCCGAGATCGCGGAGCGGTCCGGCATCCCCGAGGACGTCATCGTCGAGAAGTTCGGACTCGACGGCAAGCACATCGCCGGCCCCGACGACCACGTCTCGACGATGTCGGCTGCCGCAGGTCTCCAAGCGATCGAGCGGGCGGGCATCACCGCACGGGACGTCGAGGTCGTCGCCTACTTCGGGTCGCTCGCCAAGGACTACCAGGTGTGGTCCGCCGCCCCCAAGGTGATCGACCTCATCGGCGCCGCCAACGCCTGGGCGCTCGAGATGGGGAACGTCTCGTGCGGCGGGCCGGTCGCCATCGGCGCCGTGTCGTCCATGCTCGCCGGTGATCCGAACATCGCCAACGTGCTCCTCGTGGGAGGATGCCGCGAGTCGCACCTTCTCGACTACTCGAACCGGCGGTCGCGGTTCATGTTCAACTTCGGCGACGGCGCCGCCGCCGCGCTGCTCTCCACGACGCTCCCCGGCCATGAGGTCCTGTCCTACCGGGTCATCACCGACGGGCAGTTCGCCGACGACGTCGCCGTCTACGCCGGCGGCACCCGGTTGCCGGCATCGCACGAGACCGTCGACCAGCACCGGCACTACTTCGACGTGCGCGACCCTGCCTCGATGAAGGCGCGGCTCGACCGTGTCTCGGGACCCAACTTCGTCCGCGTCGCCAGCGAGGCATGTGAACGGGCCGGCATCGCCATGTCCGACATCGCACTGTTGCCGATCCTGCACACGAAACGATCCATCCACGAGTGGATCGTCGACGAGCTCGGCATTCCCAGGGAGCGGGCGGTCTATCTGAGGCGGCACGGCCACATGTCTGGGCTCGACACCCTCGTCGGTCTCGATCAACGTCAGGACGAGCTCCATGCAGGCGACCACGTCCTGCTGCTCACGGCCGGTACCGGGTATACGTGGGCGGCCACGGTGATCCGATGGTGAGGCGAACCCGACCACCCTGGTCGCCGGAGCCTGGACCGATGAGGATCCGCGAGACCCCTCTCACCGCGTTCTGTGGCCACGACGTCGCGGACGCCCCCCGGGCGATCCGCTCGTTCATCCTGGAGGCGACATGACACACCGTCCCGTGCAAGCGTTCGACTGGATCGCCCGCCACGCCGACGTGCGACCAGAGAAGGTCGCACTGGTTGACGACGGCCGGGACCTCTCCCTCACCTACGGGAAGCTCGACGACCAGGTTGCTCGCCTCGCCTCGTGGATGGTGTCCGTCGGGGTCGAGCGCGGCGACCGGGTCGCGTTCCTCTCGGAGAACACGACGGACGTCTTCGAGGCGCTGTTCGCCTGCGAACGGGTCGGGGCGATCCTCGTCCCCCTCAACTGGCGTCTCGCCGTGCCCGAGCTCGAGTTCATCGTCGCGGATTGCACGCCCAGGGTGCTGATCTACGAGGAGCAGTTCACCGAGGCCGCCGATCGTCTCGACACCCCGGTGAAGCTCCCGCTCGGTGACCCGTTCGAGGACGCCAAGCGGTCGGCCGATCCTGCCGCGGCGCCGAGGCTCGAGTCGACCCACGACGATCCCCTCGCGATTCTCTACACCTCGGGGACGACCGGTCACCCCAAGGGCGCGATCGAGACGATCGGAATGTTCTTCTGGAACGCGGTCAACATCGGGACCGAGGTGGAGCTGACGAGATCATCGGTCGGGCTCAACGTCCTCCCCACGTTCCACACCGGCGGGCTGAACCTGTACACCACGCCACTGCTGCATCTCGGCGGCACCGCGGTGAACCTTCGCGAGTTCGACCCCGACGTCATGTTGCGGTGGCTCACGTCCGGCGACATCACGCACTTCTTCGGTGTCCCCTCCGTCTACCAGTTCCTCGCCGAACACCCCGGATGGGGAGAGGCCGACCTGAGCGGCGTTCGGTCGTGGGCTTGTGGCGGATCGGCGATGCCGGTGGCGCTGCTCGAACGGTACGCCGAGCGCGGAATCGTCATCCGGCAGGGCATGGGCCTCACCGAGACGAGTCCCACGTTGTTCCTCACCGACGCCGACCATGCCTTGTCGAAGGCCGGATCCGTCGGGAAGCCCGCCATGCACACCGAGTTCCGGATCGTCGACGAGCACGGCGCCGACGTCGCGCCGGGCCAGATCGGAGAGCTCTGGGCACGGGGTCCGAACGTCACGCCGGGCTATTGGAACCGGCCCGAAGCGAACGAGGTGGCCTTCACCGACGGTTGGCTCCACACGGGCGACGCGGCACGTGTCGACGAGGACGGCTACGTCTACATCGTCGACCGCTGGAAGGACATGTACATCTCCGGCGGCGAGAACGTGTACCCGGCCGAGGTGGAGCAGGTGCTGTTCCGCCATCGGAACGTCCTCGACGTGGCGGTCGTGGGCGTGCCCGACGAGCGGTGGGGAGAGGCGGGGGTCGCGGTGGTCGTGCCGCGTGACCCGGCCACGTTCGATGCCACCGAGCTCCTCGCGTTCCTCGAAGGAAGGTTGGCCAGGTACAAGCATCCCAAGCGGGTGATCGTCGTCGACGAGCTGCCGCGGAACGCCGCCGGCAAGGTCCTCAAGCGCCAACTCCGCCGGACGCTGTCGCGCTGACGGGGCCCTTCGGGTTCGTACCCCGGTCCAGGCCATCTCGATGCGGGAGGGACCCCCGGTTCACGTCGTGTCCTCCCTCCCCGCCGTGAGGGTTCCGGTCCTATGCTTCGAGGTACGTTCGACGAGCCCATGATGGCGGCCACCACGGGCTCGCCGCCGCATCGACGGCGGCGCAGGCGAAGGCTGCCGGCAGGTGCGGCAACCTTCGGCGGCGAAGGAAAGCGAGGGCGCACCATGAACCGGCTCGGCTACAACCTCATCCATCGTTTCAACCTCGGCGACGTGTTGCGACGGAGCGCCGCCCGCCATCCTGATCGTCTGGCGCTGACGTTGGGCGAGCGAACGGTCACCTACCGGGAGCTCGACGAGCTGAGCAATCGGTTCGCCCGCGCCTTGGCGGAGGCCGGGGTGGGACGCGGCGACGCCGTGGGCTTCCTGGCCCCCAACTCCGTCGAGTACGTCGCCGCCTTCTTCGGTTGTCCGCGCATCGGCGCGGCACTGGTGCCGATCAACGTGATGTACACCGACGAGGACATCGACTACGTGCTCGGCAAGACCCATGTCGAGGCGCTCGTGGTGGATCCGTCCCTGCTGAGTCGGCTCGACCTCGAAGGGGACGCCGTTCGCGCCGTGACGACGCGCTTCGTGTTGGGCGAGGAGCCGCCGGCGCCGACGTTCCGGTCGTTGGCCGCGGCGATGGCGGAGGCGTCGGCCGAACCCGTCGAGGTGTACGTGGACAGCGAGGACGCCGCCACGATCATCTTCACGAGCGGCACCACGGCCCGGCCCAAGGGCGTGGTCAACACGAACCTGAACTGGTACGCCGCGCTGATCTCGGCGGTGGCGGATCTGGGCGTCGGGCGCAGGAACAAGATGCTCCTGGCGCTGCCGCTGTTCCACTCCGGCGGGCTGTACTTGACGTTCGGCACCATCGCCGTCGGCGCCTCGGGTGTGGTGCTCCCGGCGATCGACGGGGGGTTGATGCTCGAGGCGATGGCCGCCAAGAAGGTCGACTACGTCGCCCTGCCCGCCACGGCCTGGGTGGGTCTGCTGCGGGCACCGGGCATCGAGGCGATCGACTTCTCGCATCTGCGGACGATGCTCGTGTTCCAGTACCTGCCGACCCCGGTGTTCAACAAGTGGCGCGAGCTGGCCCCGAACGCCGAATGGATCAACTACTGGGGGCAGACCGAGATGATCCCGCTGGGATCGTCGACACCGTCGGAGGACATCGAGCGGAAGCTGGCCGCTCCCAATCCCATCGGCCTGCCGCACATCCCCCTCGAGGTGCGGGTGGTCGACGACGACATGAAGGAGCTGGCCCCCGGGGAGGTGGGTGAGCTGGTGGCACGCGGTCCCAGCGTGACGCCGGGGTATTTCGAGGACGACGAGGCCAACGAGGCGTTGTTCCGTGGCGGCTGGCATCACACCGGCGACATGGCCTACCGGGACGAGGAGGGGTACCTGTACTTCGTCGACCGCAAGAAGGACATGATCAAGAGCGGCGGCGAGAACGTGGCCAGCCAGGAAGTGGAGGAGGCGATCGCCCAGCTCGACGGGGTGTCGGAGGTGGCGGTCGTGGGCCTGTCGGATCCCTACTGGATCGAGAAGGTCGTCGCCGCCGTCGTGCCCGCCGCCGGTGCCGCCCTGACGGAGGAGCAGGTGATCGCCTTCGCCCGGGAGCGCCTCGCCGGCTTCAAGGTGCCCAAGCAGGTCCTCATCATGGATGAGCTGCCGAAGAACCCCACCGGCAAGATCCTCAAGCGGGTTCTCCGTGAGCAGTTGGAGGAACGGCAGAAGGCCGACGCCGGGGACGGATGAGCCCTGCTGCCGCCGTCGGGGCGAGACTCCCCCGGCGCCGGAGCGGAACGTCGCGCGCGCCGGGGGAGGAGAGTGACACACCGGACGTGATGGAGCTGCTACCGACGGAACGTCGCGCGCCGACCGGCTGGCAACGGGTCCGTGGGCCCGGCCGGCAGGCACGCCCACCGTCCTTCCGTCGTTCCCGAACCCGCCGCCGTCAGTCGATGGGCTCCAAGCGCACCTGGCGGATGGTTGCGTCTCCGACCGTCCGGACCGAACCGTTCTCCAACACTTCGGTCTCGTCGACGCGCAGCTCGACGATCACCGCGCCGCCGCTGTCCTCGGCGGGGAAGGCGTACCCGGCGCCCCGGTCGGCGATCTCGGTCCAGTCGACCAGATCGGTCGACCACAAGGCCCGCGAGGTTCCCGGTACGGCGTCAGGTGTCGATGCCACGGCGAGATACCCGCCCTGCCATTCGATCAGATCCCCGACCGTCTCCGGGAGCAGGGCGACCTTCCAGCGGGCCCCATCTCCGCTCCTGAAGATCAACGTCCCCGCGGCACCGGGTTCGGAGCCTGCGGCACGTTGCGCCGGCTGCCAAGCGACGAACCCGTCCTCGGTCGCCAGGATATGCTCGACCCTATCGGCCATGCGATAGGCCCCTGGTCCTTCTCCTATGGTCACGTCGGCGGGGAGGTCCAGCTTGGCAGGGATCCAGGCGCCCCCGTCCGAGTACCAGATGCCGGCCGCTCGGTCGACGTTGCCGCCGACGATCACCACGCGACCGTCCTCGAGGGCCGCGTCGGGAATGAAGTCGGGGAGCTCGTCGTAGTGCCTCCCGGTGGAGGCCAGGAGCTCACGTACCGGCTGCGGGGCCCACGGATCGGCCGCCGTGGGCGCAGGCCGTCGCTGCAGGCGCTCCCCCGCACCGACCTCGGTGACGGTCACCCGGGGAACGCCCGCGGCTGCGGTGGATCGTGCCACCACGGCATCGTTGCTCGCCAGGTCCGACTCCGCGGCTCCTCGATCGTTCCATCTCCCGAAGCAGGCGAGTGGCGCCGCCAGCAGGAGGACGGCGAAGAACGCCGCTACCACGGGCCATCCCCCCGATCGGAGCCATCCCTGTGGGGCGACCTTCCGAGGTGGCATCGGGGCGATTCGAGCCTCGCCGATGTCGGGAATTCGGTCCGCCTCATGACGGAGCGTCCGAGTGATCCGCTGCTTGAGGGTCCTCATTCGGACTCACCTCCCAGGTCCTGGGCCAATCGGGCCAAAGCCCGTCTCGGCCGGGTCTTGACCGTCGATTCGGGTACTCCCAGCGCGGCTGCCGTCTCGGCGGTGGACCAATCCAACAGGTAACGGGTGACGACGACGGCGCGCAGCTTGCGGGGCAGATTCCCGATGGCCGCGCGCAATCTCGGGTTGGGAGTTGGATCGAACGCCATCGTGTCGGGCGGGTCGCGCCACAGGTCCTCGCGACGTCGCTTGCGGAAGACGGAACGTGACCAGTTGACGGCGACCCGGTACACCCACGCTTCCTGGTTGTCGTAGCGGGCGATCCTGTGCCAGCAGTCGTAGGCGCGGGTCATCGCCTCGTCGACGGCCTCCGCGGCGAGGGCGGGATCTCCCGTCGTCAGGGCCAGCGCTCGATACAACCGATCCCGTTGCGCGTAGAGGTGCCGGAACGCGGATTCGGGCGGGCTCCAGCCCGTTTCGAGGATCTCCTCCACGGTGGGTACGCGCATCGAGGACACAGGGGGTTTCACGACGCCTCCCTGAGGCCGGAGCTGCGGCTCCCATCGACGCTCCACGCTCACCTCTTCCCCCTCGGTCCGACCCCGAGCTTCGCTTCCGGTCGGGATGTCCACCAGAGCGGTCTCTGCCACGAGCTCGGAACGACATCGGAGGACAGTCGTGACGGTGCCGCCTCCGACGGCATGGTCGACCGCAGCCATACGGCGCTGGTGCACAGTATCGAGTGAGGTCACCGTGACGGCCCTCCCGTGGTCCATGACAACCACGGGATCCATCACCGTGACCCCAAGCTGGAACCTCAGCTCCTGGCCAGCGAGCCCTACGCGATGATGAGGTCACCCAGGGTGTCGACGCGACCGTCGGGCGGTGCTGCCGCTCCCAGGTGGCCCCTCTTTCCCTCGCGCGGTCTGCTTCGCCCCCTCTCGACCAGGGCCCACCGTCCACGAAGGTGTCTCGGTCCGCGTCACCGGAAGGCACGCAGAGACCTGGACCGACCCGGTCGAGCGTGGGACGCCGCGTCCGGTTGTCCCGAAGCGCTCGCAGCGAGACTCGCAGCGAGAACGGACAGGGAGAGGGGCGGCGAGGTGCCGGAGGGCGCCTCGCCGCCCCTCTCCGACCCGAGCCGGGATCCGGGCCGCCAGGTCGTTGCAGCTACGGCCAGAGAAGCTCGTTGGGGGCGAAGCCCTGGTCGAGGAAGCCGAACTTCACGGCGTTGTCTATCCACGGCTGGATGTCGCCGGCTTCGACGCGATCTCCGAAGATGGGTTGCTTGATGGTGGCTGCCAGGTCCTCGGACAGCTTGGTGTAGTTCGGCAGGATCGACGTCGCGGCTACGGGGTCGGCGTTGATGTACTCGGTGGCTCGCACGATGGCCCGGTCGAAGGCCGCGGCCGTGTTGGGGTGTGCATCCAGCCAGCTCTTGGTGGAGAAGTACCCCCCGACCAAGACCCGGTCACCCAAGGAAGCGTACGGGGCCGCGTCGAGGATCCTCGCGGATCCGTTGCCCACCGCGATGGTGACGAAGGGCTCGACGGTCACGGAAGCATCCACCCGCCCTTGCTCGAGCGCCGCGGGCATGTCCGGGAACGGCACTTCGGTGAAGTTGACCACATCCGGGTCGAGTCCGTGGTCGGTCAGGTACTTGCTGATCATCAACTCGTTGATGTTGCCCAGCGTGTTGACCGCCACCGTGGTGCCTTTCAAGTCGGAGGCACTCTGAATCGTGCTGTCGACCGGTACCAGCAGGGCGTGATTCCAGTGGTCCGGGGCTGCCTGCAGCCAGGACCCCGTGAAGTACTGGAACTCGAAGCCCTGGTCGTGGGCGAGGATGAGCGAGAGGACGTTGGAAGCCCCGAGGTCGACCTCTCCGGATTCCACCGCGGGCGCGATGGCGGCACCGCCCGCCATGGGCACGAATTCGACGGTCAGCCCCTCATCGGTGAAGTAGCCCTGCGAGTCCGCCACCCAGGCCTGCAGGAGATCCCCGATGGGGATGACACCGACCTTCAGGGTGGTGACCTCCAGTGCCGTCGTGGTCGGTGCGGAGGGGGCCGTGGTGGCCGGTGCCTGGGTTGCTTCGGTGGCCTCCGTAGTCGTGCCGGCAGTGCCGCCACATGCTGCCACCCCCAGCAGCAACGCCATCACCAGCACGATGAAAGCGGTTCTCCTTCTCCTTCGCATGGTTACCTCCTCTTCTCCCCTGCGCAGGGAGGCGGAGAGAGCGGACCCTGCTCCTCCCCGTGCCGCCACCGGTTCAGGCGCTGTTTCTGTGGAGCCGGTAGGGACATTCTGCTCTATGGAAGTAGATTCTGCAAGTGAGCCGTCGGCGACGAGACCACCTGCGGACACGCGCGCCACCGATTGCGACGGCTGCCCGACTAGGGTGTTCTGCTATGGAGAATCGTTCCCCCGCGACCCGACCGAAGTACCCCATCGAGTCGGTCGACAACGCCCTGAAGCTGCTGCTGATGTTTCGTGAGCTGCCGCGGATCGGAGTGACCGAGGCGAGCGAGCGCCTGGGCGTGGCCCGGTCCACGGCGCATCGGTTGCTGGCGATGTTGCAGTACCACGGCTTCGCACAACAGGACCCCATCGGCCGGGTCTACCGTCCGGGGCCCGCGCTGCTCCGAGTAGGGCTGACGATCGTGCAGGAAATGGACGTCAGGAGACAGGCGCGGCCCACACTCGAGGAGCTGGCCCATCGGTTCGACGAGACCGCGCATCTCGTAGTTCTGCAGGGCAGGGAGATCCTCTTCGTGGACTGTGTCGAGAGCTCGAGAGCACTACGGGCCGGAGCTCGGGTCGGGAGCTGCCTGCCCGCTCACTGCACCGCGGCTGGAAAGGCACTCCTGGCCGAGCTGCCGGAGCAGCGCCTCCGTGATCTGTACCCGTCCGCCGCGCTCGATCCGCTGACACCCAACTCGATCACTCGGCGGGTCGATCTCGAGCGTGAGCTCGCGGCGATCCGTGCGCGCGGCTACGCGATCAATACCGAGGAGAGCGAGGTGGGCCTGGCGGCGGTCGCCGCGGCGGTGCGCGACGGAGAGGGGCGTCCGGTCGGGGCGGTGACCGTCGCCGGGCCGGCGCAGCGGTTCGCAGAATCGCGCCTGGGTCAGGTGGCGGCGGCGCTCTTGTCGGCCGTCGGAGAGATCTCGGCGCGTCTCGAACATGGGTCCCACGATGTTGACTGAGCGCCGCCCGTAGGGCTATAGTCGATTCTGGTAAACAGAACATCGTTCTGCAAGGGCTCGTGTCGTTGGGGAGTCCGTGAGCTTGGTCGGTGGCAGCCACGCTTGGACTCCCGACGATGCCTCGTGAAGGAGACGGCGCGATGTGCTCACCCGAGGAGACCCTGATCGGCCGAGCTCTCACCCTCGCCCGGGTGCAGGAGTTGAACGCCAAGACCTACTTCTACTCCATGCTCAAGGACAACCCGGCCTTGGCATCGATCCGGCCCGGGGTGGAGGACGAGCTACTCGTCGGCGCGATCGATCCCCACATCCACGCCTACCCCGACTTCGTTCCCCGAGCCCAGGACATGCTGGAGATCGCGGTCGACGCGGCCCGAGCAGGCATGCGCGCCGTGGTGTTCAAGGACCACTGGCACCTCTCGGCCGGCGCGGCCTACTTCGTCCAGAAGGCCATCGACGAGATGGTGGGTGACGGCCGTCTCGCTCATCGGGTGGAGGTCTACGGGGGGCTGGGGTTGAACCTGGGGATCGACCCCAGGGCGGTGGAGGTGGCGCTCCGGTATCCGAACTTCAGGTGCATCTGGTTCCCGACGTTCCGTTCTCTGGGATGGGCACGAACCGCCGGATTGGAGGACACCGGCGACTACATCCGCCTCGTGGCCCCTTCCGGCGAGGTTCTTCCCGAGGTTCGGACGGTCATGGAGATCGCCGCCGAAGCGGGGATCGGCATCGGGCTCGGCCACACCGACTATGAGGAGCTGCTGCCGCTGGCGACTCTGGCCCGGGACCTCGGTGTGCGCACCGTACTCGACCATCCCCTGCTCGAACTCAATCGACTCACGCTCGAGGAGATCGTCACCCTGGCGGACCTGGGGTGCTTCGTGGGCACGTACTGCCAGCCGATGATCCCGTCGCTGTACCAGCCGGTCGCCGACCCGATGGCGACCGTCGAGGTGCTGACGGTCGTCGGCGGAGACCGGTGTGTGGCCGGCAGTGATTTCGGCCAGGTACTGCACGTGAAGACCGTCGACGGTCTTCGCATCTTCATCCGGGCGCTCCTCGGATTCGGGGTGGACCGCGTTCACATCAGTGCGGCCCTCCGGGACACACCGGCCCGACTGTTGGGACTCCCGCCGGTGGAGGAGTGAGACCTTGGGCAAGGTCACGCCCCTGCGCGAGGCGCTCGAGGAGGTCCCCGACGGTGGCCACGTGGGTTTCGGCGGCTTCGCCATCACGCGGAACGTCACCGCGGCGGCACACGAGCTCATCAGGCTCGGCCGTACCGGACTGACGCTGACGCAGTGTGTCGGCGGTCTCGATACGGATCTCCTCGTCGGCGGTGGGGCCGTCCGGCGGCTGATCTACTCCGGGGGGTCACTCGATCGGTTCGGTCTCCTGTACGCGGTCAACGCTGCGGTGGTGTCGGGCCGGATCGAGGTTCAGGAGTACTCGAGTCTGGCGCTCGCGTTGCGTCTCCACGCGGCGGGCCTGGGGCTCCCCTTCGTCCCGTCCCGTTCCATGCTCGGCTCCGACCTGCTGGAACCACTCATCGACTCAGGCGGAGTCGAGGTGGGTGTCGACCCGTTCGGTGGAAGCCCGGTGGTGCTGATGCCGCCGCTCCGCCCCGACGTCGCCGTCGTTCACGTCGATGTAGCCGACGAAGCGGGCAATAGCTGTCTCGCCGGGCCGACCTGGACCATTCCGGATCTCGCCTTCGCCGCGGGGCGGACGATCGTTCTCTGCGAGGAAGTCGTTCCGGTGGGGTCGATCCCGCCGGAGAGGGTCGTGATACCGGGCGCGATCGTCGAGGCCGTCTGTGTCGTACCGAGGGGTGCGCATCCGAGCGCCGTGTATGGCCGGTACGACTACGACGCCGGCCATCTCCGGCAGTACGTCGAGACTGTCCGCACCGGCTCCGACGGGATGACGTCCTACTTGGACCGCTACGTGCGAGGTGTGAGCGACTTCGAGGAGTATCTGCGCGAGGTGGGGGCATGAAGCTGCTACGGCGACCCCGCGGTTCGGAGAGACGGTGGAGCCCGGGGGAGATGCTGGCCGTCGCGGGGGCACGCCTCATCTCGGATGACGACGTCCTGGTCGTCGGCTTGGGGCTTCCCCAAGTGGCGGCGCTTCTCGCGAAACGCACCCACGCCCCACACGCGGTGGTACTGCTGGAGATCGGCGTGTTCGAGCCCTTTCCCCGGGAGCCGGCCGTGGGAATCGCCGATCCCAGGATGTGGGAAGAGGCCACGGCCTTCGGCGGCATGATGGATGTGCTGGGTCGCATGCTGTCGGGAGGGCGGGTGTCCTTGGGGCTGCTCGGCGCCCTCCAGGTGGATCCTCGCGGTTGCGTGAACACCACGCTGGTGCGCGACGGTGGGACGGGTCGCCGCTTTCTCGGCTCGGGGGGAGCCAACGACATCATGTCACTGGCACGGCGGACGATCATTCTCATGCGCCACGAGGCGCGGAGGTTCCGGGAGACCGTCGACTTCGTCACGAGTCCCGGCAGGCGGGTCGGCGGACGCTCCCGCCTCGAACTCGGGCTCGTGGGAGAAGGTCCGGTGGCGATCGTGACCGACCGGGCCTTGATCACCCTCTCGGATTCCGGTGCAGTGCTGGCTTCCGTGCACCCGGGGGAAGACCCTGAGCAGGTCATGGCCGAGACGCCGATGATGCTCAGGTTGCCGACCGGTGGGCCGGAGATCACGCCTGCGCCGTCGGCGGAGGCGTTGCGGTTACTGCGAACCGAGATCGACGCGCCGGGCTGGTACACACGCTGACGGGAGGGGAGGGACGGAGCAGGCATGAGCACATCACCGAACGGCGTCGCCAGACGAACCTGGGGGATGGTGATCGACGGTCAGACGGTACAGGCCGCGGCGGGCGGGACGCTGAGCGCGATCAACCCGGCGACGGGTCGCACCCTGGGTGTGTTCCCCGCCGGCGCTCGTGAGGACGTCGCCCGCGCCGTCGACGCGGCACGGACCGCCTTTCCAGGGTGGAGAGACATGGCGGTGACCGCCCGGGCGGCGCTGGTGTCGAGGCTCGCAGACGTCGTCGAGGAGCACGCGTCCGAGCTGGCCCTGCTCGACACGCTCGACAACGGCAGCCCCATCCGGCAGATGAGGAACGACGTGGCCCTCGGCGTGCAACAGATGCGGTACTTCGCGGGGCTGGCGCTCCAACTCCGCGGAGAGACCATCCCCACTCCCGACGGGAGCCTCGACTTCACGGTGAGAGAGCCGTTCGGCGTCGTCGGCAGGATCATCCCCTTCAACCATCCACTCATGTTCGCGGTGGCCCGTATCGCCGCTCCGTTGGTGGCAGGCAACACGGTGGTGTTGAAGCCGTCGGAGCAGACGTCCTTGTCTGCTCTGCGCCTCGGAGAGCTGGCATGCTCGGTGCTGCCTCCCGGCGTGCTCAACGTCATCACCGGCTTGGGTGACGTGGCCGGGGACGCCCTGGTGGGTCACCCGGACGTGCCGCGCATCGCCTTCACCGGAGCCGCGGAGGTCGGCAGGAGGATCCAGCAGCGGGCCGCCGCCGTGGCGGTGAAGACGGTCACGATCGAGCTCGGGGGGAAGAATCCGCTGATCGTGTTCCCGGACGCGGATTTCGAGGCCGCGGTCGCGGGGGCTCTCCGGGGCATGAACTTCACCTGGCAAGGGCAGTCGTGCGGCTCGACATCGCGACTGTTCGTCCACCGGTCCCTCTTCGACGAGTTCGTGTCCAGCCTCGGCGAGCGCATGGCCGGACTGCGCCAGGGGGATCCGACCGACGAAACCACCGAAGTTGGCGCCATCGTCTCGCAGCGGCAGTACGACAAGGTCATGTCGTACATTCGGGAGGCTCGAGACGATCGCCGAGTTCGACTGGTGACCGGCGGCGGACCCCCGGCCGATCCGGCGCTGACCGGAGGGCTCTTCATTCGCCCCACCCTGTTCGTGGCGAGCGACGACGACCTCCCCCTGGTGCGCGAGGAGATCTTCGGGCCGGTGCTGGTGGCGATGGCATTCGACGGCTACGACGAAGTGATCGCTCGGGCCAACTCGGTCGATTACGGCCTCGCGGCATCGGTGTGGTCGGGGGATGGAGCGTTGGGTGTTCGGGCGGCCCTCGATCTCCGGGCCGGGTATGTGTGGGTGAACACCGTCTCCGATCACATCCCGGGCGCGCCGTTCGGCGGGGTGAAAGGCAGCGGCGTAGGGAGGGAGGAAGGGATCGAGGAGCTGTACGACTACACGCAGATCAAGAACGTCAACCTGGCGTTGGGGCGAGGGAGCCCCGTTCCGGGTCTTCGGAAGGAGGGCACCGATGCTTGACTTCGGCTTGACGAATCGCGTCGTGATCGTCACCGGAGGCGCCCAGGGTCTGGGGCGCGCCTACTGCCTGGGCTTCGGCGAGCAGGGAGCCAAGGTGGTCGTGGCGGACCTTCAACAGGCGGGCGCGGAGCAGGTGGCGGACGAGGTGGTTGGAGCAGGGGGAGTGGCGATGGCGGTGGCGGTCGATGTGGCCGACGAGAGCTCCGTCGCTTCGATGGTCGGTGCGGTACAGACCCGCTACGGCGCACCGACGGTGCTCGTCAACAACGCTGCTGTCTTCTCCACGCTACGAATGGGGTCGTTCACGGGCATCTCCGTTGCCGAATGGGACCGGGTCATGGCCGTCAACGTGAAGGGAGCGTTTCTCTGTGCCCGCGCCGTCGTGCCGCTCATGGCCGAGGCCGGCTACGGCAAGATCATCAACATCTCCTCGAGCACGGTCTGGATCGGTCGCCCGAACTACCTGCACTATGTGACCTCCAAGATGGCGTTGATCGGAATGACACGCGCGCTCGCATCGGAGGTGGGACCGTCCGGGATTCGCGTCAACGCGCTGACCCCGGGAGCCACCATCACCGAAGTACCGAGGGAAACTGTCACGCCGGTGCAGTTCGAGGCCATTGCGGCCCAGACTGCACTGCGTCGCTCCGAGGAGCCGCAGGATCTCGTGGGCACCGTGCTCTTCCTCGCGTCCCCCGCTTCGGACTTCATGACCGGCCAGACCTTGAACGTGGACGGGGGGCAGGCTTTCCACTAGGAGGAGAGATGAGCCACGCAGCGCCAGAGCACCGGGGTTGGTGCGATGACCTCGAGGTCGTCTACGCAGGAGCGCTGACGGATCGAACCCGTCTGCTCTACGAGGGACGGGTTCGCATCCCCGGCGTTCGGCTTCGCTTCCTTCCCATGACTCCGGAGGAGGGATTCTGGCGTTTTGCGCACGGCGAGTTCGATGTCGCCGAGTACTCGTTCTCGACCTTCCTGGCGATGCGGTCCCGGGGCGACATGCCTTTCGTGGGGCTGCCGGTGTTTCCGTCCCGCATGTTTCGGCACGGCGCCATCTACGTGCGTCGAGACGCCGGCATCGAGAGCCCGGGCGACCTGGTGGGGCGGCGCGTCGGGGTTCCCGAGTACGCCATGACCGCGGCGTTGATCGCCCGGGCCGTGCTCCATCACGACTACGGGGTCGCGCCCCGGGCCATCCGCTGGGTTCAGGGGGGTCTGGAACAGCCGGGTCGCAGGGAGAAGCTCCGTCTGGAGATCCCTCCCGACATCGAGCTCACCTCCCTCGAGCCCACCGAGACACTCCAGGACGCGCTGGCGGCCGGGCAGCTGGACGGGATCATCTCGGCACGACCTCCGACGATGCTACGCCGGGACCCGGCACGCCTACGGCGGCTGTTCGAGGATTGCCGCGCCCTGGAACTGGATTGGTATCGGCGGACCGCCATCTGGCCGATCATGCACCTGGTCTGCATCCGCAGGGAGCTCTATGAACGGCATCCCTGGGTAGCCGTGAGCATGGTGCGTGGATTCACCGAGGCGAAGGACTGGGCACTGGAGCAGCTTCGGGAGTCGGCGGCGAACGCGTACGCGCTCGCCTGGCAGGGCGCCTATGCGGAGGAGGAACGCGCCGTCCTCGGAGCCGATCCTTGGCCGTACGGCGTGGAGCCCAACCGGAGCACGCTGACGGCGATGGCCAGGTTCAGCCATGAGCAGGGCCTCGCGACCCGGGTCCTCACCCCGGAGGAGATGTTTCCCGAGTCGACGCTCGATCTGGCGAAGGTGTGAACCGGGCCGAGGAGCCGCTCGGCGCCGGTTGACGGGATGAAGGGCCAGATCTATTCTTGTCACAAGAACACAATTCGCTCGTCCGGAAAGTACCTGGGCATGATCATCGATACGGAGTTCAACTCGGCTGGCCAGCTGCCGGCGAAGGACTGCCTGCAGGGGGCGGAGCTGGCCGAACGGCAGGGCTTCGGTTGTGTATGGAAGGGAGAATCGAACAGCCGAGACCCGGTCGTGCTCCTGTCGGCGATGGCCGCGCGTACACGTCGCGTCGAGTTGGGGACCGCGGTCTACCACATCTTCGGGCGGAGTCCCGTCACGCTCGCCATCCAGGCGGCCACCCTCAACGACCTGTCCGACGGCCGGCTGATCCTGGGCCTGGGGGTGGCGAACGAGAACATTGCTCGATGGCACGGGCAGGATCTCGGCAAGCCCCTGGCCCAGATGCGCGAGTACATCGAGGTTCTCCGGGCCGCCTACTCGGGGGAGCGGGTTCGCCACGCCGGCCGCTACCAACGCTGCGACGGATTCAAGTTGGCCTTCGATGCCTCCGCCCACCCGCTGCGGATCTGGCTGGCCGGCCTCGGTCCCATGATGTCGAGGCTTGCGGGGCGAGTCTCCGAGGGGATCCTCATCAACATGGCCAACCCGGCCATGATCCGGGAGATCGTGGAGCATTTCCACGAAGGTGCTCGGCAGGCGGGCCGAGACCCGTCGTCGCTGGCCATCGTCGCCAAGGTACGGGTGTCGCTGAACGAGGACGTCGCGAAGGCGCGCGAGGCCCTCAAGAAGGTCCTCACGTTCTATGCCCTGGCGCCCGGCTACCGGGAGCTCCTCATCAAGATGGGTTGGGGGCAGGTAGTGTCCAGCGTTCGAGAGGCCTACACCCAGGGAGGATTCCACGTCGCGCGCCGGCAGGTACCGGATGAGATGCTCGAGGACGTTCCCATGTGTGCGGGGCGGGACATCGAAGACGTACGCGCGAAGCTCGTTCCGTATGCGAAGGCCGGCGTCACCCGCTGCGTGGTGCCGTATGTCATGTCGGGAGACGACCTGTGGAGCGAGACACGGGCATTCCTCGAGATGGCTCGGTTCGACGACGCCTTCGTGCCATGAAGGGGTTCTCGCTGACCGATGACCAGGTGACCATCCGGGAAGCCATCCGCGAGGTCTGCGCGGCGTTTCCGAACACCTACTGGCAGGATCTCGACCGCCGATCGGCGTACCCGGACGAGTTCGTCCGTACGCTCACGGACCTCGGATGGCTGTCGATCCTCATCCCTGAGGAGTATGGGGGCGGCGGCCAAGGCATGGTCGAAGCGGCCATCGTCCTCGAGGAGATCAACCGTTCCGGTGGCAGCGCCTTCGCATGTCACGCACAGATGTACACCATGGGAACGTTGCTACGGCACGGCACGGCCGAACAGAAGACGCGGTACCTGCCACGCATCGCCCGCGGTGAATTGAGACTGCAGGCCTTCGCGGTGACCGAGCCGGACGCGGGCTCCGACACGCCGAGGATTCGCACCACGGCGGTGAGAGACGGCGATCGCTACCTGATCAATGGACAGAAGATCTTCATTTCCCGGGTGCTCCAGTCGGATCTCATGATGATCCTCGCCAGGACGACACCCTACGAGGAGGTGGAGAAGCGTACGGACGGGATGTCGGTCTTCCTGGCCGACCTCCGTCACCAGCCTGCCGGGGCCATCGAGGTCAGACCGATCGAGATGATGCTCAATCACCAGACGAACGTGGTCTTCTTCAACGACCTCGAGGTTCCGGCGGTCGACTTGATCGGAGAGGAAGGTGACGGATTCCGCTGCATCGTCGACGGTTGGAACGCCGAGCGCATTCTCGTGGCGTCCGAAGCCATCGGCAACGGCCGCTGGTTCGTCGAGCGCGCCGCGGCGTACGCCTCGGAGCGAGAGGTGTTCGACCGCAAGATCGGATCGAACCAGGGCGTGCAGTTCCCCATCGCAGAAGCGTACGCGGCCGTCGAGGCCGCGTCCCTCATGCGCTACCAGGCCGCGGTGCTCTTCGATCGGGGTCGGCGGTGTGGGCCCGAGGCGAACATGGCGAAGCTACTCGCCTCGCGGGCATCGTGGCGGGCCGCCAACGTCTGCATCGAGACGTACGGCGGCTACGGGTTCGCGATGGAGTATGACGTGGAGAGAAAGTTCCGGGAGGCGAAGTTGCTCGAGGTCGCACCCGTGGCCAACAACCTCATCCTGGCCTATCTCGGGCACCGGGTTCTCGGCATGCCCCGTTCGTACTGACCTCATGGAAGGGCGATGATGGCACGGTTCACGCGATCCTGGATGTTCGTACCCGGGAACCGCCAACGGATGATCGACAAGGCCCTCGGGCTCCATGCGGATGCGCTCTTCTTCGACCTCGAGGATGGTGTCCCGCCGGACCTCAAGCCCGAAGCTCGGGTGATGGTGAGCGAGGCCCTGGGTCGGCCTCCCGGTGGGCCACTTCGATACGTGAGAATCAACTCTGCCGGCTCTCCCTGGGTCGCGGAGGACCTCAGAGCCGTCCTGGTTCCCGGCCTCGACGGACTCTGCCTTCCCAAGGTCGAGGACGCCGGGGTCGTCGAGGACGTGGCTCGGCGGCTGGATCGATTCGAGCCGGCGTGTGGCATCGAGCCCGGATCCATAGGGATCGTGGCTGCCGTCGAGAGCGCTCTTGGGTTGATGAAGGCCGCCGACATCGCAGCCGCATCTCCTCGGGTGACGGCGCTCATGCTGGGGTCGGAGGACTTCGCCTTCGACCTGGGCCTGCCCACCCGCCGCGAGGCGGAGGCTCGGGAACTCCTGTACGCGAGGTCGGCGCTGGTGGTGGCCGCTACCGCGGCCCGCGTGCTCGCCATCGATGGCGTGCACGCCGATCTCGGGGACGACGAGGGTCTCTTGCGCGACGCCCGACAAGCCCGACGTCTCGGCTTTGGTGCCAAGTCGCTCATTCACCCCAAGCAGATCGACGTCATCAACCGGGTCTTCAGCCCCACGCCCGAAGAGGTCGCTCACGCCCGAGAGGTGGTGCAGGCGTTCCGGGCGGCGCAGGCCAGGGGCGAGGGATCCGTGGCCCTCGGCGGCCAGCTCGTGGATCTCCCCATCGTTCATCGGGCGGAGCGCATGCTCGCGGTAGCCGAGCAGATGAGAAGCTAACAAGGGAGGTACCGATGCCGGTCCGTCCAGGGTGGGAGGGGCGGTTCTTCGAGGACTTCGAGGTTGGGGACATCTACCGCTGCAGGTACGGCAGAACCGTGACCGAAGCCGACAACATCGCCTTCACGCTCCTGACCAACAACACCAACCAGATCCACTTCAACCGCGAGTACGGCAAGCGCACCCCCTGGGGGCGATGTCTCGTCAACAGCGCACTCACCTTGGCGATCGTGGCCGGCATGGGGGTTCCCGACGTCAGCGAGAACGGTTTCGCGCTCGGATGGGACGAGATCCGCTTGCCCCAGCCGCTCTTCCCCGGTGACACCCTGTACTCGGAGAGCGAGGTCCTGGAGAAGCGCGAATCGCGGTCACGCCCCGAGATGGGGATCGTCAAGGTTCGCACGCTCGGTCGGAACCAGCACGGTGACGTGGTGATCGAGTACGTCCGCAGCGTCATGGTCTGGAAGCGGGACTTCGCGCCGAGTCGTGACACGTTCCCGGCGTCCTCGTGACCATGCGATGAGCCGCACCCTCGCCGGAGTGAAGGTCCTGGCCTTCGAACAGGCCGTGGCCATGCCGTTCTGCTCGTTCATCCTCGCCGAGATGGGCGCCGAGGTGATCAAGGTCGAGCGGCCCGGACGTGGCGACGTGGTGCGGGGTTGGGACCGGGTGGTTCGCGGTCTCTCCTCGGGATTCGTCGCCTTCAACGCCAACAAGCGAGACCTGACCGTGAATGCCCGAGCCCCGGAGGGCCGGGAGATCCTGCGGGCACTCGCTCGTCGCAGCGACGTGTTCCTGGAGAACTTCGCTCCCGGAGTGGTGGAGAGACTCGGGTTGGGTCCGGAGGAGCTGAGGGGCCGGAATCCGCGCCTCATCTACTGCAGCCTCTCCGGGTACGGGCGGACGGGACCGTATCGCGACGTGAAAGCGTACGACCTGCTGATCCAGGGCGAGGCCGGCGTGCTCACGTCGACCGGCTATCCGGACGCTCCTGCCAAGGTCGGCCTTCCCATTGCCGACCTGGTCGGCGGCCTCGACGCAGTGCTCGCGGTACTCCTCGCCCTCTACGATCGGGAGCACACCGGTCAAGGGGAGTTCCTCGACTGCTCCCTCTTCGAAGGACTCGTTTCCTTCCTCGCCTACTACCCGCACTACTACTGGCACGCCGGGACGGAACCGCCCAGGACGGGCATGCGACATCAGTTCATCTGCCCGTACGGGCCCTACGCCGCCGCCGATCACCGGTACGTCAACCTGGTGGTGGCGAACGAGGACGACTGGCAACGATTCTGCCTTCAGGTCGTCGATCGACCTGGTTGGATCGACGACCCCCGATTTCGCTGTCTCGAAGACCGAAGGAACCACCGGGCCGAGCTCGAGCGGCTGGTGGAGGAGGCGATCGCGCAGGAACCGACGTCCTACTGGATGGAGCGCCTGGCCCGGGCCGGGCTGCCCTACGGTGAGGTGAGGGGCATCGCCGAGGTCCTGGCGCATCCGCAGGTCGTGGCCCGCCGACTGGTCGTGACGGCGGAGTCGCCGGTGGGAGAGATCCCGCTGCTGCGGTATCCGTTGAGCTCTCCCGAGGTGTCCCGGAGGATTCCCGGGCTCGGCGAGCACACCGAGGAGATCCTCGGGGAGCTGGGCTACACCTCGGAAGAGATCGTCCGCCTTCGCCGCGGCGGCGTCATCTGACCCCCGGTCGGTGGCGCCATCCCGCGCACGGTCCGACGCCGGCGGCGGTCAGAAGTACCCATCGATGTCGAGCTTCTGGACGTCCTCCTCGAAGTGCAGGCTCGCTGCCAGGCAATTGGTGAAGGCGGACAACATCGCCATGGCGATGGCTTCCACGATCTCGGCGGGGGTCCATCCGGCCGCGTAGAGGGCTTCGACGTCGTCGGGGACGGTCCGCCGGGGGTCCGCGGCGATCCTTCGGACGAAGCTCACCAACGTCCGCTGCTCTGCCGTCAGTCGGCCCCCGTGGCCGGAGCGCATCGCCTGGACCTCGCTCTGATCGAAACCGAGTTCCTGAACCAGGAATCGTGAGTGCCCGCCCATTCAGTAGAAGCACTCCCGCTCCTGGGAGGCGGCGGCAAAGAGGAGCTCCTTGAACCATCGCGGGAGCCGACCTCGAGTCATCAGCGGGTGGTAGCTCACGTCGATCGTCTCGAGCGCCGGCGGGAACCAGGCGAGCATCCGGCGCAGCAGCGACGGTCGTCCGTGTTCGTTCTCGAAGCGCTCGATCCTGGCGCGCACGTCGGGGTCGAGGGCGTCGAAGCTCGGGTAGGGGAGCAACGCCATGGTGCCGCCCTTCGGCGAAGTATCGATTGCGTTGTTATGATAGCAGAAAATAGTTCTGGAACACAGAAGGAGTCTGGGCATGCGAGCGCTCCTCACGGCTGGTCCCGTGTCGGTCGCGCCGGCGAGATCCGCCCGGCCCACGGGAGGGGACGACGAGGGCGCGCGGCCATGAAGATCCTGGTGTGTCTGAAACACGTCCCGGCGGTGGAACCGGAGATCGTGGAGGGAAGCGTGCGGGAGGAGGGCCTGGTCCACGAGGTCAACGAGGCCGATCTGTACGTCCTCGAAGCCGCCTTCGAGCAGCGAGGAGCGCGCGGTGCGACGATCACCGCGGTCACCGTCGGGTCCCGTCGAGCCGTCGACGCCTTGTACGTCGCCTATGCGAGAGGGGTGGACGAAGCGATCCACGTCGACGGCGGCGCCGAGGGGTGCGATGCCGCCGCGGCGACCACGGCCGTGGCGGTCCTCGCCCGACGGCGGGGGTTCGACCTCATCCTGACGGGGGTGCAGGCGTCGGACGACCAGGCAGGAGAGTTCGGGATCGCCGTGGCATGGCAGCTGGGAATCCCGGTGGTGACAGCGGTGGTCGGTCTCGACGCGGACCCGGACCGCGCGACCGCCCGGGTCAGGCGGGAGGTCGGCAACGGCCGTCTCCACGAGATCGAGACTCGCATGCCCTGCCTGCTGACCATCCAGACGGGAATCCACCCACTGAGATACACGCCGATCATGGCTCTCCTGAAGGCGAGACGCCGAGCGCTCGAGACGATCGCCCTGGAATCGCTGGTCGGGGGGACCGGCCCGGCGGCAACCATCCGCCATGCGGAGACCTTGGGCGTCTACAAGCCGGAGGCGAGCAGCAACTGCGAGATCCTTCCCCTGCCGGCGCCGCAGGCCGCCGCCCGGCTCCTCGAGGAACTGCAGCAGGAGGGAGTGATCTGATGGCGGACGGTGACACGCTCCTCGTGCTCGACGTCCGTCCTGACATCGAGTGGGTGCACCAGCTTCCCCTCCTGGGCCGGGCGCAGAGCATCACGGACTCCCTGGGCGGCCGACTGACAGGTCTCCTCGCGGGTGGACGGATCGGTGATGCCGCCGCCGACCTGAGCCGCTACGCGGATGAGGTTCTCGTCGTCGAGTCCCCGGTGTTCGAGGAGTACCACCCCGACGTTCTCGCGACGCTCGTCGAAGACGCCTGTCGAGAGACAGATCCGGACCTGATCCTCCTCGGCCACACGCTCCAGGGTATGGACTTGGCGCCCAGGTTGGCACTGCGACTCGAGGCGTGGCTGGTCACCAACTGCCTCGACGTGGTGGTGGCCAGGGGGGGACGGGAGCTGGTTTGCGAACGCCCTGTGCATCGTGGTCGCCTCCGAGCTCGACTGCGGCTCTCCGAGTTCCCGGCGGTCATCACTCTCCAGCCCGGCGGCGCCGTCTCACCCCAGGAGCGCAACCGGGGAGAGGTCCGGTCCTTGGGTTTCGAGCCTCCGACCGAGCTCTCGATGACCATCACCGGGGTGATCGGCCCGGACACCACGTCATTCGACGTGGACATCACCCGGGCCGACGTCGTCGTGGCGGCCGGCCGAGGCATCGGGGAACCCGATGCCTTCGTCATGATCGAGGAGCTGGCGGAGGCGTTGGGCGGCGTGGCGGCCTGTTCACGGCCCCTGGTGGACATGGGCTGGGTGGGGAGCGAGCGTCAGGTGGGGATCTCGGGGAAGACGGTCACGCCTCGGCTGTACGTGGCCTGCGGCATCTCGGGCGCGTTCGAGCACATCGTCGGGATGAAGGACTCTCGGGTCGTGGTGGCGGTGAACACCGACCCCGAGGCGCCGATCTTCCGGTACGCCAGGTACGGAATCGTCGGAGACCTGAACGAAGTGGTACCCGCGCTCACCGAAGTCGTGCGCTCCGTCCGCGGACAGAGCGTCGACACGCTCGAAGAGGAAGGCTGAGGAGGCCGCCATGGAGGACATGACCTTCGATGGGATCATCATCGGTGCCGGACACAACGGGCTCATCACGGCCGCCTACCTGGCCAAGGCCGGTCTGAAGGTCGCCGTGTTCGAGTCGAGGCCGCAGATCGGAGGCGGTTTCACGACCGAGGAGGTCACGGCCCCAGGCTTCAAACACAATCTCCACACCATTCATGCCAAGCTGCATGACAGCCCGGCACACTACGATCTGGACCTGGCCCGGTACGGGGCTTCCTACCTCTTCCCCGATCCCAAGATGGCGTTCGTACGCCGGCAGGAGTGGTTCCTGTTGTACCAGGAGTCCGAGCGCAACGCCACCGCCATCGAACGGATCTCCCGGCGGGATGCTGCAACCTACCGGCGGGTCGCCGAGAAGTGGCATCGCTGGTACCTGGACTTCATTCTCCCGGAGCTCTACTCGCCCCCCAAGCCACCCGACCAGTGGGAGGCGGAGCTGCGTGCCCGGCCCGGCGGGGACGAGTACGTGGACGTCGTGTTGGGGTACAGCCCGCTCGAGTACTCGCAGGAGCTCTTCGAGTCGGAGTTCTGCCGGCTGTCACTCCAGCGCGGTGCCACCGCCGCCGAGTACGACATCTCCACCCGGGGGATCCCCGCGGTGGTCTTCGCACACATCATCAACTGGTTCGCCGGCAAGACCGCCCTCATCCGTGGAGGAACCCGCGAGGCGGCCGAGGCGCTGGGGCGGTGCATCGAAGACCATGGGGGGCGCGTCTTCCTGGGCCAGCGCGTCGGCAAGATCATCGTGGAACGAGGCGCGGCTCGGGGTATCGCGCTCGAGAACGGCCGGGAAGTACGGGCGTCCCGCTTCGTCGCCAGCTCGATCGACCCGGTGCACACGTTCCTGGTGATGATCGACGACGAGGTGCTCCCCGCCGACGTGGCGGAGCGTGCCATGGCGTTCCAGTTCCGGGAGAGCTCGATCTTCCGTGTCCACCTCGCGCTCGAGGAGCCACCTCGTTTCACGATCGCCGAGCGGGAACCGGACATCAACCGGGCCTGGAAGTTCAACGTCGGCTTCGAGAGCCCCGAGGATCTCGTCAAGATGGGTGAACAGGCTCGCTCCGGTCGGATCCCCGAGGCCTTGGGAGTGGATTTCGGGGTTATCACCACCCACGATCCCTCTCAGGCGCCCGCAGGGAAACACACGGCATACGTCGGCGTGTTCGCTCCCTTCGAGCTCGCCGAGGGTGGGGCCGATGCCTGGAGCAGCGTGGCCGACGAGGCGGCCGGCCGCGTGCTGGCGAAGCTCCGTGAGTACGCCCCGAACATGACCGACGACAACATCGTGGGGCGGTTCTCCTACACCCCCAAGGACATCGAGGAGTTCCTCCCCGACATGATCAACGGCGACGTCTGCCAGGGCAAGATGTGCCCCGAGCAACTCGGCTACAACCGTCCCTGGCCTGGAATGTCCCAGTACCGCACCCCGATCGAGAATCTCTACCTGTGTGGGGCCAGCACCCACCCGGGGGGTCACGCCATCGGTGGCCCCGGCTACAACGCGGCGGGGGTCATCGCCGATGATCTCGGGATCGACAGGTGGTGGAGACCCTTCGAACCGCGGAAGGTGATCCCCGAGGCGGTCCGGTGAGTCGGCCCCGATCGAGGAGGCAGTCGATGGACCGAGTCATGGAGCGACCAGCCGACCACCTTCCGCAGCTCAGCCTGGCCGAGCGGGATCGGAGGTGGGCCGCGGTCCGGAACGCCATGGCCCAGAACGACGTGGAGGCTCTCATCGTCTGGGGCAACGACGTGTTCTTCAACATGGGGATGGCCAACTTCCGGTACCTGACCCACATCGGAGCCCAACACGGCAACTGCGCCGCAGTGTTCCCGATGGAAGGGGACCCGATCGTCTTCCACGGGCCTCCGCACATGCACTTCCCCTTCTCGTTCTTGCGTGTCGCCCAGGATTGGGTTCCGGACGTGCGGCCGTTCCGAGGACCGCGTGGCGTCGTCGAGGGAGTCCGCGAACTCGGTCTGGAGCAAGGCTCGATCGGCCTGGTGGGGTTCTCGAACAAGCTGGTCGGCAACACGATTCCCCATCAGGCGGTCGTCGAGCTCGACGAGCTGTTGCCGCAGGCGCGGATCTCCGACCAGTCGGCCATCTTCGAGGACCTTCGACTGCTGAAGAGCGACGAGGAGATTGCGATGTTGTCGCGAGCCGGAGAACTGGCGCGGCGGTCCATCGTGCGTCTCCACGAGGCGGCCCGACCCGGGGTGCGCGAGTGTGAGGTGGGGGCCGCGATGGCCTACGAGCAGGTGGCCAACGGAGCCGACCCCCAGCCGTTCAACATGATGGCCGCCGGTCCGATCGAAGGCGATCCCGGCGTCTGGCACCTCAACCACGGGGTCGAGGACCAAACCACCCGTCCCCTCCGCGAGGGGGACCTCATCGTCTGTGAGTTCCACGCCAGCTACGGCGGCTACCTGGCCGCGGCAGAGTTCTCCGTCTACCTTGGGGGGCCCCCACCGGAGCTGGTCCGGATCGCCGAGGTCGCGGTCGAGTGTCTCAACACCTACCGGGAGACCATGCGGGCCGGCAACACGCTTCGCGAGGTGTGGGAAGCCGCTCGCCACCCCTGCCGGCGCGCCGGGTTGGACTTCGTGGAATTGGGTTTCCACGGCCACGGCTTGGCCTCCCCCGAGTGGCCGACGGTGGTGTACAAGAGTGGCCTGCTCGGGGGCGAGGGCCTCGAGGAGGTGAGACTCGCAACGAACATGGTGTTCGGATTGAACATCGACATCTTCGATCCTCACTGGAAACCGAACGTCGGTGTCATGCTCGGCGACATGGTCCGAGTCACCCCCACCGGTGGGCAGTTCATGGTGGAGACCCCGCTCGACGTGTTCATCGGACGATGAGGCGGACTCAGCGCTCCCCGACCACCCCGATCATGCTGTAGGCCTTGGCCCGGAGTTCGAGGAACCGGGAGTCCGACTTGGTGGCGAGCTGGTCTCGCGGTCGAGGGAGGTCCACGATGAGTTCTCCCATGAGCGAGCTGGGTCTCGAGGAGAGCACGAGAACGCGGTCCGCCAGGAAGATGGCTTCGTCGATGTCGTGGGTGACGAAGAAGACCGACAGCTCCAGCCGGCGCCACAGGTCGAGGATCATGTCCTCGAGCTGGATTCTCGTCTGGGCGTCGACGGAAGCAAAGGGCTCGTCCATCAGGAGTAGCTGGGGCGAGGCCGCGACCGCCCGGGCGATGGCGACCCGCTGCTGCATGCCTCCCGAGAGCTGCCACGGATAGTGCCTACCGAACTCGCGCAATCCAACGAGATCGAGGGCTTCCATGGTCTTGCGGCCGGATTCGGCGCGGGGCAGTTTCGAAAGGGGGAAGCGGACATTCCGCTCGACGGACAGCCAGGGAAAGAGACTCCGGTTGTACTCCTGGAAGACCACTGCCAGCCACGAGGGCACTCCCGAGATGGGGACGCCTCGGTGCAGTATGCGGCCGGCGGTCGGAGTCAGCAAGCCCGCCACGATCCGCAAGAGCGTGGTCTTCCCGCAGCCCGAGGGGCCGATCACTACGAGGAACTCCCTCTCCTGCTGACTGAACGTCAGGCAGTCGATGGCAACGGTTCGGGTGCCTCCCGACTCGAAGGTCTTGGACACGCCATCGACGGTGATGAGCGGAGGGGTCACATCATTCTCCTTGCCTCCCAGTGTGCCAAGCGAGCACTCGTCTCTCCACGGCGAGGAACCCGACATTGAAGAGCCAACCCACGATTCCGAGCAGGAATACTGCCGAGTACATCTCCGCCACCCGGAACGTCCGTTGCGACGACAGGATCAGGTATCCGAGACCGCCGGTGGAGGCGATCATCTCGGAGAGAACCATCATGATCAATGCCATCGCCAAGGCGACACGAAGGCCCGCGAAGATCTGGGGGAGCGCCGCAGGCAGTACGACCCGCCCCAGGAGACGTCTGTTCGAGCACTGCATGGTGCGAGCTGTCTCCACGTAGAGAGGATCGATCCGGCGAGCACCGTCGATGGCGTTGAGGAGGGCGGGTTCGAAGCATCCGAAGGCGATGACGGCGACCTTCATCGCCGAGCCGGTTCCCAATGCCAACAGGGCCAGGGGCAGGATGGCCGGCTTCGGAAGCGAGCGAAGGAACTCGATCTCGGGCCGCACCCAAGGATCGATTCGTCGGTAGTACCCGATGAGGATTCCCAGGACGACGCCCGCCACGACGCCGACCCCGTAACCGATCCCCGCCCGCGCCAACGACGGTAGGACGTCGGTGAAGAGCTGGTTGCCCGTGACGAGCTGCCAGGCCGATGCCCCGATGCTGCTTGCCGGAGCCATGAATCTCTGGCCGGTGCGGACCGCGACCACGTGCCAGAGGGCGATGACCGCAGCGAACACGACCCAGCCAAGCAACCTGAGATGCAGGGTCTTGCCGGTCTTGGGGGGACCGCCGATGACGATCACGTGACACCCTCCCTGCTCCAGGCGAGAAGGTGGCGTCGCAGGCCGAGAATGCCGACATTCAGGATCCAACCCAGGAGTCCGGCCGCGACCATGCCTGCGTAGGTGAGTACGACCTGACCGCCGAAGCCCGCTGCGAGGATGTAGAACCCGAGGCCGTCTCCGCCTGCCACCATCTCCCCGATGACCGTGAGGATCAGGGCGACCGATGCTGCGACGCTGAGCCCGGTTGCGACAGAGGGGAGCGCGGACGGGACCACGACTCGCAGTACGAGAGCGGTCCTCCTGAGGCCAAAACTCCGACCGGTTTCCAGCAACAGCGGATCGACGTGTCCGATACCGTAGATCGTGTTGAAGAGGATCGGCCAGAAGCAGGCGAACACGATGATGAAGAGCTTCATCTTCAGGCCGATTCCGGCAAAGAGAATGGCCACGGGGATGATGGCGACCGACGGAATCGGCCGGAGGAACTCGACCAACACGCGGCTACCGGCTTCGATCCATCTCGAGAGTCCGATGGCGAAGCCGGCCGGTATCGCCACGGCCGTCGCCAGCGCGAGGCCGAGCGCCCAAGCCTGCATGGTGACGAACACGGCTCCGGGGAGAGGACCGTTCTTCATCTCGCTCAGGAGCGTGGCGAAGATCCTCACCGTCGACGGTGCGTAGGTGGGGCTGAGGATCCCCAGTGCTCGCACCACCTCCCAGAGGAGCATGGCGATCGCGATGCTGGCGAGTCCCCGGAGCGAGTCGACTGCCTTGCCCCGGAGGCGGAGGAGCCGAGGCATGCCGCCGGGAACGTGCGCCGAGCCGAGCGGTTCCGGGGCCTCGCCCTGCGACGGCTGCACCGCATCCGATGCTGCCGGTTGGTCGTCCGACACTGAAGAATGCTCCTTGCTTCCTACGCGGGCTCAACTGAGGCGACCCAAACGTACCGCTCTGAAGAATAGCCAGTTCATTCTCAAGAATCCATCAGCAAGGTGATGCTCGCGCGATGCCAGCGGCGGGTCGGCTCTGCGTTCACCGGGCCTCTCGATCAGGAGCAGCTGAGGTGCGTCTGAGCCCTCGATGGAGATCGCCGCCGGAATCATCCCAAGGTTCACGGTTGGTCTCCGGGGTGATGGTGTCTGTGTTTCTGGTTGTAGTCGATCCTGGCGTGCCGTGCCTGGCGGAGGCCGATCCGGCGGGTGGCGGACCTTGGCCGTGGTGTTCCTCGTCTGGGGTGAGGGAGCCGATCCCGGTGTGCGGCCGCACGGTGTCGTACTCGGTTCTTCCGCGGCGAGTTCTGCGTCGAGGCCGGCGGGGTCGTCGATGTCTTCGAGGTGGGGCCAGTCTCCCCCGGGGTGGCCTGACCACGCTCACGTCGTTCTCCCCGGACCTGCTCACCGAAACTCCCCACCCTCCGAGTGGAGATGCCGCGGGTCGGGGGGCCCTCTCGAGGTCGGTCATCAGCAACGGCGGGGCCGGTGAGGCGTCGACGCCGGTTGAAGAATGCGGCTCGCGTCTGAGTTCGCGCGACGAGTCGGCGTGGAGAACTTCCCACCGTGCGACGTGGCCGTTCACTCCACCTCGTCGATCTCCTGGACCCGTTCGAGGACGTCGGTGAGGACCTCGGCCTCGGCGGTGGTGACGCGGTCGGCGAAGTACCGGGCGATGCCGGCGAGGTGAACCTCCGCGGCGGCGCGGAAGGCGGCGACTCCGGCGTCGGTGATGGTGATGCGGGTGGCCCGACGGTCGGTGTGGTCGGGGAGGCGCCGGAGGAGTCCCCTTCCCTCCAGGCGATCGACCAGGGCGGTGAGCCCCGACTTGGACAGCAACACCGAATCGGCCAGGTCGGCCATGCGGATCCCGGCCGCGCCCGCCTCGTAGGTGTGGAGCAGCGCGTCGTAGGAGGTGAGGTCGAGGTCGGTCTCGGCGCGGAGCTCCTGGTCGAGGCGGGGGGTGAGCCGACCGTGGACGGTCATGAGCGCCCGCCAGGCGCGCAGTTCGGGGCTGGAGGGGCGCAGCCTCGATCCGGGGCCTTGACGCTGCATTGGTTCCACTCTATAGTTCATTAGCGAACAGTCGATGATCGTACGTTCGGATAGCGAAGTATAGCGGCGATCGACCTCGGGTCCAACGGAAGGGGCGACCCCCGGCCGGTGGTCGGGACGGTGCCGGACTTCACCTACCGAGGGATCGAGGACTTCCTCCGCGACGAGCTGCTCGCCGCGGAGTGAGGGGAGCAAGGTCCGCCCCAGGGCGGACATCGTGTCGGGACCGAAGGAGAGCAATGACGACGATCTTGGCCGTCAACCACGACGTGGCCGACTACGACGCCTGGAAGCGGGTGTTCGACGAGTTCCACGAGACCGAGCGGGGGGTGATGTTCCACCGGATCAACCGCAACGTGGACGACCCGAACAACATCACCGTGGTGCACGGGTTCGAGAGCATCGAGGCCGCCCGAGCCTTCGTCACCGACCCCGAGCTGGCCGCAGCCATGGGCCGGGCCGGGGCGACGAGCGCCCCCCGGATCGAGATCTACGACGAGGTGGAAGCCGTCGTCCGCTGAGGTCCGGGCGAGGGGCGCGGGGAGGGGACCGTCGCGACCTCTCCCGGAACCCGACCGTCTCTCGCCGCACGAACGCGAGGAGTGCTCATGAGCCGGTACCTGCTGTCCGTCTACACCGTCGAGGGTGGTGGCCACGGACCGACGACGCCCGAAGAGGCGGAGGCGTTCATGGAGCGCATCGATGCGCTCGAGGCCGAGATGCGGGCGAGCGGCGCGTTCGTCTTCACCGGGGGACTCCATGGCCCCGACGCGGCGACCGTCGTTCGCAGGAGCGACGGCGAGCTCATCGTGACCGACGGGCCGTTCCCCGAGTCGAAGGAGCACATCGGCGGGTGCTACATCGTCGAGGCCGACGACCTCGACGCGGCGCTGGCCTGGGCCGGCAAGGTCGTGGACGCGATCGGCGCTCCGATCGAGGTCCGTCCGTTCTTCGACTCGCGAGGCGCCTGAGGGCGCGTGGCCCGCATCGATGCCGCCCGTGGGGGACGACCGCCGTCGAGCGCGTCTTCCGTGAGGTGTCCGGCTAGGCGGTGGCGACGTTGGTGCGGGTCTTCGGCGACATCACCCTCGCCGAGGACGCCGTCCAGGACGCGTTCGTGGTGGCCTGTGACCGGTGGCGCAGCGACGGCATCCCACCCAACCCGGCGGGGTGGATCGTCCGGACCCGTGGGCGACGAGCGGCTCCGCCTCATCTTCACCTGCTGCCATCCGCCGCTGCGGACCGAGCACCAGGTGGCCTCGACCCTCCGGCTGCTGGGCGGCCTGAGCGTGGAGGAGGTGGGCCGTTCGTTCCTGGTGAGCAAGTCGGCGATGGCGAAGCGGCTCGTCCGGGCGAAGCACGAGGTCAAGGCCGCCAGGATCCCCTACCGGGTGCCGGCGGAAGCCGACCTTCCCGAGCGGCTTCGGTCGGTGCTGCTGGTGGTGTACCTCGTCTACACCATCGGGGCCGACGATCCGGAACGGGCCGCTCTCCGCGGCGAGGCGATCCGCCTCGCCCGGCCCTGGTCGAGTCGATGCCCCACGAGCCCGAGGCGGCGGGACTGCTCGGCCTGATGCTGCTCAACGAGGCGCGGGAGCCGGCTCACACGGCCGAGGGGGCGCTCGTGCTCCTACGCGATCAGGACCGGACCGAGTGGGACCGGGCGATGATCGACGAGGGCCATGCGATCGTGCGCGCCTGTGTCCGCCGCGGCCGACCGGGCCCGTTCCAACTCCGGGCCGCGATCCAGGCGGTGCACCGTGACGCCGACTCGTTCGAGGCCACCGACTGGTCCCAGATCGTCGCGCTCTACGACCATCTGTACTCGGTCACGCCCACGCCCGTCGTCGCGCTCGATCGGGCCATCGCCGTCGGCGAGATCGAAGGTCCCGGTGCTGCGCTCGCCGCGCTCGACGCGATCGGATCCGCTCTCGCCACCTACCACCTGATGCACGCGGCCCGTGGCGCGATGTTGCGGCGGCTGGGACGCCGGGACGCAGCGAGGGTCGCCTTCGCACGCGCCGCCCGACTCGTGGCGACGCAGGCGGAGCGACGGTTCCTCGCCCACCAGGCCGCGGAGCTGGCCGAGGACGGCACGCCCATGGCGCGCCGGCAGGGCCGGCCGACGCGACCACCGAGCGAGCCGGGCGTACGCGTCCAGCCCCCCGACGAGGACCTCGACGTCGGCCCATTCCTCGATGCGCGGGACGTCTGAGCGTATGACCGGTACCGCCGGCGGGAGGGACCCGACGGAATCTGTCGGGGTCGGTCGGTACGGTCGCCGGAAGCGAGTCGGGAGAGCAGGGATGCAGAGGTTGCGGCGGAGCTTGGTGGGGGTCTTCTGGTCGGTGGGGTTGGTCGTCGCCTCCGTGGTGGGCCCACCGCTGCCGGCCGACGCGGGAACCGCGACGACGATCGTGGTGTTGGGTGGCACGGGCGTGGTCTCGGAGCCGGTGCTGGATCATGTCGCCGGGTGCACGAACGGGTCGGCGGTGCGGGCGTGGGGGGCGAACCGCTATGCGACCGCTGCGGCGGCTTCACGGCGCGTCTTCGGTGGTTCGGGGGGTGTCGTGTATGTGGGAACCGGGGAGAACTTCCCGGATGCGGTGGCGGCAGGCAGCGCCGCCGCCGCCGACGGGGCCCCGATCCTGCTGACTCGCGGTGGGAAACTTCCTGCGGAGACGACGACGGAGCTGGCGCGGCTCGCCCCCTCGCAGATCTACGTCCTCGGGGGGGAGGGGGCGGTCTCGGTAGCGGTCGCCGGTGGGCTCGCCGGGTACGGACCCACGACGCGGTTGGCCGGGGCGACCCGGTACGCCACCGCGGCGGCGATCTCCGCCGCCCGGGCGGCCGCTTCCGACACGGTGTACGTGGCGACCGGGGCGAACTCCCCGGCCGCCCTCGCCGGGGCGCCCGCCGCGGCGGCGCACCACGCCCCCAACCCGCCGCGCCCCGGGCACACACGCCGCGGGCCCACCGCCCAGGCACCCCCACAGCCGAAGACGCAGCCCGACGCG
>CAZPAV010000024.1:0-41988 GCA_964584755.1 uncultured Acidimicrobiaceae bacterium
CGGCGCCGTGCTCGGCGACGTGGGCCGCGATCTCGGCACCGAGACCTCCGACCTGTACCGCCTCGTGGGCGACGAGCAGCCGTCCGGTCTTCGCCACCGAGCGGAGGACGGCGGCCGCGTCCCAGGGCCACAGGGTGCGCAGGTCGACGACCTCGACGGAGACGTCGTCGAGGGCCGCCGCGGCGCGCAGCGCCTCGTGGACCGTCGCGGACCAGGAGACGACGGTCACGTCCGTGCCCGGCCGGGCGAGCCGCGCCGAACCGAGGAGCGCCGGCTCCGGTACGGCCGGAACCTCTCCCGAGAGGTCCCACAGGTCCTTGTGCTCCATGAAGACGACCGGGTCGTCACAGCGGATGGCGGCGTCGAGGAGGGCCCGGACGTCGGCGGGGGTGGCCGGGGCGACGACGACGAGACCGGGGACGTGGACGTACCACGCCTCGAGCGATTGGGAGTGCTGCGCCGCCGAGGAGCGCCACATGCCCACCGGCTCGCGGACCACGAGGGGGACCCTGCCCTGGCCGCCGAACATGTAGCGAATCTTGGCCGCCTGGTTCACGAGCTCGTCCACGGCGCACAGGGCGAAGTCGGAGAATCGCATCTCCACCACGGGCCGGGTGCCGAGGAGCGCGGCGCCGACGGCGGCACCGAGGATCCCACCTTCGGAGATGGGGGTGTCGACGACCCGCTCCGGGCCGAACTCCTCGACGAGGCCCCGGTACTGGCCGAACACGCCGCCACGCCCCAGGTCCTCCCCGAGCAGCCAGACACGGTCGTCCCGGCGCATCGCCTCCGCCAGGGCGAGGCGGGAGGCCTCCCGGCAGGTGAGCGCCGTCATCGGTCCACCTCGCGGGGGGCGCCGACGTCCTGGACGTCCCGCCAGGCGAGCGACGGTTCGGGAGGAGGCGCGGCCAGCGCCGCGGCGAGGACGGTACGCATCTCGGCCGTGGCGGCCGAGCGGATGCGCTCGGTCTCCGACTCGGGTACGCCCAGGGCGTGGAGGGCCCGCGCGTTGCGGCCGATCGGGTCGCCGCGCCGGCCGGCGGCGACCTCCTCCTCGTCCCGATAGGCGCCAGTGTCCACCGCGGTGTGGCCGGCGAGGCGGTAGGTGAGCGCGTGGAGGAGGAAGGGTCCTCGGCCCGCCCGCACCGAGGCGAGCAGGTCCGCCGCGGCCTCCTCCACGGCGAGGACGTCGTTTCCGTCCACCGTCGTCGCCGGGATCCCGATGCTCTCCGCCCGTGCCCCGACCCCGGGTCCGCCGGTCGTGGCGCGGGTGGGGGTCGTCGCCGCGTAGGCGTTGTCCTCGCAGACGAAGAGGACGGGCAGGTCGTAGACGCGAGCCCAGTTGAGCCCCTCGAGGAACGGACCCCGGTTGACCGCGCCGTCCCCGAAGATGCAGACGACGACCCGCGCCTCGCCTTGGAGGCGGACGGCGTGGGCGGCCCCGGCCGCGATGGTGATGTTGTCGCCGACCACGCCGTTCGCTCCGAACATGCCCACCCCGAAGTCGGCGATGTGCATCGAACCACCCTTGCCGGAGCACACGCCGCCGCGGCGTCCCAGCAGCTCCCGCATCATCGCGGCCGGCGCCGCACCCTTGGCGATGGCGTGCCCGTGACCGCGGTGTGTGGAGAAGAGGACGTCGTCGGGGCGGAGTTGCGTGCAGATCCCCGCGGCGACGGCTTCCTGGCCGATCGAGGGATGGACCGGACCGGGGACGAGACCGTCACGGGCCGCGGCGGCGGCGGCCTCCTCGAAGGCGCGGATGCGGCACATGGTGACGTGGTGGTGCCGGCGCCGTTCCACGACCTCGGTCGTCATCGTCCGTGTCGCCTCCGGTGGCGGCACGGGCCCCCACTCGGGCGACCCACTATCGTTCCCCTCCGCGTGATCTCGCACGACCCGGCCGGAGGCCGGAGCATCCCGGCACCCGGGATCCGGCTCCTCGACAGCGTAACCGAACTCGACCCGGAGGAGCCGGTCGGTGTCGTCGTCTCCGGCTCCCACGGGGGCGTGTACGCCGCGGCGCTCGCCGCCTCGTCGCGGGCTCGTGCCGTCGTCCTCTCCGACGCCGGCGTCGGGAAGGACGGCGCCGGCGTCGCCGGACTGGCGTACTGCGCGGCCCGGGGCATGCCTGCGGCGACGGTCTCCCACGCGACCGCCCGGATCGGAGACGCCCGTGACGCCTGGGAGCGCGGCATCGTCAGTCGGGTCAACGTCCCCGCGTCCCGTCTCGGATGCGCCCCCGGGCTGCCCTGCGCCACGGTGGCACGGCGCCTCACCGCGGCACCGGAGCGCGCCCCGGCGGGGCACCGGGAGGAGGAGACACGCCGGATCGTGACCGTGGACACGGCCCGGGTGCTCTGCGTCGACTCCGCGTCGCTGGTACGGCCCGAGGACGCCGGATGGGTGATCGCCACCGGCTCCCACGGCGGGCTCGTGGGAGGCGACCCGGGGAGGGCGCTCGGCGCCGACGCCGCGCTCGCCCTCTTCAACGACGCCGGGGTGGGGATCGACGAGGCGGGCATCGGCCGTCTCCCGGTGCTCGACCGCAGGGGCGTCCCGGCGGCGACCGTCGCCGCGAGCAGCGCCCGCATCGGCGACGGCATGTCGACGCTCGAGGACGGGATCGTCTCCCACGTCAACGAGGCGGCGGCCCGGCTCGGCGCCGTGCCGGGGATGCCGGCGCGACGTCTCGTGAGGCTGCTCGCCCGGCCGCGGGGCCGGTGACCCCCGCCTTGCCCGAGGCGACGCGTAGAGTGGGCCGACACCGGGAGGGAGGAGGCGAGATGGCGAGGAACGGCGGTCGACTCACGACACCGCTGGTGCGGGACGGAGGACGTCTGCGCGAGGCGACCTGGGAGGAGGCGCTCGACCGGGCCGCAGGGGCGTTCGCGGCGACGGTCCGGGACCACGGACCGCGAGCCTTCGGGATGTTCTCCTGCTCCAAGGCCACGAACGAGATGAACTTCATGGCCCAGAAGTTCGCTCGCGTCGTCATCGGATCGAACAACGTCGACAGCTGCAACCGCACCTGACACGCCCCCAGCGTCGTCGGTCTGGCGACGGTGTTCGGCGCAGGCGGCGGGACGAGCTCCTATCGGGAGCTCGAGGAGACCGATCTCATCCTCCTGTGGGGGTCGAACGCCCGCGCCGCCCACCCCATCTTCTTCCATCACGTTCTGCGCGGCGTCGACCGCGGCGCCCGGCTCGTGGTCGTCGACCCCCGACGGACCTCGTCGGCGGCGTGGGCGGACCTCTGGTTGGGGATCGACGTCGGCTCCGACATCGCGCTCGCCAACGCCGTCGGCAGGGAGCTCATCCACGCCGGGCTCACCGACGATCGGTTCATCGCCAACGCCACCGTGGGGTTCGCCGAGTACGCCGCGGCCGTGGAGCCGTGCACACCCGAGTGGGCGGAGGGGATCACCGGGGTCCCTGCCGAGGCCATCGTCGAGCTGGCCCACCTCTACGGGACGGCGCGCAGCGCGCAGCTCTGCTGGACCTTGGGGATCACGGAGCACCACAACGCCTCCGACAACGTCTTCGCCCTCATCGACCTGGCGCTCCTCACCGGGCACGTGGGACGGTGGGGCTCCGGGCTGGTTCCGGTGCGGGGCCAGAACAACGTCCAGGGTGGGGGGGACATGGGGGCGCTGCCGAACAAGCTCCCGGGTTTCGTCGACGTGTCCGACGACACGGCTCGCTCTCGGTTCGAGACCGCCTGGGGAACCACGCTCCCCGCCGCCCCGGGGTGGCACCTCAGCGCCATGTTCGACGCGATGGAGCGTGGGGAACTGCGGGTCGTGTACTGCATCGGGGAGAATCCAGCGCGGTCGGAGGCCGACGCCGGGCGGACCCGGAGACTCCTCTCCGGCCTCGACGCGCTCGTCGTTCAGGACGCCTTCCTCACCGCCACCGCCGAGCTCGCCGACGTCGTGCTCCCGGCGACGGTCGCCTGGGCGGAGGTGGAGGGAACGGTGACGTCGTCGGAGCGGCGGGTCCAGAGGGTTCGCCGGGTCGTGGCGCCGCCGGGGGAGGCTCGCGACGACACGGCGATCATCCTCGCCCTGGCGCGGCGCCTCGGACACGACTGGGGGAACCCCACCGCCGAGGAGGTGTGGGACGAGCTGCGGAGTCTCTCCCCGATCCACGCCGGGATGAGCTACGCGCGGCTCGAAGCACGGGGAGGTCTCCAGTGGCCGTGCCGGGACGAGGAGGATCCGGGAACTCCGTTCCTCCACGGACGGCTGTGGGAGGAGCCCCGCGTCGGGCCTCCGGCGCCGTTCGTCCCCGTCGAGCACCGGCCACCTCTCGACGAGCTCACCGAGGAGTACCCGATCCGCCTCACGACGGGACGCCATCTCGACGGGTACAACACGGGGGTCCAGTCGGGCCGCCTCCGGTCGCCCCGCCGGACGGGCGGCGCGATCGAGCTGTCGCCGGCGGACGCGGCGGACCTCGGGGTGGTGGACGGGGAGCGGGTACGGGTCGTCTCGCGGCGGGGAGCCGTGGAGGCCCCGGTGCGGGTGGTGCGGTCCCTTCGCCCCGGCCTCGCGTTCATGGCCTTCCACTACCCCGACGAGGTGGACACCAACCGTCTCACTCTCGATACCTGGGACCCCCGCTCGGGCACCTCCGAGTTCAAGGCGGTGGCGATCCGGATCGAGCGGGAGGGACCCTGATGGACCTGCGCCCCCTCGCCGCCGGACCCGACTCCCTGGAGCGAGCCGCGGTCGACGCCGTCCTCGGTCCCATGGCCGCGGCGGGGGAGGTGGGCGGAGACGGCCGCGTCGCCCGCGCCGGGCGCGGCGCCCGGTCCCGCCGGCATCTGCTGCTCCCCGCCTTGTGGGCGGTGCAGGACGCGGTGGGGTGCGTCCCCCCGGGCGCCCTCGGGTACGTCGCCGAGCGTCTCGCCATCTCCCCGGCCGAGGTCCACGGCGTCGCCTCCTTCTACGACCTCCTCGTCCTCGGCGACGGTCCGCCCGGGGCCGTCCGGGTGTGCGACGACGTCGCGTGTCGCGCGGCCCTCGGGGGCGACCCGGCCGCGGCCTGGGAAGGCGCCGCCGTGGCGTGGGAGCGCTCCGGGTGTCTGGGACGGTGCGACCGGGCGCCGGCGGTGCTCGTGCAGCGCGCCGGCTCGGGACGTCACGAGCTCGTGGCATCCGACGCCACCCCCGGGACCGCCGCCGGCGACCTGTGGCCTGCACCTCCGGCCACGGTGACCGCATCGCTCGCCGAGCCACTGCTCCTGCGCCGCGTCGGGCGGGTCGATCCCACCGACCTCGACGCCTACCGCGCCGCGGGTGGGTACGAGGCGCTGCGACGCGCCATCGCGACGGGGAGGGACGGGGTGCTCGCCGCCGTCGAGGCCTCCGGCCTGCGAGGTCGCGGAGGTGCCGGGTTCCCCACCGGGACGAAGTGGCGGGCGGTGGCACGAGCCGCACGTCCCGCGTACGTCGTCGGCAACGCCGACGAGTCCGAGCCGGGCACCTTCAAGGACCGGGTCCTCCTCGAGGAGGACCCCTTCGCGGTGGTGGAGGGGCTCACCCTCGCCGGGTTCGCCACGGGCGCCGAGCGCGGATTCCTCTACCTGCGGGGTGAGTACCCCCTCGCGGAGGAGCGAGCGGCCAGCGCGATCGCCGCCGCCCGCGCCGCCGGGCTCCTCGGGGCGGACGTCATGGGAGCCGGTTTCCGCTTCGACGTGGAGGTGCGGCGCGGCGCGGGCGCCTACGTCTGCGGGGAGGAGACGGCGCTGCTCGAGTCCATCGAGGGCCGGCGGGGGGAGCCCCGTCCCCGACCGCCGTACCCCACCCAGGTGGGCCTCTTCGGCCGGCCCACCGCGGTGAACAACGTCGAGACCCTGGCGGCTGCGGTCGCCGTGGTGGCCGGGCGTCCCGAGGCGGCCGCGGCCAAGCTCTTCCCCTGCTCGGGCGCCGTGGCGCGTCCGGGCGTGTACGAGGCGCCTTTCGGCGTGACCATCCGGGAGATCCTCGACGCCGCCGGGGGAGGGGCGCCCACGGCGGTGCTCCTCGGCGGTGCCGCCGGGCGGTTCGTCGCCGACCTCGACGTGGCCCTCCACCCCGCCTCCGACCCACCGCTCGGCTCGGGTGCCCTCGTCGCCTTCGACGATCGGATCGCGCTCGACGACGTGGTCCTCCGCATCGCGGCGTTCTTCCGACACGAGTCGTGCGGTCGGTGCGTCCCGTGTCGGATCGGCACCGTTCGCCAGGAGGAGTCCCTGCGGCGTCACCTCTCCGGAGCGGAGGGGCCGGACCGGCTCGGCGACCTCGCCGCGGTGCTACGGGACGCCTCCCTCTGCGGTCTCGGACAGAGCGCCGCCACGGCCATCGGCTCCGCGCTCGCCCTCGGTCTCGTGGGGGGAGAACGGCATGGTTGAGTCGGTGGCGCTCCTCGTCGACGGTCGACGCGTCGTCGTGCCGGAGTCCACCAGCGTCCTCGGCGCCTGCCACCGGGCGGGGGTCGATGTTCCGACCCTCTGTCACCTCGAGACCCTGACGCCGGCGGCCGCGTGCCGGCTCTGCGTCGTCGAGGTGGAGGGCAGTCGCGCCCTGGTCGCGGCGTGCGCACGGCGGGTGGAGGAGGGGATGGTCGTCACCACCGTCTCGGAGCGGGTGGCCCGGGCGCGCCGCATGGTGCTCGAGCTCCTCGCCGCCACCGTGGACCTCACCTCGGCCCCCGACCTCGTCGCCCTCGGTGCCGCCGTGGGGACGGAGCCGGGGCGCCACGCCGGCGGGGTTCCCGTCCCTCCGGAGATCGACAACGAGCTCTACGTGCGAGATCTCGCCAAGTGCGTGCTCTGCTACCGCTGTGTCGCGGCCTGTGGCGACGATGCCCAACACACCTACGCCATCGCCGTCGTCGGCCGGGGAGATGGCGCCCGGATCGGCACCGAGTTCGACGTGCCCCTCCCCGACTCCGCCTGCGTGTTCTGCGGGAACTGTGTCGCGGTGTGTCCCACGGGTGCGCTCGTGGTGAAGACCGAGTTCGATCTTCGTCGATCCGGGAGCTGGGATCCGGCGGCGCAGACCGTCGTTCGCACCGTGTGCGGGTACTGCGGCGTCGGATGCAACCTCGACGTGCGTCTCCAGGGAGAGCGCATCGTCGAGGTCACCTCGCCGCTCGACCACGACGTGACGCGGGGGAGCCTCTGCGTCAAGGGGCGCTTCGGCTGGACGCACCTCGATGCGTGAGGGGACTCGGGGGTCGCGGCCGTGCCCCGCTCAGACGCCGAGCCGCCGGTAGGCGGCCGCGAAGCGCTGGTACTGCGCCACGCCCTCCGCCTGGCGGGCGACCTCGCTCTCCGTCAGCTCCCGTACCGGCCTCGCCGGGATCCCCATGGCGAGGGTCCACGGGGGGATCGCCTTCCCTTCCGGGAGGAGGGCGCCGGCGGCGAGCCAGGCGCCCTCGCCCAGGACCGCGCCGTTGAGGATCCGGGCGCCGATCCCGACGAGGCAGTGTGCGCCGATCGTTGCTCCGTGGAGCACCGCGGCGTGACCCACGTGGACCCGATCGCCGATGAGGCAGGGGAACCCGGCGTCGGCGTGGACGACCACCTGGTCCTGGAGGTCGGTCTCCTCGCCGACGACGATGTCGTCGAGCTCGGCGCGAACGACGACGCCGAACATGAGGACCGCCCGAGCGCGCACCTCCACCCGGCCGAAGAGCCGGGCGGTGGCGGCGACGTAGGCGGTGGGGTCGATTCGGGGGGTGGCGAGCTCGATCGGTTCCATGGGGCGAGTCTCCACGCGCCGCCTCTGCCCGGCAAATCCGCTGGGCGTGCCGAACCGGGGAATGTCACCGGGCCCGGTGTGCTTGAACCCGTCGGACGGTCCACGACCCCTGGAGGCCACGATGTCGGCGCTGCCCGCGTTTCCGAAGGACTGGGAGCCCACGAGGGCGACCTTGCACGCCTACGCCCACGCCGTGGGCGCCATCCCCCGGGCCCACGCCGTGGCCCACCCCAAGTGGTGGCACATCTCGTTGAAGCCCCGGCCCGACGGCCTCGTCACCGATGCGATCCCGCTCCCCGACGGGGGAAGCGCGCTGCTCCGGATGGACCTCCGCCACCATGTGGTGGTCCTCGAGACGAGCGGCGGCACGCACCGGGAGTTCCCGCTCGACGCGGGGACGACGGCGACCGCGTTCGGCGACGCGCTCATCGCGGCCGTCGCCGAGCTGGGGCTCGAGGGGGAGTACGCCCGGGAGAAGTTCGAGAACGACGAGCCGCGGGTGTACGACCCCGCCGCGGCGCGGACGTTCTTCGACATCGTCACCCTCACGACCACCGTCTTCACCCGTCACCGGCACGGGCTCTCGGGTCAGGTGGGGCCGATCCAGCTCTGGCCCCACGGCTTCGACCTCGCCTTCGAGTGGTTCGGCACCCGTGTCGAGACGTACGAGGAGGACGGCGAGACGACCGAGTATCCCTCACAGATCAATCTCGGCCTGTACCCGGCGGGACGTCCCTACTTCTATTCCAACCCGTGGCCCTTCGAGAAGGAGCACCTGGTGGGGAAGGAGCTCCCGGCGCCGGCGGCGTGGAACACCGACGGGTGGGAGGGATCGATCCTCCACTACGACGACATCCAGGACGATCCGCAGGCCACCGAGCGGATCCTCGCCTACGCGCGGCGGGTCTTCGAGCTCGCCTCCCCGACGCTGACGGTCTGAGTCTCAGGGCTCGTCGTCGATGACGACGAGCACCGCGCCGGCCTCGACCCGGTCCCCGGGGGCGGCCTGGATCCGCACGACGCGTCCCGCCGCCGGCGCCGTCAGCGCGTGCTCCATCTTCATCGCCTCGAGGGTGAGGAGCGGATCGCCGGGGGCGACCGTCTCCCCGGCCTGCACGTGGACGGCGACGACCGTGCCCGGGAGGGGGGCGCGACAGGACCCGACGTCCTCCTCCTCGCCGGGTTCCGGGAAACGGGGAACGGTGGTGAAGCGGCTGCTCCCCTCGGGTCCGTCGACGAACACCTCGTCGCCGTGGCGGGCGACGTCGAAGCCACGGCGGATCCCCGCGACGAGCATCTCGACCCGGTCGAGGCCGGCCCGGAGGAGCTCGACGGGGAGGTCCTCGTCCTCGACGCGGAGGAGCTCGAGGCCGCGCCGATCGAAGCGGTACGCCACGGCGAGACGCTCCTCGTCGGTGGCGTAGACGCGCCGTTGTGGGGCGGTGGGGAGGTTCCGGAACCCGGAGCGGACCGCGGCGAGGACCGGTGCCGTCGCTCTGCGGGCCGCCTGGTCGGCGAGGGCCGCCACGCCGGCGTGCAGGAGGGTCCGACCGCGGGGCGGAGCGGCGAGGCGCGCCGGGTCGCGCCGCTCGATGAAGCCGGTGTCGATGGGGCCGGCACGGAACTCCTCGTCCTCGAGGACGGCGACGAGGAGGTCCCGGTTCGTCGGAGGTCCGTGGAGGCGGGCACGCCGCAGGCTCGCAGCCAGCCGGCGGAGCGCCTCGGCGCGGTCCTTCCCGTGGGCGACGATCTTGGCGAGGAGCGCGTCGTAGTGGGATCCGATCTCTCCGTGTCCGTCGAAGGTGGCGTCGACGCGGACACCGGGGGTGGTGGGGACCTCGAGCCGGTGGAAACGGCCGGCACGGGGGGCGAAGCCCGCCCGGGGATCCTCGGCGTAGAGGCGGGCCTCGATCGCGTGGCCTCGGGAGGGCGGCGGCGCGGCGGGGAGGGATCCGCCCGCCGCGACCTCGAGCTGGAGTCGGACGAGGTCGAGGCCGGTCACCGCCTCCGTGACCGGGTGCTCCACCTGGAGGCGGGCGTTCATCTCGAGGAAGGCGAACTCCCCGCCGGCGAGGAGGAACTCGACGGTGCCGGCGCCCACGTAGCCGACGGCCTCACCGAGACGCACCGCCGCCTCGCCGAGCGCCGCGGCGAGATCCGGTGCGAGGGCCGGGGCCGGCGACTCCTCCACGAGCTTCTGGTGCCGCCGCTGCAGCGAGCAGTCACGGGTTCCCAGGGCGAGCACCCGACCGTGGGCGTCCCCGAAGATCTGGACCTCGACGTGCCGGGGCCGGAGGAGGAGTCGCTCCAGGTACAGCGTGCCGTCACCGAACGCCGCCTCCGCCTCCCGCGCTCCCGCCGCCAGGGCCTCGTCGAGATCGGCCGGGGAGTCGACCCGGCGCATCCCCCGGCCGCCGCCGCCGGCGGCCGCCTTGACGAGGAGCGGGTAGCCGAGGCGGCCGGCCGCGGCCGTGAGGTCCTCGCCGGGTCCTGTCCCGGGGACGACGGGGACACCGAGCTCGGCGGCGACCCGGCGGGCCGCCGGCTTGGAGCCGGCGGCCGCCATCGCCGCGGGGGGCGGCCCCACCCAGGTGAGGCCGGCGTCGAGGACCGCTCGGGCGAAATCCGGGTCCTCGGCGAGGAATCCGTAGCCGGGATGGACCGCGTCGGCTCCACAGCGACGGGCCGCGGCGACGAGTGCCTCGATGCGCAGGTAGGACTCCGCCGGGGAGGCTCCACCGAGGGGCACGGCGAGGTCCGCCTCGGCGACGAAGGCCGCGTCGGTGTCGGGCTCGGCGTACACGGCGACGGTACGGAGCCCCATCTCCCGGCAGGTCCGGAAGATGCGTCGGGCGATCTCGCCCCGATTGGCGACGAGGACGGTGCGCATGGTCACATCCGGAAGACCCCGAACCGGTCGGCGCCCCGTACCTCGTTCGAGTGGGCCGCCGAGAGGGCGATGCCGAGGACGTCACGGGTGTCGCGGGGGTCGATGATCCCGTCGTCGAAGAGCCGCGCACTCATGTAGAACGCCTCCTCCTCGCGGTGGATCTGCTCCTCGATGAGCCGGGTGCGGGTGGCGTCGGCCTCCTCGTCGAAGGGCTTCCCGGAGCGCTCCGCGGCCGCCCGGGCGACGATGGACAGCGTGCCGGCGAGCTGCTCGGCGCCCATGACCGCCGTCTTGGCGTTCGGCCAGACGAAGAGGAAGCGGGGGTCGTAGGCGCGACCGCACATGCCGTAGTTGCCCGCGCCGTAGGACCCGCCCACCTGGAGGGTGAGGTGGGGGACGGTGGAGTTCGCCACCGCGTTGATCATGAGGGAGCCGTGCTTGATCATGCCGCCCTGCTCGTAGCGCCGGCCGACCATGTAGCCGGTCACGTTCTGCACGAAGAGGAGCGGGACGCCGCCGCGGTTGGCGAGCTGGATGAACTGTGCCGCCTTCTGTGACTCCTCGGAGAAGAGGATCCCTCGGTCGTTGGCGAGGATCCCCACCGGGTAGCCGTGCAGGTGCGCCCATCCGGTCACGAGGTTGGTGCCGTACCGCGCCTTGAACTCGTCGAGCTCCGAGTCGTCGAGGATGCGGGCGAGGATCTCGCGGATGGGAAACGGCACCTTGAGGTCGGCCGATACGATCCCGAGCAGGTCCTCGGGATCGTACCGGGGCGGCGCCGGGGCTCGGTCGGGTCCGGGACCCAGCTTCCGCCAGTGGAGGTCGGCCACGATGCGTCGGCCGATGGCGATCGCCTCCAGCTCGTCGGCGGCGAGGTGGTCGGCGAGTCCCGAGACCTCGGCGTGCATGCGGGCTCCCCCCAGCTCCTCGTCGGTGGCCTCCTCGCCGGTGGCCACCTTCACGAGTGGCGGCCCGGCGAGGAACACCTTGGAGCGTCCCTCGATCATGACGACGTGGTCGGACATCCCGGGGAGGTAGGCGCCGCCGGCGGTCGAGTTCCCGAAGACGAGGGAGATCGTGGGGATCCCCTTGGCGGAGAGGCGGGTGAGGTTGCGGAACGAGGCACCACCGGGGACGAAGATCTCGGCCTGGTTGGGCAGGTCGGCGCCGCCCGACTCGACGAGGTACACGAGCGGGAGGCGGTTGCGGTCGGCGATCTCGTAGGCCCGCAGACCCTTCCGCAGGCCGATCGCGTTGATCGCACCACCCTTGGCGGTGGGGTCGGAGGCGACGATCACGCACTCGACGCCGGAGACGACGCCGATACCGACGACGACGGAGGCGCCCGTCACCCATCCCGTGCCGGCGGCGGCCACGGTGGAGAGCTCGAGGAAGGGCGCATCGGGGTCGAGGAGGAGCTCGATGCGCTCCCGCGCCAGGAGCTTGCCCCGGTCGTGGTGGCGGCGCACGTAACGCTCGCCGCCTCCCAGGGCCGCCTCCGCCTGGAGCTCCTCGAGCCGGGAGATCCGCTCGAGCATGGCGGCCCGGTTGCGCCGGAACGTCTCCGAGGCGGGATCGACGGCGGTGCGCAGGACGCTCACGTCCGTTCCTCCACCAGGCGCTCCAGACGCTCGATCCGTGCCTCGAGGGGGTGGGGAGCGGTGAGCCCGTCGAGGAGCAGGGAGGTGAGGGCGGTCGCCGTGGCGTCGACGTCGAGGGTCTCGAGGCCTCGAGAGGCCTTCCAGGCGGCGTGCTCGACGGCGCCGTACAGCGCGTCCCGGACGAGACCCGGAGCGAGGTCGCGGCGCAGCTCGCCGCGACGCTGGCCCTCCTTGACGGCCTCGACCGCCAGAGCCGTGTAGCGGCGGTTGAGGTCGGCGAGACCGGAACGGTGGTAGCCGTCGAGGCGACGGCCCTCCGCGACGACGAGACGGCAGAGGTCGGGACGCTCAGCGAAGGCGCGAAGCTGCTGGGTCACGAGGAATCGGATGCGCTCCCGGGTGTCGACGATGCGGGAGGCGACGCGAGCCGTCTCGGCGATGAGCGGTTCGTAGAAGGCGCGGATCACCGCCTCGAGCAGCTCCCGCTTGGAGGCGTAGTGCTTGTAGATGGTGCCCTCGGCCACTCCGGCCCGGGCGGAGATGGCGGCGATGGAGGCCGCGTCGTAGCCGCGCGCCGTGAAGACCTCCCGAGCGGCCGCGAGGATGCGGGAGGCCGAGTCGGTGAGCGTCGTTCGCTCGGACAGCATGACCGGACCATCGTAAGATCGGAACGGCGTTGTGGGCAAGGAGGAGGTACCCGGTGAGCGGTACTCACCCGATGCGGGATCTGTTGGAGGACCTCGCCGCGGAGCAGGAGGAGCTGGACGGCGTCGTCGCCACGCTCCAGATCGGCGACTGGGAGCGTCCGACCCCTGCCGCAGGATGGACGATCCGCGACCAGATCGCGCACCTCGCCTTCTTCGACGAGGCCGGCGCGCTCGCCGCCACCGACGGCGAGGCGTTCTCCGCCGAGGTGGCGCGGGCAAGCGCCGATCTCGACGCGTACCTGGCGTCCCACCTCGAGCAGGCGCGCCGCCGGACGCCCGCGGCGCTCCTCGACCGGTGGCGGGCGGCGCGCCGGCACCTCCTCGCCGCGCTCCGGGCCGTACCACCGGGGGCGCGGCTGCCCTGGTACGGCCCGGACATGTCGCCGGCGTCGTTCGCCACGGCACGGCTGATGGAGACGTGGGCTCACGGACAGGACGTCGTCGACGCCCTCGGGATCGTCCGGGTGCCGACCGCGCGCCTCCGCCACGTCGCCCACCTCGGGGTGGCGACCTTCGCCTGGTCGTTCCGTGTCCGGGGACTCCCCGTCCCCGAGCACCGGCCCAGGGTCGTCCTCGCCGCCCCCGACGGCGGTGAGTGGTCGTGGGAGGGTGACGCCGGCGAGGTGCGCGGCTCCGCCGAGGGCTTCTGCCTCGTGGTCACGCAGCGCCGCCACCCCGCCGACACCGACCTCGTGGCCGCGGGGGACGTGGCCTGCCGCTGGCTCGAGGTGGCGCAGGCCTTCGCCGGACCGCCCGGACCCGGCCGCCACCCTCGGGGGTGAGACCACCCGGTGCGGGTACGCTGACCCCCGTATGAACGTGGACGCCGGCGCCATCGACGAGGCGCTCCGGGCCGACATCCGGCGCCTCGGGGCGCAGCTCGGAGACACGCTCGTGCGCCAGCACGGCGCCGAGCTCCTCGCGCTCGTCGAGCGGGTGCGGGCGCTCACCAAGCGTGAGCGCACCGGAGACCCGACCGCCCACGCCGAGGTGGCGCGTCTCCTCGAGACGCTCGACCTCGAGACGGTGATCCGGCTGGTGCGGGCCTTCACCGCGTACTTCTATCTGGCGAACACGGCCGAGCAGGTCCACCGCGTCGGTGATCTCCCCGGCGGGGGCGGCGACGATCGCTCGCTCCCGGCGACCGTGGAGCGGATCCGCGCCGCCGGCCTCGACGCCGCCCTGGTCCGGAGGGTCCTGGACCGGCTGGAGCTCCGGCCGGTGTTCACCGCCCATCCCACCGAGGCGGCCCGTCGGACCATCCTCACCAAGCTCCGCGAGGTCGCAGACCTCCTCGACGCCCGTCTCGACCCTCGCGCGGGCAGACGGGAGCGGGAGCGTCGTGACCGGCGGATCGCCGAGCTCATCGACGAGATCTGGGAGACCGACGAGCTGCGCATCGCCCGACCGACGCCGCTCGACGAGGCCCGCTCGATGATCTTCTACCTGGATCGGCTCTTCGCCGACGTCATGGCGGTGCTCGGGGAGGAGATCGATCGGGAGCTCGTCCGGCTCGCCCCGACCGATCGCGAGCGGATCGCGCTCCGGTTCGGGACCTGGGTGGGCGGCGACCGGGACGGGAACCCGGCCGTGACTCCCGACGTGACCCGCGCCGTCCTGCGGGTGCAGCACGAGCACGGGCTTCGCAACCTCATCGGGGCGGTGGAGGCCCTCGCCGACGAGCTCTCGATGTCCGACCGCATCTGGTCGGTCTCCACCGAGCTCGCCACGTCTCTGGAGGCGGACCGGGAGCTCCTTCCCGAGACCTGGCAGCGGTTCCGCCGTCTCAACGCCGCGGAGCCGTACCGGCTCAAGTGCGCGTACGTCCACCAGCGGCTCCGCAACACCCTCGCCCGGATCCTCGAGGACGCGCGCCACGTTCCCGGGATCGACTACGCCGGGCCGTGGGAGCTCGTCGAGGAGCTCCGGCTCATGCAGCGCTCCCTGATGCAGAACGCCGGGGAGCTCATCGCCGGGGGTGCCGTCGCCCGACTCGTGCGGGAGGTCGAGACGTTCGGTTTCCATCTGGCGACGATGGACGTCCGGGAGCACACCGACCGGCATCACGAGGTCCTCGAGCGTCTCTACCACCGGATCGGGGTCGAGTACCGTGGTCTCGGGCCGGAGGCCCGCGTCACCCTCCTCTCCCGGGAGCTCGAGGGGGCCAGGCCCATCGCCCCCACCCGGATCGCCGAGGAGCGTCTCGGGAGCACCTTCGAGACCTTCGTGGCCATCCGGGAGGCGCTCGATCGGTACGGTCCGCGGGTCATCGAGTCGTACATCGTCTCCATGACCCGCGGCGTCGACGACGTGCTGGCCGCGGTCGTCCTGGCGCGGGAGGCGGGGCTCGTCGACCTGCCGGAAGGGGTCGCCCGTATCGGGTTCGTGCCTCTTCTCGAGACCATCGCCGAACTGCGGCGTGCCGGCGCCATCCTCGACGAGCTCCTCTCCGTGCCCGGGTACCGGCGTGTCGTCGCCTTGAGGGGAGACCTCCAGGAGGTGATGCTCGGCTACTCCGATTCGAACAAGGAGGGCGGCATCACCACGAGCCAGTGGGAGATCTACAAGGCGCAGCGCGACCTGCGCGACGCGGCGCGCCGTCACGGGGTGACGCTCCGGCTCTTCCACGGCCGCGGCGGGACGATCGGACGGGGAGGCGGCCCCACGCACGAGGCCATCCTCGCCCAGCCGTTCGGCACGATCGACGGGTGCCTGAAGGTGACCGAGCAGGGGGAGGTCGTCTCCGACAAGTACGGGCTTCCCGCCCTCGCCGCCCGCAACCTCGAGCTCGCCCTCGCCTCGGCCCTGGAGGCTTCGCTGCTCCACCGCAGGCCCCGACAGTCGCGGGAGGTCCTCGCCCGGTGGGACGAGGCGATGGAGGCCTTCTCCGCCGGGGCGTACCGTGCCTACCGGAGCCTCGTCGAGGGTCCGGACCTCGTTCCGTACTTCCTCGCCTCGACCCCGGTGGAGGAGCTGGCGGCGATGAACATCGGCTCGCGTCCCTCGCGCCGCCCCGGCGGTGGTGGTGGCCTCGACGACCTCCGGGCCATCCCCTGGGTGTTCGGGTGGACCCAGTCGCGTCAGATCGTCCCCGGGTGGTTCGGGGTGGGATCGGGGCTCGAGGCCGCCGTGGCGGCCGGGTACGGGGACGTGCTGGCGGAGATGTGGGACCACTGGTCGTACCTGCGAACCTTCGTGGGGAACGTCGAGATGACACTGGTGAAGACCGACCTCGGCATCGCCCGCCGGTATGTGGAGGCGCTCGTTCCCGCGGCGCGGCGGGGACCCTTCGCCCGGATCGCCGCCGAGCACGAGCGCACCCTCGAGGCGCTCCACCGCCTCACGGGCCGGCGCCCGCTCGAGGCGAACCCGGTCCTGCGGCGCACCCTGGCGGTACGGGACGCCTACCTCGACCCGATCAACCACCTCCAGGTCTCCCTCCTCGCCCGGGTCCGGAGCGGGTCGGAGCGGTCCCCGCAGCTCGAACGGGCCCTGCTGCTGACGATCAACGGGATCGCCACCGGCATGCGCAACACGGGTTGAGGCCGGGGCGGGTAACGTCCTCCGTCATGGACGAGCCGAGCGGATCGCTGTGGGAGGCGACCTCGCCGCCGCCCCGGCCGCGGTCCGCCCTTCCCGGCGACACGAGCTGCGACGTCGCGATCGTGGGCGCCGGGTACACGGGGCTGTGGACGGCGTACCACCTCGCCCGTGGTGACCCACGGCTGCGGGTCCTCGTCGTCGAGGCGAACCACGTGGGTTTCGGCGCCTCGGGACGCAACGGCGGCTGGTGCTCGGCGAAGGTGTCGGGGATCGAGACCCTCCTGAGGGACCCGTTCACCCGTTCCGGCGCCATCGCCCTGCAGCGGGAGATGTTCCGGACCGTCGAGGCGGTCGGCCGGTTCGTCACCGACGAGGGGGTCGCCTGCGGGTTCCGTCGCGGCGGAACCGTCGTCGTCGCCAGGGGACCGGTGCAGGTCGACCGGCTCACCCACGGCATCGCGGTGCGTCGCCAGGCGGGGTTCGGCGAGGAGGACTTCCGCTGGCTCGCACCCCGAGAGGTGCGGGAGCGGATCCGAACGGACCGTGTCCTCGGAGGCACGTTCACCCCGCACTGTGCGGTGGTCCACCCCCTCGCCCTCGTCCGCGGCATCGCCGACGCCGCGGAACGCCGGGGGGTCGTCATCCACGAGGGCACCCGGGTGACCCGCCTCGCTCCGGGGCGAGTCACGACCGACCATGGCACGGTCCGCGCCGAGGTGATCGTACGGGCGACCGAGGCGTACACCGCCCGGCTTCCCGGCCTCCGGCGCGAGGTGACGCCGGTGTACTCCCTCATGATCGCCACCGCGCCACTCGACGACACCACCTGGCAGGCGATCGGGCTCGCCGGGGGCGAGACGTTCTCCGACGGCCGGCGCCTCGTCATCTACGGGCAGCGCACCGCCGACGGTCGACTCGCCTTCGGGGGGAGGGGCGCTCCGTACCACTTCGGCTCCCGGATCGCCGACCGTTTCGATCGGGAACCCGGGGTGTTCGCCCGCCTGGCGACGACGCTCCACGAGCTCCTCCCCGACCTGCCTCCCGTCCCGATCACACATCGTTGGGGAGGGCCACTCGCCATCACCCGGGACTGGATCCCCGAGGTGATCCTCGACCGGGACACCGGCATCGCCTGGGCGGGCGGATACGGTGGCCAGGGGGTGGCGACGGCCGAGCTCGCCGGCCGGATCCTCACCGACCTCGTCCTGGGGCGGGACAGCGACCTCCTCGGACTCCCGCTCGTCGGGCATCGGGCCCGGCCCTGGGAGCCGGAGCCCCTGCGCTGGCTCGGCATCAACGCGGGCATCCACCTCACCGCCGGGACGGACCGCGCCGAGGAGCGGCGGGGCCGCCCGGCCCGTCTCCGCGGGGCGGTCCTGAAGCGCCTCGTCGGGCTCTGAGCGGTCACGGCCAGGTCCCAGGGCGACCATGTGCCGTGCCCGGCGGCACCCGCTAGCGTGACGGCGATGTCCCCCGAGATGCTCATGATGCTGCGGGTGAGCCTCGCCGCGGGGCTGGGTGCCGTCATCGGGCTCAATCGGCAACGGAGGAACAAGCCCGCCGGGTTGCGAACCCACGTGCTCGTCGCGGTCGGGGGCGCCCTGGCCACCGTCGCGGGCATCCTCTACACCGAGACCCTCCCGGGAGGAGACAGCCTGGTCCGGGCCGACCTGGTACGTGTCGTCGCCGCGGTCGTGACCGGCATCGGCTTCCTCGGCGCCGGTGCCATGATCCGGGACCGGAGACGGGTGTGGGGGGTGACGACCGCCGCCGGCATCTGGGTCACCGCGATCATCGGGGTCACCGCCGGGCTCGGGTACTACCTCCTCGCCACCGGGACGACGTTCCTCATGCTCCTCGTCATCGTCGTGGGCCGGATCGTCGGGCATCGCATCGCCGGGGAGGACGACGAGTGAGCGAGCCGACCACCGGGGCGGAACCCGGTGGGGGGGGCGTCCCGGAGGTCGAGGGCCTGCGTCACGCCGAGGTCGAGCAGCGGCGGCGGCTCGGGCTCGTCAATCGCCTCGAGCAACGCAGCTCCCGCCGCGTGGCCGACATCGTCCGGGAGAACCTCCTCACCCGGTTCAACGCGATCATCTCCGCGCTCGTCGCCGTCGTGCTCGTGTTCGGGCACCCCGTCGACGCCCTCTTCGGCGTCGTCATGGTCGTCAACGCCCTCATCGGGATCGTGCAGGAGCTTCGCGCCAAGCGAACCCTCGATCGTCTCCAGGTCCTCGTCGCTCCGGAGGTCACCGTGGTGCGGGACGGGATCGAGACGACGGTGCCCGTCGGCACGGTCGTCCAGGACGACCTCATGGTCCTCGGCCCGGGAGATCAGGTACCGGCCGACGGGCGGGTGGTGTCGGCGGCGGGGTTGCAGATGGACGAGTCCCTCCTCACCGGGGAGGCCGACCCGGTGGACAAGGCCCCCGGCGACACGATCCTCTCCGGGTCCTTCGTGGTGGCCGGAACCGGGCGGGCCGTCGCCGTCGCCGTCGGCGACGACGCGTACGCCAATCGTCTCGCCGCCGAGGCGAAGGAGTTCGCCCTCACCCATGGCGAGCTGCGGACCGGCGTCGACCGGATCCTCCGTTACGTCACCTGGCTGCTCCTCCCCACCGCCGCCCTCCTCCTCTGGAGTCAGTTCCGCAGTGGGAGCAACCTCGCCGCCTCGCTCGTGTCGGCCGTCGCCGGCGTGGTCGGCATGGTTCCTCAGGGGCTCGTCCTCCTCGTCTCCATGAGCATGGCGGTGGCGGTGGTGCGCCTCGGCAGGAACCACGCCCTCGTCCAGGAGCTGCCCGCGGTCGAGACGCTCGCCCGGGTGGACGTCCTGTGCATCGACAAGACGGGGACCCTCACCACCGGGAGCATCGGACACCGCTCGACGGTTCCGCTCGGTCCCATCTCCCGCGCGGTGCTGGAGACGGCGCTCGGGGCGATCGCCGCCGCCGACCCCCGTCCGAACGCCACCATGCGGGCCCTCGCCGCCGCGTATCCGCGGGACCCGGGGTGGACGCCACGCGACACCATCCCCTTCTCCTCGGAACGGAAGTACTCCGCGGTGACCTTCGCCGATCACGGGACATGGGTGGTGGGATCGGCGCCGCAGGTGCTCGGTGCCTCGGCCGCGGCGCTCCAACGCCGGCTCGCCGCCCTCGCCGCCGCCGGCCATCGGGTGCTGGTGGTCGCCCACGCCGCGGCGCCGATCCGAGAGGACTCCCTCCCGGTCCCCCTCACCCCCGTCGGGTATCTCACCTTCACCGAGGAGATCCGGCCGGACGCCCCCGAGACGGTGCGCTTCTTCGCCGCCCAGCACGTCGTGCTCAAGGTCATCTCCGGGGACGACCCGGGCACGGTGGCGACGATCGCCGGGAGCGTGGGCGTCCCCGGAGCGGAGGACCCCGTCGATCTGGCCCGGCTCGGCGATCCGACCGCCGAAGAGCTCGCCGATCTCGTCGAGGAGAAGGCGGTGTTCGGTCGGGTGACGCCGGAGTGGAAGCGGGAGATGGTCCGGGCGCTCCAGGCCCGGGGACACACCGTGGCCATGACCGGCGACGGTGTGAACGACGTCTCCGCCCTCAAGAGGGCCGACATCGGCGTGGCGATGGGCTCCGGGGCGCCGGCGAGCCGGGCGGTGGCGCAGATCGTCCTCCTCGACGACCGGTTCGCCTCCCTGCCGCGCGTCGTCGCCGAGGGGCGGCGCATCATCGCGAACATGGAGCGTGTGGCGAAGCTCTTCATCACGAAGACCGTCTACGCCACCCTCCTCGCCCTCCTCATCGGCTTCGCCCAGCTCCCGTTCCCGCTGCTGCCCCGCCACCTCACGCTCATCGGGTCCCTGACGATCGGCATCCCGGCGTTCGTTCTCTCCTTCGAGTCCTCCGACGAGCCGGCACGGTCCGGTTTCCTCGGGCGGGTGCTGCGCTTCGCCGTCCCCGCGGGGATCGTCGCCGGCCTCGTCGGCTTCGAGGTGTACGGCCTCGCCCGCTTCGCCATCGTCGGCGCGGGCGTCGACGAGACCCGCAGCACGGTCACGCTCACGATGGCGATCGTCGGGCTCGTCGTCCTCGTCGAGCTCATCCGCCCGCTGAGCCGGGTGCGAAGGCGTCTCGTCGTTATCCTCGCCGGGCTCCTCGCCGCGACCTTCGCCGTCCCCTGGGCGCGGGAGCTCTTCGCCCTCGGCCTCCCCGGGCCCGAGACGTGGCTCGTGGTCGGCGTCGGCGTGGGATCCGCCGTCGTGTCCCTCCAGCTGCTCGTTCGTCTCGTCGCCGCCGCCACGGAGCGCGTGGAGCGCCGGCGCTCCACGACCGGCCCGACGGCCCCACCGGTCGGGTGAGCCCGGCCCGGTGCGGGCGTCACGAGGGGCGCCTCAGGCGAGACGGGCGGCCCGGATGATCTCCGCATTGCGGAGACGGGCCTCGAGCCGCGCCCGGCGCGCCGGATCGGCCTCACCGAGCCCGAACGCGATCCGCACGACGGTGGGGAGGTCGCCCCGGTAGTCGTGGCTGCGGGCCTCGAGACGTCCGGGGACGACCTCGGCGGCGTGGAGGGTGTCGAACGCCGTCTGGAGGAACGTGACGAGCGGGAGCCAGCGTTGGGAGCGCGGCACGCCGCGGGGCCGGGCGGCCGGCGACCCCAACCACCCGGGACGCCGGCAGGCGAGCGCCAGGTCGAAACGCGTCACCGGATCGTCGGGATGATCGAGGAAGAGACAGCGGATCCGACGCCGGGTGGCCGCGGGGAGGGCGGCGAGCTCGGCGGCGCCGCCGACCCGGACGACGGCCCCCTCGTCGTGGTCGCGTCCGGCGGCGAGGAGGGTGTCGCGCAGCGGACTGTGGGCCGGGGTCCCCACCCAGAGGGCGCGCTCGACCCCGAGTCTGCGCAGCACGGCGACGTCGCCGTCGCGGAACGCGTCCTGGCTCGTCCTCGCTCCCAGGCTCTCCCCGTAGAGGACGAGACGGCAGCGGCCCGAACGGACGGGAGCGGCGATGGCCTCGAGGAGCATCCGGTGTTGCCGGCTTCCCACCCGGATGCGGTCGGGGGAGAACACCGACGGCCGCTTCCCGTACTGGATGACGACGGTGGCGACGTCCCCCCCGGTGAGGTACTCGGCCGTCTCGATGGGGATCGGATCCACGTAGCCGCTTCCGGAGGGCGAGACGACGATGAGCAGCGAGCGCGCGAAGGCGTCGGTGCGGTGCAGCTCCGCGACGGCGAGGGCCACCCGATCGTCGAGCGAGGAGGCGGAGTCCTGCCCGACGTAGACGCGGATCGGCTCCCGCACCCGCGGCGTCGCCGTCACCTCCCGAATCGCGGCGAGGGAGACGCGACCGTGGACGAAGCGCCGACCTTCCCGCCCGAGGGTGCGGAAATCGACCGCGGACCCGGGACCGCCCGAGACGAGGGGGGAGTCGGGTGGCGAGGAGTAGGGGGGTTCGAGGACGTCGGCCGCGGCCTCGAGGCGGCGCAGGTGACGTCGCGCGAGGAGCAGCGGAGGGAGGAGGAGGGCGCCGCTCACCACGCCGTGGCCGACGAACCCGGGGGCGACCCGACGGGCCGCGTGGCGTTCCACCGTCCCGAGCGCGGCGACGCCCGCGGCGAGCGCCGCGCCGGTGCCGAGACTCCGGACGGCGTCGCGGGGGGTCGGGACGGGCCGGCCCTCCCGGGCGTGCGCGGCGACCCCGGAGCGCAGCGCGGCGACGGCCGTGGCGAGGAGGCCGGCCCCGGCGGGACCGGCCAGGGGAGGCGCCGCCCGGCCGGCGAGCGCGAGGGCCGTGGCCGCCGGAAGGGAGGCGGGAGACCGTCCCGGGTCGTCTCGGGCTGCCCGCCACCCGGCCACGATTCCGAGGGCCGCGCCGACCCCGAGCCGGGTGGTGTGCCCGCCGAGGCGCAGGACCTTCCCGAGGACGCCGGCGGCCCGGTCGACGGCGACACCGGCGAGTGTGCCGAAGGTGAGCGCGGTGGCGACGACGATCGCCTGGTCGGTGCGGGTTCGGGGCAGGAGGGAGGGCCCGAAGGACTCGGCGGCGGCGACGATGCCGACGCCGAGTCCGGCGAGGGAGCGCGCCCGCGTGCGGCGGCGCCGGGATGCGAGACGGGACCGGGCCATCGGGTGTCGCTCAGTCGGGGGCGAGTCGGGTGAGAGCCCAGGAGATGACGGCGAGCACCGCGCCGCCGACGAGGAGCGGACCCGCGCCCTGGGAGGAGATCCCGAAGCCGAGGCGCTGCGCCAGCCAGACGACGGCGCTCATGAGCCCGACGTTGAGGACGAGGGTGAACAGGCCGAGGGTGACGAGACGCAGGGGGAGGGAGAGGAGGCGGGCGACGGGCCGGACGATCGCGTTCACGATGCCGAGGAGCAGGCCGATGCCGACGAGCCAGTACCAGGCGCCGTCGAAGGTGATGCCGGGGACGAGCAGCACCGTCAGCCATACGGCGAGGGTGTTGGCTCCGAGGCGGAGGAGGAGACCCATGACCGGGCAGGCTACTCGGTATCGGTTCGCGGAGCCGCCGGGACGCCCCGGCGTCCGAGGCGAGCTTCCCGGCGGCGCCTCGGGGCGGTACGCTGGGTCGAGAAGGGGAGGCCCGCATGAGGCCGAGGAAGCGCATCGTTCCCGTCGCCCCGTCCGGCGAGTCCGGGCGCCGGGTGAGGACGCGCAAGGGCCGGTACACGAGCGCCGCTCCCGAGGTGGTGTCGCCGCCGGAGGAGCAGACGCCGGCAGCCGACCTCGAGATCACCGTGGACGACGTGACGCTCGTCGTCCGGCAGGTCGACCGTCCCGACAAGTTCGAGGCACGCTCCCTCGGGGGCTTCATCCACGGCAACGAGATCGTCTCCGGGGCGCCCCATCCGCACGCCCCCACCACGCCGGAGTGGTCGTCGGAACGGTGGTTCGAGGGGGATCACTACTTCCGGCAGGACACCCGTCTGCGGTGAGGCTCACCCTGCGGGCGGCCGGGGGCAGACGTCCTGCAGCTTGTCGAGGCCGAGCTCGGTGACGGCGCGTTGGGGATCCTGCAGCACGAGCTGGACGTGCTCGTGCACGAGCGGGATGTTGGCGATCCGGCCGGGTTTCCCGTCGTCCCGGTACTTCAGGTGATACTTCGGTGGGATGAAACGCACCGAGACGATGTTCTCCCGATCGAGCTTGGGAAGCAGACGGACGAGCTGGGGGAGGGCCTCGAGGGGGATGTCGGTCTGGACGGATCGCTTGATGACCTCGGCGAGCTTCCCGAAGTTCAGCAGGAGACTCGTGGGGTCGGTCTGCTCGAGGACCGATTCGATCACGCAACGCTGACGGTTCATCCGGAAGTAGTCGGAGTCCTGGTGGCGGGTTCGGGCGTACTCGAGGGCCTGTACCCCGTTCATGTGGTGGAGACCCGGCTCGATGACGAGCTTGCCGATGGTCCCGTCCAGGTACGGGTACGCGTCGTCGGTGATCCGCTCCGGCACGTAGATGTCCACGCCCCCGAGGGCGTCGATGACGTCGACGAAGCCGTCGAGGTTGACGAGCGCGTAGTAGTGGATGGGGATGCCGAGGAACTCGGAGACGACTCCTTTCACCGCGTTGACCGACGGCGACTCCGGACCCGGGAAGGCCTGCGGGTACCGCTCGCCCATGACCCACAGCTCGTTGATGAGCTCGGGGTAGCACTGGCAGTCCCAGATCCCCATCCCCTCGGGCAGGGGCGCGTAGGTCCAGTTGCGGGGGATGCTGAACATGGCGGCCTCGCCACTCTCGGGGTCGATGGAGACGGTGATCATCGTGTCGGTGCGGATCCCGGTCCGTCCGACGCCGAAGTCGCCTCCGAGGAGGAGGATGTTCAGCCGCTCGAGGCCGTTCCACAGCGGGACCTCGGCGGGGGCCGCCGTCGTGGTGGTCGTGGCGGTGGTCGTGGCGGTGGCCGGTTCGGCGGTGGGGGCCGTCGTGCCCGTCTCCGCGCCGGTTGCGGGTGGGGCCGTGGCCGTGGCCGGCGCCGTGGTGGCGGGGAGGGCGGACGGTGACGAGCCGAACACCGAGTTCAGGAGGCTGTAGCCGACGAGGTCGTAGTAGCCGAAGACGACGTGGGGGGTGAAGAGGACGAAGACGAGCGCCGCCGTCCCCACCACGACCGCCGTCCGGTTCCCTCCGGGCCGCGCCGCCGGGCGGGCGGCACGGTACGCGTCGTCCGCCGCCCAGACGCGGTAGGCGAGCAGGACGATGTTCACGATCATGAGGGCCGCCAGCGACGACGGGCGCACGAAGGCGTCGAGGAGGGAGACCTTGTCGTGGAAGAAGACGAGGAGGACGCCGAGGACGGCGGCGTCGACACCGAGGAGGACGCGGGCACGGCGTGGCTCGCCGGCGAGCCACTGGCCGGCTCCCGGCAGCAGGGCGGAGGCGAACGCGGCGAGGAGGGGCCGGGCGGTTCGAGAGACGGAAGGTGCGGGCATCGCCTCGGGATGGTAGGTGTCCCGGCAGGGTAGGCCGGTGCGCGGCACCGTTCTCGGGTCGGCGTCCGGTAACCTGCGGGAGCCCCACCGCCGACCCGCCGCCGTACGCGGCCGCACCGATACCGACGTGAGCGACGCGACCCCTTTCGACGATGCCGCCCGGCACGAGGTGGCGCGACCGCGAGGGGTGCGGTACGCCTACCTGCGCAAGGACGGCACCGTCGACATCGTCGTCGGCAGCTTCGTCGCCGGTGTCGGCGCCTACGCCTACCAGTTCCTCGGGGGCCATGCGCTGGGCGCGGAGGCGTTCGCCCCGATCGGGGCGCTCCTCACCGCCCACTTCCTCACGTTCGTCGTCATCCTCCTCCCCATCGAGCAGCTCGTCATCCGGCGCATCACCCTCGGCGCAGGCGGGTGGGTGGTGCCGTTGCGGGCGGTCCTCCTCGCCGTGGCCACCGCGCTCGTCGCCGGGGGGATCGTCTGGGCGACCGCGGATGCGTACTTCGACGGGGACGTGGCGTTCGTCGGGTTCGTGCTCGCCACGGTCCTGCTGCACTTCGGCTTCGCGGTGGGTCGCGGCCACCTCGCCGGGAAGCGGAGGTTCCGGGCCTACGGTCTGGCGAGTGCCGGAGCCTCCCTGCTGCGTCTCGTCGTGGCCGTCGGGATCGTCGTCGCCGGCTCGACGGTGGCGGGTTTCGCCTGGGCGCACGTGCTCGGCCCGCTCGTCATCGTGGCGTTCCGGCCCTGGCGTCGGGCCGCCCGAGGCGTCGGGCCACGACGGCGACTGCGCCGGCACGAGGTGGAGGCCATGGAGGACGGCGGGCTCCTGACGAGTCTCGTCCTCTCCGCGGCCGCCTCGCAGGTGCTGCTCCTCGCCGGTCCCCTCGTCGCCGGGGCGCTCGGTGCCTCCGACGTGGAGTTCTCGGTCGTCTACGCGACGCTCCTCCTCGCCCGCGCGCCCTTGACCCTGGGGTACAACCTCATCGCCCGCATCCTCCCTCCCTTCACGGAGATGGCGGCGCGGGGCGAGCGGCGCGAGCTGCGGGCCTGGGCGCGGGGCATGGGACTCGCCGGGGTCGTGCTGGGGGGCGTGGGGGCGCTGCTCGGCGCCGGCCTCGGTCCTCCGCTCGTGGCGTTCGCTTTCGGCGGGGACTTTCGCCCCACCGCCCCGGTGGCGGCGCTCGCCGCCTTCGGGGTGGTCCTCGCCGCCTCCGGGCTCTTCGTGGGGCAGGTCCTCGTGGCCCGGGGGCGAGCGCTCCGTCTCGCGGCCTCCTCGCTCGTGGCCCTGGCGGCCGCCGGGGCGGGGCTCCTGCTCCCCCTGACGGACCCGGCGCTGCGGGTGATGGCGGCGTTCGTGCTCGGCGAGGGTGGGGCGCTCGCCGCGCTCGTGTGGGGTGCGCTCATGCGCGACGAGGCGGAGGGGGCCGTCTCCCACGGGTACCTCGTGGCGAAGCGGACGATCGACATCGCCGGGTCGCTGGTGGCCCTCATCCTCCTCGCGCCGGTCATCCTCCTCGCCGCGCTGGCGGTGCGCATCGACTCGCGAGGTCCGGCGTTCTTCCGTCAGGCGCGCACCGGACGTGACGGCCGCGAGTTCTGGATGGTGAAGCTGCGGACGATGGTCGTGGACCACGACGAGGAGGTGTTCCAGGAGCATCTGGAGCGCCTGCGGCGCGGTGTCGACGGCAACGGCGACCAGGTGTACACGATCCGCATCGAGGACGACCCGCGGATCACGAGGGTGGGGGCCTTGCTGCGGCGCTGGTCGCTCGACGAGCTTCCGAACTTCTGGAACGTCCTCAAGGGGAACATGTCCCTGGTGGGACCGCGGCCGCTCGTGCCGGACGAGGCCGCGCTCGTGGGCCTGTCGAATCCCCGGTTCCGGGTGCGTCCGGGCGTGACCGGGCTGGCGCAGGTGCGCGGGCGGGACACCCTGTCGCTGGAGGAGCGCACCGCCTTCGACGAGCAGTACGTGCGGGAGCGGTCCCTGTCCCTCGACCTGCGCATCCTCGCCGAGACGGTGGCGACGGTGTTCCGGCAACCCGGTGACGAGGACCGGTGAGGAATCTCCCGGACGGGTCGGTGGTTGGAGGGGACATGACGATCCTCGAGCTTCTCGCCGACGGCGACCCGAACATCGCGGTGGTGGGGGCCACCGACGACCCGCACAAGTACGGCTCGGTCATCTACCGCGACCTCAAGGCCAAGGGGTACGCGGTGTACCCGGTGAGCACGACGCGGGCGACCGTCGACGGGGACCGGGCCTACCGGGATCTCGGCGATCTGCCGGTGGTGCCGGACATCGTCGACGTGGTCGTTCCCCCCGAGGAGGCGCTGGCGGTGGTGCGCCGCTGTGTGGAGTTGGGCCTCGATCACGTGTGGCTCCAGCCGGGCGCCGAGAGCCCCGAGGTCCTCGCCTACCTGACCCGTCACGACGTCGACCACCTGGCGAACGCCTGCATCATGGTGCGGAGTCGCCTCGCCCGCCGACCACGCTGAGCACACGGGTGGTCATCGCACCGTGGCCGCTATGCTGACCACGAGACGGGCGTCCAGGGGGAACGGACATGTCGGGAGAGGAACTGCGGGAGGCGCTGCTCGCCGTGCCGGGGGTGGCATCGGCGGAGGTGACCGAGCGGCCCGGCGGAGCCCCGTTGGTGCGGCTCTGGCTGGACGGGACACGGGACGGGAAGGCCGTTCAGCGTGACGTCGACCACGTCATCGCCCTTCGCGGGTTTCGGCGTCGCGCCGCCTCGGCCGACGGTGACGGCGGACGCGGCGACGCCACCCCCTCGACCGGGAACGGACGTCGTGCGGGTCTGGGGAAGGGTCTGGACACGCTGATCCCGGTCGCCCTCGAGGAGGCGACGCCGTCCCACCTCCAGGAGGTGGCCGACCGGCCGGTCACGGGACGGCTCGCCAAGCTCGCCGTCGAGGAGTCCCTCGGCGGTGTCGTGGTGCGGGCGATCGACGCCGCCGGTCGTGACGCCACCGCCGAGGTCGGCGAGGGTGAGGGGGATCCGGCGCTCCTCGCCGCGGTGACGAATGCCGTGGCCGGGTTGCACGGCTTCCCCTTCGCGCGGCTCCTCGCCGTCGACGAGCGTGCCCTCGCCGGGTGTGACGTCGTGACCGTCGTCGTCGGTCTGGGCGAGGACGAGACGGTCGCCGGGGCGGCGGTGGTCCGTGGCGGCCGGCCTTTCACCGTGGCCCAGGCCGTGGACGCTGCGCTCGACGCCGTGGGTTGACCCCGCGTGGGTCCCTTCTCGGGCGGGGCCCGCCGGTGCCGTCGCTGACGATCCGCGCCGCCTCCGGCGACGACCTGGGTGCGATCGGAGCGATCCATGCCCACTACGCGCGGGAGACGGCCGTCGTCTTCGACGAGGAGCCGTACGACGCGACGGAGCGTTCGGCGTGGTTCGGCCGGTTCGCTCCCACCGGACCGCACCGGCTGCTCGTGGCCGTGGCGGGAGGCGAGGTCGTCGGGTACGCCCACAGCCTGCCGTGGCGACCGAAGGCGGCGTACCGTCCGTCGGTGGAGACGACGGTCCTCCTCCGCCCCGGGGCGGAGGGCCGGGGGATCGGCACGCGCCTCTACGGCCGGCTCCTCGCGGAGTTGGCGACGGCCGGGGTGCACCGGGCGTACGCCGTCGTGGTCCTCCCCAATCCGGCGTCGGTGGCCCTGCACCTCGCCTGCGGGTTTCGGCGTCTCGGAGTCCTCACCGAGGTGGGCTGGAAGCTGGGCCGGTGGTGGGACACGGCGCTGTTCGAGCGGGCGTTCCCGCCCGATGGGGGGTGACGGGGGTCGCCGGCTCAGCGGTTCCTCGCCTCCGAGGGGCGGATGGTGGGTCGGGAGAGGACGTACCAGATGATCCCGATCCCCATGAGGACGAGGGAGAGCCGCAGGATGGGGGAGTCGGAGACGAGGAGGAGGGAGATGGTGAAGCTCACGGTGATGCCGACGGCGGCCATGACCTTGGAGCGCACGGTGAACCCCCGACCGGTGCGCCACTCCCGTACGATGCCTCCGAAGAGACGGTTGGTGGCGAGCCAGCGGTCGAAGCGCTCCGAGGAACGCGAGAAGAGGAACGCGGCGAGGAGGACGAAGTCGACCGTGGGGAGGAGCGGCAGGATCACCCCGACGAGCGCCATGCCGAGCGAAGCGAATCCTCCGGCGAGGAGGAGCCATCGCAGCACCGGGTGGCGCACCCGCGTCGTCACCGGGCCAGCGTATGGACGGGTCGGTCCGACGGCACGTCGGAAGCGGGTGGGGCGGTGACCGCATGGTGGCGGCTCGGGAGACCGCAGACCCTCCGGGTGGCGGGTGAGCCGTCGAGCGCGACCGGGGCGTCATCCTTCCACCTGTGGTGGGACGTCCCCTACGGGCGGCGCCTCGTGGCCGTCTCGGCGGTGTTCGAGCTGCTCGAGCCTCCGCAGGTGGACCGGTTGTACTTCTGGGCCGTCCAGGTCTCCTTCGTGAAGCCGTCCGGTGGAGGCGCCCACCTCGGGCTGCAGCATCATCCCGGATTCCCCGGTCGGCGCGCCGTCAACTGGGGCGGGTACGATCCCGAGGGGGGTCTCCTCACCGGAGCGCCCTCTCCGCTGGTGAGCACCCCGGGGGATGCGAACACCCGGGATCTCCTCTGGGTCGATGGGCGCCGCTACCGGCTCGGCGTGTCCCGTTCGCCGGACCCGGCCCCGGAGGGCCTGTTCGCCTGGCGGGGCACCGTGGTGGACCTCGAGACCGGCGAGGAGACGATCGTGCGCGATCTGTGGAGTCTCGGCGAGTACCTCCGGGGGCCGGTGGTGTGGACCGAGGCGTTCGCCCGCTGTGACGATCCGCCCGTGGCGGTGCAGTGGAGCGACCTGCGCGTCGTCGACGAGGAGGAACGGGAGCTCCCGGTGCGCATCGTCACCGTCGACTACCAGCGACACCAGGCGGGCGGGTGTGACAACACGAACGTCGTGGTGTCCGGGGCCGGGTGGGTACAGCGGACGAACACGGTCCGGACGGCGCCCGCCGGGAGGCGGTTGACCCTGCCCGGGCCCGGATGAGGCAGCGCGGTCCGGTACCATCGCGTCCGCATCGGGCGTTTAGCTCAGTTGGCGAGAGCGCTTCCCTTACAAGGAAGAGGTCGGCGGTTCGAGTCCGTCAACGCCCACTCTGCCACTCGTTGGAGTGTCCGGGTTGTGAGGGTCGCCGTGGCGGCGGCTGCCGTGGTGGTCAGGGTGGGGGCCGGCTTTGCCCGTCGGGGTGGACGGTGGTGGTTTGCCCGAGGGGGCTGGTCCAGTGGATGCGGCCGTCGGGGTCGATGATGTAGTGCCAGCCTCGGTGGTGGAGGCGGTGGTGGTGCCGGCAGAGCGGGCCGAGGTTGGCGCATCGGGTGCGGCCTCCGTGGGCCCAGGGGACGGTGTGGTCGAGGTCGCAGTCGATGGCGGGCATCCGGCAGCCGGGGAAGCAGCAGGTGCGGCGTCTGGTGGTGAGGTGGCGGCGCTGCCGGGTGGTGGGGCGCCTGCGGGTGGTGCCGTCGGCGAGCACGGCGCCGGTGTCGGGGTGGGTGACCGCCCATGTCCAGGTGTCGTCCGTGTGGTTGAGGGTGATCTGCCGGGCGACGTCGGCGACGATCGGCCCGAAGCCGTCGAGTTCGCCGCAGGTGTCGACCATCCCGGCGAGGGTGGGGAGATCCACGGTGATGTGGATCCCCCCACGGGTGCGGTCGGCCGGCGTGGGGAGGGTGCCGCACAGGAGGTCGAGGTACACGTCGGCGCGGAGCTGATCGAGGCTGCGGGTCTCCCCGTCTCTGCGCAGGCGGCGGGCAAGGGCTTCGATCCGGTCTCGGGCTTCGGCGGCCCGCCCGGGGGGCAGGTCGAACCCGCCCAGGTGGGCGGTGCCCTCCTCCGTCCCGCGCAGGACGACCCGACGCCGGGTGAGGGCCTGCCGGTACCGGTCGGCGGCGGCGTCAGAGTCGACTTGCATGCACAGCCGCCGCAGCCGGGCGCGGAGCTGACCAGTGGTCCACCCGGCAGCCTTGTCGACGATCTGGTGGGTGACCTGGCGAGCTTCAGCGATGGGGAGATGGTCGGTGTCGCGCAGGATCACCCCGGCCCGGCGCCGGTCCAAGGTCCCGGAAGCCAACGCATCCAACACCTGGGGGAGGCGCCGTCGCAGCCCCAGGGCGGTGTGGAGGTCCCGGTCGGCGGCTCGGCGGGTGAGATGCAAGGCCACGGCGATCTCCGCGGCGGCGTCCTCGGCCGCATGGGCGTCCTTCATGATGTCGTCGTCGAGGTGGTCGGCGGCGGCGTCGTGGACGGCGACCATCGCCTCGAGAAGTCGGGCCTGATGGTGGGCCACCATCCTCGCTTGGGCTTGGAGGAACCGGGTCCGGTCCAACTCCGACAGTGTCGCCGGGTTCACCCCGGCGAGCAGGATCCCCAGGAACGGACCCGGAGGCATCGTCTCCAGCACGTCCAGTACCTCCGGAGACGTTTCGGAACCGAGACCGTCGTCGAACCGCCGGGCGAACGCCACGGGCGCCCCAACTCGGACCTTCGTTGCCTCCGATCCCGACTTCATCATGACGCGACGGTATCCGAGGGGTGTGACAGATCTCCGCGCCGTCCGGGATCTGTCGAGGGCCCGCGCGTGAATCGGTCCTCGGCGACTCGCCCTGGGCGACGAGCATCGCCACACGGGTGTCGCGCAGGTCGTGAGGCGCGGAGCCACCGGGCTCTCCGTCGGGGCGTGCGCCGAGGCGCTGCGTGCGCTCACGGACATGCACCTCCTGGATGCCTTCCGGGTGGTCGGCTGGCCTTATCCCTCGGTGGTTGTTAGACAGCTCGCCATGAGCGGGCGTTCCGGGCGTCGATGGCTGGTGGTCGCCGGCGTCTTCGTGCTCTTCGTTCTCACGGGCGCATGGCTGTGGAGCGCGGGAAGTCTGGTGCTGTTGCCTGCGTTCGCGCTCATCCTGGGGTGGTGGGCGATCTGGGGGCTGCTGCTCGGGTTGCGCCGGCTGACGGCCGATGTCGTCGTGCCGGCAGTCCGGGTGGTGGGCCGGTTGGGGAGGATCTCGTGGGAGGCGATCGCCGCGGATCCGGAGGGTCGCCGCTGGCATGCGGCTGCGGAGTGGGTGCGTGTCAGGTTGGCGCCGTTGCGCCCTGTGGGTGTCTGGCTGGGCCGGCGGCTCGGCCCGGGGCGGGGCGGGCTGAGATGCAGCGCTGCACTGATCGTGGCGATTGCCGGCGCGGTGGCCGGGTTGCGTCTCGCCGTGCTGGCGCTGGATCCGGGGAGTCCGGTCACCGCGATCGATTCTCGGATCGCGGACATGGCGGGCCGGCTCAACGGTTCGGGTGGACGGCCGTTGATGCTGGCGTTGACGGCGGCGGGTCGCACTCCGGTGGTCACGGCGATCGTCGTCGTCCTCGCCGTCGGTGCGGTGCTGGGCGGTGCCCGACGGTCCGCGGTGCTGGTGGTGGCGATCACCGCCGCCAGTGCGCTGACGGTGACGGTGCTCAAGGCGACCGTCGGCCGGACGCGCCCCCCGCTGGGGTCCATCGTCGAGACCTCATCGAGCTGGCCGTCGGGGCATGCCTCCGCGGGTCTGGCACTCGCCCTGGCAGTCGTGGTCGCCTGGTGGGCGGCGGGTCGTCGACACTGGCCGGTGCTGGCTGCCGTGGTGGTGCCCGTGGGGATGCTCATCGGCTACAGCCGGGCGTATCTGGTGGTGCACTGGGCGAGCGACGTGGTGGGCGGGTGGCTGGTGGCGGTGACGGTGACGGCGCTGGCACTGGCGGTGGACGATCTCGTCGTGTCCGAGAGACCCCCGCCACGTGACTGGCGGGTCGGCCGGTGGCTCGCCGCCGCGGGGCTGATCGGCGTCGTCGTGTTCTCGGTGGCAGGGTTCCGGGGACGTACCGTGCAGCTCCCGGAGATCCCGGAGCCGTCACCCATCGAGCTGGGGACAGATGACCCGGCTGCGGCACTGAAGGGCATCTCCCCGTTCAGTGAGACGCTCACCGGTCAGAAGATGGAGCCGGTCGGTTTGGTCATGGCCGCGTCGGAGGCCACGATCCGGGCCGCCGTCGTCGAGGCAGGCTGGTCGATCGCCGACGATCCGACGGCACGACGCCTCCTGCGGGTCTATGCGGCGGGGCTCCGCGGACAGGACGACCCGACCGCTCCGGTGACGCCCACCTTCCTGGAGGAGAGGATGCAGACCCTCGCCATCGAGAAACCTGTCGGGGATGCCGCCAGTGTGAAGGAACGCCACCATGCCCGGCTCTGGCAGCTCCCGGCGGTCACCTCGAGGGGATGCCCCGTATGGGTGGCGACCGCCTCACTCGACGACCGGGTCGAATGGACCTGGCGGACCATCCTCCCGAATCACCACATCGCTCCTGCCATCGATCAGGAGCAGGCGTTCGTGGTGACCGGCCTCGTCGGGACCGGGAAGCTCGCCAAGGTGGGCATCACCCGCGTCACCGACCCGATGCTCGGCACGAACGCCGCCGGTGATCCCTGGTTCACCGACGGGACCGCCACCGTCCTCGAGAGCGTCGAGGGTTGCGGGAGCTGAACACCGAGGCAGGAGTCCGCGGTGAGCCGGCGCTCGCCTCGAGTCGTCGGGATCCGGACGGCGAGGACGGCTCTTGGACGGAGGTTCGGGCCGGAGGTGCGGCCCGAAGCTCGTGTCTCGCCATGGAGGCAGGCGCTGGGGCCGGGCTCGAACAGGGTTCTGGCAGATCTGCTGCCGAAGCCCGTTCAGCTCGGCAGACTCGCGGGGCGGTGCTCGGGGACGCGGACGAGGACGACCGCGGCGACGCCGGCCATGACCGCACCGAAGGTGAACGCCGCCGCAGGTCCACGGATCGCCCAGATGCCACCGAAGAGGATGCTGGCGGGCAGTGCTCCGATGCCGACCGCGCCGTTGTAGTAGCCGAACGCGGAACCGCGCAGGTGCGACGGGGCGAGGCTCGCGACCCAGGAGCGTTCCACCGGCTCGGTGACCCCAAAGTAGAGACCGTATGCGAGGAAGAGGCCGATGAGGACCGGCAGCGACGTGGCGATTCCCATTCCCAGGTAGACCGCTGCGTAGAAGACCCAGCCCGACAGGACCAGCGGCTTGCGACCGGCCCGGTCGGACAGCCTCCCGCCGACGAGGTTCGATCCCATCTTGACGAGGCTGAAGAGCGACCAGAGCAGGGCGATCCACATGGCGGAGATCCCGGCGTCGCTCAACCGGAGGAGAAGGAAGGCGTCGGTGGAGTTGCCGAGCGTGAAGATCACCACGGCGGCCATCAGTGTCCAGTAGCTCGAGCCGAGCTCCCCGCCTCTCGAGAGGACGGATCGCCCTGACACGTCGATGGTGTCCTCGAGCGGGGGTTCGTGCACCATTCGGGCGATGATGAAGATGACGATGATCGCCGGGATGATCGCCAGGAAGAAGACCCAGCGCAGCCCCAGGCCGACACCGAGAAGCGCCGCAGCGACGAGTGGCCCGAGGACCGCGCCGAGGTGGTCGAGGCTGCGGTGGACTCCGTAGGCGGCACCGCGGCTCTCGAGCGGGGTGACGTCGGCGATGAGCGCGTCGCGAGGCGCCGTCCGGATCCCCTTCCCGACGCGGTCGATGAAACGGATCGCGAGGACGAGAGGCCAGACGGTGACGAAGGCGATCAGAGGGCGGACGGCTCCGGCGATGCCGTAGCCGGCGAAGATGAAGGGCTTTCGGCGTCTGACCGTGTCGGTCCACCACCCTGAGACGACCTTGAGGACGGCGGCGGTGGATTCGGCGACTCCTTCGATGACGCCGAGGGCGAGGGCGCCGGCGCCGAGCACCGTCGTGAGGAACACCGGAATGAGCGGATAGATCATCTCGCTCGACAGGTCGGTGAACATGCTGACGAGCCCGAGGGCCAGCACCGTTCGGGGAACGCCCCTGGCGAGGCGTCGAAGCCGTTGCATGCCTTCCTCTCCGGCCGACGGCGTCGGGGAGCGCATGCTAGAGCAACAACTGCTAGAATAACAAGTGCTTCACCAGCAAGCGTCGGGAGCTCGAACCATGGCGACATCGATGGAGCGCCTCGAAGCACTGCTCGATCAGCTCGAAGCGGCTCGTGCCGCATACGACGAGGCACATCGCGGCGGGGGATCTCTCGCCGAGCGTGTGTCCACGCGCGACCGGCTCACCGAGCTGCGGGCCGACATCGCCCGTGTCCGGGACGAGATCGAACATGAGGACATGCGGCCCGCCGGCCAGCGTCACCTCGCATGACCCGGCGAGGATCGTGATGATGACCCCGAGGACGCAGGGTTCTCTCCGGGCCCGGGGCGCCCCGAGAGGTGGATGAGTGGACGGGAAGAGCGACGACACTTCGGCTCGCGACGAGGATGAGCCTCGGTGGCTGTTCCTCGCCTACCGGGTTCCCTCTGAACCGTCATCGAACCGGATCGCCGTGTGGCGGGAGCTCAAGCGTCTGGGCGCGTACTATCCGCAGCAGGCCGTCTGCCTGCTTCCGGGCCGTTCCGAGATCCGGCGGAAGCTCCAGGAGATCCGGTCACGGATCGCGGACATGGGCGGCACGGACACCTATCTCGAGATCCCGTATCTGCCGGAGGACCAGGACGCCGGGCTCGTCGAGATCTTCCTCGATCTGGCGGCACGCGAGTACGCCGAGATCGTCGAGGAGTGCGAGACCAAGTTCGTGAAAGAGATCGAGTTCGAGCGTTTCCGAGAGAACTACACCTTCGAGGAAGCCGAGGAGATCCGCCAGGACCTCCACAAGATCCGACGCTGGTTCGACGACGTGGTCAACAGGGACTGGTTCGGGAGCTCGGCCCGTGCCGAGGCCGAGCGCAAGATCAAGGAGTGTGCGACGCTCCTCGAGGCGTTCGAAGCCGACGTCTACACCCGCACCGAGGGCAGCGACGGCACCTGAGGGCATCTCCCCGCCGACCCATCGGGCCGGAGGAGGATTCGCAGGCGGCGCCGGGTTCGGCCCGCTCCGGCGCCACCGTGGCGCCTCGGCCTCGTGCGGTTGCTCGCGGTGAGGCATGGGTCGCCCGCGGTGACGATCGGGACGACGCCTCAGGCACGCCGTCGCGGGCCGCGCGGCTGCGTCGTGGCCCGCGTCCGGCTGGCCCCAGACCCCCGATCTTCCGTCACGAGGAGGAGGTCGGCGGTTCGGCTCCGTCGGCGCCCGCCGCGGCGCTGCTGCCCTCGAGGCGGTCGAGGTACCGATTCGTCGCATCAGCGAGGAGCTGGGCCCTGAGGCCCAAGAACTGGTCGTAGGCGTCGATGCTCCACGTCTTGGCATCTGGATAGTGGGCGAAATCAGGCGGGATCATGTGCCTGCGGAGACGGTCGGGTGCGATCTCGAACTCGGTGATGTAGACGCGCGGTGGCTTCGCCTTCAGGCGTCGGACGTTGGTGTCCTCGTTCAGCACCGTGATGTTCGCAAGGGCGTTGATCCGGTCGGCATCGAACCCAGCTTCTGTGAGGGTCTTCTTCGGCCAGATGTGATGCCAATGAGGTTTGTAGCCGAGGGTGGCTGGGCTGCCGGTCTTGTCATAGCCGATCCGCGTGCCGTCGACCCAGTCCACCGCGGCAGCATCGTACGCGGTGAGGTAGACCATGAGACGGAGGAAACGGCTCCCGGCGCGGTCGTAGCGATGCCGGAACTCTTCGGCCTCGGTTCGAGGTTCCACGCGAAGCCGGTCGGTGAGCTTGAGCAGCGCATCGTCGGGGTCGTGAGCCTGGGTCAGATCGCGCACGTCCTCGTTGAGTGACGTGACGGCGGATCCGCTGTAGCGGCCGTCTCGATTCGCAAGGAGGAACCAGCGATACAGCCGATCGAAGCTGAACGTCGGGTGGTCCGCCCAGCGATCTTGGAAGACGAAGAGGGGAATCAGCGCGTTGTTCGACGGCACCAGGTCGTCGGATTGTAGGCCGAACCCGGCGAGGCGCTTGATGGAATCGCTGATGGCCTGCTTGGTTCGTTTCCACACCCCACCGTCGATCAGGCTCTCGGGATTCCAGAACTCCGCTGGGACCTCCTTGAGTCGGGCGCGGCCGATCCCGATGCCGGTGATGGTACGGATGTAGATGCCGGCGTCGAGGGCCCAGCCCATGTCCTCGACGCTTTCGGCGAAGGGGAGGTACTCGTCACGGACCCACCCCGGGTTCTTCACCGCTGCCAGGGCGAGGACCACGTCGGCTTCACGAACGCGGGTCCCAGCCTGGTTCAATCGGGCGAAGATCTCGGCCACGTCCTCGGGCTCATGATCGACCGTGATCACCGGGATGGTCTGCCGGGTCGTTTGCCACAGTCGGGTCATGCGGCCGTGCGCCGTGGTGAACAGCTCCACGGCGTCTTCGTGTCCGAGATCGAGTCCGGCCACGAATTCGCGCGCGAGAGGCCCCACATCCTCGACCTCTTCTCGTCCGAGTATCGGTCGGACGAAAGCCCACCGCGGGTCCTTGCGTCGGACCGGATTGGGAAGGGCGAACTCGACGCCGTCTCTGTCGTCCGGGAGGAGATTCACCATGACGTCGACGCGCTTGAGGGTGGCGTTCCAGTCGTGGCTCTCAGGCCACCAGTAGGGTTTCATCCCCATCAGGATGCACAGCGCCGTCGTCCGTTGCTGGCCGTCGACGATCCAGGTCGGTGATGCCCCTCCGTGAGCCCCCTTCGTTTGGGTGTAGTCCTCAGCATCCCAGAACAGGAACGAGCCCACGGGGTAGCCGCGGTACAGCGACTCGATCAGGAACCGCACCTTCTGCGCGTCCCAGACGAACTCTCGCTGGAATTCGGGGATGTCGAGCTTGTTGTTGACCGCCCGGTTGACGATCTCGCGGATCTCGACTTGTTCGAGTCCCACTCCTATCTCTCCTCGAACTCGTGGGTGTCGAAGCCGAGTTGGCTGGCGTTCTCTGACACGGTGCGGCGGATACGGTCGTCGAAGCCTTCGGACTCGGCGTTGATCTCCACGGTGATCGTGACGTTGGCGCCGTCGGCCTTGCCGAGGTGGGAGGCGACTTCGTTGATGATGTCTCCGAAGTCCCGGATGGCGCGTACCGGATCGAGCTCCTTGCGGGCGTAGAAGCGGGTCGGGATCCCGGGCGTGGGCTGCGCTACGCCGGGTCCTTCACCTTCCGGTTCGCCCCCTTCGAGACCATCGCCTGTCTCCGGCGGCTCCTGTTCTTCCTCCTCGGCCCGTTGACGCATCGCTCGTTCGGGTCGGACGAGCACCGCGGTATGGCTGCCGCCGACATCGACGTGCTGGCCGGTCTTGAGGCCCCGGTAACGGTCTGCGTCTTCGTCGTAGGCCTCGGCATAGGCGAAGGTTTCGGCTGCCCAGTTGACTTGGGCGACGCCGTCGGAGATGGCGGCAGCGAGGACGTCAAAGCTGGCGAGGCGGGGCATGTACAGGTACTGGCAGTAGTAGCCCCACAGCTTCCGGACGCCGATGTGGTCGCCGTCCCAGAGGGGGGCTTCGGGTCGGTCGAGGTCCATCCGGATCCGAATGCCGCCGTAGGCGGTGATCAGGTCTTCCGAGGAGCTGAGCTTGCGGGCGGTCTTGTCGGCCAGGTCGCCGTTGCCGGTGGCCCGGGTGGTCTGCCAGACGATCTCAGCGTTGCCGGGTTGCTGTCGGGGGACGAGGACGTGCTGGAAGCTCTCGCCGATCCGTTGCCGGATCGTCTCGTCGGCCTCCCGTAGCTTCGTCTCTGCCTGCTTGACCTCGGAGGGGTTGAGGTTGAGGTCCTCGGCGCCGCGTTCCTCGAGGATGGACTGCCACGCCAGCCAGCTCCGCACCGCGGCGCGCAGTTCGGGGATGCGGTTGGCGTCGGCGGCGAGGAACACCAGCAGGTTCCGGTTGATCCTCGGCCCGCCCTGCCGTTGTTCGAGGATCGCGGCTGCAGCCTGGATGGCGGGTGATTCGTCGGTCGAGCCCTGATGCGGTGCGGTGGGTGGGAGGATCACCAGCCGGACTGCGTCGTCCTCGTCGGGTACGTCGCCGGGACCGTCGGGGAAGACGTGGACGGCACCGAAGGGGCCGGTCGACCGGACGGCTTGGATGCGGTCGCGGATCTCGATGTCGGCGTCGTCGTCCGAGTAGTTCGACTCGGCCCGGTCCGACGCCAGCCGGGTAAGCGTGGGCTTGGTGTCGTACCAGTACTGGCTGGCCTGCGAGTACAGGTAGGTGGCCTCCGACGACAGATGCCGGAGGGCGTCCTGGAAGACGCCGGGCTTCTCGCCGGGTTGGACACAGCCCAACACGATGTGGTTGAGGTCGACGCCGCGGCGGTCCTCCTGGCGGGGCGCGGACCCGACGTAGGTGGTGCGGGCCACCCGCCTGGTCGCCGAATAGCGGCCCAGGTTGGGACGCTGCTGGTCGATGCGCAGCGGCAGCGAGTTGGGGCCGTCGACGTCGGTGCGGATGATCGGCTCCCACCGGTCGTCCAGGTACTTGGTCAACTCGGAGACGACCGCACCCGAGTCCATGGGGATCGTCCCGGGCATGATCATCAGCGACTGGTCGCCTCGCTTCCACAGCTCCGAGATCACTGTCGCCATGAGCCGCAGCATCCCTCGGGTGCGTTGGAACCGCTCCAAGGTCGACCAGTCCTCGTACAGCCGGTCGAACAGCTCGGGATGGATCGGATACGACGCGGTCATGCGTCGCTGGTAGTCACCCTCCTTCGATTCGGAGGGGAAGTCGGCGCCGTGGTCGAGGTACAGGTTGTGGTAGGTGCGGATCACTGCGTCCCGCTTCTTGGCGTCGGCCGGGGAGATCGGCTCGAACAGGCGACGGCGGACGATTTCGAAGGACTCGTCGGTCGACGCCGGCCGCCACTGCGCCGCCTTGCGGGACACGACGTTCTTCAGCTTCGTCAACGCCAACTGGCCCTTCTCGCCGCCGACCTCTAGATCTGACGACGGGATCGAAACCAACACCAGTGTGTTGTTCACCGCCGACGCTGCCTCGGTTAGGGCCTGGGCAAAGGTGAACTGCGTGTCGAAATCCCCGCCGGGCAGCTTCGCCTCGTCGGCCTTGGTGGGAAGGTCCCGGGCGTAGGCGACCCACTCGTCGATGAGGATCAACGCAGGTCCGAACCGTTCGAACAGGTCGATGAGCTTGGCGCCCGGGTTGGTGGCGTTGCGGTCGTCCTCGGCGACGATGGCGTAGCCCTCGGCACCGCCGAGCTGCCAGGCGATGTCTCCCCACAGCGTGTTCACCTCGGTGCCGTCGGGCTTGATCTGCGGCGTCGACGGGGACACCATCTGGCCGACGAACACCGCCCGCCTCACCTCGGCGGGAATCGACAGGTCGTCGTCGGCGAGGACGTTGTCGACGCCGGGCAACGCCGAGGTCGGCTCACCGGACGCCAGGTGGTACAGGGCGATGAGGCTGTGGGTCTTGCCGCCACCGAAGCTCGTCTGCAGCTCCACGATCGGATCCCCACCCTGCTCGGAGAGCCGCATCGCCGCGATGCGGATCAGGTCCCGCAACCCGTCGGTGATGTAGGTGCGGGCGAAGAACGCCTTTGGATCCTGATACTCCACATCCGCCTTGCCGTGCAGCACCTGGTACAGGTCGGCGGCGAACTCGGCCTGCTCGAACCGGCCCTGAGCCACGTCCGGGTGCGGGGCGACGATCTCCCTCCACGGAGCCAACCCTGCCTTCGGTTCCCCCTTGGTGGCTTCCGCGGCGAGCTTGCGCTGCTCGCTGCGGGCCTCCTCGGCAAACACCTGCCGCTGCAGGCCCTTGCGCAGCTCCTGGACCTCCTCGACCTGGTCGCCGGCGTGGAACGCCTTGAGCAGGATCTCCGCGAAGTCCAAGATCCGATACGTCTCATCCGACGAGAAGCGCTTGTTGTGCGCCCAGTCGTTGCGGGCCTCCCGCAACAGGATCACGTAGCTGCGCTCCGCCTTCCCGAACACCTGCTTGAAGAACTCCCCCCACGTGGCGTCCATTCCCTTCAACAGGAACGCGAGATCATCCGGATCCGGGTTCCGATCGGGGTGATAGAGCCGGTCGTTGACCGCCTCCACCCAACCCTCGCCGAAGTTCCCCCTCCACAACTTCTCCAACGGGTCACGGATCCCGTTGCGCAGCAACGTGAGTGCCTTCCCGACCCGCTCGTGATTCGACATCGCCATCAGATGTTGCCCTCATGTCCCGTACGCTGTAGGAGCTCAGTGTGGTATCGCTCTAGCCCGGGAACGATCTCGGATACTTCGGGTTCGGGGTCGATCTCGAATGAACGTGAGGCAGCGATCAGCAGCGAGCATCCGAGTGCTGCGCTCATCGCTAGTGCGTGCCGGGCCGGTTCGGGATCGCTCGTGGTGCGCAGAGCCAGAGAATCGTCGAGGTGAGGAACCGTACTGCCAAGGTGGCCGTGCACGTAATGGAAAGATACGGTCCGGTACTGAGTGTCATACGCGATCCGCGTCCAGTCGCGCATAGTAAGGACCTCCTCTCTGCGCAGGATGGGGCTGAGCACGTCCATGAGGCAGCTGAGTGGCAGTTTCCTGCTCATCCTCGCCTCTGTCGAGGCCACTCCGAACACCTTTCTCATGCGAGCGTTCTCGAAATCAAGCTGCTCCTTCAGGCGGGCGAGGGCGGCGTCCTGCTCTAGTGCGAGATACGTGGCGTGGGCCCACACTTCGAAGACAGTGCGATAGATCACCAGCAGGGGTTCGTGGAGATCGTCTTGGTGGAGGACGACCATGCCGCGCAGCAGCCTTTCGAGGCGCTTCAAGTATGCAAGAAGGAAGCGTTGGTCGTTCCGCTTCGGGGTCTGCTGTTCGGTGAAAGCGGCGAGGGAACCTGCTGTTCGGAGTGCGAGATCGGCGAGCTGTCCTTCAGGAGTAGGGGACGTCACAGCAGTACCTCCTGGCCGTCGGTGTTGGTACGGGTGGCGAGCCGGATCAGCTCTGGCCAGGCCTGGACCAGGCTGTTGTAGGCGACGGCTTCCGACGCGCAACCCTTGCGATCGGCGACCTGGTAGAGCAGGTAGGCGAGCTGGCGGGCCCGCTCACCCACGCCGGCGCCGACCCGACGCAG
>CAZPAV010000025.1:0-41814 GCA_964584755.1 uncultured Acidimicrobiaceae bacterium
CCTTCTACCTCGACTACGGACCGACCCCCGAGGGCGTGCTGCTGAGGACCCACACCTCGCCGATGCAGGCGCGCTACATGGAACGACACGATCCGCCGGTGTTCGTCGTCGTCCCCGGGCGGGTGTTCCGTCGCGACTCGGACGCCACCCACACGCCGGTATTCCACCAGATCGAGGGCCTGGCCGTCGCCGAGGACATCACCTTCGCCGACCTCAAGGGGACACTGGCGCACTTCGCCCGCGAGTTCCTCGGTCCGGAGACCGAGACGAAGTTCCTGCCCCACTACTTCCCCTTCACGGAGCCCTCCGCGGAGATGCATGCCCGCGCCGGGGGCGGGTGGCTCGAGCTCCTCGGGTGCGGGATGGTCGACCCGGCGGTGTTCGAACAGGTCGGCTACGACCCGGAGCGGGTGACGGGCTTCGCCTTCGGCATGGGGGTCGAGCGCCTCGCCATGGTCCGGCACGGCATCGAGGACATCCGTGCTCTCTACGACCCCGACCTGCGCATCCTGAGGCAGTTCCGATGAAGATCACCCTCGACTGGCTGACCGAGTACGTCGACCTCCCCACGAAGGATCCCGACGCGATCTCCGAGACCCTGGAGAACCTGGGCCACGAGGTCGAGGGGTACGAACGCATCGAGCCGTCCTTCCGCGGCGTCGTGGTGGGCCGCGTCCTCGAGGTGGGGTCGCATCCGGACGCGGACAAGGTGCGTCGCTGCCTCGTCGACGTCGGAACCGGGGAACCGTCCGAGATCGTCTGCGGCGCCTGGAACTTCGAGGCCGGGGCGCTCGTTCCCGTGGCCCTCCCGGGGGCGGTCCTCGGCGGTGGCGTGACCATCGGGCGTCGCGCCATCAGGGGGATCGTCAGCAACGGGATGATCTGCTCGGAGCGGGAGCTCGAGCTGGGCGAGGACGGCTCGGGGATCATGGTGCTGGACGAGTACCCCGCGGCGGCCGGACGAGTCGGGGAGGATCTCACCACGGTCGTCCCCTTCCCGCTCCTCGTCCTCGACGTGTCCATCACACCGAACCGACCGGACTGCATGTCCGTCTACGGACTCGCCCGGGAGCTCGCCGCGGCGTACGGAGTGCCGTTGCGCCGGCCGGACCTGAGCGTCGACGCGCCGGCGCCTCCCGGCGACGCCACCGTGACCATCGCCGACCCGGTGGCCTGTCCACGGTTCGTGGCGCGAGAGGTCCGGGATCTCCGGAGCGGTCCGTCTCCCCACTGGATGCGGCGCCGGCTGGCCGCCTGCGGGATGCGTCCCATCTCGAACATCGTCGACGCCTCGAACTACGCCATGCTCGAGTTCGGCCATCCGACCCACGCCTTCGACCTGGACCGGCTCGGTCCCACCGTCGTGGCGCGGCGAGCACGCCCCGGAGAGCGGATCGTCACCCTCGACGGCGTCGAACGCGACCTACGACCCGAGGACGTGGTCGTGGCCGACGCGGATCGGCCCGTGGCCATCGCCGGCATCATGGGTGGTGCCGCGACCGAGGTCGACGACACGACGACGCGGGTGCTCATCGAGGCCGCGTACTGGGACCCGGCGAGCATCCTCCTCACCTCGAAGCGTCTCGGGCTGCGCAGCGAGGCCTCGGCCCGCTTCGAGCGGGGGATGGATCCCAACTTCTGTCCGCCGGCGGCCGACCGCGTCGCCCAGCTCCTCGTCGCCCACGCCGGAGGAACGGTCGTGGCGGGTCCCATCGACGTCTACCCGGAGCCGATCCTCCCGCGGCGCATCGTCCTCCCCCTCGGGGAGATCCGAAGGGTGCTGGGGATCGAGCTGGAGGCTCCCCGGGTGGCCGCGCTGCTCGGGAGCATCGGTCTGCAGAGCGCCACGACCGAGGATCCGCTCGTGGTGGAGGTCCCGACCCGCCGTCCCGACGTCCGCCGCCCGGTCGACCTCGTCGAGGAGGTGGCCCGTCTCCACGGATTCGCCCGCATCCCCGGACGGGTGCGCACCGGCGACGGCGGCGGGCTCCCGGACCCGGAGGCGCGCCGGCGCCGGCTTCGACAGGTCCTCCTCGGCGCCGGGTACCACGAAGTCGTGAACTTCTCGTTCCTCTCGGACGAGGACCTCGATCGGCTCGGCCTCCCCGCCGGGGATCCGCTCCGGGACGCCGTCGCCCTCACGAATCCCCTCAGCGACGAGGAGGGGGTGCTTCGAACGACCCTCCTCCCGGGTCTGCTGCGCGCCGCCGCCACCAACCAGGGGCGACAGGTCGGCGACCCGGTGCGGCTGTTCGAAACGGGGAAGGTCTTCCTCCGGGGTGACGACGAGCTCCCCGACCAACCCGACCGGCTCGCCTTCGTGGCGGTCGGGCGCGCCGGGAGGAACTGGGGCGCCCCGGGTCGGGAGATCGACGTGTTCGACGGTCTCGGCGTGTGGGAGCTCCTCGTCGGCGAGTTCGACCTCGAGGGCGCCCGCAGGGAGGCCGCCACCGCCCCCGCCTTCCATCCCGGCCGCTGCGCCGCCCTCCTCCTCGGTGACCGGCGGATCGGTGTCGTCGGCGAGATCCACCCGCAGGTCGCCGATCGCTTCGGAGTGGCCGGCCGGGTCGTCGCCGGCGAGCTCGCGCTCGGCCCCGTGGCGGATCCTCGTGAGGCGTGGCGGTTCCACCCGCCGAGCACGTACCCGCCGGTGATCTTCGATCTGGCCTTCGCGCTGCCCGACACGGTGCCGGCCGGCCGGGTCCTCACCGTCATCGAGGAGGCCGGAGGTGACCTCCTCGAGCGCGGGGAGCTCTTCGACGTGTTCCGGGGGCCCTCGGTCGGCGCGGGACGGAAGAGCGTCGCGGTGCGGATCGTTCTCCGTGCCGCCGACCGGACCCTGGAGGAGTCCGAGGCGGCGGAGGTGCGGCGGGCGATCGTGGCGGCGGTCGAGACCGCCACGGGCGCGGAGTTGAGGGGGTCGGTGTGAGCGATCTCCTCCTCGTCACCGACCTGGGGCGCGAGGGCGTGTCGGCGGTCCTCGAGACGGCGGCGCGGGTGAAGGCCGACCCGGCTTCGGTCGCCGGATCCCTCGCCGGACGCCGGATCGGCCTGTACTTCGAGAAGCCCTCCACGAGGACGCGGGTCTCCTCGGAGGTGGCGGCGTTCGACCTCGGAGCCCACGCCGTCGTCCTGACGCGCGGTGAGGTGGGTCTCGGTGAGCGGGAGGCCGTGGAGGACGTCGCCCGCGTCCTGGACCGCTACCTCGACCTCCTGGCGTTCCGGGTGTTCGAGCACCGCCACCTCGAGAAGCTCGCGGCGTGCGCCCGCGCCCCGGTGGTGAACCTGCTCTCCGACCTGGCGCATCCGTGTCAGGCGCTCGCCGATCTCCAGACGATCGCGGAGCACCGTCCGCTGCCCGGGACACGGGTGGCGTACCTGGGGGACGGGAACAACGTCTGCCACTCGCTCCTCCTCGCGGGGGCGCTCGTCGGGATGGAGGTGCGCGTCGCCCATCCCCCCGGGTACGCGCCGGCTCCCGAGATCGTGGCCCGAGCTCGCGAGCTCGCCGCCGACGTCGGGGGGACGATCGTCGTCGGTACCGAGGTGGAGGCGGCGGTCGCGGGCGCCGACGTCGTCTACACGGACGTCTGGGCCTCCATGGGACAGGAGGGGGAGGCGGCGGCGCGACGCGCCGCCTTCGTCCCGTACCGCGTGGACGGGGCCGTGTTCGCCGCGGCACGGGAGGACGCCATCTTCCTGCACTGCCTCCCGGCCCATCGTGGCGAGGAGGTGACCGCGGAGGTCCTCGAGCACCCGCGTTCCCGGGTCTTCGACCAGGCGGAGAATCGGCTCCATGCCTTCAAGGCACTCCTCCTCACGCTGCTGGAGGGGCACCACTGACCGCGACGGACCCACCCGGGAGCCCGGTGGAGCTCCTCGCCGGTGTGGACGTGGCGAGCATCGCCCGCAGCCTCCTGGGCTGGCGTCTCCGCTCCGAGATCGGGGAGGCGCCCACCGAGGTCCGGATCACCGAGGTGGAGGCGTACGGCGGTGCGGACGACCCTGCCAGTCATGCCCATCGGGGGCCGACCCGGCGCAACGTGACGATGTTCGGGCCGCCGGGCCGGCTGTACGTGTACCGCTCCTACGGGGTGCACTGGTGTCTCAACGTCGTCACCGGGCCCGAAGGTGTCGCCTCCGCGGTGCTGCTGCGGGGAGCGGTGCCGCTCGTCGGTGAGGAGATCATGCGACGGCGGCGGCATCGGGCCGACCATCTCCTCGACGGGCCGGGCAAGCTGGCGCAGGCGCTCGGGGTGACGGGGCGCGAGGACGGCGGTGATCTCTTCGCCGGTCCCGTCCGGCTCATCCCGGGGCGGCTCGCGGAGGGTTGGCGGGTGCAGGTGACGCCGCGGGTGGGAATCACCCGCGCCCGGGAGCGACGGTGGCGCTTCCTCGCGAGGCCGCGGCTCAGGGATTGACCCAGACGGTCACCCGCTCGGGGAGCGCCGCGCCCGCCGGGGGCTCCTGCTTCCAGACGAGTCCGCGGCGGGCGGCCGCCTGCTCGGGGTCGGCCTCGGGGAGGAGGACGGGGTCCCAGGGGACGGCGAGGGCGGTGAGACGGTCGGCGACGACCGGGAGCGGGAGGCCGAGGAGCGCCGGCATGGTCGTCCCGGGGGCGCGGCCGGCCAGGGTGAGCCGCACCGGTCCGGCGGGAAGGGCGCTGCCGGGGGCGGGATCCTGGGCGACGACCGTGCCCTCGGGTCCGTCCGCCTCGGCATCCCAGGTCACCACCGCCACGAGCCCCCGATCGCCGAGGCGGGTTCCCGCCTCGCCCAGGTCGAAGCCGACGAGGGCGGGGACTCCCTTGGCGTCGGCCGCACCGACCGGCGTGCCGGGCGCACCGCAGACGCCGGCGGGAACGCGGTCGGCGGGGAGGCGGATCTCGTGCACGTGGGCGGTCGGGCATCCCGGGCCGGCGAGGAGCCCCGTCGTCGTGTCGATGGGGACCGTGACGAATCCGTCGTGGCCGACGGCGGGGAGCGGCGCCGAGGGGAGATCGGCGAGGACGGTGGCGGCGAAGCGGGCCCAGATCCATGCCGGCCACGTGCCCCCCGTGACGGTGAACGGCGTCCGCGGCGGCTCCATGGGGATGGACCCGCGCGGATACCCCACCCACACCGCGGCGGAGAGCCCGGCCGTGTACCCGACGAACCAGGCGTCGACGTCGTCCTGGGTCGTTCCGGTCTTCCCGGCCACGGGGCGTCCGATCCAGGCCTGGATCCCGGTTCCACGACGGACCACCTCCTCGAGCGCTCGGGTCACGTCGTCGGCGACGGCCCGGCTCACCGCCTCCGTCACGACGGGGATCTCGTCGTAGAGGTCGACGCCGTCGGCGTCCTCGATCCTCGTCACGAAGACCGGATCGACGTGGGTGCCTCCGGCGGCGAACGTCCCGTACGCCGAGGCCATGTCGAGCACGGTCACCTCCTGGGCTCCCAGTGCCAGACCGTGGTAGGGCAGGAGCGGGGTGGTGATGCCCGCGGCCGCCGCCACGGCGGCGACCTGCCGCGGTCCGACGAGGTCGATGAGTCGGGCGTACACCGCGTTCACCGAGAAGACCGTCGCCTCCTCGAGCGTCAGATCGGGGAACGTCTCGCCGGCGTAGTTCTCCACGGTCCATGGGCCCGACGGAGTGGTGATCGTCACCGTGCGTCCGGCGGGGAGGACCGTGTCGAGACGGAGGCCGTGCTCGAGTGCGGCGGCGAGGACGAAGGGCTTGAACGCCGAACCGGCCTGCCGCCGCCCGCGGGTGGCGAGGTCGAAACGCGCCACCGGATCCCGGGGATCGTAGAAGTCCCGTCCCCCGACGAGCGCGAGGACGTGTCCGGTCCGGGGATCGAGGGCGGCGAGCGCCGCGGCGGGACCGTCGTCGGGGAGGACGGAGGCGACAGCCCGCTCGGCCGCGTCCTGGGCGGCGGGGTCGAGGGTCGTGTAGATGCGGAGCCCTCCCTCGCGGAGGAGCCGGGCGCGCGCCTCGGGGGTGGCTCCGAGCGCCGGCTCGCGCAGGAGGCGCCGGCGGACCTCGGCGGTGAAGTAGGGGTAGCGGTCCCGAGTCGCAGTCCGATCCTGGAGACGCAGCGGCTCGGCAGCCGCGGCCGCCGCCGCGTCGGGGGCGATCCAACCGAGCGCGACCATCTTGTCGAGGACGGCACGACGCCGCCGCAGGGCCCGATCGGGGTGCGTGTAGGGATCGGCCCGGGTCGGAGCGCGGATGAGGCCCGCCAGGAGCGCGGACTCGGCAAGTTCCAGGGAGCGGACGTCCTTGCCGAAGTACGTCTCGGCCGCGGCGCCCACCCCGTAGGCGCCGGCACCGAAGTACACGGTGTTGAGGTAGTGCTCGAGGATGCGCTCCTTGTCGAGTCCACGTTCGAGACGGAGCGCCAGCACGGCCTCGCGGAGCTTCCGATCGAGGCCCACGTCGGCGGAGAGGACGACGTTCTTGAGGTACTGCTGGGTGATCGTCGATCCACCCTGGACGACGTCGCCCGCGGCGACGTCGGCGACGAGCGCCCGTCCGATCGCCCGCAGATCCACCCCTCGGTGCTCCCAGAAGCGCTCGTCCTCGACCGCGACGACGGCATCGACGAGGGAGCGGGGGAGGTCGTCGTAGGTGACGGGCCTCCGGTTCTCCTCGGCGTGCCAGCGGGCGATGACGGTGCCGTCCGCGGCGTAGACGACGGTCGTCAGGGGCCGATCGCCGAGACCGGGATCGGGGAGCGGCGTGACCGTGCAGGCGGTGGCGAGCCCGGCGAGGAGGAGGCCCGGGAGGAGCCGGCGGCGCATCCGGTGAGGATAGTGGGAGCGGGCGCGCGTGGCCGCTACCCTCACGCTCCCATGCGACCTGCGGCCGAGCAGTACGCCCACCTCACGCGCACCACCGAGGTCACCCTCCCGGAAGGGGAGCTCCTGGCGCGCCTCGAAGAAGGCCGGCCGCTGCGCGTGAAGCTCGGCGTGGACCCCACCGCGCCCGACGTCACGCTCGGGTGGGCCGTCGTGTTCGACCTCCTGCGCCGATTCCAGGAGCTGGGGCACACGGCCGTCCTCATCCTGGGCGACTTCACCGCCCAGGTCGGGGACCCGTCACAGCGCGGCGAGACGCGCCGCCGCCTCGCCGCCGAGGAGGTCGGCGGGTACGTCTCCCGCTGCCTCCCCGTCATCCGGGAGCTGCTCCTTCCGGAGCATCTGGAGATCCGGCGCAACTCGGAGTGGCTGGCACGGATGGACATGCACGACGTCCTCGATCTCACCGCGAAGGTGACCGTGGCCCGCATCATGGATCGGGAGGACTTCACGCGCCGCTGGGAGGCACACGAGCCGATCTCCATGATCGAGTTCCTCTACCCGCTCCTCCAGGGAATGGACTCGGTGGCCGTCCACGCCGACGTCGAGATCGGCGGTGCCGACCAGCTCTGGAACCTCCTCGTGGGGAGGGAGCTCCAGGAACGGTACGGCCAGCGTCCGCAGTGCGTGGCCACGGTGCCACTCCTCGTCGGGACCGACGGTCGGCGCAAGATGTCCCAGTCCTTCGGGAACTACGTCTCCGTGCGTGATCCCGCCCCGGAGATGTTCGGGAAGGTCATGTCGCTCCCCGACGAGGCCATGCCCGAGTGGTTCCTCCTCGCCGCCGCCGCCGATCCCTCCGAGGTGGAAGGGATCGCCGCGGGGCTCCGTGACGGCACCCGGCACCCGGGTGCGACGAAACGGGAGCTGGCGCGCCGCGTGGTCGCCCGCTACTGGGGTGAGGACGCGGCCCGGGAGGCGGAGGCCGCCTTCGACCGGATCTTCGTCGCGAAGGAGGCGCCGGCCGAGGTGCCGCTGTTCCCCCTCCCGGACGGAGACCCGGTGTGGCTGCCGGGGCTGCTCGCCGGGGCGGGTCTCGTGGCCTCGAACGGCGAGGGCCGGCGTCTCGTCGCCCAGGGGGCGGTGCGGGTGGCCGGGAGGAAGGTCGCCGAGGAGCACCTGGCTCGGAGCGAGCTCGAGGGACGGGTGGTGCGGGTCGGGAAGCGCCGGTTCGCCCGCTTCGCGACCCCCGCTTGAGGCGCGGTCGGTGGAGCCGGCAGCGGAGTTGCGTCGCTGGCCGGGCCATGCCAGACTGACGGCTCCGCCGACCCGCCGGGTCGGGGGGGTGCCGTTCGCTCGTGGCGGTGCCTATACTTCGAGGTCCTGCCGGTGGGGCGAAGCTGCGCCACCGAGAACCGGGCTCCTTGACAACTGAACAGCGTGCCAAAAGCCAAGCAGGCGCTCGGACGGACCGCCGGTCTCCGGTCGGGTCGGACGAGCGCACACAAGCCAGGGACCGTGCCACGAGAGGACCCCGTCCTCGGTACGGTCCAGATCGCACCCTCGGGTGCGATCGTCCTTTGAGGGATGGAACCCAGATCCCATGGATGGATCCGGACTCATCCCATCGTATTTCGATGGAGAGTTTGATCCTGGCTCAGGACGAACGTTGGCGGCGCGCCTAATGCATGCAAGTCGAGGGAGATCCGCTCGGCCCGTAAGGGACGGACGGGGAAACCGGCGAACGGGTGCGTAACACGTGAGGAACCTGCCCCGAAGACCGGGATAGCCCGGGGAAACCCGGATTAATACCGGATACCCTCATCGGACCGCATGGTCTGATGAGGAAAGGGTCCGCCGCTTCGGGATGGCCTCGCGGCCTATCAGCTCGTTGGTGAGGTAACGGCTCACCAAGGCGAAGACGGGTAGCTGGTCTGAGAGGATGATCAGCCACACTGGGACTGAGACACGGCCCAGACTCCTACGGGAGGCAGCAGTGGGGAATTTTGCGCAATGGGGGAAACCCTGACGCAGCGACGCCGCGTGGAGGAAGAAGGCCTTCGGGTTGTAAACTCCTTTTGTGGGGGACAAGAGAGGATGGTACCCCACGAATAAGCCCCGGCTAACTACGTGCCAGCAGCCGCGGTAAGACGTAGGGGGCAAGCGTTGCTCGGAATCACTGGGCTTAAAGGGCGCGTAGGCGGTTATGTAAGTCCAGGGTTGAAGGCCCCGGCTCAACCGGGGAAAGGCCCTGGAGACTGCATGACTTGAGTGAGCGAGGGGAGGGCGGAATTCCTGGTGTAGCGGTGAAATGCGTAGATATCAGGAGGAAGGCCTGTGGCGAAGGCGGCCCTCTGGCGCTCAACTGACGCTGAGGCGCGAAAGCGTGGGGAGCAAACAGGATTAGATACCCTGGTAGTCCACGCCGTAAACGGTGAACACTAGGTGTGGGGGATATATCCACGTCCTCCGTGCCGCAGCTAACGCATTAAGTGTTCCGCCTGGGGAGTACGGCCGCAAGGCTAAAACTCAAAGGAATTGACGGGGCCCCGCACAAGCGGCGGAGCATGCGGCTTAATTCGATGCAACCCGAAGAACCTTACCTGGGCTTGACATCATGGGTCTACCCGTGGAAACACGGGGTGCTTACGCGCCCATGACAGGTGGTGCATGGCTGTCGTCAGCTCGTGTCGTGAGATGTTGGGTTAAGTCCCGCAACGAGCGCAACCCCTGTCCTATGTTGCCAGCGGATCATGCCGGGGACTCATAGGAGACTGCCGGGGACAACTCGGAGGAAGGCGGGGACGACGTCAAGTCATCATGCCCCTTATGTCCAGGGCTGCACGCATGCTACAATGGGCGGTACAACGGGCTGCGATCCCGCGAGGGTGAGCGAATCCCTGAAAGCCGTCCTCAGTTCGGATTGGAGTCTGCAACTCGACTCCATGAAGCCGGAGTCGCTAGTAATCGCGGATCAGCAAAGCCGCGGTGAATACGTTCTCGGGGCTTGTACACACCGCCCGTCACATCACGGAAGTCGGTAACGCCCGAAGTCAGTGGCCCAACCCCTTGGGAGGGAGCTGCCGAAGGTGGGATCGGCGACTGGGATGAAGTCGTAACAAGGTAGCCGTACGGGAACGTGCGGCTGGATCACCTCCTTTCTAAGGAGCGCACGAGCGGCCGGGTCTCCACCGGCCGCGATGCTCTGAGGTGGATCTGCTGGCTATTCGGTCGGGAGGTGTCGAACTCCACGGGAGATCGGCACGGAACGTCCGGGCACGCTGTTCAGTCGTGAGGGAGTCCGGGACGGCCGGAAGGCCGTGCGGGCTACTTCGGGCTCTTTGAGAACTGCATAGCGAGCACGAGAGTCAATGTATTCTCTCCGTCCAAGCTACGACGAGTTGACGGTGGATGCCTTGGCGCTAGGAGCCGATGAAGGACGTGGCAGGCTGCGATAAGCCCCGGTGAGCTGTCAAGCGAGCGTCGACCCGGGGATGTCCGAATCGGGAAACCGGACTGGGGTCATGCCCAGTCACTCCGGCCTGAACACATAGGGCCGGGAGAGGGAACCGGGGGAATTGAAACATCTCAGTACCCCGAGGAACAGAAAGCAACAGCGATTCCCTGAGTAGCGGCGAGCGAAACGGGAACAGCCTAAACCAATGTGGTGTGAGAGCCCGACGGCGTTGCCACATTGGGGTCGAGGGACCCGCCAGACGGTGCGTCGGAGCCGTCAGGGAGTAAGAAATCCACGTGATAGGCGAATCCCGCTGGAAAGCGGAGCCACAGGAGGTAACAGCCCCGTAGCCGAAATCACGATGGACTCCCGGTGGCGTTCCCAAGTAGCACGGGGCCCGTGAAATCCCGTGTGAATCTGCGAGGACCACCTCGTAAGGCTAAATACTCCCTAGCGACCGATAGCGGACTAGTACCGTGAGGGAAAGGTGAAAAGTACCCCGGTGAGGGGAGTGAAAGAGTACCTGAAACCGTCAACTTACAAGCAGTCGGAGGGATCCTTCGGGATCCTGACGGCCTGCCTTTTGAAGAATGAGCCGACGAGTCATCGGTATGTGGCAAGGTTAAGCCGAGAGGTGGAGCCGCAGCGAAAGCGAGTCTGAACAGGGCGTCAAGTCGCATGCCATGGACCCGAAGCCGAGTGATCTATCCATGGGCAGGGTGAAGCGAGGGTAAGACCTCGTGGAGGCCCGAACCCACCTAGGTTGAAAACTGGGGGGATGACCTGTGGATAGGGGTGAAAGGCCAAGCAAACTCGGCGATAGCTGGTTCTCCCCGAAATAGCTTTAGGGCTAGCGTCGTGCGTTCCGCGTTGGGGGTAGAGCACTGATTGGGCTAGGGGGCCAACAAGCTTACCGACCCCAGTCAAACTCCGAATCTCAACGCGCCAAGCACGGCAGTCAGACCATGGGGGATAAGCTTCATGGTCGAAAGGGAAACAGCCCAGACCGCCAGCTAAGGCCCCCAAGTCGGGACTCAGTGGAGAACGAAGTGGGGTCGCCCAAACAGCCAGGAGGTTGGCTTAGAAGCAGCCACCCTTTAAAGAGTGCGTAACAGCTCACTGGTCGAGTGATCCCGCGCGGATGATGTAACGGGGCTAAGTTCCGCGCCGAAGCTGCGGGATTCTGTCGCAACCCAGGCCTTCGTGGTCCAGGGGACAGGATCGGTAGGGGAGCGTCGAACGGCCAACGAAGCCGCGGCGAAAGCCAGCGGTGGAGGCCGTTCGAGTGAGAATGTCGGCATGAGTAGCGAATGAGGAGTGAGAATCTCCTCCGCCGGAAGTCCAAGGGTTCCTGGGGAAGGCTCGTCCGCCCAGGGTTAGTCGGGACCTAAGGCGAGGCCGAGAGGCGTAGTCGATGGACAACGGGTTGATATTCCCGTACCACTATGCGCGCGTCCCGGCCGAACCCAGCTTGCTAAGGAAAGCCCTACGGGGCCTACCGACCCAGCTGGTAGTAGGCCAGCAAAGGAGTGACGCGGAAGGGTAAGCGGACCCGGGCGTTGGTTGACCCGGGGTAAGCGTGTAGGGCGGGGCCTAGGCAAATCCGGGCCCCATCAACAGCCTGAGGCGCGATGCCGAGCCGCGATAGGCGAAGCCGCTGAACGCCCATGCCGCCGAGAAAAGCTTCTCGCGAGTGCGCATGGTGCCCGTACCCCAAACCGACACAGGTGGACAGGTAGAGAATACCAAGGCGAGCGAGATAACTCTGGTTAAGGAATTCGGCAAAATGGCTCCGTAACTTCGGGAGAAGGAGCGCCCCGGTAGGGTTGAGGACTTCGCGTCCAACGCCCGAGGGGGCCGCAGAGACCAGGCCCAAGCGACTGTTTACTAAAAACACAGGAGCGTGCGAAGTCGCAAGACGATGTATACGCTCTGACGCCTGCCCGGTGCCGGAAGGTCAAGGGGATGGGTCAGCCCTTCGGGGCGAAGCTCTGAACCTAAGCCCCGGTAAACGGCGGCGGTAACTATAACCGTCCTAAGGTAGACGGCCCACGACGCCACGTGGGCCACTGCCCCTCCGCGCGGTGACGCGCGAGAGTGCAGTCAGCTATATGCTGGAAACTCCGAGTATCCGTCGGTACTCGTTCATGTCGTAGGTGCCACATAGGGTGACCGGCATGAGCAGTGACAATCCGTGCGGTGCGGACAATCAGCAGGAAAGGCCAGGGATCGAGCAGTGGATCGTCGGCTTCGTCGACGGTGAGGGTTGTTTCTCGATATCGGTGGTACGCAACGCGGGGCGCAGGCTCGGCTGGCAGGTCCAGCACGAGTTCGCGGTCACGCAGGCTGCGTCCTCACGAGGCGCGCTCGAGGTGCTGGGACGGTACTTCGAGTGCGGCCGGATCATCGAGAACGTCCGAAGGGACGACCACCGGGAACCGCGGTAGCGGTACTCGGTGAAGGCCCGGAGGGACCTTGCCGAACGGATCATTCCGTTCTTCGAGGCGAATCCACTGGTGACCGCGAAACGGAACGACTTCCGGTCGTTCCGACGGGTGGTCGCGATGATGCGACGAGGCGAGCACCTCTCGAGAGAGGGACTGGTCGCGATCGCACGCATCACCGAGGCCACGAACCGCAAGACGCGGTCTCGGTTCCTGGAATCCTCAGAGGCCATACGCTGACCACCTCGGTTCGACGACCGAGATGAAGATATGGTCCGAGCCTCATGGCGACATGGGGACCAACTCGAGCGAAATTCCTTGTCGGGTAAGTTCCGACCTGCACGAATGGCGCAACGACTTGGGCGCTGTCTCAACCAGAGACTCGGCGAAATTGCATTGTGAGTAAAGATGCTCACTACTCGCGACAGGACGGAAAGACCCCGGGACCTTTACTGCAGCTTGGTATTGGAGTCTGTTATGTGATGTGTAGGATAGGTGGGAGGCCGTGAAGCGGAGACGCCAGTCTTCGTGGAGCCAACCTTGAAATACCACCCTTCTCATAATGGGCTTCTAACCTCGGTCCGTTATCCGGATCAGGGACAGTGCCTGGTGGGCAGTTTCACTGGGGTGGTGGCCTCCAAAAGTGTAACGGAGGCGCCCAAAGGTTCCCTCAGTCTGGTCGGCAATCAGACGTTGAGTGCAAGGGCACAAGGGAGCTTGACTGCGAGACCTACGAGTCGAGCAGGTTCGAAAGAAGGGCCTAGTGATCCCTCGGCGGCATGTGGGTGCGCCGAGGCCAACGGCTAAAAGGTACCCCGGGGATAACAGGCTCATCCCGCCCAAGAGTCCATATCGACGGCGGGGGTTGGCACCTCGATGTCGGCTCGTCTCATCCTGGGGCTGAAGCAGGTCCCAAGGGTCGGGCTGTTCGCCCGTTAAAGAGGCACGCGAGCTGGGTTTAGAACGTCGTGAGACAGTTCGGTCCCTATCCGTCGCGAGCGCAGGAGATTTGAGGAGAGCTGTCCCTAGTACGAGAGGACCGGGATGGACGTACCTCTGGTGTGCCAGTTGTCCTGCCAAGGGCACGGCTGGTTGGCTACGTACGGAACGGATAAGCGCTGAAAGCATCTAAGCGCGAAGCCGGCTCCAAGATGAGATCTCCCACCGGGAAACCGGGTAAGGCCCCTGGTAGATGACCAGGTCGATAGGCCGGAAGTGGAAGCGCAGCAATGCGTGTAGCTGACCGGTACTAATAGGCCGAGGGCTTGGATCTGAATACGGCGACACTCGTGCTCGCTATGGAGTGCTCGAAGAGCGCTCGCGAGGTTTCGGTGGCCATGGCGGCAGGGACCCACCCGTTCCCATTCCGAACACGGAAGTTAAGCCTGCCAGCGCCGATGGTACTTGGGTCGTGAGGCCCCGGGAGAGTAGGACGCTGCCGAACACCAGTAGATTGGGGCCACCCACCGGGGTGGCCCCAATCGCGTCCAGGGAGCAGAAGCGCATGCACGACGACGACGGCCGGCGCCGGCGGGGAGACGCCGGGCGGCGACGGCGCCGCCGGGACCTCCGGGGTAGCGCCGTCAACCTCCCGGACTGGGTGATGCGTGACCTCGAGCGCGTCACGCCTCGGGAGCGGATCGGCCCCGCCCTCGAGGAGCTCGGTGCGGCCTCGGCCGCCCTGGCGGAGGGGCGGTTCCCGGCGGCGCTGCGGCACGCCCGACGGGCGAAGGAGCTCGCGCCCCGGGACGTCACCGTGCGCGAGACGCTCGGGATCGCGGCGTACCGCGTCGGCGACTGGAACCTCGCCCTCCGCGAGCTGCGGGCGTACCGCCGGCTGGCAGGAGACACCCGGCACCTTCCCGTGGAGATGGACGTCCTGCGGGCCTTGGAACGGCCGCGGGACCTCGAACGCGCCTGGCAGGAGCTGCGTCGGCGGGGCGGCCGTCCCGAGGTCCTCGAGGAGGGGCGTGTCGTCTACGCCTCGCACCTGCTCGACACGGGACGGGTCGCGGAGGCATGGGAGCTCACGCGCCCGGAACGGCTCGAGGCGAACCCCTCCGAGGCCCGGCTCCGGGTCTGGTACGTGGCGGCGCGCGCCGCCGCACGGCGCGGCGACGCCCGGGGAGCGCGACGACTCGCCGACGCGATCGTGTCGCGCGATCCCGGTTTCCCCGGCATCGACGAGTTGGAGCTGGAGATCGCGGCCGCGGGGAGGTGAGCCAGGACGGGGCCGAGAGGCTCCCGGGCCCGCGGGCGCGATCCGTCGGGCACGGGGGATACGGTGACCCTCGTCCCGCACCTCCCCGGAGGAAGGAGTGGAGACCATGGATCTCAACCTCGTCGTCCTCGCCGGAAGGCTCGCCACCGCTCCCGAGCTCCGCACCCACTCGGGAGGAGCGACCCACCTGCGCTGCCTCGTGACGGCCCGCAGCGAGCGTCCCCGGCGGCGGGTCGACGTCGTTCCCGTCGTCTGGTGGAACCCGGACGAGGCGCTGGGACGGGTCCCGGCCGGGACGCGGGTGTGGGTGGCGGGCTCGGTACAACGGCGCTTCTGGGATGAGCGCGAGGGGCGCAGGAGCCGGCTCGAGGTCGTCGCGCACGAGGTTCAGGTGGTCGACGGCCGAGACGACGAGGCCGCCGAACGGTAGCCTGGGCCGATGCGCAGGGTCCTCACCTCCGGTCCCAGCAAGCTCGCCGCCGCGGCCGGCGCCGAGGTGGCCGACGCCGGCGGCAACGCCGTGGACGCGGCCCTCGCCGCCACCATCGTGGCGATGTGCACCGAGCTCGGGATCGTCGCGCCGGGTGCGTCCGGGTTCATCACCATCTGGCCGGTGACGGCAGGACCGGTCGTGATCGACGCCTACGCGGCGATGCCCGGGCACGACCTGGAGCCGGGAAGGACGCCACGGACCCGGCGCGTGCACATGGAGTACGGCGGCGGCATGGACACGGTCATCGGCTGGGGCTCGGTCGCCACCCCGGGAGCCTTCGCGGGCTTCCAGCTCGCCTGCGAACGGTACGGGGAGCTTCCGTGGCGGGAGGTCCTCCGTCCCGCGATCGACGCCACCGCGCGCGGGTTCCCGGTCTCGACGGCCTCGGCCGAGTACCTGGGATACGCCCATGCCGCGGTGTTCGGCTGGCACCCGGAGAGTCATGCCATCCTGCATCACGACGACGGGACCCCGGTAGGAGTGGGGGACACGGTGCACCTGCCGGAGCTCTCGGCGACGCTGCGCACCATCGCCGAGGAGGGAGCGGCCGCGCTGTACGAAGGCGCCCTGGCGCAACGCGTGGCCGACGCGGTCGGCGCGGGCGGGGGACTCGTGACCCGAGCCGATCTCGCCGCCTACCGGCCCATCGTCCGCGAGCCCGTCCGGCTACAACTCGCCGGCTGGGACGTGGCGACGAACCCGGCTCCGGCACTCGGAGGCGTCGTGCTCGGAGCGCTGCTGTTGCTCCTCGAGGGTCTCGGCTTCCCGGGGTGGGATGCCACCGGCGTCGCGGAGATGACCCGGATCCAGGACGCGGTGCTCTCCTTCCGGGTCCGAGAGCTGCTCGGCGCGCCGGATCGGATCCGCGCGGCGGAGCGTCTTCTCCACCTGGCCCGCGTCGGGGAGCTCCGTGGACTCCTGGGCGCTCCGAACACCGTCCACACCTCGGCGGTCGACTCGGAGGGGACCGCCTGTGCCATCACGGTGTCGGCGGGGTACGGATCCGGCGCGGTCGTTCCGGGAACGGGGTTCTGGCTGAACAACTCGCTCGGGGAGATCGAGCTGATTCCTCCTCGACTGCTCCCGCTCGACCCGGGTGTGCGGCTGCCCTCGAACATGGCGCCCACCGTGGCGCGACGGGCCGACGGCTCCGTGCTCGCCATCGGCTCGCCGGGTGCGGAACGGATCACGACCGCCCTGGCGTCGGTCCTGCTGAACTTCCTCCACCTCGACATGTCCCTGAGCGACGCCGTCGCCCACGCGCGCCTCCACGTCGAGCGCTTCGAAGGTCGACCCACCGTGGCGCTCGAACCGGGGCTCCCCGTGGATGCGATCGAGGGATGGCACCTCCGTCGCTTCCCGGACCGGTCCATGTACTTCGGCGGGGTCCAGGCGGCGCTGTGGGAGCCGGGTGCAGGCCTCTTCGGGGCGGCCGATCCACGGCGCGACGGCGCCGTGACCCGAGGCGGTACGGCCTGAGCCGAGCCGGCGCAGGGTGGCGACCGGGCACCCGTATCCTGACGGACATGGCGCCCGACTACCGGTTCTTGCGCACTCCGAGGTGGATCGTGGCCGTCCTCATCGCCTTCCTCGCGGTGGTGGGATTCGTGCAGGCGGGTCGCTGGCAGCTTCGACGCCTCGACGAGCGGAGGAGCCGCAACGCGACGATCTCCGCCCGCATGGCGGCGCCCGTGGTGCCCCTCGCGCAGGCGCGAGGCGATCTCGACGACGCACCCGCGGCGCTCCTCTACCGGCGGGTGACGGCGACGGGCACGTACGACCTCGATCGCGAGGTCATCCTCCAGGCCCGGACACTCGACGGCCGGAGCGGCCACGAGGTCCTCACGCCCCTCCTCCTCGACGACGGGTCGCTCCTCGTCGTCGATCGCGGTTGGGTGCCGATCGACGTGGAGGGGCCTCCCGTCGTGGGTGCCGAACCGCCCGGGGAACGGGTCACGGTGACCGGGATGCTCGCCCCGAGTCAGACGCACGGCGCCCTGGGGAGCCTCCCCGACTCCGGGTCGCCCGAGCGCATCGGTCGGGCCGACCTCGCGGTGCTCCAACGGATCTGGGGAACACCGGTCGTTCCGGTGCTCCTGCGACTCGAGCGTCAGGATCCGCCCCAGGAGGGCCCTTTCCCGATCCCGCTGCCCCCGCCGGAGCTCGACGAGGGTCCGCACCTCGGGTACGCGGTCCAGTGGTTCCTCTTCGCCGTGGTCGTCCTCGTCGGCTTCCCCGTCCTGCTGTACCGCACGGCGCGCGCCTCCCAGGACGAGGGGCCGGCGAGCGACCGGTGAGGGGATTCCGGGCGCGGGCGGCACGCCGGTACGATCTGCGCACGGGTCGAGCACCGTGAGGAGCGACATGACCGAACGCATCTACACGACGGACGCGTACGCGCGGTCGATGGAGGCCACGATCGTCGGGGTGGACGCCGACGAGAGCCTCGTCCTCCTCGACCGGACCGTCTTCTACCCCGGAGGCGGGGGGCAGCCGTGCGACGTCGGCACCCTCTGGGTGGGGGAGGACCCCCTCTCCGTGGGTGAGGTCAGGGGACACCGCGACGAGGTATGGCACCGGATCGCAGGGCCCCTGCCGCCCGTGGGCACCGTGGTGCGCGGCGAGCTCGACTGGGAGCGGCGGCACCTCCTCATGAGGACGCACACCGCGATGCACGCGTTGTGCGGCGTCGTCTGGAGCAGGTTCCACAGTCCGGTGACCGGAGGGAACATGCGACCCGGCGAGGGCCGGCTCGACTTCGAGCTCCCCGAGTGGGATCCCGACCACCGCCAGGAGCTCGAGCAGGACCTCGACCGGGCGCTGCGACGCGACCTCCCCGTCCGGGTCGGCTTCCTGCCGCGGGCGCAGGCGGACGCGGATCCGAGCCTCATCCGCACGAAGGTCAGTCTGCTGCCTCCCGACCTCACCGAGGTGCGCGTCATCGACATCGTGGGGCTCGATCGTCAGGCGGACGGCGGCACCCACGTGGCCCGGACCTCGGAGGTGGGACCGGTGCGCATCGTCAAGGTGGAGTCGAAGGGGAGAGGATTCCGTCGGATCCGCCTCGCCCTCGATGCCCCGTCAGCCGTCTGATCCACCCAGGGGCGGCGCCGGGCGCACACCGGCGAGCCGGATCTGACGCACCACCGCGGAGAAGAACCGGCGCAGGGCACGTTCGGTGACCCGGTGCAGGGCGAGGCGGTCCACGACGACGCCGACCCGGCCGAGGGGTGGGACGTACGTGGCCAGCAGGGACAGCATCGTCCGGTCGTCGTCGATGGGCTCGATCTCGAGTTCCGCGGTGACGGCCGGGTACCGCTCGCGATGTTGCTCCGGCTCCCAGCGGAGCCGCAACCGTGCCAGGGGAAGCCGCCCCGGCACGTCGCGCAGCTCCCTGCACGTGAAACGGACGCTCTCGAGGAGGTGGAGACCTGCGACCTCGAGATCGAGGACGCCGTCCTCGGTCGCGGAGAGATCGGGGACGAGCACCCGGGGAGAGCGCAACACCCGGACCTCGCCGGAGCGCAGCAGGCTCCGGACCTCGTCGTAGGGGAGCGCCACCGCCGAGTAGAGCTGGATCTCGCGCTGCTGCATGGCGTCATGGAACCACGTCGTCTCGACGGCTCGTAGGGTCGCTCGGCCCGTTCCCCGCACCGGAGGATCGCCCGGCCGACGGTGCGGGTGACCGTCGCAAAGACGACCATTCGGCCGACACGGCGGCCGGGACGATCGTTGCAGGACCGAGCGGACAGGAGGTTCCCGACGGTGACGAGCGTGCTGCAACGGCGTCTCGCCGCCGCGATCGTGGCGCTGGCGGTGCTCACCGCGGCGTGCACCGCCAGCGGCGCTCCCGCGGCTCCCGGCCAGGGGGTCGCCGACACCGTCCGGGAGCAGCCACGGGGCGAGCCGGCGCCGGCGACGTCCTTCCGACGGTTCGACGGCTCCACCACCTCCTTCGCCGCGTACCGAGGCCGGCCCCTCGTGGTCAACTTCTGGGCCTCCTGGTGCCCGTCGTGCGTCGCCGAGATGTCGGCCGCGTTCCGGCCCGTCCAGGAGAAGGTGGGGGATCGCGTGGCCTTCCTCGGTATCGACATGCAGGACGAGCGCGCCGACGCGGAGCGGCTCGTCGCCGAGACCGGCGTGCTCTTCGATCTCGCCGAGGACCCGGACGGCGCGCTCTATCTCGAGCTCGGCGGCCTGGGAATGCCCTACACGGTCTTCATCGACGCCGCGGGGAACGTCGTCGCAGAGCACAACGGTCCGCTGACGGAGTCGCAGCTCCTCGCCGAGATCGCACGGGTGTTCCCCGGATGATCGAGGCCCCGCTCGCCCTCGCCTTCGCCGCCGGTCTCGTCGCCACGGTGAATCCCTGCGGTTTCGCCATGCTCCCCGCCTACCTCTCCTCCTTCATGGGACTCCGGGACGAGACGCCCGGAAGCGGCGTGGGGACGGCGTTGCGCGTCGGAGGCCTCGTGTCGAGCGGGTTCCTCGTCGTCTTCCTCCTGGCCGGCATCGGGGTCTCCGCAGGAGCTCGCGTCCTCATCACGGTCGTCCCCTGGCTGGCACTGGGCGTGGGCGCCCTCCTCCTCGTCCTGGGGATCGCCATGATCCGCGGGTTCACACCCACCGTCGGCCTGCCCAAGGCCAAGCGGGCCACCCGGAGGCGGGGGTACGGGGGCGTGTTCCTCTTCGGGGTGTCCTACGCGGTGGCCTCCCTCTCGTGCACCCTCCCCGTCTTCCTCACCGTGGTGGCGGCCCAGGCGGCACGTGGGACGTTCCTCTCGAGCGTCGTCACGTTCCTCGCCTACGGCGCCGGCATGTCCCTCGCCCTCGTCGGCCTCACCATGGCGCTCGCCCTGGGGAAGGCGACCCTGGTGGCCCGGTTCCGCCGAGCCGTGCGTCACGTGAATCGCATCTCGGGGGTCATCCTCGTGGCGGCCGGTGCCTACATCGTCGGGTTCTGGACGACGAGCCTCCGGTCGGGGGCCGGCGCGCTCGGCGGGTCGGGGGCGTTCCGTTTCGTCGAGGGACTCTCCCAGTGGGCGCTGCAGGCGATCGGCGGGCGTCCCCTGGCGTGGACGATCGGCCTCGCCACCGTCGTGGTCGCCGGCGGGGCCCTCCTCCTCGTGACGGAGCGACGACGCGAGGCCGCCGAGGCCCCCGAGGCAGACCGGGGAAGGTCCCGGTGATCCGGCCGATCTCCGCCAGCCCCACCGCCAGCGCGACCCGGGCCCGCCATCGGGCGCTGGCCGGCATCGCGATCAGCCAGCTCCTCGTCCTGACGCTCTGGTTCTCCGCGTCCGCGGTGGGTCCGCAGCTCGCCGTGGCCTGGCGCCTCGACGGGGGCGCCGTCGCCGGGCTGACGCTCATGGTGCAGGTCGGCTTCGTGGTGGGTGCCGTCGGCTCCTCCGTGGTCGGTCTCGCCGACCTCGTTCCCGCCCGACGCCTCTTCCTCGTCGCCGGGGTCCTCGGAGCCGGTGCCAACGCCGCCCTCCTCCTGGTCGGTCCCGACACCCTCCTGGTCGCCTTCCTCCTTCGCTTCACGACGGGTGTCGCCCTCGCCGGCGTCTACCCGAGCGGCCTCAAGGTGATGGCGGGATGGTTCCGACGGGGCCGCGGCATGGCCCTCGGCGTCCTCGTCGGCGCCCTCACCGTGGGGAGCGCCGGTCCCCATCTGATCAGAGGAGCGGGCGTCGAGTGGCGCGGGGTCATCCTCGGTGCCTCGCTCCTGGCCCTCGTCGGTGCCGTCCTCCTCGGGTTCGGCGTGAAGGACGGGCCCCACGAGACCGCCACGGCACGTTTCGCCTGGAGTCACCTGGGCACGGTCGTCCGCAACCGCGGCGTCCGTCTCTCGACGTACGGGTACCTCGGTCACATGTGGGAGCTGTACGCCATGTGGACGTGGACGGCCGCCTTCCTCGCCGCCTCGGCCGCGAGCGGCGGTCATGGGACGGGCTGGGTCTCGAGCGCCACGTTCGCCATCATCGCCATCGGGGGACCCGCATCCTGGCTGGCCGGCGTCGCTGCCGACCGCTGGGGACGCACGCTCGTCGCCGGCGCCGCCATGGCCGTCTCCGGTGGCGTGGCGCTGGCGACGCCGCTGCTGTTCGGCGCTCACCCGGTTCTCGTCGTCGGCGTCTTCCTCGTCTGGGGATTCGCCGTCGTCGCGGACTCGGCCCAGTTCTCGACCATGGTCACCGAGACGACGGACGGTCCTCACCGTGGAACCGCCCTCACCCTCCAGACCGGCATCGGGTTCCTCCTCACCCTCGTCACCATTCGCGGGGTGCCGCTCATCGCCGACTCCCTCGGTTGGCGGTGGGCGTTCCCCTGGCTCGCCGTCGGCCCGGCGCTGGGGATCGTGGCGATGGTGGCTCTCCGGCGGGCTCCGGAGGCGGTCCGGCTCGCCGAGGGCCGCGGCTGACACAGGTGCCCGGTGCGGGCTCAGGTCGCGGCGAAGGAGGCCAACTGGAGACGAGCGGCCTCGCGCGCCCGGTCGAAGGCGGCGCGGGCCTCGTCGCCGCTCATGTCGAAGTCGAGGTCCTCCTTCACGGGCACCTGCACCACCGTCGCCCCGACGTCGACCGGGCGCGGCAACGCGTAGCGCGCCCGGATCCCGGCGAGGACGACGGCACGGGCCAAGGTGAACGGACCCGTGACCGGTTGGTGCTCGTGGCCGTCGTGGTCGGGGAGGAGGCGGAACCCGACGATGGGGCGGTCCCGAGGCACGACCCCCACCGGGTAGTTCGCCGCCATGGCACCGTCGGCGAAGACGACCCGGTCGCCGGTGCGCGTGTCGACGAGGGTGACCGGCGTGAACAGGAAGGGCACCGCGGCCGACATGCGCACCGCCCGCGCCACGGGAAACGTCTCCCAGGGAATGCCGTACCGGTCGAGATCACGAGGAAGCAGGACGCCTCGGGAGTGGCTGAGATCGGTGGTCACGATGCGCAGGGCGCCCTTGGGGAGGTCGCCGAAGGTGTGAAGGCCGCGCCGGGCGAGGAGATCGCCCCACACCTCCTCCAGCCGGCGGCTGTCGTACACCCCTCGCCGGGTGACGAGCGCGAGGTGGCGGCCGAGGAAGGGGATGCGGGCCCCCGGGACCGGTCGCAGGAGGGAGGGCCAGTCCACGGCGCAGACGGATCCTGCCAGCTCCTCCGGTCCGTACCCGGCGGCGACGAGGGACGCGACGAGCGCGCCGGCCGACGTGCCGGCCACGGCGTCGAACTCGAAGCCCAGATCGAGGGCGGCGGCGGCCGCTCCCGCCAGGGCGACGCCACGCACGCCCCCGCCCTCGAAGACCGCGTGAACTCTCATGGTCTCGCCAACCTCGGACCGCGGGACCGGACCCCTCCAGTGTCGCACGCTTTACGATTCTCCGGGAACGCGGACGATGGGGACGGGGTTGTGCCCTGCGGGAGGTCACCGATGGACACCGCAGATCAGCAACACTTCGCCTGGCTCGCTCGGTCGTTCGGTCGCACCGACTACCTCCCCTTGACGCCCGGGGATCTCGAGGCCCTCGCCGCCGCCGGCGAGTACGTGCAGAAGTACCCGGGCACCCATCTCTTCAGGCAGGGCGCCGAGGCCGAGGCCGCGTACGTCGTCCAGGACGGCGAGGTCGAGCTGTACCGGGTCCGGCATCAAGGCACCCGCGTCGTGGTGGGTCGCGTCGCCGCCGGAGCCGTCATCGGCGACATCGCGCTCTTCCAGGGCACCCCGTACATCTCCTCGGCGCGGGCCATCGGCCCGGTGACGGCGTTCCGTCTCGAGCGCAGCCGTCTCCTCCCGACGCTCATCGCGCACCCCGTGATCGCCATGCGGTGGCTCGTCGCCGGACTCACGCAGCTCGAGGCGACGCAGCGTCGGGTGATCCGACTCCTGCATCGGACGGTGAAGGAGCAGGTCGCCGAGGTCGTCCTCGACGAGGCGGACCGCTACGGCGAGGTGCACCTCAGCCAGACGAGCCTCGCCAACCTCCTCGGCGCGAGCCGCCAGTCGGTCAATCAGGCGCTCTCCGAGCTCCGGGGTGCCGGGCTCCTCGAGACCGGGTATCGCTACGTGCGCGTCCTCGACCGCCCCGGCCTGGAGGCCATCGTCGGGCGATGAGCGCGTCAGCGTCGACCCCGCCACCAGGCGAAGCCGGCGCCTCCCGCCGCACCGATGCCCGCCAGGACGAGCGCCTCGGTGCGAGCGTCGCCGAACACCGCCAGGGCCGGACCTTGGAGCCGGCCCGCGGCCGCCACGAGGCCCAGCGCGAGGAGCGCCAGGGCGAGGCCGGCCGCGGCGGCGGCCAGCCCGTCGCGGCGGCGCGGACGCCCCTCGAAGGCGAGCAGCGTCGGCGGAGCACCGGCTACGAGGAGCGGCGCGAGATGGAAGGTCGTCCCCGGCCGCAGCACGGCCAGGAGGAGCCAGAGGGCGGCGAGTCCGCTGGCCCAGGCGAGGGCGCGTCGAACCTGCGGGGAGCGGGTGGGCGCGAGCATGCCCCTCGCAACGGGCGATGGGGACAGGCCCACCCGAGAAGGTCGAATATCCGACAGTGCCGGGGACGTCCCGGCGCCGGGCGACGTTGTCCGGGCGGAACCTCCCGGAGGAGCTCGTGACGCCTCGCATCCGACGCCTCGCCCTCGTCGCCGCCCTGGCACTCGTCGCCGCGGCCTGTACCGCCGCGCTCCCGCGCACCGATCCGACCACGACGGCCCCGGCGACGACGGTCGAGGAAGGGACGCCGGCGACCACCCCCGCTCCCACCTCGACGACGACGCCTCCACCCCAGGGCGTCCTCCCCGAGGGCCCCTCCGCGCTCGAGGACATGCGGGACCCTGCGTTTCCGGCCCCACTCGTCCCACCCGAGGACATCCTCTCCGGAGGACCGCCGCCGGACGGGATCCCACCCATCGACGCCCCCCGATTCCTCCCGGCCGCCGCGCAGCGGGACCTGCTTCCGCCCGAGGAGCCGGTGGTCACGCTCGAGATCGACGGCGACGCCCGCGCCTACCCGGTGCGGATCCTCATCTGGCACGAGATCGTCAACGACACCGTCGGTGGAGTGCCGGTCGCCGTCACGTACTGTCCCCTCTGCAACTCGGCGGTCGCCTATCGACGGGTCGTCCGCGGCGTCGAGACCACCTTCGGCACCTCGGGCCGCCTCTACAACTCGGCGCTCGTCATGTACGACCGGGCCACCGAGTCGCTCTGGACGCACTACGACGGCCGAGCGGTCGTCGGTCTCCTGACCGGAGAGCAGCTCGAGCCCATCCCGGCACCACTCATGTCCTGGGGCGACTTCCTCGCCGCCTATCCGGACGGGCAGGTCCTCGACCAGACACGGACCGGTTTCCGGCGCGACTACGGCGTCAACCCCTACGTGGGGTACGACAACCCCGACACCCAACCCTTCCTCTTCCGGGGCACCGTCGACGACCGCGCCCGGGCGAAGCAGCGTGTCGTGGGGGTGACGGTGGGGGAGGAGTCCGTGGCCTTCGCCCTCGACGCGATCTCCGGTGGCGAGGCGAGGGCGACGAACACGACGATCGGAGGGCGGCCCGTCGTCGTCCTGTGGAAGGCCGGGCAGGCCTCGGCCCTCGAGCGGGGCAACGTGGGGACCGGACGTGACGTCGGCACGACGGGAGTCTTCTTCCGTGAGCTCGACGGACGGGTCCTCACCCTCTCCGCCGAAGGCGACCACTTCGTCGACGCCGAGACGGGGAGCACCTGGAACATCGTGGGCGCCGCCGTTTCCGGTCCCCTCGCCGGGTCCGAGCTCACGAGGATCCCCCACCTCGACACCTTCTGGTTCGCCTGGTCCTCGTACCGGCCGGGCACGAGTCTCGTCGAGGGCTGAGCGCTCGTTACCATTCACCGCCATGTCCCGATCCATCCTCGGCGCGGCGGTGAAACGGGTCGAGGACCCCCGGTTCCTCACCGGTAGGGGCGCCTACCTCGACGACCGCGAGGTCCCGGGAGCCCTCTGGTTGGGCATCGTGCGCTCCCCGGTCCCGCACGGCCGGATCCTCGCCGTCGATCTGACGGAGAGCACTCGGCTGCCCGAGGTGGTGGCCACGTTCACCGCCGCCGACCTCGAGCTGGCGCCCATCGCCGCGGCCACGCCGGACGCCCCGCAGGCGGCCCGACCGGTGCTCGCCGTGGAGCGTGTCCGCTTCGTGGGAGAGCCGGTGGCGGTCGTCGCCGCCACCACCCGGGAGGCGGCCGAGGCGGCGGCGCACCTCGCCTTCGTGGACGTCGACCCCCTGCCGGCGGTCGTGACTCCCGCCGCGGCGCTCGCCGACGATGCCCCGTTGCTCTTCCCGGAGCTGGGAACGAACCTCGTGGCCCGCTCCGCTCCGGCACCCGAGAGCGAGGATCCACTCGTCGGAGCCGACGTCGTCGTGGGTGCCACGTTCCACAATCAGCGACTCGCCGCGGTGCCCCTCGAACCGAGCAACGCCCTGGCGATCCCCGACGACGGCCATCTGGAGTGGTGGGTGAGCTCCCAGAACGTGTTCATCCACCAGGCGGTGGGGGCGGCCTGCCTGGGCGTCCCCCGCGAGTCGCTGCGCGTGCGTGTCGCCGATCTCGGCGGAGGGTTCGGGGCGAAGATCCAACCGGCACCCGAGCAGATCCTCGTCGCGGCCGTGGCCAGGCGCCTGGGCCGGCCGGTGCGCTGGCAGGAGACGCGGGGGGAGAACCTCCGCGGGATGACCCAGGGCAGGGATCAGTACCAGGACATCGAGATCGGGTCCGATCGTTCCGGGCGCATCGTGGGGATCCGCGTGCGGTTGCTCCAGAACGCGGGGGCGTACCCGCACTTCGGCGCCATGCTGCCGGGTTTCACCGCCCTCATGGCGACCGGGCCGTACCGGGTGCCGCGGGTCCGGGTCGAGTGGCGCTCCGTGGTGACGAACACCACGCCGGTTCACGCGTACCGCGGGGCCGGTCGCCCGGAGGCGACGGTGATGCTCGAGCGAGCGATCGATCTCCTCGCCGCGGAGTTGGGGCTGGATCCCGCAGAGGTGCGTCGTCGCAATCTCCTCCCTCCCGAGGACTTCCCCCACGTGACCCCCACCGGCGCGAGGTACGACAGTGGCGCCTACGAGCGAGCCCTGGACCGAGCACTGGACCTCGCCGGGTACGCCGAGCTCCGCCGGGAGCAACGGCGCCGGCGGGCTCGCGGCTCGCGCCGGCGGCTCGGGATCGGACTCTCCACGTACGTCGAGGTGACCGCGGCCGAGGGCCGCCGCGAGTGGGGGTCCGTCTCCGTCCTCGAGGACGGGAGCGCCGTCGTCCGGGTGGGGACCTCGGGCCACGGGCAGGGGCACGAGACCGCGTACGCCCAGCTCGTCGCCGGCACCCTGGGGATCCCGATGGAGCGTATCCGAGTCGTGCAGGGGGACACCGCCGAGGTCCCGCGCGGCGGAGGGACGATGGCCTCCCGCTCCCTCCAGCTCGGCGGGGCCGCGGCGCTCGATGCCGCCCGGGACGTCCTCGAGAAGGCCCGGGCCATCGTCGCCCATCACCTCGAGGCCGCGCTCGACGACGTCCTCCTCTTCGAGGACGGTCGCATCGGCGTCGCCGGGGTTCCCGACGTCGCGCTCTCCTGGGCCGAGATCGCCCGCCTGGCCGGGGACCCGGAGACGGTCCCCCCCGGGATGGCCCCCGGTCTCGACGCCGCAGCCACGATCGACCAGGGGGGCGCCACCTACCCCTTCGGGACCCACGTCTCGGTGGCGGAGGTCGATCTCGACACCGGGGAGACACGGCTCCTCCGGCACGTGGCCGTCGACGACTGCGGGAGGATCCTCAACCCCCTCCTCGTGGACGGGCAGATCGCCGGGGGCGTCGCCCAGGGAATCGGCCAGGCTCTCTTCGAGGAGGCGCGCTACGACGCCGACGGGAACCCCCTCACCGGGACCCTCGCCTCGTACCTCCTCCCGACCGCGGCCACGATGCCGCCCATGGCCCTGGAGCACACGGTCACGCCCAGCCCCGAGAACGCCCTCGGGGTGAAGGGTGCCGGAGAGGCCGGAACGATCGGAGCGACGGCCGCCGTGCTCAACGCCGTCGTCGACGCCGTGGCCGACCTCGGGGTGCGGCACATCGACATGCCCCTCACGCCGGGACGGGTCTGGGAGGCGGTGCGAGCCGCGGCGTCGCCGGCCGAGGTCCGGGGGGAGGAGGCGTGAGCGGCGGGACGGCGGGCGTCGCCGTCGCCACCCGCGGCCTGACGAAGCGGTACGGGGAGACCGTCGCCCTCGACGGGGTCGACCTGCGCGTCCGGGAGGGTACGGTGTACGGGCTCGTCGGTCCCAACGGCGCGGGAAAGACGACCCTGCTCGGCATCCTCGCCGGTCTGCGACGTCCCACCGGGGGAGACGTCGAACTGCGAGCGCGGCGAATCGGGGTCCTCCCCGACACCCCCCGCTTCGACCGGTGGCTCACCGCCACCGAGGTGGTGGATCTCGCCCGGACGCTCAGCGCGCCGGAGCGCGGGAGCGGAAGCGTCGCCGAGGTCCTCGCCGTCGCCGGCCTCGAGGCCGACGCGAACCGGCCGGTGCGGGGCTTCTCGCGGGGCATGCTCCAGCGGCTCGGGCTCGCCGCGGCGGTGGTCGGGGATCCCGATCTCCTCCTCCTCGACGAGCCGGCGGCCGCGCTCGACCCCGCCGGGAGACGGGACGTGCTCGACCTCGTCGCCCGGATGCGGGGTCGAGCCACCGTCATCTTCTCGAGCCACATCCTCGAGGACGTGCAGGCCGTCTGCGACGAGGTGGGGATCCTGCGCGCCGGACAGCTCGTCCTGCAGGGGCCGCTCGAGGAGCTCCTGGCGGGGCGCGAGCGAGCCGCGTACGTCGTCGAGGTGGCCGGGGACGCGGCCGCGGTCGCCGCTGCGCTCGAGGGGCGATCCTGGATCCAGCGAGTCACGTGGGAGGACCGGTGCATCGTGGTCCACGTGCGGGACCTCGCCACCGCCCAGCGCGAGCTGCCTGCCGCCCTCGGCGCCACCGGCGAGCGCATCGTCGCCATGAACCCGCGGCAGGTGTCGCTCGAGGACGTCTTCCTGGAGGTGACCTCATGAGTCTGTGGCGGCTCGAGTGGTTGCGGCTCCTGCGGACGCGGCGCCTGCTCATCCTCCTCGCCACCTACGGGTTCTTCGCGCTCATCGGTCCACCGACCGCGGCGTACCTCCCCGAGATCCTGGCACGGTTCGGACCCGGTGTGGTGCCGGCCCTTCCGGCGCCGACGCCCGCCGACGGCGTGGCCCAGTTCACGGGGAACGTCGATCAGCTCGGTCTCCTCGCGGTGGCGTTCGTCGCCGCCGCCGCACTGGCCATCGACGCCCACCCGGAGATGGCGGTGTTCCTCCGCACCCGCGCCACGATCCCCGCGCTGGTGGTGCCGCGCTACGTGGTGAACGCCGTCGCGGCGGCAGGGAGTTTCGCCGTCGGGCTCGCCGTGGCCGCCGTGGGGACCGGTCTCCTCCTCGGGGGTCTCCCGCTCGGCGGCCTCCTCCTCGGCGGCGCCCTCCACGCCCTGTACCTGGCGTTCGCGGTGGCGGTCGTCGCGTTCATGGCGTCCGTCGTGCGGGGCGTGCCGGCCACCGCCGGCCTCACCGTCGGGTTCCTCGTGCTCCTCGGCATCGGATCGCTCCTCCCACCTCTGGCTCCCTGGCTCCCGGCGGCCCTCGTGGGATCGCTCGACGCGCTGCTCCGCGGCGGGCACTTCGTGTACGGCCGTGCCGTGACGACGACGGTCCTCCTCACCGCGCTCCTGCTCGGGGTGGCGGTGGTGCGGCTGCGGCGGCGGGAGGTGTGACGGTCTGCCGGCTCAGCCCTTGACGACGCCGAGTGGGCGGAGTCGGGCGACCGGGAGCGCCAATCCGGCCCTCTCACAGACGGACACCACGCGGTCGACGTCCTTGTACGCCTCGGGGGCCTCCTCGGCGAGGAGGCGAGTGGCGCCCGGGCGCACCGCGATCCCGTCCGCCTCCAACGCGGCGAGGACGTCTCCTCCCGAGCGAAGGCGCTTCGCCGCGGTGCGACTCATCGTACGGCCGGCCCCGTGTGCGGCCGACGCGAAGACAGGGTTCCCCTCCAGGCCCCGCAGTACCCACGATGCGGTCCCCATCGTCCCCGGGATGAGGACCGGCTGGCCCGTGGCACGGATGTCCGCCGGCAAGCGGGGATCCCCGGGGCCGAAGGCCCGCGTGGCGCCCTTGCGATGGACGCAGAGCCGGCGGACCTCTCCCGCGACGGGATGGTCCTCCAACTCGGCGAGGTTGTGGGCGACGTCGTAGACGAGCGTGAGACCGGTCTCCTCGGGCCGGCGACCGAGCGCCACGGCGAGCGCGGAGCGGGCCGCGGCGGCGAGGAGGTGGCGGTTGGCCCGGGCGAAGTTCGCCGCTGCGGCCATGGCCCCGAGGTAGTCACGTCCCTCGGGCGAGCCGACCGGTACCGCGGCGAGCTGCCGGTCCGGGACCGTGATCCCGTGACGGCGCATCGCCGGGCCGATGCGCCGGAGGTGGGCACGACACGCCTCATGCCCGAGGCCCCGGCTCCCGGAGTGGATCATGACCGCGACGGTGCCCTCGTGCAGGCCGAACGTCCGGGCCGCCACGGCGTCGATGACCCGCTCGACGACCTGCACCTCGAGGAAGTGGTTGCCCCCTCCGAGAGAGCCGAGCTGCCGGCGGCCCCGTTCGGCGGCCCGGGGAGGGAGGGCGTCCGGATCGGCGGGGAGGTCCGCCGCGTGATCCTCGGCTCGGTCCAGGTCCGTGGGGAACCCGAAGCCGGCCGCCACGGCCGCCGCGGCGCCCTCCGCGAGGACCGCCTCGAGGAGCGTCGACGGTGCGATCGCTCCGGGCCCGAGACCACGGGGGATGCGCCGGTCGAGCTCGTCCATGAGGAGCTCCCGGTGGGGGAGGAGCTCGGACGCCGCGACGGGGGAGGCGAGGAGGCGTACTCCGCAGCCGATGTCGAAGCCGACCCCTCCCGGGGAGACGACGCCGCCTCGGGAGGGGTCGGTGGCGGCGACTCCGCCGATGGGGAAGCCGTATCCCCAGTGGACGTCGGGCAGGGCGTACGAGGCGCCCACGATGCCGGGGAGGTGCGCGACGTTCGCCACCTGCTCGAGGGCACGATCGGCGGCGGCGGTGGTGATGAGCTCCTCGTCGGCGAAGACGATGCCCGGCACCCGCATCCCACCGTGGCGGGGGATGCGCCAGCGAACCGGGTCGAGCCGCTCCAGCTCCACGCCCTCACGATACGCGCCGGAAGGGGGGAGGGGAGGGGAGGGGATGGCTCAGACGTCGAAGAGCACCCGGGCGAGCCAGCCTCCCTCGTGCGCCTCGCAACGGAGGCCGTGATACGTGACGGCCTTGATGGGCGGCCCCTCGGGAACGACCTGATCGAGCGGCACCCCGGCGGCGACGACACCCAGGGCCTCCCCGGCGGGGAGTGGACGGATGCGCCGGAACCCGAGCGCGTCGACCTCTCCGGTGGCGAGGACGTCGCCGAGCACGGCCACGAGCCCCTCGGCGGGGTCGCGGTCCGCGGTGACGAAGACGCGTCGGGTCCCCGGACCGCTCCCGGGCCCGTGGTACATGAGGGCGAGCATCGCCGCGACCGCCGTGGCGAGGAGGTCGGGGAGGTCCCGGGCCACGACCTCGATCCCGACGTCGGCGGTGTGGGGGAGGATCCGGGACCGGCCCATGGGACGATGGTACGTGTCGGGCATCCCTGGTCCCTGCCCGGCGAGTATTATCGTCACTCGTGACGAAACCACCGCGCCGTTGCCTCTGGTGCGGCGCCGCCTTCGTGGACCCTTCGGGCGTGGGACGTCCCCGGCGATACTGTCGTCCCAGCCACCGCCAGCGCGCCTACGAGGCGCGGCGAGCGGCGCGGCGGCGGGGCCTCGCCGCCGACGAGGTCCTCCTCGGGCGCGCCGCCTGGGAGCGCCTGCGGGACGCCCGCTATCGCCTCGAGGCGGCGTTGGAGGACGTGACCCGCGATCTCGCGCACGGGGGGACCGAGGAGGAGTACGCCGCCGCGCTGGCCCACCTGGCACGGGCCGCGCGCCAGCTCGAGCGAGTCGTAGTCGAGCCTCGGGCCCTGGGCGCACCCTGAGGCCCTTTCGTCACGGGTGACGAAAGGGCGCCGGTGTCGGGGCGGGGGCGGGGAGCGCCCGGCCGGTACACTGCGTGCCCGGATCCCCGATCGGCCGCCGAGGAGGAAGGTCTCCCGTGCTCCGTGCCCTGCTCGTCGCCGGCATCGTGTTCCTGCTCGCCACGTTTCCGGCGACGTGGCTCCTCATGCTCTTTCTGGGGAACGTGGGCCTCCCGGTGTCGTACGTCGGGACCCTGCCGCTCGGCATCCTCGTCTCGCTGCTCGTCGGGGGCAGCACGAGCCGGGTGGGCTGAGGGGCCGGACCGCCCATAATCTGCATTATGTCTAGTTGAGGCCGCCGTTCACCCCCCGGTAGGCTCCCCGCCCATGGAGACACCCACCGACCCCGACGCGTACGCCCCCATCCTGGAAGGACCCGGGGAGTCCGACTACGAACGGTACCTGCGGACCGAGGAGCTGCTGGCGCTGCAGAAGGGGCCCGAGGAGCGGGCGCATCGCGACGAGCTCCTCTTCCAGGTGGTGCACCAGTCCTCCGAGCTGTGGCTCAAGCTCGCCGGCTTCGAGATCGAGGGGGCGGTCGAGCTGCTGCGCGGCGGGGAGCGGTGGGGAGCGGTCCGGTTGCTCCGCCGGGTCGTGCTGGCCCTCGAGCTCATCACCGACCAGCTCGACATGCTCGACGAGATGGCGCCGTGGGAGTACCACGAGGTCCGGCTCGCCCTGGGACACGGCTCCGGATTCGACTCCCCCGGATGGCGGCGGCTGCGAGACGGAACCACGGCGCTCGGCGAGGCGTTCGCCGCGGCCCTCGAGGAGGAGGGCGTCGACCTCGTGACGCTGTACCGCGAAGGGCGCCGCCACGAGGACCTGTACCAGGTCGCCGAGCTCCTCGTGCGCGTCGACGAGCTCGCGGTGCGGTGGCGGGCGGTCCACCTCCTCGTCGTGCAGCGCTCCATCGGCGGGGGGTCGATCGGCACCCAGGGAACCCCCGTGGAGATGCTCGAGCGCCTCGTCCGCCATCGCCTCTACCCGGAGCTGTGGGAGGTCCGCAACGCGCTGACCGCCCTGGCCGACGCCCGCCGCGAGGGAACGCCCTCGGGAGGCCACTGACCCCTCCCCTCCCTCGCCGTCGGCCCAACCCACGCCCGCGGTAGCATGGCGGCTCGCAGGGCCGAAGACCGGGAGGCGCACGCGGGCCGTAGGGCACGCGTGACTCGATGCCGCCGGGACGACGCAGCGACCACCGACCCGGCGGAGCCATGTCGACGACCACGAAGACCACCCCCCGTTACCTGCTCGCCCTCTCCCTGGGCGCGCTCGGGATCGTCTACGGCGACATCGGCACGAGTCCCCTGTACGCCATGCGCGAGTCCTTCGAGGCCCATGGCGGTCTCGCCGTCGTGGAGGAGAACGTCCTCGGCATCCTCTCCCTCATCTTCTGGTCTCTCGTCGTGGTCATCTCCATCAAGTACCTCGTCTTCGTCATGCGCGCCGACAACCACGGCGAAGGAGGCATCCTCGCCCTCACCGCGCTGATCGCCCCGCGGAAGGGCCGCGTCCCGGGCCGCACCCGGTGGATCCTCATCCTCATCGGCCTCTTCGGCACCGCCCTCCTCTACGGGGACGGGATGATCACTCCCGCCATCTCGGTGCTCTCGGCGGTCGAGGGCGTGCGCGTGGCGACACCGGTCCTCGAGCCGTACGTCATCCCCACCGCCGTCGTGATCCTCCTCGGCCTCTTCCTCATCCAACGCCACGGAACGGGGACGGTCGGCTCGGTCTTCGGTCCGGTGATGATCCTCTGGTTCTCGACCCTCGCCCTCCTCGGCCTCACCCACATCGCCACCGCCCCGCGGGTCCTCGCCGCGATCAACCCGGTCCACGCCGCCCGCTTCTTCTCCGCCCACGGCTTCCACGGCTTCCTCGCCTTGGGCTCCGTCTTCCTCGTCGTGACCGGCTCGGAGGCGCTCTACGCCGACATGGGCCATTTCGGGAAGCGTCCCATCCAGCTCTCCTGGTACTTCGTGGTCCTCCCCGCGCTCCTCCTCAACTACTTCGGTCAGGGAGCGCTCCTCATCCACCGACCCGAGGCCATCACCAACCCCTTCTACCTCCTCGCCCCCTCGTGGGCGCTCTGGCCCATGGTCCTGCTCGCCACGGCCGCCACGATCATCGCGTCTCAGGCCCTCATCTCGGGCGCCTTCTCCCTCACCATGCAGGCGGTCCAGCTCGGCTACCTCCCCCGGGTGCGGATCCTCCACACCTCGGCGCACGAGGTCGGCCAGGTCTACATCCCCTCGGTGAACTGGGTGCTCATGGTGGCCACCATCGGTCTCGTCGTCGGGTTCCGCTCCTCGGCGGGTCTCGCCGCCGCGTACGGCATCGCCGTCTCCATGACGATGGTCATCACGACCCTGCTCTTCTTCGTCGTGACCCGGGAACGCTGGCGATGGGCGGTGCCCCTGGCGGCGGCGGTCTCCGGCGGGTTCCTCGTCGTCGACCTCGCCTACTTCGGGGCGAACGTGTTCAAGATCCCCGACGGCGGGTGGTTCCCGGTCGTGGTCGGGCTCCTCATCTTCACCCTCATGACGACCTGGAAACGGGGACGGGAGCTCGTGGCTCGTCGACTCCGCGCCGGCGAGCTCCCCATCGAGCGCTTCATCGCCTCGATCGCCAAGAAGCCCCCGTTGCGGGTACCCGGCACCGCGGTGTACATGTTCTCTCGCACCGGCGCCACACCCCCCTCCCTCCTGGCGAACATGCGCCACAACGAGGTCCTGCACGAGACCATCGTCGTACTCTCCATCGTCACCGAGGACGTGCCCCGGATCCCCCCGGCACGACGCACCGAGGTCTGGCCCCTCGGTCTCGGCTTCTACCAGGTGGTCCTGCGGTACGGCTTCCTCGAGGAGCCCGACGTCCCCCGGGCCCTCGCCGAGCTCGTCCATCCCGAGCTCGGCATCGATCCGCGCGACACGACGTACGTCCTCGGTCGAGAGACCGTTCTCGCCACCGAACGTCCCGGCATGGCCCTGTGGCGGGAGCGGCTCTTCGCGCTCATGGCCCGCAACGCCACGAACGCGGCGCGTTTCTTCAAGCTCCCCGCCGACCGGAGCCTCGAGATCGGCATGCACGTGGAGATCTGAGCGCCGTCACCAGGCGCCACCGCCTCCTCCCCCACCGCCGCCTCCTCCCCCACCGCCGAAGCCACCGCCACCCCCCGAGGAGGGCGCGGCGAACGCGCCGCTGAGGGCGTGCTCGATGCCGGAGATGGCGTTGAGACTGTGGCCGCCGGAGAAGCCCTGACCGCCGTACCAGAACAGCGACGACTCCTGCGCCAGCTCCTCGGGGGCGGCGATGCGCGCCGCGGCGAGCACGTCCTCGGCCACACCGAGGGCGATCCCGTAGACGAGGAACGACTCCCACAGGGGTAGCGCGATGGTCGGGGCCTCCTCGAGGCGGCTGAAGTCCCGGAGGTAGCGACGGAACGCCTCCCAGCGGGCCGCGAGCAACGCTCCGTCGGGGGTGCGCCGCACCCACGGTCGCCGCCGCACGCCGAGGAGGGCGACGAGGATGCCACCGACCGCGCCCAGGGCGAGGAAGTCGAACCGCCCCAGCGCCGGATCGAGCCCGGTGAGGGCGCTCAGGAGCGGGACGACGAGGAAGACCCCGAGGAGGACCGTCAGCAGGAGCGGTCCGGCGACGAACCAGGGGAAGGCCCGGCCGTGCTCGTCGAGGAGACCCGCGCGCACGAGGTGCCGGCGGGTGAGTGCGCGGTACCGCTGGTAGGTGTCGTGGTTCGCCTGGGCGTTCTCCTGGATGGCGCCGCGGAAGTCGTGGAGCGGCAGGGGCCCCGCGGCGAGGGTCCGCCTGAGGATCGTATAGACGGCGCGCTCCTCCGCGGTGAGCCGTCCCGGGGGCTCGGCGAGAGCGATCTCGATGTCCTCGAACTCGGTGTGGCGCAGCCCGAGGAGGACGGCACGCCGAAACCGCTTCGGGGTGCCGGTCAGGTATCCCCGCCGGATGAAATCGAACAGGAGGGCGGTGAAACCCCGCTCGTCGGGGTTCCCCTGCGCCAGGAGCGCCTCGACGAGCGCGGCGTGATGCTCCGAAGGCGGCTCCTGCTCGTACTCGCGGTCGTAGGCGACCCGTGGCTCCTTCCCGAAGCGCACGTACCCCCAGGTCAGGGCGACGACGAGGAGCGCCAGGAGCCCGAGGACCGCGAGGGAGAGGCCGCGGGCGGCGACGGCGGCCCGCCGCGCACCGGCCGCCAGGGCGGCCTCGGCGCCGACGATCGTCTCCTTCCCCGCTCCCGTCACCACCCGGGCGCCGTCGGTGCCGGCGAGCACCCGGCGCGGGAGGAGGACCCGCAGCTCGACGAACTGGTGCGCCGGGACGTGCCACGCCTCGAGGCTCGGGCTGACGCCGTCGGCACCCAACGAGGTCCGTCCCTCCACGGTCGCGGGGTGTCCGTAGACGAGGACCTCTCCCGGATCCACCGTTCCGGGGAAGCGGAGTCGGGCATCCACCCGGTCGACGCCCGTGCTCCACTCCCTCCCCCACACCTGGAAGTCGACGTCGACGACGTCGTCGTAGACGACGGCGACACCCGTCATCCGGTAGCGGATCGTGAAGATGCGCTCCTCGTCGACGGCGGCGTAGTGCCAGACGACCCGCACCACCGACCCGCGGTCCTCGACCCCGTACGTCCCCGGGTCGCCGGAGGAGCCCAGGACCGTGGAGGCCCCGGGGTGGTAGGCGACGCCGTTCTCGAGGACCGTGACCTCGGTGATCGCCTCACCCCGCCGGAGGGGGATGTCCCGGTAGGCGCCGCTGAACGGTCCCGAGAACGCGAAGGTGATGCGCTCGGTGACGAGGAGGCTTCCGTCCGGCTGGAGCTCGAGATCGACGTCGGCGGCGGGAAGTGTGTAGGACTTGGCCGACGCCGGTGCGGCCATTCCGAGGACGACGACGAGGAGCAGGGCGGCGGCGACCGTCCTCCTCAGAACTCGACCCCCGGAACGGTCCGGACCTCGTCCTCGATCTCGAAGTACGGGCGTGTCCGGAAGCCGCCGACCGCGGCGATGAGGTTCGTGGGGATCGTCTCCACGGCGTTGTCGTACGTGAGGACGGCGTCGTTGTAGATCTGTCGGGCCACGGCGATCTTGTTCTCCGTCTCCCCGAGCTGCTCCTGGAGCGCGAGGAACGACTCGCTGGCCCGGAGCTGCGGGTACGCCTCGGCGAGGGCGAAGAGTCGCCGCAGCGCCCCGGTGAGGAGGTTCTCGGCCTGGGCCTGCTCCTCGACGCCCGTCGCGGCGATGGCCGCGTTCCGCGCCCGCGTCACCTCCTCGAACGTCTCCCGCTCGTGGGCCGCGTACCCCTTGACGGTCTCGACGAGGTTCGGGATGAGGTCGTACCGGCGCCGAAGCTGCACCGAGACCTGCGACCAGGCGTTGTCGGTACGATTGCGAAACCGGACGAGCCGGTTGTAGCCGAGCACGAACGCCGCGGCCACCAGCACGACCACGACGATGGCGACGATCCCCCACATGACGGGGCGCATCCTACCCACGAAGTCCCGTCCCCGTCCTCCATCCCCCGTCGGTACCCTGTCGCGCCATGGAGGACACGCCATCGGTCGGTGTGGGACCCCACCCGCGCCCCTGGCCGAACGACCCACGTCTCGACCCGGAGCTCCTCGAGCATGGGGACCGGCGCAACGTCGTCGACCGCTACCGCTACTGGCGCCGCGAGGCGATCGTCGCCGACCTCGACCGACGCCGCCATCCCTTCCACGTGGCCATCGAGAACTGGCAGCACGACTTCAACATCGGCACCGTCGTCCGGAACGCCAACGCCTTCCTCGCCGCCGCCGTCCACATCGTGGGGAGACGCCGCTGGAACCGGCGCGGGGCCATGGTCACCGACCGCTATCAGCACATCGTCCATCATCCCGACATCCCCCATCTCCGGGAGTGGGCGGCGGCCGCCGGCCTGGTGCTCGTGGGGATCGACATCCTCCCGGGGGCACTCCCCCTCGAGACCGCCGAGCTTCCCGAGCGGTGCATCCTGCTGTTCGGGCAGGAGGGTCCGGGGCTCTCGAAGGCCGCCCGAGAGGCGTGCTCCGTCGTGTACGCCATCACCCAGTTCGGCTCGACCCGGTCCATCAACGCCGGTGTGGCCTCCGGGGTCGCCATGCACGCCTGGATCCGCCGGCACGTGTTCGGACAGCGGCCGAGCGCCGGGGAACGGCGGCCCCCGGCTCACCCGGAGCGGACCGGCACCGACCGGTAGCCGTGGATGACGAAGGTCCCGTGCCGTTCCGGTTCGCCGGCCAGCTCGAGCCGCGGGCACCGTCGCACGAGGACCTCGAGAGCCACCTCGATCTCCAGGCGCGCCAGCGGCGCGCCCAGGCAGGAGTGGATCCCCCCGCCGAAGGTCACGTGCGACGCGTCGCCCCGACCCACGTCGAAGCGGTCCGGATCCTCGAAGCGACGCGGGTCACGGTTGGCGGAGCCGAGGAGCATGCCGATCTTCTCCCCCGCCGCGAACCGCCGGCCGCCGTAGCCGACCCCGTCCTCGAGCACCCACCGCTCGAAGAGCTGGAGCGGAGGATCCCAGCGAATGAGCTCCTCGACGCCGACACGGCACGGGACCTCCCCGACGACGAGGCGCTCCCACTGGTCGCGGTGCTGCAGCAGTGCCGTCACCCCGTTCCCCATCGTGTTCACCGTGGCCTCGTGCCCGGCGTTGAGCAGCAGCACGACGGTGGAGACGATCTCGTCGTCGTGCAGCCGCCCCTCCTCGGTCTCCACCGTGCACAGAGCCGAGACGAGGTCCGTCCCGGGGTCCCGCCGACGGCGGGCGATGAGCCGCCGCGTCCACTCGGTGAACTCGGCCGCGGCCCCGACCGCGGCGCGCACCTCGGCGTCGCTGGCCTCCAGCTCGTACATCTTGACGATGTGGTGTGACCAGTCGAGGAGATGGCGCCAGTCGCCGGTGGGCGCTCCGAGGAGCTCGGCGATGACGTGGACCGAGTACGGCTGGGCGTACGCGGCGAGGAGATCGAACCCCCCCTGCTCCACGGCGCGCTCGAGGAAGCGGACGGCGTACGCGGTGATGCGGTCGCGGAGGGCGGCGAGGCGGCGGGGCGTGAACTCCTTGGCGACCAGGCGGCGGATCCGGGTGTGATCGGGGGGTTCGAGCATGAGGAGCGACCAACGCTCCAGCTCGTAGTAGGGACGCCAGTCGAGCTCGAGGCGATCGAGGCCGAGCTCCTCGGGGCTCACCGCCCGCTCGCGGACCCGGCCCAGGCGTCGATCCCGCTGCGCGGCGAGGACGTCGGCGTGACGGGTGAGGAGCCACAGCTCCCTCCCGAGACGCGGCTTCTCGACGCGTACGACGGGGGTCGCCTCCCGGGCCCTCCCCAGTGCCGGGTACGGGTCCTCGAGGAACTCCGGGTCGCGGAGGTCCAGGGTCGTCGCCATGACCGGCACGCTACCGCGCTCCGGGCCGGTCCGGCGCGTGTGCCTCAGACGTCCGTTTCGACGACGGGACCCTCGTAGGCGCCGGCGAGGAGCTTCTCGAGCGTGGCGCGAGCGGACCGCTTACTCGCGTATCCCTGCCCTTGCGCCACGATCTGGCCGTTGGACGCCTTCACGCGGAACGTCCACTTCCCGTCCTTCCGCCGGTACAGCTCGCCTCTTCCGGCCATGTCCGCTCCCTTCTTCGCGCTCGCCTCCGTACCTTACGCCCCTGGCGCGCCGCTTCGTGTCACTTCGGGGGCATCCGCAGGGCACCGTCGAGTCGAATCACCTCGCCGTTGAGGTAGCCGATCCGAACGATCGCCAGGACGAGCTCGGCGTAGTCCTCCGGTCGGCCGAGCCGCTTCGGGAACGGCACCCCCGCGGCGAGCACCTTGCGGTACTCCTCGTTGAGTCCCGCCAGGAGCGGCGTGTCGATGATGCCCGGTGCGATGGTGTTGACCCGGATGCCCACCGAGGAGAGGTCCCGCGCCACCGGGAGGGTCATCCCCACGATGCCGCCCTTCGAGGCCGAGTACGCCGCCTGCCCGATCTGTCCCTCGAACGCCGCCACCGAGGCGGTGTTCACGATGACACCCCGCTCGTCGTGCTCGAGGGGGTCGGTGCGCGCCATGACGGCCGCAGCGTGGCGAATGACGTTGAAGGTCCCCACGAGGTTGACCTCGAGGACCCGCCGGAACCGTTCGAGGTCCGCGGGGCTCCCGTCGCGTCCGAGGGTGCGCTGCGCGTCGCCGATGCCGGCGCAGTTCACCGCCACGCGCAGCGGCGCGTCGGCGGCGGCGATGGCCACCGCCTCCTCGACCGCGGCTCCGTCGGTGACGTCGGTGCGGACGAACTTCGTACCTCCTCCGAGCTCACGAGCGAGACGCTCGCCGGCCTCCTCCTGGAGGTCGAGGATGGTGACCGCCGCTCCTGCGGCGCTGAGGGCTCTCGTCGTCGCGGCCCCGAGGCCGGACGCTCCACCGGTGACGATGGCTGCGGTTCCGTTGATGTCCATGCGCGGGATCCTAGCCCCCGGCGTCGGAGCCCCGGCGGCGGCCGCCGCTATCGTCCGGTCATGACCACCGCGCTCGACACCGCGCTCGGAACGCTCGCCGCCCACCGCACCGAGTGGGCGCGTCTTCCCCTCGGGGAGAAGATCCGGTTCCTGGGACGGCTGCGACGGCGTGCCGGCCGGGTCGCCGTAGCCTGGGTCGAGGCCGCGGCGAGAGCCAAGGGCCTCGCGCCCGACTCGCCGCTCGTGGGCGAGGAGTGGATCTCCGGCCCGTACGCCTTCATGTACGCCACCTCCGCGTACGAGGAGACGCTGGGGCGTCTCTCCCGTGGCCGCGACCTCCTGGCAGGGTTCCCCGTCCACACCCGTCCCGACGGACGCGTCGCGGTGCGGGTCTACCCCGCCGACCTCCAGGAGCGGCTCCTCCTGGGCGGCCTGAGCGCCGAGGTGTGGATGCAGCCGGGCGTGGACGCGGCCGGGCTCCGGGACACGATGGCCTCCTTCTACCGTGAGGAACGCCCGGAGGGGCTCGTCGCCCTCGTCCTGGGCGCGGGCAACATCGCCGCCATCCCGGTGCTCGATCTCCTCGGCAAGCTCTTCGTCGACGGCGCGGTCGCCCTCGTCAAGCTCAATCCGGTGAACGCCTACCTCGGCGAGTACTTCGAGGACGTGTTCGCCCCGCTCGTCGACGCCGGGTACGTCCGCTTCGCGTACGGCGGTGCGGACGTCGGCGCCTACCTCACCCGACACCCGGCCGTCGAGACCGTTCACGTGACGGGGAGCGCCCGGACCCACGACGCGATCGTGTACGGCCAGGGTGAGGAGGGGCTCCGGCGCAAGGCCGAGGACCGCCCGCTCCTCGACAAGCCGGTCACCAGCGAGTTGGGAGGGGTCGGTCCCACGATCGTCGTACCCGGAGACTGGTCGGATGCCGATCTCCGTTTCCAGGCCGAGCACGTCGTCAGCCAGAAGCTGCACAACGCGGGATTCAACTGCATCGCGAGCCAGGTCCTCGTCCTCCCCCGGGCCTGGTCGCGTCGGGACGACTTCCTCGCGGCGATTCGGGCCGTGGCGGCGCGGATCGAGCCCCGCAGCCCGTACTACCCGGGCACCGCCGAGCGCCACGCACGTGTGCTGGACGCCCACCCGCGGGCGGAGCTCCTCGCCGACGGCGAGGTGCCGTTCACCCTCGTCGCCGGCCTCGATCCCGACGACACCACGGACGTCTGTTTCCAGGAGGAGGTGTTCGGACCGGTCCTCGCGACGACCGCCCTGCCCGGCGACACCCCGGAGGCCTTCCTGACCGGTGCGGTCGCCTTCGCCAACGACATCCTCGCGGGCACCCTCGGCGCGAATCTCATCGTCGATCCGGCGACCGCCCGCCGCCTGGGACCGGCTCTCGACGGCGCGATCTCGAGCCTCCGCTACGGCACGATCGCCGTCGACACGTGGACCGGCGTCGGGTTCCTCCTCCCCCGGGCCACGTGGGGCGCGTTCCCCGGTCACCCTCGTCACGACATCGGCAGCGGCCGCGGCGTCGTCCACAACGCCCTCATGTTCGGCGCCGCCGAGCGCACCGTGCTGCGGGGCCCTTTCGCTCCCGCCCCCCGTGCTTGGGCGAAGGGGGAACGTCACCTCGCGCCGCGTCCCCCGTACTTCGTCACCCACCGCCGGGCCGGCGTGCTCGGCGCCCGCCTCGCCCGGTACGCGGTCGACCGCTCCTGGCGCCACTTCCCCGGGCTCGTCTCCGCCGCGTTCGCCGG
>CAZPAV010000026.1:0-39048 GCA_964584755.1 uncultured Acidimicrobiaceae bacterium
CATCCGGACCCTGTACCGGCGGTACGCCGGGGCGGTCTTCGCCCTCGCCCTCCGCCTCCTCGCCGACCGGGGCCACGCCGAGGAGGTCGTCCAGACGACGTTCCTCAAAGCCTGGCAGGCCGCCGACCGGCTCGACCCCGACCGCGAGATCGGTCCCTGGCTCGCCACCATCGCCCGGCGGGTCGCCATCGACCTCTACCGGCGGGAGCGACGCCACCGGGTCGGGGACCCGCCGGAGCGGGACATCGCCGTGCTGCCCCCCAGCCTCGAGGACGTCTGGGAGGTGTGGCAGGTGCGGGTCGCCGTCGACAGCCTCCCCGCCGACGAGCGCGACGTCGTCCGCTGCACCCACTTCCACGGCTGGACCCACGAGGAGACCGCCGACCACCTCGGCATCCCCGTCGGCACCGTCAAGTCCCGCTCGCACCGGGCCCACCGCCGCCTCGCCCGGCTCCTCGCCCACCTCGAGGAGGCCACCGCATGACCTGTGACGAGGCCCGCGCCGCCCTCCTCGCCGGCGTCGAGACGCCGGCGGTGGCCTCCCACCTGGCGCGCTGCCGCCCCTGCCGGCGGACGGCGCCGGCCTTCACCGGCGCCCGGCGCCGGCTCGCCGACCCCGCCCTCTGGGAGGAGCCCCCCGCCGGACTCGAAGACCGCGTCGTCGCCCGCATCGTCGGGCACCGCGCCCCCGACACCGACACCGCCGCCCCGGCCGGTCGCCGCCGGCGCCACCTCGAGATCGCCGCCGTCGCCGCGGCCGTCGTCCTCCTCGCCGCGGCCCTCCTCGCCGGCCGGACCCCGGCCCCCGACTGGCAGGTCGTCGTTCCCGGCACCGGCACCGCCCCCGGCGCCCGCGCCGTCGTCTCCGGATGGTCCATCCCCGGCGGGACCCGGGTGCGGCTCGAGGTCACCGGACTCCCCCCCGCCCCCGCCGGGCACCTCTACGAGCTGTGGTTCAGCCGGGCCGGCGACCACGTCCCCGCCGGCACGTTCCGCACCGCCGGACGCGTCGAGTTCACCGTCGCCGTCGCCCGGCGCGACTTCCCCCGGATCTGGGTGACCGTCGAGCCCGTCGGCTACCCCGAAGGCCCGGAAGGTCCCGTCCTCCTCGACACCGGACCCTCCTGACCTCGCCGCCGGCCACGCCCCCCTAGGCTCGCGACCATGGCGGCGGATCCGCAGGAGCTCATCGGCCGGGCCGAAGCCGGCGACCGGCGCGCCCTGGCGCGGATCATCTCCCTCGTCGAGGACGACCGCGACGGGGCGCGGGAGCTCCTCGCCGCGCTCTACCCCCGCGGCGGCCGGGCCGCCGTCACCGGCATCACCGGCACCCCCGGCGCCGGGAAGTCCACCCTCGTCGACCGGCTCCTCACCGTCGTGCGCCGCGACGACGTCGCCTGCGCCGTCGTCGCCGTCGACCCCTCCAGTCCCTTCAGCGGCGGCGCCATCCTCGGCGACCGGATCCGCATGCAGGGGCACGTCGGCGACCCGGGCGTGTACGTCCGCTCCATGGCGAACCGCGGCCACCTCGGCGGGCTCGCCGCCGCCACCCCACGGGTCGTCGCCGTCCTCGACGGCATCGGGTTCCCCGAGATCCTCGTCGAGACCGTCGGCGTCGGTCAGGCCGAGGTGGCGATCGCCGGGACCGCCGACACCACCGTCGTCGTCGTCACCCCCGGCTGGGGCGACGGGGTGCAAGCCGCCAAGGCGGGCCTCCTCGAGGTCGCCGACGTCTTCGTCGTCAACAAGGCCGACCTCCCCGGCGCCGAAGCCGCCGTCGCCGAGCTCACCCGCATGCTCGACCTCGGCCCCGCCGGCCCGTGGCGACCCCCCATCGTCCCCACCGTCGCCACCACCGGCGCCGGCGCCACCGAGCTGTGGGACGCCGTCGCCCGGCACCGGCGGTTCCTCGCCACCACCGGCGCCGGCGAGGAGCGCCGCCGCCGCCGGGCCCTCGCCGCCCTCGAGGAGGCCGTCGGCGCCGCCCTGCGCCACCGCGCCGCCGCCCACCACCACGCCACCGACGGGGTCCTCGCCGCGGTCCTCGCCCGCCGGCTCGACCCCTGGACCGCCGCCGAGCGGATCCTCACCGCCGAGGAGGCACCATGACCGTCGCCCTCGCCCGCATCACCTGGGGGGACGGGCCCCGCCGGGCCCTCCTCCTCCACGGCATCCAATCCGACGCCAACGGCTGGTGGCGGCTCGGCCCCGACCTCGCCGGCCACGGCTGGCACGTCACCGCCGTCGACCTGCGCGGCCACGGCGCCAGCCCCCGCGGCGACGACTACGCCATCGGCGCCTTCCGCGACGACGTCCTCGCCCTCGCCGGTCCCTGGGACCTCCTCCTCGGCCACTCCCTCGGCGGAACCGTCGCCCTCGCCTGCATGGCGGCCGCCCCCGACCTCACCCGCCGGCTCGTCCTCGAGGACCCCTCCCTCTCCTCCCGCGACGCCGCCGTCTCCCTCGAGGAGCTCCTCGCCCCCTTCCGCAGCCCCATCACCTGCGCCGCGCTCGCCGCCGAGCACCCCGACTGGCATCCCGAGGACGTCGTCTACAAGGTCGGGGCGCTGCTGCGCACCAGCCCCGACGTCACCGAAGGCGTCGTCGCCGCCGGCCCCTGGGAGCTCGCCGAGGTGGTGCGCGCCCTCCCCGTCCCCACCCTCCTCCTCGGCGCCGACCCCGCCCGCGACCCGCTCGTGCCGCCCCCGGTGGGGGAGGCGCTCGCCGCCGCCAACCCCCAGGTCGTGTTCCGCACCGTCCCCGGCGCCGACCACTCCATCCACCGCAGCGCCTACCCGGCCTTCCGCGACGCGCTCCTCGCCTTCCTCGAGGAATCCGGGCCCCCGGCGGCGCAGTAGCCTCGGGGCGACCGTCGTAGAGGAGGGACCGTGAGTCTGGTCGAGTACGCCGTAGAGGATTCCGTCGCCGTCGTCACGCTGAACCGACCCCCGGTCAACGCGCTCAACGCCGAGCTCATCGCCGACATCGGGGCCGCCCTCGAGGAGGCCGCCGCCGACACGATCCGGGCCGTCGTCATCACCGGCACGCCCCACTTCGCCGCCGGAGCCGACATCACCGGCTTCCAGGCCGCCTTCGAAGGGCGGACCGAGGAGCGGCAGGCCGCCGGGCTCGTCGCCGTCGTCGACGCCCTGGAGCGCCTCGCCAAACCCACCATCGCCGCCATCCGCGGCTACGCCCTCGGCGGCGGCCTCGAGCTGTCGATGGGCGCCGACTTCCGCTACCTCGCCGACGACGCCAAGGTCGGACAGCCGGAGATCCGTCTCGGCATCATCCCCGGCGCCGGCGGCACGCAGCGCCTCGCCCGCATCGTCGGCTTCCAGCGGGCCAAGGAGCTGTGCATGAGCGGACGCCACGTCGCCGCCGACGAGGCCCTCGCCATCGGCCTCGCCGACAAGGTCGCGCCCCCCGAGGAGGTCCTCGACCTCGCCCTCGCCGACGCCCGGCGCTTCGCCGCCGGGCCGACCCGGGCGTACGCCGCGGTGAAGCGGGCCGTCGCCGAGGGGTACAAGCTGCCCCTCGACCAGGGACTCGCCGTCGAAGCCGAGGAGTTCGCCGCCGTCTTCGCCACCGAGGACGCCCGCATCGGCGTGCAGGCCTTCCTCGCCAAGGAGAAGCCCGCGTTCGTCGGCCGGTGACCCCTCCCCGCCGCCGGAGGCGACCCCGGGACGCGTTCCTCCCCGGCGGCGCATAGGCTCGGCACGGCATGCTCCGGCTCACCGTCCCGCCGTGGCTGCGCCGCATCCTCGGCGCGCTGGCCGCGTTCCTCCTCCTCGTGCTCGCGGTGACGGTGTGGCTCGAGGCGAACCGGATCCGCGCCCGGTTCCTCGTCCCCCGCCTCGAGGCGCCCGTCGCCGACCTCGAGGTGATCGGGATCTCCGGCGGGCGCATCACCCTGCCCCGCACCCCCGAGACGACCCGGGACGGCACCTGGGGACTCGTCGGGAAGGACGCGTACGGGCAGGTCGCCGACGTGTACCGCATCGACGACACCACCGTCGAGCGTGCGATCCGCACCTTCCGCGGCACCTTCGCCACCGGGGACCGGGTCGGTCTCGACGAGAACGCCTACCCCGACGACCCCTTCGCCGCGCACGGCTTCGGCTTCGACGAGGTGCGAGTCCCCGGCGACCTCGGCCCCAACCCGGCGTGGCTCGTCACCGGCCGGCGCAGCACCTGGGTGATCCTCGTCCACGGACGGGGGCGGGACCGGCGGCAAGGGCTGCGCATCATGGCCGCGCTCGTCGAGGACGGCTACCCCGTCCTCGACATCACCTACCGGAACGACCCGGGGGCGTCCCCGGGCCGGAGCGGACTGCGGAGCTGGGGGCTGGAGGAGTGGCGGGACGTCGACGCCGCGGTCGCCCTCGCCGAGCGGAAAGGAGCCGCCGACGTCGTCCTCTACGGCTACGACTACGGGGCCGAGATCGTCGCCACCTTCCTCCACTCCTCCGAGCGGATCGGGCTGGTCCGGGGCGTCGTGCTCGACTCGCCCGTCCTCGACCTCGAAGGGCTCGTCGACGCGCACACCTCCCGGTGGATGCCACGCCCGGTCGCCGAGCTCGCCCAGCAGCTCGTCCGGATCCGCTTCGGGCTCGCCTGGGCCGAGCTCGACCAGGTGGCCCGCGCCCCCCAGTTCGACGTCCCCGTGCTCATCCTCCACGGCGGCGACGACACCGTGGCCCCCATCCGGTTCTCCGCCGCGTTCGCCGCGGCCCGGCCCGACCTCGTGCAGCTCGTCCGCTTCGAACAGGCCCGCCACGGCGACCTGTGGAACATCGACCCGGAACGGTACGAACGGGAGGTCTCCGCCTTCCTCACCCGGATCGTCGGCCCGGAGTGACCCTCACCCCTCCAAGGCGGCGGTGACGTCGGCGAAAGCCGGATTCACGAACACCCGGTCGCCCACCACGACGGTCGGGACCGTCTCGTTGCCCCGGGCCACGGAACGGACGAACGCCGCCGCCTCCGGGTCCTCCCAGATGTCGACGGCGCGGTAGCGGAGGCCCGCCGCGTCGAGGCGACGCAGCAGCGTGCTGCAGAAGAAGCATCCCGGGCGCCAGTACACGGTGAGGGTCGTCTCGTCCATGCCGAACCCAACCGGGACCCCGCCGGCGCCATTCCCCACGGCGCCCCGGCGACGATAGGGACGCCGGCTCGCGACAATGCGCCCGTGCGCTACCTCGACCACGCCGCCACCACCCCGCTGCGTCCCGAGGCCCGGGCCGCCATGGCCCCCTACCTCGACGAGGTGTACGGCAACCCCTCCGGCATGCACGGGGCGGCACGACGGGCGAAGAACGCCCTCGAGGCGGCCCGGGAACGGGCCGCCTCGCTGCTCGGCGCCGCCCACCCCCTCGAGATCGTCTTCACCGGCGGCGGCACCGAGGCCGACAACCTCGCCGTCGCCGGCGCCGTCCTCGCCCGCGACGCCGGCGGAGCCGTCACCACCGCCATCGAGCACCCCGCCGTCCTCGAGACCTGCGCCTTCCTGCGGCGTCTCGGCCGTCCCGTCCGGATCGTGACGCCGGAGCCCTCGGGACGGGTCGACCCCGCCGCCGTCGCCGCCGCCGTCGGCGCCGACACCGTCGTCGTCTCCGTCATGGCGGCCAACAACGAGACCGGCGTCCTCCAGCCGGTGGCGGAGGTCGCCGCCGCGGTGCACGCCGCCCGCCCCGACGTCCTCGTCCACACCGACGCCGTCCAAGCCTTCGTCTCCGAGCCGGTCACCGTCGCCGGCACCGGCGCCGACCTCCTCTCCCTCGCCGCCCACAAGTTCGGCGGTCCCGCCGGCGTCGGCCTCCTCTACGTCCGCGACGGCGTCCCCCTCGAACCGGTCCTCCACGGCGGCGGCCAGGAGCTGGGCCGGCGCTCCGGAACCCACGACGTCGCCGGCGTCGTCGGCATGGTCGCCGCCATGGAGGCCACCGTCGCCGAACGGCGGCGCTTCCGGGCCCGCGTCGGCGCCGCCCGCGACCGTTTCGAGACCGTCCTGCGGCACCGCCTCCCCGACGTCGTCCCCATCGGCGTCGACATGCCCCGGCTCGCCCAGCACGCCCTCCTCCGCTTCCCCGGGATCCTCGCCGAGACGCTCCTCGTCCGGCTCGACCAGGCCGGCATCGCCGCCTCCGCCGGCTCGGCCTGCCACAGCGGGGCGCGCCGCGCCAGCCACGTGCTCGCCGCCATGGGCATCCCCGAGGACGCCGCCCGGGAATGCGTCCGCTTCACCTTCGGACGGGACGACGGGCCCGACGACGGGGAGGCCGCCGCCATCGCGGTCGCCGCCATCGCCGCGGGGTTGCGGTGAGGATCCTCGTCGCCATGTCCGGGGGCGTCGACAGCTCCGTGGCGGCCGCGGCGCTGCGCGCCGCCGGCCACGACGTCGTCGGCGTCACCCTCAAACAGTGGGCCGACCCCGACGGGAACGCCCCCACCACCGGGTGCTGCACCGCCGCCGACGCCGAGGACGCGCGGCGGGTCGCCGCCCGGCTCGACATCCCCCACTACGTCCTCGACTACGTCGACGCCTTCCGCGCCGCGGTCGTCGAGCCGTTCGGACGCGCCTACCTCGCCGGCCGCACCCCCAACCCGTGCATCGCCTGCAACCGCCGGGTGCGCTTCGGCGCCCTCCTCGAGCGCACCGCCGCCCTCGGCTGCGACCTCCTCGCCACCGGCCACCACGCCCGGATCCGCCGCGACGCCGGCGGCTACCACCTCCTCGCCGGGCGCGACCCCGGGAAGGACCAGTCGTACGTCCTCCACATGCTCGGCCAGGAGCAGCTCGCCCGCATCCGGTTCCCGGTGGGGGAGATGACCAAGGACGAGGTGCGGGCCCGGGCCCGCGAGCTCCACCTCCCCGTCGCCGACAAGCCGGAGAGTCAGGACCTCTGCTTCGTGGGACCCGGCGGGTACCGCGCCTTCCTCCGCCGGCGCCTCCCCGAGACCGACGCGCCCGGACCCATCGTCGACACCGCCGGCACCGTGCTCGGCCGCCACCGGGGCGTCGCCGACTTCACCGTCGGCCAGCGACGCGGCCTCGGCGTGGCGCTCGGCGCCCCCCGCTACGTCGTGGAGGTCCGCGCCCGGGACCGCACCGTCGTCGTCGGCACCCGCGACGAGCTGCGGGTCGCCGGCTGCGACCTCGAGGACGTCACCTTCGTCGCCGGCCGGCCCCCGGCGGACCCGGCGGTGGCGGTGCGGATCCGGTACCGCTCCCGGCCCGTCCCCGCCCGGCTCCTCCCCGGCCCCGACGGGTGGCGCCTCCGCTTCGCCACGCCCCAGGAGGCCGTCGTCCCCGGACAGGCCGCCGTGTTCTCCCGCGGCGAGGAGGTCCTCGGCGGAGGCACGATCGCCGGCGTCCACCGATGAGGATCACCGGCGTCGGCAGCCTCCCCCACACCGACGCCGCCGCCGCGGCCCGGTTCGTCCTCGCCACCACCGACGTCCCCTACCTGCCCCAGCTCCCCGCCCGGCACCCCGAGGAGGCGATGCTGCGCCAGTGGGGGGACGGCGTCTGCGGGCTCGGCGCCGTCGCCGACGGGATCGGCCTCCGCCACGGCGCACCCCCCGGACCGCGCCGGGAGGCCTTCGGCGGCGCCGCGGCGCTCCTCGAGGCAGGCCCGGCGCCACTCCTCAAGACCCAGGTGACCGGACCGGTGACCCTGGCGCTCGCCGCGCTCGCCGCCGGCCACGGCCGCGCCGGACTGTGGGCGTGTCTCCTCCCGGCCCTGACGGAGCGGGTCGCCGCCCACCTGGCGTGGATCCGGCGCCGGCGCCCGGAGGCCGGCGTCGTCGTCCTCGTCGACGAGCCGGGACTCGTCGCCTTCGCCCCCGGCGCGCCGCCGGGACCCATCGCCCCCGAGGAGGCGGCCGAGGCGCTCGGCACGTTCCTCGCCACCATCGACGCCCCCGCCGGGATCCACTGCTGCGGCGAGACCGACTGGCGGCTCGTGGCCCGCCTCCGACCCGACTGGATCTCCTGGGACCTGGAACGCCTCGGCGCCGCCTTCGCGCCCGCCGCCGACGCCCTCGCCGCCGCCACGGCCGCCGGCACCCGCTTCGTCTGGGGAGTCGTCCCCACCCGACCCGGCGTCCCCCCCGACCCGGACCTGCTCCGGGAACGGTTCGGCGCCGCGGTCGCCCGGCTCGTCGTCGCCGGCGCCCCCGCCGAGGCCCTCCTCGCCGGCTCCTGGCTCTCCCCGGCGTGCGGTCTCGCCGGACTCACCGTCGCCGGCGCCGAGCTCGTCATGGCCACGGTCGCCGGCCTCGCCGCGACGCTCCCCACCGCATGACCGTCGCCGAGCTGCCGCGGCGGCCCGGCACCTACGTCCTCGTCCTGCGCCGCGTCGAGCCGGCGCGGCTCGACGTCGGCCGCCTCGGCCGGTACGACCTGCCCGCCGGGCGCTACGCCTACGTGGGCAGCGCCCGCGGACCGGGCGGTCTGGCGGCCCGGGTGGCGCGGCACCTCCGCGGCGGCGCGGCCCGTCGCTGGCACATCGACCACCTGCGGGCCGGCGCGGAGGTGACCGGCGTGCTCCTCGGGATCGACGTCGCCGCCGAGCACCGCTGGGCCGGGCTCCTCGCCGCCGCCCCGGGAGCCCGGACCCCCGTGCCCCGCTTCGGCGCCTCCGACTGCCGTTGCGCCACCCACCTCGTCCACTTCACCCGCCGGGAGGACCTCGCCGCCGCCCTCGCCGGCCTCCCGGGCCAGCCCGGCGCGGCGCTACGGTACGTCCCCCAGCCGTGAGCGAGGACCCATGGTCGGCGACGCAGAGGCGAGGGAGCGCATCGAGGAGCTCCGCCGCCGCATCGAGTACCACAACCACCGCTACTACGTCCTCGACGCGCCGGAGATCTCCGACGCCGAGTACGACGCCCTCATGCGGGAGCTGGAGCGGCTCGAGGCGGCCCATCCCGAGCTCGTCACCCCCGAGTCGCCGACGCAACGGGTCGGAGCGCCGCCCGCCACCGCCTTCACCCCGGTGCGGCACCTCGAGCCCATGTTCTCCCTCGACAACGCCTTCACCTTCGCCGAGCTCGAAGCCTGGCGGGAACGAGTGGTGCGCGTCCTCGGCCGCGACCCCGACGGGTACTCCTGCGAGCCGAAGATCGACGGACTGGCCGTCTCGGTGGTGTACGAGCAGGGGCGGCTCGTCCAGGCCGCCACCCGCGGGGACGGCGTCACCGGGGAGGACATCACCGCCAACGTCCGCACCATCCGGGCCATCCCGCTGCGACTCCGCGGCGACGCCCCCGACGTCCTCGAGGTCCGCGGCGAGATCTACATGCCGGTCTCCGCCTTCGCCGCCCTCAACCGGGAACGGGAGACCCGCGGCGAGCAACCCTTCGTCAACCCCCGCAACGCCGCCGCCGGCTCGGTGCGGCAGAAGGACCCCGCCGTCACCGCCACCCGCCGGCTCTCCAACTGGATGTACCACCTGGGCCGGGTCGTCGGAGGACCCGCCCTCGCCGGCCAGTGGGAGGCACTCGCCTGGCTGCGGGAGCTGGGGCTGCGCGTCAACCCCGAGAACCGGCTGGTGCGGAGCATCGCCGAGATCGAGGCGTACGCCCGCCGCGTCGAAGAGGGACGCCACGGCTTCGACTACGAGATCGACGGCGTCGTCGTCAAGGTGGACGCCTTCGCCGACCAGGACGCCCTCGGCTTCACCGCCCGGGCCCCCCGCTGGGCGATCGCCTACAAACTCCCCGCCGAGGAGAAGACCACCCGCCTCCTCCGCATCGAGGTGAACGTGGGACGCACCGGCGTCGTCACCCCCTACGCCGTGCTCGAGCCGGTGTTCGTCGGCGGCGTCACCGTCACCACCGCGACGCTGCACAACGAGGCGGAGATCCACCGCAAGGACATCCGTCCCGGCGACCGGGTCGTGGTGCGCCGCGCCGGCGAGGTCATCCCCGAGGTCGTCGCCCCCGTCCTCTCCGAACGGCCCCGCGGCCGGCACCGGTGGCACATGCCGGCCCGCTGCCCCTCCTGCGGGAGCCCCATCGTCAAGGACGAGCGGGGCATCCGGGCCTACTGCACCGGCGGGTACGCCTGCCCCGGCCGGCTCCGGGAATGGCTCTTCTACTTCGCCTCCCGCACCGCCATGGACATCGACGGGCTCGGCTACAAGACCATCGACCTCCTCCTCGGCGCCGGGATCCTCGCCGACCCCGCCGACATCTTCACCCTGCGGCGCGAGGACCTCATCGACTTCCCCGGATGGGGAGAGAAGAAGGTGGCGAACCTCATGGCCGCCATCGCCGCGGCGAAGGACCGGCCCCTGTGGCGGCTCCTCGTCGCCCTCGGCATCGACCACGTCGGGCCCACCGTGGCCCGAACCGTCGCCGGCCGGTTCCCCTCCGTCGACGCCCTCCGCCACGCCGCCGAGGAGGACCTCGCCGCCATCGACGGGGTCGGACCGGAGATCGCCCGGGCCATCGTCGCCTGGTTCGCCGACGAGGAGAACCGGCGCCTCCTCGAGAAGCTCGCCGCCGCCGGGGTCCGCACCGAGGACCCGGTCGCCCCCGCGGACGCCGGCGCCTCCCTCGCCGGCGTCACCCTGGTGATCACCGGCACGCTCGAGTGCTGCACCCGGGACGAGGCGAAGGAGCTCGTCCGGGCCCGAGGCGGGAAGGTGGCCTCCTCCGTCTCCCGACGAACCACCGCCGTCGTCGCCGGGAGCAACCCCGGCGCGAAGCTGACGAAGGCCGGCGAGCTGGGCGTCCCCGTCCTCGACGAGGCCGGCTTCCTCCGGCTCCTCGAGGAGGGGCCCGGCGTCGTCGCCGCGGCAGGGGAGGGGTGAGCCGCCCCCGCCGGCGGGTCACTCCACCCGGAACGACCAGCGCAGCGAACCCGGGTCGGGAAGGCCGCTCGTCGTGTCCCACCGGGCCTCGACGACGTGCACGCCCGGGGTCCACGTCTCCAGCACCTTGCCCGGCCCCGGCGCGAAGACGTGCAGGCCTGTCCCCGGGACGTAGGTGACCTCGTCGTCGGGGACCGGAACCCCGTCCACGACGAAGGAGGCCCGGTAGGCGGGGTCGAGCCGGAGGACGATCTTCGTCCGGCGCAGCACCAGCGCGCCGTCCGCCGGGGAGACCTCGACGACGTGGGGCGGCAGGGTCGTGGGCGTGCCGCCCGGCGTGAGGAGCACCGCGGCGACGACGACGGCGACGAACACCACCCCGAGCAGGGAGAGCACGATCCGGTACCGGGTGCGGGACATGACGCGGCGATGGTAGGTCCGGGACGACCCGCAGCGGCTACCGTTCCCGCATGGAGCTCAACCCCGTCCTCGCCGAGCTGGGGACGTACGCCATCGCCACCATCCAGATGCGCGCCCGGGAGCGGCGCGACGCCGGACTGCCGGTGATCGACTTCTCCATCGGCGACCCCCGGGAGCCCACCCCCGGCTTCATCCGGGACGCGCTCGTCGCCGCCGTCCCCGAGATCTCGCAGTACCCGACCGCCCCCGGCCTCGCCGCCTTCCGGAAGGCCGTCGCCGGGTACCTCCACCGCCGCTTCGGCGTCACCGTCGACCCCGACACCCAGATCCTCCCCACCAGCGGCTCCAAGGAGGCCATCTTCTCCACGCCGTTCGTCTTCGTCGACCGGGACGCCGGCGACGCCGTCGTCGTTCCCACCCCCGGGTACCCCATCTACGAGCGGGGCGCCCGTCTCGCCGGCGCCACGGTGCACCGGGTCGTCCTCTCGGGAGACTTCGTGCTGCGCGCCGGCGACGTCCCCGCCGAGGTGTGGGAGCGGACCCGGCTCGTGTGGACCTGCTCGCCGCACAACCCCACCGGGGCCGTCACCAGCCGCCGCGACCTCGCCGCCCTCTACGAGCGATGCCGCCGCGCCGGCGCCCTCCTCCTCTCCGACGAATGCTACGTCGACGTCTACGACGAGGATGCCCACCCCGCCGGCCCCACCTCGAGCCTCCAGGTCGCCGGAGGGGACGCGGCGGGCCTGCTCGTGTACCTGAGCCTCTCGAAGCGGTCCGGGATGACCGGGTACCGCTCCGGAGCGATCGTCGGGGACCCCGCGGCGATCGCGGCGATGCGCACCCTGCGCTCCACCACCGGGACGATCCCGCCCGAGTTCGTCCAGGCCGCCGCCGTCGCCGCCTGGGGCGACGACGAGCACGTCGCCCGACGGCGCGCCGTCTTCACCGCGAAACGGCGGGTGCTGCGATCCGCCTTCGCCGACCTCGGCATGGAGGTCGTCGCCTCCACCGCCGGCCTCTACCTGTGGGTGCGCGTCGGCGACGACCTCGCCGTCACCGACCGACTCCTCGAGGCCGGGATCGTCGTCGCCCCGGGGCGGTTCTTCGGACCCGGCGGGGAGGGGTTCCTCCGCCTCGCCCTCGTCCCCACCGTCGCCGAGTGCCGCGACGCCGCCGACCTGCTGCGGCAGGTCCTGCGGTGACCCGTCCCGACCCGCACCCCCCGCACCCCGGGACTTGCGCAGCGACGCGCCCGCCCCTTGACTCACCGCCATGACCGACGACCGCCGCCGCATCGAAGCCGCCTACCGGGACCCCACCCTCCTCGGCGACGCCGTCGACGCCGTGCACCGCACCGTCGCCGCCCTCGACCGGGGGGAGCTGCGCGTCGCCGAGCGGCGCGACGGCACCTGGGTGGTGAACGGCTGGATCAAGGAGGCGATCCTCCTCTACTTCCGGATCACCGAGGTCCGCACCATGGGCGCCGGGCCCTTCGAGTACCACGACAAGATCCCCACCAAGACCGGCCTCGCCGCGGCGGGGATCCGGGTCGTCCCCCCCGGGGTCGTCCGCTACGGCGCCTACTGCGAGCCCGGGGTCGTCGTCATGCCCGGCTACGTGAACATCGGCGCCTACGTCGGCGCCGGCACGATGATCGACACCTGGGCGACGGTGGGGTCGTGCGCCCAGATCGGCCGCGACGTCCACATCTCCGGCGGCGTCGGGATCGGCGGCGTCCTCGAGCCGCCCGGCGCCCGGCCCGTCATCGTCGAGGACGGGGCGTTCCTCGGGAGCCGCAGCATCGTCGTCGAAGGCGTCGTCGTGGAGGAGGGCGCGGTGCTCGGGGCGAACACGACGATCTCCGCCTCCATCCCCATCATCGACGTCACCGGCACCGAACCCGTCGAGATCCGGGGCCGGGTCCCCCGCAACGCCGTCGTCGTCCCCGGAACCCGCCCCCGCGTCTTCCCCGCCGGCACGTATCAGCTCCAGTCGCCGCTGCTCATCGGGTACCGCACCGAATCCACCGACCGCAAGACCTCCCTCAACGAGGCGCTGCGCACCTTCGAGGTGGAGGTGTGAACCGGCTCGCCGCCACCCTCGTCGAGCTCGTCGACACCCCCTCGGTCACCGGGGAGGAGGCGGCGATCGCCGACCTCGTCGCGACACGCCTCGCCCCCGCCCGTCCCGTCCAACGGATCGGCAACGCCCTCGTCGTGGGACGGCGCACCGGACGGCCCCTCATCGTCCTCTACGGCCACACCGACACCGTGCCCGAGCAGGGGAACCTCCCCGCCCGGGTCGAGGACGGCATCGTGGCCGGTCTCGGCGCCTCCGACATGAAGGCCGGCCTCGCCGTGATGATCCACCTCCTCGAGGACGGCGACGTCGCCGCCGGCCCCTACGACGTCGCCGCGGTCTTCTACGACCGGGAGGAGGGTCCCGCCGACGAGAACGGCCTCCTGCGGGTCCTCGAGGAGGCGGCCTGGCTCGAGGAGGCCGAGTTCGCGGTGGTGCTCGAACCCACCGACCTCACCCTCGAGCTCGGCTGCAACGGGGTGATCAACGCCGACGTCGTCTTCACCGGGCGGGCCGCGCACAGCGCCCGGCCGTGGCTGGGGGAGAACGCGGTGACGAAGGCGGGGGAGTGGCTCGCCGCCATGCACCGCCGCCGACCGGAGGCCGTCGAGATCGCCGGGCTCGTCTACCGCGAGGTGTTCTCCGTCACCCGCGCCGCGGGCGGGATCGCCAACAACGTCCTCCCCGCCCGCTTCGTCTGCAACCTCAACCACCGCTTCCCGCCCGTCTACGACCTGGAGGAGGCCGAGGCGCGGCTCCGCGCCGTGGCCGCCGCCGCCGACGAGATCGTCGTCAAGGACCGGGCACCCGCCGGCGCCGTGCCGGCGGGAAACCCGCACCTGGCGCGGCTCGAGACCGTCGTCGGGGGCCGGAAGGCGGCCAAGCAGGGCTGGACCGACGTCGCCCGGCTCACCGCCCGCGGGATCCCGGCGGTGAACTACGGCCCCGGCGTCGTCGCCCAGGCCCACCAGGCGTCCGAGCACGTGCCCGTCGCCAACCTCGAGGAGGCGTTCCGCTCCCTGCGGACCTTCCTCACCACCTGACCGCCGCGGCGGCGTCCCGTGGCCGGGGAGGAACGCCCAGGCGGTGTGGGTCACCGTCGCCTCCCAGGCCGGCGAGGAGGCCGGCGTCAGCCGGAGCGGGACGGCACGCGGGCCGGGGTGAGCCGGGGGAGGAAGAAACCGACGAGGGGACCGATCCCGAAGGCGAACAGGAGCGTCCCCACCCCGACCGTTCCCCCCAGGAGCCACCCGGCGGCCAGCACGGAGGTCTCCAGGGCGAAACGCACCGGCCCGACGCCGAAACCGCGGCGGGCGAGCCCGGTCATGAGGCCGTCCCGAGGACCCGGACCGAGACCCGCCCCGATGTACAGGCCGGAGCCGACCCCGACGAGGAGCACCCCGACGAGGAGGGCGGCGACCTGCGCCGGCCGTCCCGCCAGCCGCTCGGGCAGCAGGAGCAGGGAGAGGTCGAGGACCACCCCGATGACCACGACGTTGAGGACCGTCCCCAGCCCCCACCGCTCCCGCAGCGGGATCCAGCCGCCCAGGACGGCGAACCCGGTGAGGATCCCGACCGTGCCGATCGGGATGCCGGTGTGACGCGAGATGCCCTGATGGAGAACGTCCCAGGGGGAGAGTCCCAGCCCCGCCACCACCATGAGCGCCAGACCCCACCCGAAGAGGACGAGGCCGAGGAGGAGGCGAGGCAGGCCCCGACGGAGATCGGAGCGGGACGGCAGCGGCAGCATGCCCGCAGGGTATCGGGGCCCGGCACCGCAGCGTCACGACGGCGGCGACCCCACGAGCGACGGGGGCGGTACCATCCTCGGTCATGCCCGTCGACATCGATATCGCTCGCGTGGCCCGCCTCGCCCGGATCGCCCTCGACGAGGAGGAGCTCGCCCGCTACGGCGCCCAGCTCGTCCAGATCCTCGAGCACGCCGAACGGGTCCAGGCTCTCCCCACCGCGGACGTCCCCCCCACCTCCCACCCCCTGCCGATGGTCAACGCCTTCCGCCCCGACGAGGTCCGCCCCTCCCTCGACCGGGACGAGATCCTCGCCCAGGCGCCCGACGCCGCAGACGGGTACTTCCGCGTCCCCCGCATCCTCGAGGAGCCATGACCGACCTCGCCGACCTCACCATCGCCACCGCCGCCGCCGGGCTGCGGGCCGGCGAGTTCACCGCCGTCGACCTCCTCGAGGCCGTGGTGCGACGCGCCGCCTTCAGCGAATCCCACCTCCACGCCTTCCTCACCCTCGACCGGGACGGGTCACGCCGCGCCGCCGCGGCCGCCGACGCCGCCCTCGCCGCCGGGGAGGACCGCGGTCCCCTCCACGGCATCCCCCTCGCCCTCAAGGACAACCTCTGCACCCGCGGCGTGGAGACGACCTGCGCCTCGCAGATCCTCGCCGGCTGGGTCCCCCCCTACGACGCCACCGTCGTCGCCCGGCTCCGCGACGCCGGCGCGGTCCTCCTCGGCAAGACGAACCTCGACGAGTTCGCCATGGGCTCCTCCACCGAGAACTCCGGGTACGGACCGACCCGCAACCCCTGGGACACCGACCGGGTCCCCGGCGGATCCTCCGGCGGCTCCGCCGCCTCCGTCGCCGTCGGCTCCGCCCTCGGGGCGCTCGGCTCCGACACCGGTGGGTCCATCCGTCAGCCCGCCGCCCTCACCGGCATCGTCGGGATGAAGCCCACCTACGGCCTCGTCAGCCGGTACGGCCTCGTCGCCTTCGCCTCCTCCCTCGACCAGATCGGCCCGCTCACCCGAACCGTCGGCGACGCCGCCGACCTGCTCGCCGCCGTCGCCGGCTGGGACCCCCACGACGCCACCAGCTACCGCGGCGACGTCCCGGACCCCCGCCGCTCCCTCGAGACGGGCGTGCGCGGGGTGCGCATCGGGGTGGTGACCGAGCTCATGGCAGAGGGCATCGCCCCCGAGGTCCTCGCCGCCACCCGGGCCACGATCGACCGGCTCGCCGACGCCGGCGCCGAGGTCGTCGACGTCTCCCTCCCCGCCACCGAGTACGCCCTCAGCGCCTACTACCTCATCGCCCCCGCCGAGTGCTCGGCGAACCTCGCCCGCTTCGACGGGGTGCGGTACGGGCTGCGGGCGCCCGGGGAGACCGTCGAGGAGATGATGGCCCGCACCCGGGCCGAAGGGTTCGGACCCGAGGTCATCCGCCGCATCCTCCTCGGCACCTACGCCCTCTCCGCCGGGTACTACGACGCGTTCTACGGCCAGGCCCAGAAGGTCCGCACCCTCGTGCGGCGGGACTTCGCCGCCGCCTACGAACGGGTCGACGTCCTCGTCTCCCCGACGAGCCCCACCACCGCCTTCCCGCTCGGCGAGCGGGCCGCCGACCCGCTCGCCATGTACTTCTCGGACGTCTGCACCATCCCGTCGAACCTCGCCGGCGACCCGGCGATCTCGATTCCGGTGGGTCTCGACGGCGACGGGCTCCCCATCGGCTTCCAGGTGATGGCCCCCGCCCTGGGGGAGGAGATCCTCTTCCGCGTCGCCGCCGAGGTGGAGCGCCTCGCCGCGTTCACCGCCCGGCCCCGGCTCGCCGTCTCGGAGGTCATGGCGCCATGACCGGGTGGGAGGCCGTCATCGGGCTCGAGACGCACGTCGAGCTGCAGACCCGCTCGAAGATGTTCTGCGGATGCCGGGTCGACTTCGGCGAGGAGCCGAACACCGCGTGCTGTCCCGTCTGCCTGGCGCTCCCCGGGGCGCTCCCGGTCGCCAACGAGGAGGCCATCGAGCGCATCCTGCGCATCGGCGCCGCGCTCGACTGCGAGCTCGCCGAGACGTCGCTCTTCTACCGGAAGAACTACTTCTACCCCGACCTCCCGAAGAACTACCAGATCAGCCAGTACACCTACCCGCTGTGCGTCGGCGGCCACCTCGACGTCGACGTCGACGGCGAGACGGTCCGGATCGGGATCACCCGCGTCCACATGGAGGAGGACACCGGCAAGAGCCTCCACGTCGGCGGCGGCGGGGGCGGCCGCATCCACGACGCCGAGCACACCCTCCTCGACTTCAACCGGGCCGGGGTGCCCCTCGTCGAGATCGTCACCGAGCCCGACATCCGCACCCCCGAGCAGGCCCGGGCGTACGGCGCCGAGCTGCAGCGCATCGTCCGCGCCCTCGGCGTCTCCGACGCCCGCCTCGAGGAGGGCTCGATGCGCTTCGACGCCAACGTCTCGGTGCGGCCCCAAGGCAGCACCGAGCTCGGCACCCGCACCGAGGTGAAGAACATGAACTCGCTCCGGTCCCTGCAACGGGCCGTCGCCTACGAGATCGAGCGCCAGATCGGCGTCCTCGAGGCGGGCGGGCGGATCGTCCAGGAGACCCGCCACTGGAACGAGTCCACCGGGGCGACGATCACCATGCGGGTCAAGGAGGAGTCCGAGGACTACCGCTACTTCCAGGAGCCCGACCTCCTCCCCCTCCACATCGACGGCGCCTGGCAGGCCCGGGTCCGGGCGGCCCTCCCCGAGCTGCCGGCGCGGCGGCGGCGGCGGTACCGGAACCTCGGGATCGACCCCACCACCGCCGGGGTCCTCGTCGACCAGCCCGAGCTCGCCGCGCTCTTCGAAGCCGCCGTGGAGGAGGGCGCCGACGCCCGCACCGTGGCCTCCTGGCTCACCGGCGAGGTCGTCGCCTACCTGCGCCGCCGGGAGACGGAGCTGGCCGCCACACATCTCACCGCCGGCCACCTCGTCGCGCTCGCCGCCATGGTCGCCGCCGGCGAGCTCTCCGCCACCGCCGCCAAGGAGGTCCTCGCCGGGGTCCTCGCCGGCGAGGGCACCCCCGCCGAGGTGGCGGAGTCCCGCGACCTCCTCCAGATCTCCGACACCGGCGCCCTCGAGGCCGAGGTCGACGCCGCCATCGCCGCCCACGCCGACGCCTTCGCCAAGCTCCAGGCGGGGGACATGCGACCCGTCGGGTTCCTCGTCGGACAGGTCATGCGGGCCACCGGCGGGAAGGCCGACCCCCGCCTCGTCCAGGAGATCCTGCGGCGTCGCGCCGCACGGTGACATGGACGCGGTGCTGATCCGCGAGACCCGGGAGCTCCCCGAGATCGACGCGGCCGCCGCCTGGACGCTCGTCGGCGATCTCACCCGCTTCCACGAGTGGTTCCCGGTCCGCCCGATGGGGGACGCCGTGCCGGCCCTACCCGGGCCCGGGTACGGATTCTCGGTGGCGCTCCGTCCCGGGCTCGGTCCCCGTCGGGCGCTCCGCCTCGACGTCGTCGCCTGGGAGGCCGGCACCTCCTACCGGTGCGCCGTCGCCGGGCTGCCCCGGGTCGTCGACGCCCGGCTCGGCGTCGCCGTCGAGACCCGCCCCGCGGGGCGGGGGACCCGGGTCACGCTCACCTTCCGGGCCCGCGCCGAGGGCGCCACCGCCTCCCTCCTGCGACGGAGGATGCGACGGCGGCTGCGTCGCGCCCTCGAGGGGATCGCCCGCCGGGCGTGAGCGCCGGTCGCGCCCCTCAGCCGGGCGCGTCGCCGCCGGAGGAGGGACCGTCCTGTCCCACGACCCGCCGCGGGACGCGGGGGATCTCCGTCTCCGACCAGCGGCGGACGTGGCGCTCCAGCGCCACCCAGGAGGTCCGCGTGAACGGATCGAGCAGCGCGGGGAGCACCAGGGTGAGGACGACCCCGCCGACGAGGAGCCGCCCCCACGGCACCGCCGGCCAGGTGAGGACCATCCCCGCCACGAGGAGGACGAGGAAGGCCGCCTCGGTGACCCCGGTGTTCACCATCACCGCCCCCAGCCAGTACCCGTCCTCGGGAGCGAAGCGGAGGCCACAGGTCGGGCAGGTGTCCACCATCCGCCACCACCGGGGGAACAGGCCACCGCCCCCGCAGCGGGGACAGCGCAGACGCACGGCGCGGGCGAGTCCCACGGGCAGGGTCGGTGGCGTCGCCATCGACCCAGGGTACCGGCGGGGGAGCGCCGGGTCCGACCGCGGCCCGGATCTATCCTGTCGCCACGATGGGCTTTCTCCTCGAGACGATCGGTGACGCCGTTCGGACCCTCCTCACCTTCCCCCCCGACCTCGGAACGGTCGTGTGGCTCACCCTCGTCGTCTCCGGCGCCGCCACCGTCGCCGGGGGCCTGCTCGGGGTCCCCCTCGGCGTCCTCCTCGGCCTGGGCCGGTTCCGGGGCCGGGGGGCGCTCCTCGCCGCGGTGAACGTCGGCATGGGGATCCCTCCCGTCCTCGCCGGCCTCTTCCTCCTCCTGCTGCTGTGGAACGCCGGCCCGCTCGGCGCCTGGCACCTCCTCTTCACGCCGGCGGCCATGATCCTCGCCCAGACGCTCCTCGCCGTGCCGATCGCCGCCGGGGTCACCGCCGGCGCGGTGGGGAACCTCTCCGCCGACGCCCGCGAGCAGCTCGCCGCCCTGCACCTCCCGGCCCTGCGGCGCGGCCTCCTCGCCGCCGGGGAGGTGCGGGTCGGGATCCTCGCCGCGGTCGCCGCCGCCTTCGGCCGGGTCGTCTCCGAGGTGGGGGCGGTCCTCGTCGTCGGCGGCAACATCAAGGGCGAGACCCGGGTCCTCACCACCGCCATCGTCCAGGAGGCCCGCCAGGCCCGCTTCGGGAAGGCCATCGCGCTCGGCCTCGTCCTTCTCGCCCTCTCCGTCGCCGTCAACGGCGTGCTCACCTGGCTCCAGGTGCGGGAGCGGACCGTTGCCTGACGAGCTGCGCCTCACCGGCCTGCGGTACCCGGGGGACGGCTCGGTCGTCGCCGTCGACGAGCTCCTCCTCGGCCGCGGGGAGCGCACCGTCCTCTTCGGTCCCAACGGCGCGGGGAAGTCCACCCTGCTGCGCCTCCTCGCCGGGACCCTCCCCGGCGGTCCCGATCTCCGCGCCGCCTACCTCCCGCAGCGCCCCTACGCCTTCCGCGGCTCGGCCCGTCGCAACCTCCGCCTCGGCCTCGACGAGGCGGAGGTGCCCCGCGCCGAGGCGCTCGCCGGCGAGCTGGGCGTGGCGCCGCTCCTCGACGCCCCCGCCCGCTCCCTCTCCGGCGGGGAGCGGCAGCGGCTCGCCCTCGCCCGGGTCCTCGCCGTCGACGCGCCGCTCGTGCTCCTCGACGAGCCGCTCGCCCCCCTCGACCTGCGGGACCGGGACCGGGTGGCCCGCATCGTCGCCGGCGCCCTCGACGGACGGACGAGCCTCGTCGTCAGCCACGACCGGGAGACGGTCGCCATCCTCGGGGAGCGGGTCGCCGTGCTCGTCGACGGCCGCATCCATCAGGCCGGCACCGTCGCCGAGGTGTTCACCACCCCCGCCGACGACACCGTCGCCGCCGTGGTGGGCATCGCCAACGTGCTCCCCGGGGTCGTCGAACGCCGGCGCGAGCCGATGGTGCGGGTTCGCTGCGGCCCGGTGACGATCCGGGGCCGCGGCGACCAGGAGATCGGGGAGCCGGTGAGCGTGCTCTTCGGGGCCGAGGCGGTGAGCGTCCACAGCGACACGCTCCCCGCCGGATCGCCGCGCAACGTCCTCCCCGGGACCGTCGTCGCCATCCGGGAGGTGGGCCGGCTCCGCGAGATCGTCGCCGACTGTGGCGTGCCCGTCGTCGCCCTCGTCACCCCCGGCGCCCTCGACGCGCTCGACCTCCACGTCGGCGATCCGGCGACGCTCGCGGTGAAGGCCACCGCGGTGCGCGTGGTGGGCGCCCCCCGATGAGCCGGCTCGCCCTCCTCGGGGTCGTCGCCGCGCTCCTCCTCGCCTCGTGCGGCGGCGGCGGAACCGAGCGGGTCGTGGTGGCGGCCGGCACCACCGTCGTCGACTCCGGGCTCCTCGACCGGCTCGTTGCCGTCTACGAGACGGCGCACCCCGACGTCGAGCTCTCCGTCGTCCCGGCGGGCTCGACCGAGGTGCTCGCCCTCGGGGCCCGTGGCGCCGCCGACCTGCTCCTCAGCCACCTCCCCGCCGCCGAGGAGGAGTTCCTCGCCGCCCATCCGGACGCCGTCGCCGCCGACGTGTTCACCTCCGGCTTCCTCCTCGTCGGACCCCCGGGCCAGGACGTCGTGCCCCCCGGGACCCCCGTCGTCGACGCCTTCGCCCGCATCGCCGCCGCCGGGGCGCCGTTCGTGACCCGCAACGACGGCTCCGGGACGAACGTCAGGGAGCGGACCCTGTGGCGGCTCGCCGGGATCGACCCGTCCGGGGAGACGTGGTACGTCGACACCGGGCAGGGCATGGGATTCACCCTCCAGGTCGCCGACCAGCGCGGCGCGTTCACCCTCAGCGAGGCGGGGGCGTTCACCGCCGCCGCGGCCACGCTCTCCCTGGCCGAGATCGCCGTCACCGACCCCGGCGGCGTCCTCGTCAACCCGTACCGCGGCATCGTCGTCGACCCGGCCGCCCACCCCGGCGCCCGCCGCTTCCTCACCTGGCTCACCTCGCCGGCGGGCCGGGAGGCGATCCGCGCCGCCGACGAGGAGCTCTTCGGGCGGCCCGTGTACCGGCCCGCCCCCTGAACCGAGGGCTCCGGCGGCTCGGTACCATCCCCGCGACGAGGAGGTGTCGTGGAGCGTCCCAAGGTCGTCGTCGCCGAGACGATCAGCGAGGCGGGGATCGCCGTCCTCGCCGCGCGCTGCGCGGTGGTGGAGGCCACCGGGCTGCCCCGCGACGAGCTGGCGGCACGGCTCGCCGACGCCGCCGGGCTCGTCGTCCGCTCCGCCACCAAGGTCGACCGGGAGCTCCTCGACGCCGCCCCCCGCCTGCAGGTCGTCGGCCGGGCCGGTATCGGCGTCGACAACATCGACCTGGAGGCCGCCACCGCCCGCGGGGTCCTCGTCGTCAACGCCCCCGACGCCAACACCATCTCCGCCGCCGAGCACACCCTGGCGCTGCTCCTCGCCCTCGTGCGGCGCATCCCCGAGGCCGACGCCGGCCTGCACGCCGGCCGCTGGGAGCGGAAACGGCTCCAGGGGATCGAGCTGCACGGCAAGACCCTGGGGATCCTCGGCCTGGGGAAGATCGGGACGCTCGTCGCGCAGCGGGCCTCGGCGTTCGGTATGCGCATCGTCGCCTACGACCCGTACGTCGTCCCCGAACGGGCCCGCCGTCTCGGCGTCACCCTCACCACCCTCGACGAGGTCCTCGCTACGGCCGACATCATCACCATCCACCTGCCCCGCACCCGGGAGACCGAGGGGATCCTCGACGCCGCCGCGCTCGCCCGCACCCGCCCCGGCGTGCGCATCCTCAACGTCGCCCGCGGCGGCCTCGTCGACGAGGACGCGCTCGCCGCGGCGATCGCCTCCGGTCACGTCGCCGGGGCCGCGCTCGACGTCTTCGCCGAGGAGCCGCCGGCGGACAGTCCCCTCCTCGACCTTCCCCAAGTGGTGGTGACCCCGCACCTCGGGGCGTCGACCCGGGAGGCGCAGGACAAGGCCGGGGTCGCCGTCGCCGAGGCGGTCGTCGACGCGCTCGACGGCCGTCTCGTCCTCTCGGCGGTGAACCTCGACCTCGGTCGCTCCGTGTCCGACGCGGTGCGGCCCTTCCTCCCGCTCGCCGAGCGGCTCGGCGCCATCTTCGTCGCCCTCGCCCGCGGCCTCCCCGACGTGCTCACCGTGGAGGTGCGGGGGCGGCTCGCCGAGGACCCGGTCCGCCCCGTCGCCCTCAGCGCCCTCAAGGGCGCCCTCGCCGCCGTGGAGGAGGGCTCCGTCTCCTACGTCAACGCGCCGCTGCTCGCCGAGCGTCGCGGCGTCACGGTGCGGGAGCACGCCTCGCCCGACACCGCCGGGTACCGCTCGGTCGTCGCCGTCTCGGGGACGGTGGCCGGCACCGGCCGGTCGGTGGCGGGGACGATCGTCGACCGCAAGGGGCCCGTCCTCCTCGAGGTCGACGGGTACCAGATCGAGCTGCCCATCAGCGAGCACCTCCTCCTCGTCCGCAACGAGGACGTGCCCGGGGTCATCGGACGGATCGGCACCTTCCTCGGTGAGGAGGGGGTGAACATCGCCGACATGGTCGTCGGCCGGAGCCCGTCGGGCCGGGCGGCGATGATGGGGCTCGCCCTCGACCGTTCCCTCGACGACGCCCAGGTGGAGGCCATCCGGGACCTCGCCGGGGTCCTCGCCGCCCGCTACGTCGACCTCGTCTGATCCCCGTCCGCCTCCGGGCTCGACCCGGGCGGCGGACCGGGGCCGGGACCCGCCGGCAGGGTGACGGTGAACGTCGCCCCCTCGCCGGGGGAGCCGGTGGCGGTGATCGTCCCCCCGTGGGCGGTGAGGATGCGGCGGCACAGGGCGAGGCCGAGTCCCGTGCCCGACGTCTCCGGGTCGAGGCGCTCGAGGGCTTCGAAGATGCGCTCCGCGTGCGCCGGATCGAATCCCCGGCCGGTGTCGGTGACGGTGACGACGTGCCGGTCGCCGCAGGTGGTCGCCGCCACGACGATGCGCGGCGGACGGTCCTCCGCCCGGTACTTGTGGGCGTTCTCGAGGAGGTTGGAGAAGACCTGGAGGAGCTGGGAGCGGTCCCCCCGCACGGTGGGGAGCTCCCCCACCTCGAGGAACCCCTCCTCCCGGTACTCCGGGGGGAGGACCCGGCGGGCCGCCTCGGCGACGACCTCGCCGAGGTCGACCGGCACGAGCTCTTGCTCGGCCCGTCCCGCCCGGGTGTAGGCGAGGAGGTCGGTGATGAGGGTCTGCTCACGGGCGACGGCCCGCTCGATGCGGGCCAGGTAGTCGCGGCCCCGCTCGCTCAACCCCGTCTCGGTGGCGCCGAGGCGCTCGGCGAAGGCCCGCACCTTCCGCAGCGGGGACTGGAGGTCGTGCGCCGCCGCCGAGGTGAACTCCTCGAGGCGGGTGTTGAGGTCGGCGAGGGCGTCGGCACGCCGGCGCAACGCCTCCTCGAGGTCGCGCCGCTTCGTCAGGTCGAAGAGCGCCGCCGCCACGTAGGAGCGCTCCCGCGTCTCGAGCTTGGCGAGGGACACGAGGACCGGCACCCGGGTGCCGTCCTTGCGCACCGCCTCGACGGCGAAGTCCTCCCCGACGCGGAGGGTGCGCTGCGGACTGGCGATGAAGTCGTGCGCCAGCGCGTCGTGGTTCCGGTCGATGTGGCGGGGGACGAGGCGGTCGATGGGCTCCCCGATCACCTCCGCCGCGGTGTACCCGAGGAGGGCCTCCGCCTCCCGGCTGAAGACGACGATGCGCGCCTCCCGGTCGGCGATCACCAGGGGCACCGGACTGGCGGCCAAGGCGGTCAGCAACCCCTCCTCCACCGAGGCGCGGTGCCGGCTCAGGGCGAGCATGACGAGGATGCCGGTCCCGGCGCCGGGGCTGAAGGCGAGGAAGAGGAGCACGACGTCGCGGGGACCGGTGTGGCGCGACACCGAGAGGAGGAAGGCGACGAGGAGGTAGGCGGCGAGGCCGGCGAAGAGGCGCCGCCCCCCGGGGAGGAGGAGCGTCGCGGTGGCGAGGACGAGGGCCCCGTAGAGGAAGGCGGTGTGGAGACCGGCGGTACGGAACATCTCGTGGGGGTCGGCCACGGCGAGAGCGCCGATGACGACGACGAGGCCGGCGACGAAGACGGGCGCGAGCCGCGGGCGGGGCGGCAGCAGCAGGATCCCGGCGAGTCCCACGACGAGGAAGGCGCCGCCGGCGAGGAACCACCACGGCTCGGCGGTGAGGACGGCCACGACGAGGCACACCGCACCGTAGGCGAGCCAGCCGATGGTGGCGAAGCGCACCACGACGCGCTCCCGACCCTCGTCCTCGGCGCCGAGGCGGGGGGACGGCCCGGCGAGCCACTCGACGATGCGCCGCCTCATCGGGCGCCCTCCGGAGGCTTCGGGTCGGGCCGCAACCCGAGGAGAGCGGCGGCGTCGGCGGCGGGAAGCGGCGCCCCGAAGCGGAAACCCTGCCCGTACCGGCACCCCACCGCCCGCAGGTACGCCGCCTGCTCGGCGGTCTCGACGCCCTCGGCGACGAGCTCGAGGCCCAGGTCGCCGGCGAGGCGCACGATGGTGCGGGCGATCGTCGGCTCGGGGCGGGGACCGATGCCGGCGGTGAAGGTCCGGTCGATCTTGATGCCCGCCACCGGGAGCCGGTGGAGGTAGCCGAGGGAGGAGTACCCCGTCCCGAAGTCGTCGAGGTACACCCGAATCCCCGCCGCCCGCAGGTCCTCGAGGACGGCGCGAGGCCGGGAGGAGGCCTCGAGGAGGAGACCCTCGGTGATCTCGACGACGAGGCTCGAGGCGGGGAGGCCGTGGCGGGAGAGGAGTGTGGTCAGCTCCTCGGTGACGCGGCGCTCGGTGAAGTGCCGGGGGGAGAGGTTGAGGTGGAGGGCGAGGTCCTCCACGCCGGTGTGGCGCCGCCAGGCGGCGAGACGCTCCAGGGCCTGCTCGGCGACGACGAGGTCGGAGCGGACCGACACGCCCAGCGCCTCGGCGGAGGGGAGGAACTCCGCCGGCTCGAGCACCCGGCGCCGGCTCCCGGGGAGGCGGATGAGGGCCTCGAAGGCGACGACCCGACCGTCGGCGAGGTCGACGATGGGTTGGTAGTACACGAGGACGCGCCCCGTCTCGAGCGCCTCGAGGAGGGCGGAGGCGCCGGCGAGGACCCGGCGCGGACCCCGCCGGTCCCCGGCGTAGGCGACGATCGTCGGCGGACCGGCCGCCTGGGCCTCCTGCATGGCGACCATGGCCCGGCGCAGCAGCTCGAGGGGGTTCCCCGGCTCCCCGCCCACGGCGTACCCCACCGAGGGGGCGGGGGCGATCGCCGGCGGTCCGGCGACCGGCTCGCCGAGCGCGGCGACGACACGGCGGGCCGCGGCCGCGACCCCCTCGGAGGGGATCCCCTCGAGGAGGATCCCGAAGGCGGGCCCCTCGAGGCGGCTCACCATGTCGCCGTCGCGCACCGCGCCCTGGAGGCGGGCGGCGACCTCGGCGAGGAGCCGGTCGGCGGCGTCGTGGCCGCGGGCGCCGACGACGAGATCGTAGGCGCCGACGTGACAGGCGAGGACCGCGCACGCCGGAGGGTCGTCCGGACCCCGGGCCGCGGCGATCCGGTCGAGTCGCCGGATGAGCGCCCGCCGGTCGGGGAGGCCGGTGACCGGGTCGAGGGCGGCCGCCACGCCGGGACGCCGCTCCCCGAGGTCCTTCATGGCGGCGGCGAGGCGCAGAGGCCGGCCGTCACGGGTGCGGATGGCCTCGCCGTGGGAGCGCACCCACCGGTAGCTCCCGTTTCCGGTGCGCATCCGGTGGTCGATGGCGAAATGGCCGGTCCCGCCCCCGAGGTGGGCGTCGATGTGGGACCGGACCGTGTCGTGGTCGTCGGGGTGGATCCGCGCGAAGAAGGCCTGCGGCGTGTCGGGGACGTCGTCGGGGTCGAGGTCGAGGAGGCGCAACCAGCGGGGGGAGTAGCGGGCCACGTCGGTGGCGAGGTCCCACTCCCAGAGGCCCTCGTCCACCTCGCGGGCGAGGAGCTCGTAGCGGGCCTCGCTCTCCCGCAGCGCCTCGAGGAGCGTGGCGTGCTCGACCGCGTACCGGATCGACCGGTCGAGCAGCTCGGCGGTGAGGCCGTTCTTGTCGAGGTAGTCGGCGGCCCCGGCGCGCATGGCGAGCAGATCGACGTCGCGTCCACCCCACCCGGTGAGGAGGATCACCGGCGTGGGGACGCCGAGCTCCCGGATCTCCCGCAGCACCTCGATGCCGTTGCGATCCCCGAGGCGGAAGTCGCAGAGGACCACGTCGAAGGGCCCCGTCCGGAGCAGATCCACCGCGGTCGCCCCGTCCCGCACCCAGGTCGGCGCGTACCGGCCGTCGGCCTCCGCGAGGAGGGAGCGGACGAGGGCGAAGTCGTCCTCGTCGTCATCGACGACGAGGACCGTCAACGACTCCTCGGAGCGGTGCGCATCGGTCCGCGTCGGCCCGTGCATGACACCTCACCCTACTTCGCGCCGTCGGGGCCGGATCGCGCGACGGCCCGGGGCAGGGTCAGCGCGAAGACCGAGTCGTCCCCGTCGCGCCGGTAGGCGAGATCGCCCCCCATGGATTCGGCGAGACGCCGGGCCACGGCGAGACCGAGACCCAAGGAGGCGGGGACCCCCGCCTCCCCGGGACCGGGGACGAAGGGGGCGAAGGCCCGCTCCCCGAAGCCGTCGGGAAGCCCCGGCCCGTCGTCGCGCACCTCGAGGACGACGGCGTCCGCCCGGTCGTGGAGGTCGAGGAGGATCCGGCTCCCACCGTGACGCTTCGCGTTCGTCAGGAGGTTGCGGACGATCTGGCGGGTGAGGAAGGGGTCGGCGTGCGCCCACCGCGGGCCGCCGGTGACGGTGCGCGCCCCGGGCACGAGCCGGGAGGCGGTCTCGGCGGCGAGCGCGGCGAGATCGAAGCGACGGGGACGCACCCGCAGGCCGTCGCCGTCGAGGCGGGCCGCGGCGAGGAGGTTCTCCACGATCGCCGCCAGCTCCAAGGTCTGCTCGTCGATGAGCCGCAGCAGCCCGCGGATCTCGTCGGAGTCGAGTCGCTGCGACCCGGCGGCGAGCTCCTCGGCGAGGCCGAGGACCACCGTGAGGGGCGTGCGCAGCTCGTGCGCGATGGAGGCGATGAAGCGGTCCCGCGCCGCCACCAGCTCCCGCAGCCGCGCCTCCCGCCGCTCCCGCATCCAGAAGGCCCCGACGAGCCGGCCCGCCACGAGGAGGCGATCCACGACCGGTCGGGGGAGGGACGCCTCGGGGCCGTCCCCGCGCCGGCCGAAGCCGAGCACGCCCGCCCACTCCTCGCCGACGAGGATGGGGATGGCGGCGATCCGCAACGGCTCCCCGTCGGGTCCCTCCGTTACCGTCAGCTCGGCCGGATCGCCGGCGGCGAGGCGGAGCCGGGCCTCCCCGGCGGCGGCCCAGTCGACGCGCAACGGCACGGGGTCCGTCCCGTCCGCCGTCACCGCCAGGAGGCGCTCGCAGCGGAGGCTCCCGTCGCTCCCGTCGACCCGGTCGAGGAGGGCCACCTCGGCGGAGACGAGACTGCGGAACCGCTCGAGGAGGACGGAGAGGTCGGCGTCGACGTTGCGCAGCAGGGCGTGGCTGCAGTCGGTGAGGATCTCGGTGAAGGCGAGCTCGCGACGCAGGTCGCCGAGGACGGCGCGGCGCTCCAGGGCGTGGCGGATGGCCCGATCGAGCGTGCTGGGGGAGAGCTCCCCCTTGGGGAGGTAGTCGGCGGCGCCGGCGGCGATGGCGGCGGCGTCCACCTCGCCGGTCCCCACCCCGGTGAGGAGGATGATGGGGGCGTCGCACCCCGCCGCCGTCGCCCACCGGACGAACTCCACGCCGTCCCCGCCGGGGATGTGGTAGTCGACGAGGAACACGTCGTGGGCGCCGGCGGCGACGGCGGCGCGGGCCTCGTCCCAAGAGCGGACGTGATCGACCCGGACCGGTAACGGCACCTCATCGAGGAGGTCACGGACGAGGAACGCGTCGTCCGGGTCGTCCTCGACGATGAGGAGACGAACCGGGGCGTCCGGGACACGACGTGGCATCGCAGACGACCGCAGGGCGTCCATCCCGAGGAGCATCGGCCGGAAGGTCACGGTGCTTGAGCCCTCATGCCTCCGCGAGGTACGGAGGGAGGACGAGCCGGTGCCAGTACGCCACGAGGCTCTCGAGGACGGCGACGAGGCCGGCGAAACCGTCGGGCTTGGCGACGTACCCCGCGGCGCCGGCCCGGTACGCGGCGCGCACGTCCTCGGCCCGCAGCGAGTCGGAGAGCATGACCACCGGCCACGACCGGTAGACGTCGTGGGCCTTGAGGGCCCGCAGGGTGTCGAGACCGGAGCGCCCGCCCATGCGCACGTCGAGGACGATGAGACTCAACTCGTCGGGTTCGGTGCCTCCGCGCGCGGCCGTCATCGCGTCGAGGGCGGTGAGGACCTCGTCGCCGCCGGCGACGAGGTGGAGGAGCGGCGCCGGGTCGAGCTGACGTGCCGCCTCGGAGACGAGGACCCGGAAGTCGGGGTCGTCGTCGGCGAGGAGGACCCGGGCACGGCTCGTCACGACGATCCTCGTTCCTTCGCGGACGCCCGGAAGCCTAGCCGGGCGTCCCCTGCGCCGGGTCCGGTCAGCGCAACCAGAGGAGGAGCCACCCGGCGGCGAGCCCGTACCCGCCGGCGAGGACGTCGTCGAGGGTGACCCCCCAGGCGCCGGGGAGCCGCTCGGCGGCGGCGACCCCGGGGAGGACCTTGAAGATGTCGGCGAGGCGGGCGACGACCACCGCCACCAGCCACGGCCACCCGCTCAGGCCGACGACCGCCAGGAGCGTCCCGGCCATCTCGTCGATGACGACCCACCCCGGATCGGCGTGCTCCCGGGCGAAGGGACGCGCCGACCACAGCGACGACCCGAAGGCGACGAGGAAGACCGCGGCGCCGACCCACCAGGGGCGACCCCACCAGGCGAGGGCGACGACCGCCGCGGCCGCCGCGCCGAACGTGCCGGCCCCCCGGTCCGTCCCCCAGAGGCGGCGGGCCACGAGCCCGGTCCCGAAGCCCGACGCCACGAAGCGGTGCATGGGAGGAGCATACGGGGACGTACAGTGGGCGGCACGCCGACCAGGAGCACCCGTGCGCCCCGAGCAGCTCGCCGACCTCCGCGTCCCCTCCGACCCGCGACTCCATCCCGACGGCCGGCGGGTCGCCTTCGTCGTCACCCGCCCCGACCGTGAAGCCGACCGCAACGAGCGCCGGATCTGGCTGTGGGACGGCGAGGCCGCCCGCCCCCTCACCGCCGGCCCCGACGACCACGCCCCCCGCTGGTCCCCCGACGGGAACCGGCTGGCGTTCCTGCGCCGCGGACCCGACCGGGGAGATCCCGCCCAGGTGGCGATCCTGCCCCTCGCCGGAGGCGAGGCCGAGACCGTCACCTCCTTCCCGCTGGGGGTGGGCGAGCTCGCCTGGTCGCCGGACGGGGAGGCGATCGCCGTCGTCGCCACCACCTGGAGCGAGGCCTGGGAGGGGCTCGACGACGCGGAGCGGGCGCGGCGTCCCCGGCGCCTCACCCGCCTCCCGTACCGTGCCGACGGGCGGGGTCCGCTCGACGACCGGCACACCCACGTCTGGCTCGTCGACCCGTCTGGCCGCGGCGAGCCCCGCTGCCTCACCCCCGGCGAGTACGACGAGCAGGAGATCGCCTGGTCGCCCGACGGCGCCGAGATCGTCTTCCTCGGGGCCCGCCACCCCGGCCGGGGGCTCGACCCGGGCATCCAGGTGTGGTCGGTCCCCGCCGCCGGAGGCGACGCCACCGCGCTCACCGCGCCGGGACGGTGGAGCACCCCGAGCTTCGACCGGGCCGGGCGCCTCCACGTCGTCGGCCTCCCCGATGTGTGGTCCCACCCCGACGTGCTCCCGCTGTGGCGCCGCGAGCCGACCGGGGAGTGGACCTGCCTCACCGGAGACGTCGACCGCAACCTCGTCCCCGGATGGCCCGCCACCGCCCCCGCCGGGCCCCGGTGGCTCGACGACGGCACCGCGTTCTGCACCCTCGAGGACGGCGGCCGGGTCGGCGTCGTCCGGATCCTCCCCGACGGCGGCATCGAGGAGATCGTCGGCGGCGAGCGGGTCGTCACCGGGGTCGACCCGCGCCGCGACGGCACCGCGGCGGCGTTCGTCGCCTCCACCCCCACCGACCCCGGCGAGCTGTGGTGGTGGGAGAACGGCGAGGAGCGGCCCCTCACCGCCCTCCACGCCGCGTTCCGCGCCACGGCCCGGCTCGTCGCGCCGCGGCGATTCACCTTCACCCAGGAGGGGTTCACCATCGAGGGGTGGGTGTACCTGCCGCCGGGCGACGAGCAGGTCCCCCTCCTGCTGAACATCCACGGCGGACCCGCCTCCCGGTACGGCTACGGGTTCTTCGACGAGTTCCAGGTGTACGTCGAGGCCGGGTACGGGGTGGTCGCCGTCAACCCGCGCGGCTCCAGCGGGTACGGCGCCGCCCACGTGCGCGCCATCGTGGGCACCTGGGACGAGGAGCTGCCCCCGGACCTGCGGGACCTCCTCGCCGCGGTCGACGTCGCCCTCGCCCGCTTCCCCCGGCTCGACCCGGCACGTATGGGGGTCATGGGCGGCTCCTACGGCGGCTTCGCCACGGTGCGGGTCCTCGCCGCCGACGGCCGGTTCCGCTCCGCGGTGGCCGAACGCGGCCTGTACGCCTGGAGCTCCTTCGTCGCCACCTCCGACATCGGTCCCTGGTTCGGACGGACGTACCTCGAGGTCGACCCCCCCGAGGGGTGGCCCACGCTGTGGACGGCGAGCCCGCTGGCGTACGCCCACCGGATCACCACGCCGACGCTCGTCATCCACGCCGAGGAGGACCTGCGCTGCCCCGTCGAGCAGGGGGAGCAGCTCTTCGCCCTCCTCTGGCGACGCGGCGTCGCCACCGAGCTGCTCCGCTTCCCCGGCGAGGGCCACGAGCTGTCCCGCTCCGGCTCACCCCGGCATCGGGAGGAGCGGTTCGCCGCCATCCTCGAGTGGCACGGCCGGCATCTCGGCCCCTGAGCCGGCCCCGGTCGGCGCAGCATCCCATCCGGCGTGCCAGAATCGGGGTATGGAAGCCACGAAGAACATCTGGATGGACGGCACGATGGTGCCGTGGGAGGACGCCACGATCCACGTGCTGTCGCACGGGCTCCACTACGGGACGGGCGCCTTCGAGGGTATCCGTGCTTACGAGACCACGCAGGGAACCGCCGTGTTCCGCCTCACCGACCACATGACCCGTCTCGTCCGCTCCTGCAAGGCGCTGGGGATCCCCCTCGAGTGGTCCGTCGCCGACCTCGTCGACGCCGCCAAGGAGCTCCTCCGGGTCAACGGCCTCGCCGGCGGGTACATCCGCCCGATCGTCTTCTACGGCACCGGCAGCATGGGGCTCAACCCGGCGGGCGCCGCGGTCCGCACCGTCATCGCCGCCTGGGAGTGGGGCGCCTACCTGGGGGAGGAGGGCATCCGCAACGGCATCCGCGTCGCCGTCTCCTCCTGGCGGCGCATCGACCAGTCCTCGTTCATGCCGAACGCCAAGGTCACCGGCGGGTACGTCAACAGCGTCCTCGCCAAGCAGGAGGCCCTCGCCGGCGGGTACGACGAGGCGATCCTCCTCAACACCGACGGCTACGTCGCCGAGGGCAGCGGCGAGAACCTCTTCCTCGTGCGCGACGGCGTCGTCCACACCCCGCCCGTCGCCGCCGGCGTCCTCGACGGCATCACCCGGCGCTCCGTCGACACGCTCCTGCGTGAGGACGGCCTCACGGTGGTCCCCACGACCATGACCCGCACCGACCTCTACTACGCCGACGAGCTGTTCTTCACCGGCACCGCCGCCGAGGTGACCCCCATCCGGGAGGTCGACGGGCGGCCGGTGGGGGAGGGGCGGCCCGGTCCGGTGACGCGGCGGGCCCAGGAGCTCTTCATGGGCGCCGCCACCGGCACGCTCGACCTCCATCCCGAGTGGCGGGAATTCATCTGATCGTCCCCGGCCGCGTACCATGACGGCCCCCGACGCCGGAAGGACACGATGGGTCAGCAGCCGAACCTCGAACTCGACATCTCCGTCCTCCCCCGCCCGGAGTCGACCACGCCGCCGGCCCGCTCGTGGAAGCCGGGCCGTCCCGGGGAGCTGAACGGGCCCGGGGACGTCCCCCGGGGGGGCCTGTACGGGAACCCGGGACCGGATCCGGGCTACGCGGCGAGACTCGTCGCCGGCCGGGAGTTCCCCCTCGCCGTCAACGAACACCGCGCCGACACCGCCGCCGCGCTCCGCGCCCTCGTCGGCGCCCGAGCCTCCCGGCTGGGTCGGGCGCCGCTGCGTGGCGACGTCGACGCCGCCATGGCGATGCTCGGACTCGACCCGGAGGGACTCCCCGACGAGGTCCTCGTCGCCCTCGAGGTGCTCCGGGTCACGCGGTTCGGCGGCTTCGCCCACGACCCGGAACGGGTCCAGACGTTCCTCGCCGGCGTCCCCGAGGACCTGCTCGTCGCCGACCTCGCCACGATCCGTCGCCGGACCGCCGCCGGGGACGGGCTCGCCCGGCGGTGACCGACCGTCGCGGGCCCGGCGTCGACGTCGCGCTGCCGCTGCCGCCGGGCGCGACCCTTCCCGCGTTCCACATGCCGTGGTGCTTCGGCTGTGGCCCGGAGAACCCGCATCAGATGGGTGTGACGCCCCGCATCGTCGGCGACGAGGTCGTCGCCGACCTCCACTTCGACGAGCGGTTCCACGGCGGACCGGGGCTCGTGCACGGCGGCGCCATCGCCGCGTTCCTCGACGACCTCCTCGGCTTCGTTCCCATGGCCCACGGCATCCCCGCGGTGACCGCCGAGCTCGACGTCTCCTACCGGCGGCCCGTGCCGCTGCGTCACCACGTGCGGGGGCGGGGCTGGCTGACGGGACGCGACGGACGCAAAGCCTGGGCGAGAGGCGTCGTCGAGGACGACGGCGGGCTCTTCGCCGTGGCGGACGCGCTCTTCGTCGCCGTCGAGCCGGAGCACTTCACCCGGGAGCTCCACCGTCTCACCCCCGAGCAGCGGGAACGGCTCGAGCGCCTGCACGCCACCCACGCCTACCCCACGGAGGGGCCATGAAGATCGTCCGGGTCGACACCGACGTCGACGACATCACCTACGGCGCCGTCGAACCGGAGGGGATCCGTCTCCACCGGGGATCCCCCTTCGTGGCCTGGGAGCCCACCGAGACCGTCGTCCCCTGGGATCGGGCGCGCCTGCTGGCGCCGGTCATCCCCACGAAGATCGTCTGCGTGGGGAAGAACTACGCGGCGCACGCCGCCGAGCTGCCCCGCCTCGGGGTTCCCGACGACCTGCCGCCCCACCCCATCATCTTCCTCAAGCCCCCCACCGCGGTGGTGGGGCCGCTGCAGCCGGTCCGGTACCCCCCCGACACCCACGATCTCCAGCACGAGGCGGAGCTGGCGGTCGTCATCGGCACGGTGACCCGTGACGTCGCCGCCGAGGACGTCGACGCCCACGTCCTCGGCTACACCGCCGCCAACGACGTCACCGCCCGGGACCTCCAGGCGTCCGACGGGCAGTGGACCCGGGCGAAGGGGTACGACACGTTCTGCCCGCTCGGTCCCGCCATCGACACCGAGATCGACCCCCGCGCCGGGCTCTCCGTCGTGTGCCGGGTCAACGGCGAGGTGCGCCAGTCCGGGTCGACCGCCGACATGATCTTCGGCGTCGGCGAGATCGTCTCCTTCGTCTCCCGGGTGATGACCCTCCTCCCCGGGGACGTCGTCCTCACCGGCACCCCTGCCGGCGTCGGCCCGGTCGAGCCCGGGGACCGGATGGAGGTCGACATCTCGGGCATCGGGGTCCTCGTCAACCCGGTCGTGGCGCCGTGAGCGTCCGGGTCCGCTTCGCGCCGTCCCCCACGGGCCACCTCCACGTCGGGAGCGCCCGCACCGCCCTCTTCAACTGGCTCTTCGCCCGCTCCCGGGGCGGCACCTTCCTCCTGCGCAGCGACGACACCGACCGGGAGCGCTCCCGGCCCGAGTTCGCCGCCGCCATCGTCGACGGGCTCCGCTGGCTCGGTCTCGCCTGGGACGAGGGCGTGGAGGTGGGAGGTCCCCACGCCCCCTACCGGCAGAGCCGGCGACTGACCCGGTACCGGGAGGTGGCGGCCGAGCTCGTCGCCGCCGGGCGCGCCTACCACAGCTTCGCCCCCGCGGAGGTCCTCGACGCCTTCCGCGCCGAGGCCCGGGCGGCCGGCACCGCCCCGGCGTACGACGGGCGGTTCGACCCGGGACCGGAGGAGGCGCGCCGGCGCCTCGCCGCCGGTGAGACCGCCACCGTCCGGTTCCGCGTCCCCCGGCCGGGACGCACCGTCTTCGTCGACGCCGTCCGGGGCGAGATGACCTTCGACCACGCCCAGATCGAGGACTTCGTGATCCTCCGCTCCGACGGGACCCCCACCTACCACCTCGCCTCCACCGTCGACGACGTCGACTTCGGCATCACCCACGTCATCCGCGGCGAGGACCTCCTCTCCTCCACCCCCAAGCACCTCCTCCTCACCACCGCCATGGGGGCCACCCCCCCCACGTACGCCCACCTCTCCCTCCTCATGGGGCCCGACGGCCGCAAGCTGTCGAAACGCCACGGCGACACCGCGGTGGCGACGTACCGGGAGGCCGGCTACCTGCCCGAGGCGTTCGTCAACTACCTGGCCCTGCTCGGCTGGTCACCCGGGGAGGACGAGACGATCGTGTCCCTGGAGGAGATGGCGCGCCGCTTCGACCTCGCCGACGTGTCCCGCAACCCGGCCATCTTCGATCCGGAGAAGCTCCTGTGGATGAACGGCGTGTACCTGCGGGAGCTCCCGGTCGAGGAGTTCGTCGCCCGGGCCCTCCCCTGGGTCGTCGCCGGACTGGGCCGGGAGCTCGACGAGGAGGAGCGACGCCGCTTCATGCGGATCGCCCCCCACGTCCAGGAGCGGACGAAGCTCCTCGCCGACGTCGCCGGGCAGGTCCGGTTCCTCTTCGTTCCCGACGTCGCCATCGAGGAGGCGGCGTGGCGGAAGGTGATGACCCCGGGAGCCGCCGGCGCCCTCGAGGGGGCCCTCGCCGCGCTGGAGCGCCTTCCGGAGTGGACCACCCCGGCGATCGAGACCGCCCTGCGGGGGATGCTGGCGGAGCGGGGCCTCTCGGCGCGCAAGGGGCTCCAACCCATCCGGGTCGCCGTCTCCGGATCGACGGTGAGCCCACCGCTGTTCGAGTCCCTCGAGGTGCTCGGCCGGGAGCGCACCCTGGCCCGGATCGACACCGCCCGGATGCGGCTCACCGCGGCGGGATGACCACCACCGGAGGGGCGCCGAGCGGGAACGCGGGCCCGCCGGGCCGGGTTGTCATTTCCCGATGAGGAGCCGTATCCTCGCGCCGCCTTCGGGGGTGGTGTAATTGGCAACACAGCGGGTTCTGGTCCCGTCATTGGGGGTTCGAGTCCTCCCCCCCGAGCGAACGGACGGCGCGGCGCGCCGTCCCTCCTCCGGCCCCGTCGTCTAGCGGCCTAGGACGCTGGCCTCTCAAGCCAGTAACGCCGGTTCGAATCCGGTCGGGGCTACCGACCCGCCCCCTTCGGGGGCGGGTCGGCCGCGGGTCCGGGCCACGGGCCCGCACCCCACGGATCCTCGCCGAGGACCGCCGGCGGCACCGCCGGACGTCGCGGCGGGACCGGCCGCACCGGCCGGTACGGGGCCCCCGGCGCGGGCCGAGGATCCGCCTCCCCCCGGACGGGCCACATCGCCAGCGCCCGCTCCGCCATGGCGGTGATCGTCAACGAGGGGTTCACCCCCGGGTTGGCGCCCAGCGCGCTGCCGTCGACGACGTGGAGGCCGGGGTGACCGAACACCCGGTGGTAGGGATCGACCACCCCCCGCTCCGGCGACGACCCCACCGGCGCCCCACCGAGGAGGTGCGCCGTCGTGGGGATGTCGAGGAGCGCCTCGTTGAGGGCGCTCCCCGGATCGCCGCGCATCGCCGCGGCGGCGACCCGCGCCGCCTCGTTGGCGATCGGCAGGTACGTGGGCGGCGGCGGGCCGGTGTCGCTGCGGGAGGTGAGACGGGTCCCGAGGAGGCCCCGTCTCAGGAGGAGCCGGAGCGCGTTGTCGTAGGACTGCATGACGAGGAGCACCACGGTGCGCTCCGACCAGCGCCGCACCGAGAGGGAGCGGAGGAACCGCACCGGATGCGCCAGGACGGCACCGAGAAACCGGAGCGGCCGGGGTACGGCGCCACCGCCGTCGGTGAGGACCGTCCCGAGCAGGCCCATGAGGTTGCTCCCCTTGGGGTAGCGCACCGGCTGGACGTGCGTGCGAGGCTCGGGATGGATCGAGGAGGTGATCGCCACCCCCCGGGAGTAGTCGACGGCGGTGTCGCGGGCGGTGGCCCCGAGGATCACCTCGGAGTTCGTCCGGACGTGCTCCCCGAGGCGGGGCGAGAGCCGGGTCAGCCGCCCCCGGGCCCGCAGGGTGAGGAGGAGGCGGGTCGTCCCGAGGGACCCGGCGGCGAGGATCACCTCCGCGGCGGTGAAGACGCGCCGATCGCGCCGGAGCCAGGCCCCCGGGCGGCGGGTCGTCACCCGGTACCCGCCGTCGGGGAGGGGCTCGAGATCGACGACCTCCCGCTCCGGATGGACGGCGGCGCCGGCCCGCTCCGCCAGGTAGAGGTAGTTGCGGTCGAGCGTGTTCTTGGCGTCGAAGCGACACCCGACCATGCATCCGCCGCACTCGCGACACCCCGTCCGCGGCGGCCCGGCGCCGCCGAAGTACGGGTCGGGGACGGTGACGCCCGGGGCCCCGAAGAACACGCCCACCGGGGTGGGCTCGAAGGTGTCCTCGACGTCGAAGTGGCGGGCCACGACCCGGAGCACCGCGTCGGCGGGGGTGTCGTGCCGGCGGCGGGTGACCCCGAGCATGCGCCGGGCGAGACGGAAGAACGGCGCCAGCTCGCGACGCCAGTCGGTCACGTCGCCCCACTGCGGATCCGTGTAGAAGGCGTCGTGCGGCTCGTACAGGGTGTTGGCGTACACGAGGGAGCCGCCGCCGACGCCGGCGCCGGAGAGGACGAGGGCGTGGCGCAGCAACGTGATCCGCTGGATGCCGCGCATCCCGAGCCGGGGGAACCAGAGGAAACGGCGTAGATCCCAGTTCGTGCGGGGGAGGTCCGCCGCGGTGAAACGGCGGCCCGCCTCGAGGACGCCGACGCGGTACCCCTTCTCGGCGAGCCGCAACGCGCTCACGCTCCCGCCGAACCCGGACCCGACCACGACGACGTCGTACGCGGTGCCCGAGGGGGAGGCGGCGGTGCGCCGGCGGGTCAACTGTTCCCGTAGACGGGGAGCGCGGCGCCGTTGATGACCCCGGACCGGGGGCTGGCGAGGAAGTCGATGACGGCGGCGATCTCCGCCGGCTTCGGCCAGTTCACGTAGTCGGCGTAGGGGAGCGCCGCCCGGGTGGCCTCGGTGTCGATGACCGACGGGAGGAGCGCGTTCGCGGTGATGTTCGTGTCGGCCAGCTCGTTGGCGACGGACTTGGCGAGGGCGACGACGCCGGCCTTCGCCACGTTGTAGGCGGCCTGCCCCGGCGGGGCGTCGAACGCCTGCCGGGACCCCATGAGGATGATGCGGCCCCACGGGCTCGGTCGCATGTGGGGGATCGCCGCCCGCACCGTGTAGAACGCGGAGCGGAGGTTGAGGTCGAGCATCCGCTCGAAGCGCAGGTCGTCGGTCTCCTCGACGTCGCGACCGCCGGCCCACCCGCCCACCAGGGAGCAGAGGACGTTGATGGGCCCGAACGTGTCCGCCACCTCCTGGAGGAACTTCGTGATCGCCTCCGGCTCGGTGGCGTCGATCCGGCGCAGCATGAGCTCGTCCTCGTCGAGACCGAGCTCGTCCTCGACGCGGGTCGCCTCCTCGGGCAGGAGGTAGGTGACGGCGAGGCGGAACCCCCGGGCGACGAGGAGCGGCAGGAGCGCTCGCCCGACCGAGCCGGTCCCCCCGGTGACCACGGCGACGTGCTGCTCGTTCATCGGGTCCACCCTAGCTGGGCCGTCCGCGGCTCCGGTTCCTCTCCACCTCACACCGCGGGGGAGGACGCGGCCGGCGGCAGCGGGGTCCTGCCGTCCCGGATCGTCGCCTCGCCGGCGGCGGCGGCGATCGCCCGACGCCAGGCGTGGCGCTCGGGCCCGGGGGGCTCGTAC